>NZ_CP085530.1:557500-1208750 GCF_020616155.1 Vogesella sp. XCS3 | reverse complement strand
CACGAGCGCATCAAGCCAGTGTCCAGCCAATACGGCACCCAGCTGTACTTCAACCCCGGCAAAGGCAGTGGCCTGTTCTACGAGAAAACCATCGGCACTGATGGTAAAGTTGAACACAAGCACTACCTCACCGCCCTGGGCGACGTCATTGGCGAAGTCGTCAAACGCGACAACCCGGCCGCCGGCCAGGCCGCAGAAGAAGAACGCTACTGGGTCAAAGACCACCTGGGCAGCAACCGGGCCATCATGGGCAGCAGCGGCCAGCTGCTGGAAAGCCTGGGCTTTGACGCGTGGGGCAAACGCCGCTACGCCAGCGGGCAGACCGACGCGGCCAACCCGGGCATTGTCGGCCAGACGACCGACCGCGGTTACACCGGTCACGAGCACCTGGACGAGCTGGGTCTGATCAACATGAACGCGCGGATTTACGATCCGCTACTGGGGCGCTTCCTGAGCCCGGATCCGCAGATCAGCGCCCCAGGCGATATGCAGGATTTCAATCGTTACAGGTATGCGTGGAATAATCCGCTGAGTTATGCCGATCGGCTTTGTTGCACAAATCAGTGCTTGCGTCCGTCCGGTAGAATGACCGCATGAGCAAGCCCCTTCCTCCCAAGTACCAAACCATCAACTGGCAGTCATACAACCAGTCCCTCAAGCAACGAGGGCAGCTCCTTCTCTGGCTCGACAAAGGCATGAACTGGTTGGCACCGGCTACCGGCAGGCGGGGACGGCAGCTAACTTTTTCTGATGCTGCCATCCAGTTCTGTCTCACCATCAAATGCCTCTTTGGCCTGGCGCTACGGCAAGCCACAGGTATGGTCGAAAGTATGTTGCGCCTGGCTGGCCTTGACTGGGCCGTCCCCGACTTCAGCACGCTTTCCCGCCGCCAGAAAGACCTGCAAGTCCGCATCCCGGTACAGAAAAAGCAAGGTTGTCTGCATCTCTTGGTGGATAGCACCGGCATCAAGATGATGGGTGAAGGCGAGTGGAAGGTGAAAAAGCATGGCGCTGATTACCGCCGCCAATGGCGCAAGCTGCATCTGGGCATAGATGCGCAAACGCTGGAAATCCGGGCAATGGAAGTGACCGACAATCGCACTGGAGATGCCACGATGCTGCCAGAGCTGCTATCGCAAATTCCGGCGGGAGAGGGACTGGTAACCGTCACCACGGATGGGGCGTACGACACACGCCTATGTTACGCAGCGATTGCAGAGCGTGGGGCGGCAGCCATCATTCCCCCACGTCGAAATGGCCAATTCTGGAAAGGGAATTTACGGGGCAATCAGGCTCGCAATGAGTCGCTACGAGCGGTGAAGTATCTGGGGCGCGCGCTCTGGAAAAAGTGGAGTGGCTACCATCGCCGCAGCTTGGTCGAAACGAAGATGCACTGTTTCAAATTGCTGGCAGATCGGGTTAAGTCACGGGACTTTGACCGGCAAGTAGCGGAGCTTCAAATCTGTGCAGCGATTCTGAATCGCTTCACAGCACTGGGCACGCCGCAAACGGTCCGTATGGGATAAATCCGTCTGGGGATTGGGGTAGTTCGACCTACGGCTGATTTGTGCAACAAAGCCGGCCGCATGCCATCACCGCGTTGCGGCCAACCTTGATGGTTGAGTGTGAGCGGTGCGACACGAAAGGTAAGAGCATGAAATGTCGATCGAAGAATATTCTGGCTGGTGTATTGCTATGCGGTGTTGCCGGTTTCTCTCAGTCTGCGATGACGCTTATCACAAATAGCCCGCATGCTTGGCGGCTGGAAAACTACGTGGGGGCAGCACGGTAGGTTGGGCTGAATGAAATGAAGCCCAACGTTTACCGCGCCAATAGGCTGGCGGCACGCCATCACCTCCTTGCGGCCAACCTTGGCTGTTTGTTTTGAATCATGATTGCCCACGTTATGCCAAACCATAATATCCGGCGACCCCAAGCACCACGCGGTTTCATCCTGCTGGATCTGCTGGTCGCGTCGCCATCCTAGGTCTGCTGGTCGGCTACGTTGCACCGCGCTACCTCGGCCTGCTATCTAGCGCCGAAGTACGCACCGCGCAGGCGCAGCTGGATGCTGCCGCGAGGCACTGGGCCTGACGGCAGAAGAAGTGGCACAGCTGGTGAACAACAGCTTCGAGGCCAGCTGGCTGCCAGTGCAGGACAAGCAGCGCTGGCTGGGTGAGGTTGGCCGCATTCATGCGCAGTGGCAGGCGGCGCAGGCGGGCTGATTGCTGGCTCTGGCGTAGTAAAACAACAAGGCCACGGCTATGCCGTGGCCTTGTGCTTTGCGGGGCAGCTCAGGCCGCGCGCTGGCCGTGGCTCAGGCTTTGCCCTTGGTCAGCTGGTGATGGTCCAGCAGTACCTGGTAGCTGGCGCTGGCGGCCTCGGCCAGCTCGGCCTGGCGCGGGTGGCCGGCAAAGACCAGCTCGGCGTCCAGGCTGCGCAGCGCGCGGCGGGCGCTGGTGCATACCTCCACCGCGGCGTTGAAGTCCGGGGCGCTGATGACGCGGCCATTGCGGATCTTGCGCGCGTAAACGGCGGCCATTTGCCCGTATTTCATGGCCATTTCGCAGGCTTGCCAGGCGTTGTCTTCTTCCAGGCTGGCAAACAGCTGCAGCACGGTATGGCACGCGGCCTCGGCGCGGGCGTGGCGTTTGTCGGCAGCCTGGCGCTCGGTGCTGGCAGGGGCGGGCTTGCTGCCGCCGTGGCGGGGTTTGCTCATGGTGTGTCTTCCTGGGCATAGCCCTGATAAAAGCATTTGGCACACACGGCGTGGTAGCGCGTGTCGTCACCAATATCAACTTGCGGCCCTTCTTGCAGGCGCTGGCCCTGGCCGTCTACGCGGATATGCATGGTGGCTTTGCGGCCACAGGTGCAGATGGTCTTGATCTCTTCGATGTCTTCTGCCAGCGATAGCAGCCAGGCGGCACCCGGGAAGGGCTCGCCCTTGAAGTCGCTGCGCAGGCCAAAACAGATCACCGGCACGTGGCGGGTGTGCGCCAAACGGTGCAGCTGTTGCGCCTGCTGGCTGGTGAGAAACTGCGCCTCGTCGATCAGCACGCAGGCGATGTCCTGGTAGTCCTGCGCCAGAAAATCAAAGCTGTCGTCGTAGGTCAGCGCGTCGCGCTGGATATTCAGCCGCGAGGTGATCTTGCCCACGCCATAGCGGTTGTCGATGGCGGCGGTGTACAGCCGTACGGCCTTGCCCATGGTTTCGTAGTTGTTGGCGATCTGCAAAAGCTGGGTGCTCTTGCCGCTATTCATCGCCGCGTAGCGGTAAAAAAGTTTGGCCATGGGCGTGTGCATGCGTAAGGGGCTGGCATTTTAGCCCAAGCAGGGCGGGGTGTGCGAACAGTGCGTTTGCGCAGCCGGCTTACGTTTACGGAAGTGTGCCGCTATCATGATGCTGCAATGCACACAAAGGATCACCATGGACAAGAAACTGCCTTTGCTGGACCGCCGTACCATCACCATGCGCTGGGGCGATATGGACGCGGTAGGGCACCTGAACAATACCTATTATTTTCGCTACATGGAGCAGATCCGTGTGGAATGGCTGGACAGCATCGGCCACCCCATCAACCCGGCCGGCATCGGCCCGGTGCTGGGCAGCACCAGCTGTACCTACAAGCGCGAGCTGTCTTACCCGGCTACCGTGATGGTGAGCAGCGAGGTGGTCAAGGTCGGCCGCAGCAGCCTGACACTACGCCATCACTTCTACCTGGCTGGCGACGACAATACCGTGTACGCGGTGGGCGAGGCGACGCTGGTGTGGGTGGATTATCAAGCGGGCAAGTCGGTGTCCATCCCGGAGCCTATCCGCGAGCGGCTGCGCGCTGCGGGGGCCGATGCCTGACGCAGGCTGCACCATAAAAAAGGCGCCGTTCACATGAGCGGCGCCTTTTTGCTTTGTGGTCGAGACGGGGTCAGTCGCGTTCGCGCAGCTTCTGCCGAATGATGTCGCGAATCAGGAAACGGCTGGGGTGGATGGCGTCCATGATGGGCTTGGGCAGCGGTGCCGGCTCCTTGTCCAGCAGGCTGGCCAGTACCTCGCCGCACAGCGGAGCCGTAACCATGCCGCGCGAGCCGTGCGCGGTGCTGACAAACAGGCCGGTTACCTCGGGGGCGTCCTGGCTCAGTTTCAGCGACGCATCGCGGCCCAGAGGGGCGTACAGGTCGTTGAAGGCTTCGCGGTCCACAATGGCACCGCACATGGGCAGGTAGTCCGGGCTGGTGCAGCGCAGCGCAGCGCGGCCATGGCACTGGCTGGCCGCCAGGCTGTCGCCGCCTAGCGCCTGGTGCAGTGCCGGAGCCATCTGCGCCAGCATGTCCAGGTTCTCCTGGTGTTCGCTGTTGCAGGGCTGGGTGTCGCTGGTATCAAACTTGAAGGTGGCGCCCATGCAGTGCGTGCCGTTGCGCGGCGGTGAAATATAGCCTTCACCGCACAGCACGGTTTTCAGCGTGCTGCTGGCGGGGGTGGCGGCAACCACCGATACCTGGCCGCGGATGCGTTTTACCGGCAGGTAGAAGGTGGGGTCGAACTGCACGGTTTCGTTGGCCGTGGCCAGCACGGCAATACCGCCGATGGCCAGTGGGCCATCACTGCCTATGGCCACCCAGCTATGGTCGGCCGGGTTTTGCGATAGCTCGGTAATGGCGGTGGCCAGGCGCACGGTGATGTTGGGATGGTCCAGCAGGCGGCGTACCAGCGCCGGCGGGTGCAGCCAGCCACCTTGCGGGAAATACAGCCCTGCTTGCGTGATGGGTAGCCCAGCCAGCTGCGAGGCTTGCTCGGCGTCCACTGCGTGCAGGATATCGTGCGGCAGGCCCGCCAGTCCCAGGCCTTGCTGGCGTTTGCTTTCTTCGGCATTGTGCGCCAGCTGTAGTACACCGCACTGGCGCCAGGTGTCGTCGCTTTGCGGCAGGCTGCTGGCCAGGGTGCGCAGGCTGTAACTGTAGCCGGACAAAATCAGCTGGGTGAGCGGGGTGAAATGCGGCGACAGCTTGGTGTACAGCACGCCTTGCGGGTTGCCCGAGGCCTCGTTGGCCGGCACCGGATGGCGGTCTACCACGGTGACCTGCCAGCCGCGTATCGCCAGGCTGTAGGCAATGCTGGCACCGGCAATACCGGCACCTACCACAATGGCACTGCGCTCCAGGTGCTCGGGCAGACTGGGGCGTGCATACCAGGGTGCCGACCAGCCTTTGCTGGCGGGGGTGGCCAGCTGGCCACGCGTCATCTCCCGTTTGCTGCCAAAGCCGGGGACTTTTTGCACGGCAAAGCCGGCCTCGGCCAGGCCACGGCGTACCACGCCGGCGCAGGTAAACGTGGCCAGCGTCGCGCCGGGTTTGCTCAGGCGCGCCAGCTGTTCGAACAGTGCCGGCTGCCACATGTCGGGGTTGCGTGACGGGGCAAAGCCATCCAGGAACCACGCATCCACGCTGGCGTCCAGTTCGGGCAGGGTGGCAAGTGCATCGCCTACCAGCAGGGTAAGCGTAATGCGCCCGCCTGCCAGAACAAAGCGGTGCCAGCCCGGTGCCATGGCCTGGTATTGCTGCAGCAGCTCGCCGGCCTCTGCGGCCAACGCTGGCCACATGGCCAGCGCGCGCTGCATGTCGTCAGGGGAGAGCGGGTGCTTTTCCGTGCTGACAAAGGCCAGCCGTGCGCCTGCTGGTGCGTCGGCCAGAAAGCACTGCCACGCCATCAGAAAGTTCAGCCCGGTGCCAAACCCGGTTTCGCCTATGGTAAACAGCTCACCGTTTTGCAGTGCGGCAAAACGCTGCGGCAGATCGTTGTTGTCGATAAATACATGGCGGGTTTCGGCCAGGCCGCTATCGCGCGAGAAGTACACATCGCCGTAGTCGGCCGACATTGGCAGACCGGTGCTCCAGTCCAGACGGGCAGGGTAAAGAGGTGAAGTCATGCTGTTGCCAGGTGCCATGGGCACGCGGTGAATCCGAGATGGTGCATAGTATGCCTGCTTGCAATAAAAGCGCCTATGCGGCAGCGCAAAAAACCGGTCGCGTTTGGCGCGGCCGGTCTGGCGGGTTTGCTAGTCGATTTGCCAGCGCAGGTTGAAGGTGGTGGTGGCGGGCATCATGCGGTCTTTCCAGTGGATTTCCGGCACATAGCCTATCTCCAGCTGCAAAAGCTTGCCCCCTACGGTAACAAAGGGCAGCCCGGCCAGGCCGTGCATGCCGCTGCCGTTGAGGTAGCCCACCATCAGCCCGGCGCCTACGACGATGTCTTCGCCGATTTCCCAGTGTTTGCGGCCGCCGCCGGCCACAAAGTAGGCCGTTTCACGCCGCGAGTCGCGATAGCTGCCGCCACGCACAAACAGGCTGTAGTCCACTTGCGGTTCGGCCAGCTCCAGGCCCAGGCCGGGGTTGCTGTTGTTCAGGTCGCAGTTATAGCGCGTGCCGTCGCAGCTGCCGTGATGCGAGGCACCGAAAACCAGCACCGAGGTGTCTGCCATGGCGCTGCTACAGCCCAGCGCCAGCGTGATGGCCAGTAGTTTTATTTTCATATTGCCCCCCAGTTTTGATAGGACATGCTTTATTGACCGTGGCTTGCTCTTTGATGGTAGGCAAAAAGCCGGCAATGTGAACCTTGAAAAGCAGTGGCTTGCGCCCCAGCTAGATGGCATCGGATTTTCATTGCCAAGGAGGCTGTCATGCGTTTCGACAAACTCACCACCAAATTCCAGCAGGCCCTGGCCGAGTCCCAGAGCCTGGCGCTGGCTTCGGATAATGCTTTCATCGAGCCGCAGCACCTGCTGCTGGCCATGCTGGACGACGCCGAGAGCGGCGTGGGCAGCCTGCTGGCGCGTGCCGGTACCAATATCGGCGCACTCAAAAGTGCGTTGCGCGACAGTGTGGCGCGTTTGCCAAAGGTGAGCGGCGGCGATGGCGACATCACCGTGTCGCGCGAGCTGGGCAAGCTGCTGAACCTCACTGACCAGGCGGCGACCAAACGTGGCGACCAGTTTATTGCCAGCGAACTGTTCCTGCTGGTGTTGGCCGCAGACAAAGGCGAAGCCGCGCGCCTGCTGAAACAGCACGGCGGCCAGCTGTCGGCGATCGTGGCGGCGGTGGACGCGGTACGCGGCGGCGATGGCGTGGATAGCGCCGACGCCGAAGAGCAGCGCGAGGCCTTGAAGAAATACACGCTGGACCTGACCGAGCGCGCGCGCATGGGCAAGCTGGACCCGGTGATCGGCCGCGACGACGAAATCCGCCGCGCCATCCAGGTACTGCAGCGGCGTACCAAGAACAACCCGGTGCTGATCGGCGAGCCTGGCGTGGGCAAGACCGCCATTGTGGAGGGGCTGGCGCAGCGCATTGTGAACGGCGAAGTACCGGAAAGCCTGAAGCACAAGAAGCTGCTGGTGCTGGACATGGCCGGCCTGATTGCCGGTGCCAAGTTCCGCGGCGAGTTCGAGGAGCGGCTGAAAGCGGTGCTGAACGATGTGGCCAAGGACGAAGGCAACATCATCCTGTTCATCGACGAAATCCACACCATGGTGGGCGCGGGCAAGGCCGATGGCGCGATGGACGCCGGCAATATGCTGAAGCCGGCACTGGCGCGCGGCGAGCTGCACTGCCTGGGTGCCACCACGCTGGACGAGTACCGCAAGTACATCGAAAAAGACGCCGCGCTGGAGCGCCGTTTCCAGAAAGTGATGGTCAACGAGCCGTCGGTGGAAGACACCATCGCCATCCTGCGCGGCCTGCAAGAAAAGTACGAAATCCACCACGGCGTGGACATTACCGACCCGGCCATCGTGGCGGCCGCCGAGCTGAGCCAGCGCTACATTACCGACCGCTTCCTGCCGGACAAGGCCATCGACCTGATCGACGAGGCCGCATCCAAGATCAAGATGGAGCTGGACTCCAAGCCGGAAGAAATGGACAAGCTGGATCGCCGCCTGATCCAGCTCAAGATCGAGCGCGAGGCAGTGAAACGCGAGAGCGACGAGGCCTCCCGCAAACGCCTGCAGCTGATCGAGGACGAAATCGACAGCCTGTCGCGCGAATACGCCGATCTGGAAGAAATCTGGAAAGCCGAAAAAGCCAGCCAGCAGGGCAGCCAGGCGATCAAGGAAGAAATCGAGCAGGTAAAACTGGAAATCGAGGAGCTGAAGCGCCGTGGTGACTGGCAAAAGCTGGCCGAGCTGCAGTACGGCCAGCTGCCGCAGCTGGAAAACCGGCTGAAGGACGCCGAGGCCGCCAGTAGCGACGACGCCAAGCCGAACCGCCTGCTGCGTACCCAGGTCGGCGCCGAGGAAATCGCCGAGGTGGTGTCGCGCATGACTGGCATACCGGTGAGCAAGATGCTCACCGGCGAGCGCGACAAGCTGCTGCAGATGGAAAGTGTGCTACAGCAGCGCGTGGTAGGGCAGAACGAGGCGGTAACCGCGGTGGCCGACGCTATCCGTCGTTCGCGCTCCGGCCTGGCCGACCCGAACCGCCCTTACGGCAGCTTCCTGTTCCTGGGGCCCACCGGCGTGGGCAAGACCGAGCTGTGCAAGGCACTGGCCGGTTTCATGTTTGACAGCGAAGAGCACCTGATCCGCATCGATATGTCCGAGTACATGGAAAAGCACTCGGTATCGCGCCTGATCGGTGCGCCACCGGGCTACGTGGGCTACGAGGAAGGCGGCATGCTCACCGAGCAGGTGCGCCGCAAGCCTTACAGCGTGATCCTGCTGGACGAGGTGGAAAAGGCCCACCCGGATGTGTTCAACGTGCTGTTGCAGGTGCTGGACGACGGCCGCCTCACCGATGGCCAGGGCCGCACTGTGGACTTCAAGAATACCGTGATCGTGATGACGTCCAATATGGGCAGCCAGCACATCCAGAACATGGCCGATAGCGACTATCAGGTCATCAAGCTGGCGGTGATGGCCGAGGTGAAGTCGCACTTCCGCCCCGAGTTTGTGAACCGTATCGACGAGCTGGTGGTGTTCCACGCGCTGGGCGAGGCGCAGATAAAGTCCATCGCGCGTATCCAGCTAAAGCGGCTGGAGGCACGTCTGGCCAAGCTGGATATCAGCCTGCAGGTAGGCGACGACGCACTGGCGCTGATTGCCGAAGCCGGTTTCGACCCGGTGTACGGCGCGCGGCCACTGAAGCGCGCCATCCAGAGCGAGATCGAAAACCCGTTGGCCAAAGCCATACTGGCGGGCAAATACCCGCCTAAATCCACGGTGATGGTAGAGGTGGCAGGTGGCGGCCTGCGCTTTGCCTGATGGATGCCGATTCGGGTCCGCGTACCGGGTAGTGTGCGGCCAACCTGCCAGGCAGGTTGGCCGTTTTTCCATGGCCGGTCGCGGGCTGATGGTTTTGCACCAAATGAACCATGGCGCCCGTAGCGTGGTCATAAAAAGACATTGTGCTGACGCACTGCTATGTCTGGCTTGCCAGCCGGGCGGCTTCGCGTCAGTCTGGGCACGGTAAGCCATACCGCCGTGACTCACCAGAATAACGACAACCGTTTCAGGAAGGTGCATGGATCAACTCTTGCAAAACCTGGCCAGCCGCCAGGGTACAGACAGCCCGGTCGGCCCGCTGGCCGAGCTGCTGGCCGCCGTACGGCCCGACGATGCCGGCGACTTTGTGCAGGCCACCAGCAACCTGCGGGCGCTCACTTATTTGCTGAGCCGCCACCCTGAGTACCGCGCCGGCCTGCGCCGCGCCATTCTCGACCTGCTGGGATCTACCCGCCAGGTGCAGCTGTATACCGACACCGGCCTGCTGTCCAACGAGCCGTTTTCTACCGCCATCAAGCGCCGTATCGGCGAGCGCCTGCTACCACCGGCGCGTTCCGCCCACCACCTGGCCGACCAGTTTGGCCTGATCTTCAACCACCCCGAAGACTACCGCTGGGTAAGCAGCGTGGCGCAGGAAGTCTGGCTGGAGCTGTGGCAGGCGCTGAGCTGGGACGAGCTGCCACCCGCTGCGGCCAACCCGGTGCGGCTGCAGCTATTGGAAGCGGTGCAGGTGCTGACCGCGCGCATTACCGCTATCGGGCTGGAGCCGGAGCTGGTGCGTGTTTACCCGGATATCGAGCGCTTCGAGTCGCCGTTTCTGCATCTGGGCGCCGAAGCCATGCGCTATGTGGAATCGGCGCGCCACGCCATGGTGGATACCAGCTGCCAGCCGCTGGACGAAAAACACATGCTGGTGCTGCTGGAGCAGTGCGAGCAGCTGATTGCCCGCCTGCGCAAGGTGGCGCACGAGCGCGGCGTGTCGGTAAGCCTGACCTATCACCTGATCCGTCTGAGCCAGCATATTGGCCGCCTGCGTACCTTGCTGGGCTTGCTGGATACTGACAGCAGCCCGGCGGCCAACGGTACGCTGTTCGGCTTGCTGGCCGAGCTGGTGCGCGCGGACAACCGCCGCTTCAGTGTGCGCGATGTGTTTACCAGCAATACCGAAATGCTGGCGCGCCAGGTCACCGAACACGCTGGCCGCCACGGCGAGCATTACATTGCCGAAGACCGCAAACAGTGGAAAGACATGGCCAGCGCTGCGCTAGGCGCCGGAGTGATTGTCGGTTTCATGGCGCTGGTCAAGCTGCTGCTGGCCAAGCTGCACCTGCCGCTGATCTGGGAGGCGCTGGCCTTCGGCCTGAATTACGCGCTGGGTTTCATGCTGGTGCACGTGCTGCATTTCACCATTGCCACCAAGCAGCCGGCGATGACGGCGGCGCGCATTGCGGCGGTGATTCACGAATCGGGCGGCAAGCCGGATATGCCGCAGCTGGCCGAGCTGGTAGCCAAGGTGATGCGCACCCAGTTTATTGCCATTGTCGGCAACGTGATGGCCGCCATTCCGGTGGCGTGGCTCATTGCCGTGTGCTGGCAGAGCGTGACCGGCGCGCCGGTGGTGAACACCGAAAAAGCCGCCCACCTGCTGGCCGACCTCGACCCGCTGCACAGCCCGGCCATTTTCCACGCCGCCATTGCCGGGGTGTACCTGTTCCTGGCTGGCCTGATCGCCGGCTATTACGACAACCTGGCCATTTACCGGCAGATTCCGCAAAGGTTGGCCGCATTGCCGTGGCTGAACCGCCTGCTGGGCGAGGCGCGTACCCAGCGCCTGGCGCGCTATGTGGAGCACAACCTGGGCGGCCTGGCCGGTAACTTCTACTTCGGCCTGTTCCTGGGCGTGACCGGCACCATCGGCTTCCTGCTGGGCTTGCCGCTGGATATCCGCCACATTACTTTCTCGTCGGCCTACCTGTCGTATGCGGCGGTGAGCTACGACTACCTGATCCCGCTGAATGTGGTGCTGTGGTCGGTGGCGGGCGTGTTGCTGATCGGCATGACCAACCTGCTGGTGAGCTTCATGCTGGCACTGTGGGTGGCATTGCGTTCGCGCAAACTCAAAGGGACCGACGCCTGGCCGTTGTTGCCGGCGCTGGCGCGCCGCTTCTGGCAAAAGCCGAAAGACTTTTTCATTCCGCCCAAGGATGCGGTAGCAGAACCCCCTGCACCTTAAGGCAATGGTTTGTCACCACAGCCAGCCGGTTTGCGCCGGCTGGCTTTTTTTATGGCTGCGGGGTGACCGGCAAGAAAAACCCGCCATGGTGGCGGGCCGAACTCCGGGTATGGAGAGGAGAAACATGCAGCGGGAGATGTCTTTTTTATAGATGTCTATACGATAAATGCCACTGCAGATGGTGAATTCTGTGTTCCGCCCCGAGAACCTTGCGCGGTGCTTGCCCGAGCCGCGGTGAAACCAAGCTCAAAAGTAGCCTGTGGTGCGCTTTTTACTGCGGATATGGGCGGCGTAGGCCTCGGTATTGGTGGTGCTGACTTGCCGTGCCAGGGCGTTGTGCTGCCAGGTCAGAGTGTGGCCGCCGGCCAACTGTTTTTGCAGGAGCAGGGTGTAAGCACCTTGCGGCCAACTATAGGCGGCCACCTGCTTGTTGCCGTGGCCGGCTGGCAGGCCATAGCGTACGGTCAGCTCGCTATATAACGGGTCGATGGGGCTGCCCGCCGGGTAGTCAAACCGTACCTGGTAGAGCGTGTCATCCAGAAAGGCCAGCTGCAGCTCCTGGCTGCCGCCATGCTGCGGCATGGTCACGTGCATGATGATGACCCGCTTGTTGGGGATGTTTTCCGGCGCGGCGCTCAGGAATGCTTCCTGGGCATTGCCATAAAACTCGCCCGTAATATGCGCCTGCTGCGCCAGAATGGTGTGTTGTGCCTGTTCGCGCGTGTGGCTGCCGGGTAGCAGCCCGAATAGCGGCAAGCTGGTTTGCGCGTAGGCGGGCAGGGCGAGGCAGGCCGCCATCAGCCAGCGGGCCGGGGTAGCGTTGGGCAGGGGCATGTCGGTAGCGGGCTCAGGGTTGGCATGCCGGCAGTATATCGTGCTACCGCTTGATGGCGTTGCGCCGGGCACGCGGGGGGTGTGTGCAGGGTGCAGGTGTGCTGGTCACAGGCAGGCGATAAAGAAAATCTAACTATCCGAAAAAATCATTCAATTGGATTTGGCTATTGTTGTGCGGCATGATTGCACCTGTCGACAACGACACCACTGCAACCAAGGAGCCCGATATGTCCATCATCAATAGCCAGATCAAACCGTTTGCCAGCAAAGCCTTCCACAACGGCCAGTTCATCGATGTAACTGACCAGACCCTGCTGGGCAAATGGTCTGTTGTGTTCTTCTACCCGGCCGACTTCACCTTCGTGTGCCCGACCGAGCTGGGCGACCTGGCCGACCTGTACCCGGAATTCCAGAAGCTGGGCGTGGAAATCTACTCCGTTTCCACCGACACCCACTTCACCCACAAGGCGTGGCATGACACGTCTGACACCATCAAGAAAATCCAGTACCCGATGCTGGCTGACCCGACTCACCTGATCTCCCGCAACTTTGGCGTGCTGATCGAAGAAGCCGGCCTGGCCGACCGCGGTACCTTCGTGATCGACCCGGAAGGCAAGATCCAGATCGTTGAAATCAACGCCGGTGGCGTGGGCCGCGACGCAGCCGAGCTGCTGCGCAAGGTAAAGGCCGCCCAGTATGTAGCCGCCCACCCGGGTGAAGTGTGCCCGGCCAAATGGCAAGAAGGCGACGCTACCCTGGCCCCGTCGCTGGACCTGGTAGGCAAGATCTGATTTCCCGCCACGCTGCAGCCGCTGGCTGACAGCACGGCACCTTGACGCGGCTGGCCGGCCTCTCCCGGCTAGCCTCGTCCCCACCCGACATTTATGCCGGGTGCCCCGGAAAGCGGCCTTGCGGCCAACCCTAGCCCTGACGCCGCTTTCCCGGGTACCCGTTACCAAGGAGCACACCATGCTGGACAACAATATCAAGACCCAACTGCAAGCTTATCTGGCCAACCTGCAACACCCCATCGAGCTGGTCGCCAGCCTGGGCGGCGGCGCCAAAGACGAAGAAGTGCGCGGCCTGCTGGCCGATATCGCCAGCCTGTCCGACAAAGTCAGTGCCCGCTTTGACGGCTATGACGCCCGCAAACCATCGTTCACCATTGCCCGCCCTGGCGACGCCGCCCCGCGCGTGCAGTTTGCCGGCGTGCCGATGGGCCACGAGTTCACCTCGCTGGTGCTGGCGCTGCTACAAGTGGGTGGCCACCCGTCCAAGGCCGGGCAGGAGCTGATCCAGCAGGTAAAAGACCTGCAAGGCGAGTTCACTTTCGAAACCTACATCTCGCTGTCGTGCCAGAACTGCCCGGACGTGGTGCAGGCGCTGAACCTGATGGCGGTATTGAACCCCGCCATCCGCCACATCATGATCGACGGCGCGCTGTTCCAGGCCGAGGTCAACGACCGCCAGATCATGTCGGTGCCCACCGTGTACCTGAACGGTGAAGTATTCGGCCAGGGCCGCATGGGGCTGGAAGAAATCGTGGCCAAGCTCGATACCGGCGCCGCCGCCCGCGACGCCGAGAAGCTGGCACAGAAAGACGCCTTCGACGTACTGGTGGTTGGCGGTGGCCCGGCCGGCGCCGCTGCCGCCATCTACACTGCCCGTAAAGGCATCCGCACCGGCGTGGTGGCCGAACGCTTCGGCGGCCAGGTGCTGGACACCATGGGCATCGAAAACTTCATTTCGGTAAAAGAGACCGAAGGCCCGAAACTGGCCATGGCGCTGGAGCAGCACGTCAAAGAGTACGACGTAGACGTGATGAACCTGCAGCGCGCCAGCAAGCTGATTGCCGCCAGCGAAAGCGCCAGTGGCCTGACCGAAGTGCAGCTGCAAAGCGGTGCCACGCTGAAAGCCAAGTCGGTGATTATCGCCACCGGCGCGCGCTGGCGCGAAATGAACGTGCCGGGCGAGCAGCAATACCGCAACAAGGGCGTGGCCTACTGCCCGCACTGCGATGGCCCGCTGTTCAAAGGCAAGCGCGTAGCGGTGATTGGCGGCGGCAACTCCGGCGTGGAAGCCGCCATCGACCTGGCGGGCATCGTGTCGCACGTTACCCTGCTGGAATTCGGCGACACCATGCGCGCCGACGCTGTGCTGCAAAACAAACTGCGCAGCCTGCCCAATGTGACGGTGATCCTGCAGGCGCAAACCACCGAAGTCACCGGCGACGGCAACAAGGTTAACGGCCTGGCCTATACCGACCGCGTCAGCGGCGAGGCACGCCATATCGCACTGGAAGGCATCTTCGTGCAGATCGGCCTGCTGCCCAATACCGACTGGCTGAAAGGCACCATCGAGCTCAGTAGCCGTGGCGAGATCCTTACCGGCCGCCACCAGGACACCAGTGTGGCTGGCGTATTTGCCGCCGGCGACGTGACCGACGTGCCGTACAAGCAGATCATCATCGCCATGGGCGAGGGTGCCAAAGCTGCGCTGGGCGCCTTCGACCACCTGATCCGCAGCAGCGCGCCGGCTGCCTGAAACAACACTGTGTAACGCCTCCTTGGGCGCCCTGTGGTCTTGTGACCCAGGGCGTTTTTTTTGGCTGTGGGGCTAGCCAGTTTTTCTTGCCTTATCAAGCGAGTGTGGCTGAAAGGTGTCAGCCGATAAAAAGCACTTCAATTTGCGGCCAACTTCAGGTAAAAAGAGCCATCACGTCATGCCCGCCCGCCGGGTGTGACGCTTTTTGTTTCTGGCCCGCGGCTGCACACGTCTTGCTACCGCGGGCCTCACGTTTTCACGAGAGGAGACCCCGTGTCCCACGGCGATACCCCATCCGATGTATTCCACCTGGGCCTGACCCGCGCCCAGCTCGAGGGCGCTACCCTGGCCATCATTCCGGGCGACCCGGCACGCGTTGAACGCATTGCCCGCAAGCTCGACAACCCGCGCCATCTGTCTACCCAGCGCGAATTCACCACCTGGCTGGCCGAAATCGACGGCAAGCCTATCGTGGTGTGTTCCACCGGTATCGGTGGCCCATCCACCTCCATCGCGGTAGAGGAGCTGGCGCAGCTGGGCGTGCGCACCTTCCTGCGCGTGGGCACCACCGGTGCCATCCAGCCGCACATCAATGTGGGCGACGTGCTGGTGACCACCGGCGCGGTACGTCTTGATGGCGCCAGCCAGCACTTTGCGCCGCTGGCCTACCCGGCGGTGGCCGACTTTGCCTGCACCACCGCGCTGGTGAACGCCGCCCGTGACGCCGGCCAGGCCGTGCACGTGGGTATTACCGCGTCCAGCGATACCTTCTACCCTGGCCAGGAACGTTACGACACCTACAGCGGCCGCGTGGTGCAGCACTTCGTTGGCAGCATGCAAGAATGGCAGGCGATGGGCGTGATGAACTACGAAATGGAATCGGCCACGCTGCTGACCATGTGCGCCACCATGGGCCTGCGCGCCGGTATGGTGGCGGGCGTGCTGGTGAACCGCACGCAGCAGGAAATCCCCGACACCACGCAGATCAAGGCGTCGGAAACCACGGCGGTGGATATCGTCATCGCCGCCGCGCGCCAGCTGGTCTAAGCCGTGCCATGCGGCCAACTCTGGCCGCTGGTGCAAAAAAGCCCTGCCTTTTCAAGGCAGGGCTTTTTCGTGGCTAGCGCTTAGCCATCAGCCGGCTTGCCGGCGGCGGCTCACTTCGGCCACCAAGGGCTGCAGCTCGGCTGGCACCACGTGGTCCAGCCGCCAGTAGACGCGGCAATCGGGCGTGCGTGCCAGCAGGCCGTGGTTTACCAGCTCGCGGCGCAGCAGCACGTGGTCGCCAAAGGTTTGCGCCAGACGCAGGGCGTCGTTGATGACCGCCTCGCCATGCTGGCCGCGCCCTGGCAGCTGCGGCCAGATCGCCCACAGGCATTGCTGCTGCTCGCTGTACTTTTTTGGCCAGCGCTGCAGGCAGCCTTGCGCGTTAAAGTGGCGCAGCAGGCGCTGGGTGAGCGCGTCGTGCTGCCGCAGGGTTGGCCGCGGGGTATCGGGTGCGGTGGCGGTGGGCGCGGCGGCTAGCCAGTGCTGGAAGTTGTGGTAGCCACTGGCGCGGGCCAGCATGTTCAGCAGCTGCAGGTGGCCGGGCGTGCCGTCGCTGGCGGCCCATTGCTGTTTGAGCGAGCGCGCCAGGGCGGAAATGTCGGGGCTGTAAAAGGGATGAAGCGTACGAGACATGGTCGAATCCTGTCTGCGTGCCAAAGTCGGAAGACTGCCGCTGGTCGCCGTTGCGGCCTGGCACGGGTTCGAGCCAAGCAGAAAGCCAAGACAGCAGGTTTAGCGTGGTAACGGTACCGGCGACGCCTGGGTGAACTGCAGACCCGGCGGGCATGATAGCGCTGCGCCAGGCTGGCCGCAAGCAAGGTGGCTGCGCTCAGCCCTGCTTCTGGCGGTGCTGCTTGGCGTAGCTGGCGCGGGCGATTTGCTGGATTTCGCACGACACCTGCACGTCCAGCGCCGGGTCGGCAGGGCAGTGCACCAGCAGCGTGTCCAGCACCTGCTGCGCCAGCGTTTGCTGTACGGCCTCGCTGCGGCCTTCCAGGATAGCCAGCCGGGCGTGGATAAAGGCACGCTGCGGGTCGCTGGCGGTGCCGACCTGATAGCAGCTTACGGCATAGGCGCGGCTTTTGATGTCGATCTCGCTGAACTGGCCGCTGGCTTCCAGTGCCAGGTTGGCTTGCTGCAGGGCGGTAGCCGCGTCGAAGCTGGCGAGGTTGTCGCTGTATTCCAGATATAAGTGGGGCATGGCGTGTCGCATAGGCTAGGGGCTTGGGGTGGCCATGATACCGCAGCTGCCGCAGGCGCCCGCAAGTGGCCAAAACATGCGACAATCGCGCCAGTTTTTGCGGGCAGCCACGGCTGCCCGCCTTCGTTTGTTACCGGAAGCCTGCCATGTCCCAGATCGCCAGTGTGCGCGTGTTGTCGCTGATCCCGCCGATGACGCAGCTGAATACGCCTTACCCGTCCACCGCCTATATCACCGGCTTTTTGCGCGCGCGCGGGGTGACGGCGGTGCAGGAGGATCTGGCGCTGGCGCTGGTGCTGCAGCTGTTTTCGATCGATGGCTTGCAGGCTATCCGCCAGCGTATCGACACCATCGCGCCGAAGAAGCGCAGCGCGCAGGTGCGTTTCTTCGTGGACAACTTCGAGCAATACCTGGCCACCATCGACCGCGTCATTGCCTTTTTGCAGGGGCGCGACAGTACGCTGGCGCACCGCATTTGCAGCCGTGGCCTGCTGCCGGAAGGGGCGCGCTTTGCCGCGCTGGACAACTACGTGGACCCAGACGACCCGTACGGCGGCGACCCGCTGGCCTGGGCGTTTGGCGCGCTGGGCAGCTACGACCGCGCCCGCCACCTGGCCACGCTGTACCTGAACGACCTGGCCGACGTGGTGCGCGACGCCGCCGATAGCCGCTTCGAGTTCGTGCGCTACGCCGAATCGCTGGCCATGAGCCAGCCCACCTTCGAGCCGCTGGCCAAAGGCTTGGCCGCACCGCCTACGCTGGTAGACGATATGCTGGCCGCCCTCACGGTGGCGGCGGTGGAGCGCCACCAGCCCGACCTGGTGCTGCTGTCGGTGCCGTTCCCCGGTTCGGTGTACGCCGCCTTCCGTATTGCGCAAACCATCAAGGCACGTTGGCCGCATATCCGCACCGCGCTGGGCGGCGGCTTTGCCAATACCGAGCTGCGCGAGCTGAAAGAGCCGCGTGTGTTCGATTATTTCGACTTTGTCACGCTGGACGATGGCGAAAAGCCGCTGCTGGCGCTGATCGAGCACCTGCAAGGCCAGCGCGGTATCAGCCGCCTGGTGCGCACCTATGTGCGCGAGGGTGACGCGGTGCGCTACATCAACATGATGGAGGCCGATATCCCGTTCGAAGAAGTCGGCACGCCCACCTGGGACGGCCTGCCGATTCACCGTTACCTGTCTCTGCTGGACATGCTCAACCCCATGCACCGGCTGTGGAGCGATGGCCGCTGGAACAAGCTGACCGTAGCGCACGGCTGTTACTGGAAGAAGTGCAGCTTTTGCGACGTGACCTTGGACTACATCTCGCGCTACGAAACCGCATCCGCCGAGACGCTGGTGGACCGCATCGAGGCCATCATTGCCGAAACCGGCCAGACCGGCTTCCACTTTGTAGACGAAGCCGCGCCGCCCAAGATGCTGCGCGCCTTGGCCGAGGAGCTGCTGCGGCGCAAGGTGTCGATTTCGTGGTGGGGCAATATCCGCTTTGAAAAATCGTTCACCCCCGAGCTGTGCCAGCTGCTGGCCGAATCCGGCTGTATCGCCATCTCCGGCGGGCTGGAGGTGGCGTCCGATCGCCTCTTGAAGCTGATGAAAAAAGGCGTGTCGGTAGAGCAGGTGGCGCGCGTGACGCAGGGCTTTACCGAGGCCGGCATCCTGGTACACGCCTACCTGATGTACGGTTTTCCCACCCAGACGGTGCAAGACACGGTGGACGCGCTGGAGTACGTGCGCCAGCTGTTCGAGAACGGCTGTATCCAGAGCGGCTTCTTCCACCGCTTTGCCTGTACCGTACACTCGCCGGTGGGGCAGAACCCGGACGAGTACGGCGTGAAGCTGATCCCGCTGCCCGAAGTGACGTTTGCCAAGAACGATGTGGGTTTCATCGACCCCACCGGTACCGACCACGACACGCTGGGCCGTGGCCTGAACAAGGCGCTGTACAACTACATGCACGGCATTGGCCTGGACGCCGACGTGCGCGAGTGGTTCGAGATGCGCGTGCCACGCAGCCGCGTGCCGCGCCATTTCATCAGCAAGGCGCTTAATCCTCAGCGTTAAACACGGCATGGCATGGCGTGCGGCCAACCTGGCGCAAAGGTTGGCCGCATTTTTTTGCCATACAGCTGGTGGCTGGAGTAGGGTAGCGGCCCTTGTTTGACGTTTTTGTGAAGATACGATGCGCTATGCCATCTATTACGCGCCCGCACCGCGCAGCGCCCTGTGGCGCGCCGGCAGCGAATGGCTGGGCTGGGACGCCGCCCGTGGCGTTACCCTGTTGCCGCCCGCGCTGCCCGGGGGGCTGCTCGCCCGTTTGTCGCCGCTGACGCGCCGCGCCGCGCATTACGGCTGGCACGCCACGCTGAAGGCGCCGTTCCGGCTGGCCGACGGTGTGGACGAGGCACAGCTGCTGCAACAGGTTGCCGCCCTGGCCGCCACCTGTACGCCTTTTTCGCTGCCCTTGCAGGTAGGCACGCTACGCGACGCCACCGTGCTGCGTGTGGCGGGCGACACAGCTGCCATAGACGCGCTGGCCGAGCGCTGCGTGCGCCAGCTGCTGCCGCAGGGGGCACCGGCGCCGGATCGCCCCGGCCTGAGCCCGCGCGAAGCCGAGCTGCACGCTGCCTGGGGCTACCCCTACGTACTGGACCAGTTCTGTTTTCACCTGACGCTGGCGCGCCTCAGCCGCGAGCCGGCCTTGCAGGCGGCCATCGAGCGCGCGGCAGCCGCGCATTTCGACGGCCTGCTCCAGGCAGACGTGGCTGCGCTGGCGGTGTTTGTGGAACCCCGCCCCGACGAGCCGATGCGGCTGCTGGCGGAATGCGGTTTTGATGGCAGCCTCACCCGCCATCTGCGCTGACCCGGCCTGGCGTAGCAAAGACAAAAGCCCTGCGGCCAACCTTGTTCTGGTTGGCCGCAGGGCTTTTTGGCGTGTGCTTTAGCGGCTTGCCGCCGCCAGGTGCAGGCAGGCCGGGCACAGGCAGTCGCCGCTGGCGCTGGCAGGGCTGGCCAGTGGCGGCAGGTCGGCGCACCAGCAGCCGCCCTGGCGGCCACCCGTGCCGCAGGCAAAGGCGCTGCCGCATTGCGTGCAGTGCAGCTGGCGCACCGGCAGGGGCTGGCGCAGGCTGGCGATGCGGTCCAGCGCCGCCTGCTTTTGTGCGTTGCTGGCGCTGGACCAGCCGGTGATCTCATCCAGCGTGCGCAGGCAGCCGGTGCAGTAGCGGCGGCTATCGTCCAGCTTGCACTGCTTGATGCAGGGCGAGGCGACCTCAGTCATGGTTGCCATCTGTCAGGGCGAAGCTGGCCAGCAGCAGGGTAGTGGGCTGTGCGCAGTGCAGGGTGGGTTCGGTGGCCTCATCCAGCCAAGTGGCCTCCATACTGTGCAGCGTGTGGTCGCCCCATTGCAGCTGGCCGCTGGCGACAAACAGCAGGCTACGCGCTGGCAGCATCAGGCGGTGGCTGCCCGCATCCATCACCCGTTGCTGGCAGTGGTGGCGGGCCAGGCCGCGCCGGCTCATCACGTTAAAGTCGCGTACCTTGCCGCCCAGGCGCAGGCCGGCCAGCGGCAAGGCGCCGTCGAATGCCAGCGGCGGCTGGCCCGCCAGCAGGGTGCCATATAGCTGGGCACCGTTCATCAGCGCCAGGCCGTCGCCTTCCAGTATGGCCAGGCTGCGGTCTACGCCGGCAAAGTGCGAAAACGGGCCATCACTGTCGACTTCGGCCACGCTGACGCGGTAGGTAAAGCTATCCAGGCTGGCCCCGGGCGGGTAGGCCAGTAGCTGGCGGGTACTGCCGCCGCCGTTTTTCCAGGTGCTGGGCGGGCAGTCCTGCAGTCGAATAATGTGCATGATTATTGTTTGATGTTTCTGTGCCGAGGCGCGATGGTAGCATGGCTGTTTCTACTGCTACAGGGGAAGTCACCATGTCCGACATTAGCTTGCGCCCCGCCGGCCCCGGCGACGATGCCTTGCTAGCCAGCCTGCACGCCGGTAGCTGGCAGCACGCCTACGCCGGCCAGCTGCCGGCGGCATTTCTGCGCGACGAGCTGGGCGATTTCATGGCCGCCAAATGGGCCGCGCGGCTGGCCGAGCCGGCGGGTAGCTACCGCATCGCCATTGCCGAGGTGGGCGGTGTGGCTGCCGGTTTTGTCTGCCTGTGGCCGGGCGCCGAGCCGGACAAGGGGGTGTATCTGGACAACCTGCACGTGCTGGCGGCGTTTCAGGGCCTGGGGCTGAGCAAGCGCCTGATGGCGTGGGCGGCTGCCGAAACACAGCAGGGTTGGCCGCAGCAGCCGCTATTCTTGTACGTGCTGGCGGCAAACGCGCAGGCGCGGGCGGTGTACCGGCGTATGGGCGGATTTGAAACAATGCATCAGGATGTGGCCATGCCGGGCAATGTCACCCTGCCTGCCATGCAGGTTACGTGGCAGGATGTGCCGGGCTTGCTGGCTTTGCTGCAACGGCAGGGGTGATGCGTCAAGGCGCTTGTCGCAGCGCAACAGCAGGGTGCGTGGTAGACTTTCGCCATCCGGTTTCTTCTTGCGTGCCAGCCTGTGCGGCCAACCCGTACCGCGGGCCGGCATGTTTTGCCATCACATGGAGCCCTGCATGTCCTCTTCGATTTTCGCCGCCGTAGAAATGGCACCGCGCGACCCGATTCTGGGTCTGAACGAAGCTTTTAACGCCGATACCCGCCCGGTCAAAGTAAACCTGGGTGTGGGCGTTTATTACGACGACAACGGCAAAATCCCGCTGCTGGCCGCAGTAAAATCCGCCGAAAAAGCCCGCCTGGAAGCCATGCCGCCGCGTGGTTACCAGCCTATCGAAGGCCCGGCAGCCTACACCCAGGCCGTACAAAACCTGCTGTTCGGTACCGGTAGCGAGCTGGCTGAGTCCGGCCGCGTGGTGACCGCCGAAGCCCTGGGTGGTACCGGCGCACTGAAGATCGGTGCCGACTTCCTGAAACGCCTGAACCCGGACGCCAAGGTGTACATCAGCGACCCGTCGTGGGAAAACCACCGCGCGCTGTTCGAGTCGGCCGGTTTCACCGTGGAAAACTACCCGTACTACGACGCAGAAACCCGTGGCGTGAACTTTGCTGCCATGAAGGCTTTCCTGCTGGGTCTGGACGCCGGCTCCATCATCGTGCTGCACGCCTGCTGCCATAACCCGACCGGCGCCGACATGAGCGACGCCCAGTGGGCGGAAGTGGTAAACGCCTGCCGCGAAAAAGGCCTGGTGCCGTTCCTGGACATGGCTTATCAGGGCTTTGCCGACGGTATCGAAGCCGACGCCGTAGCCGTGCGCCTGTTCTCCGCTTCCGGCCTGCAGTTCTTCGTGTCCAGCTCCTTCTCCAAGAGCTTCTCGCTGTACGGCGAGCGCGTAGGCGCACTGTCCATCGTAACCGCCAGCAAGGAAGAAGCCGGCCGCGTGCTGTCGCAGCTCAAGCGTGTGATCCGCACCAACTACTCCAACCCGCCGATCCACGGTGGTGCCGTAGTGGCTGCCGTACTGTCCAGCCCGGCACTGCGCCAGCAGTGGGAAGACGAGCTGGCCGGCATGCGCGATCGCATCCGCGCCATGCGTACTGCACTGGTGGAAGCCATCCAGGCGCAGGGCGTTAGCCAGGACTTCAGCTTTGTGATCAAGCAACGCGGCATGTTCAGCTACACCGGCCTGACCGTGGCCCAGGTAGAGCGCCTGAAAGAAGAGTTCGGCATCTACGCCGTATCTACCGGCCGTATCTGCCTGGCAGCACTGAACAGCAAGAACATCGGCTACGTGGCCGAAGCCATTGCCAAGGTGGTAAAGGCTTAAGCCTTTGATCCGCCGAAAAAAGCCCCGCCAGCTGGCGGGGCTTTTTCATGCCTGTCGCGTGAGCCAGGCAGCCAGTAGCCAGCCTGCCGCACAGCACACCAGCAAGGCGCTGGCTGCGCCGATGTGATTGGCCAGCCCGCCCGCCAGCAAGCTGCTGATAGCCGCGACCAGCACCTGCTTACGGTAGCTGCGCGCACTGGCGGCGGCAGTATGCTGTTTGTCGAACGTCTGCAGCAGGCCGTGCCAGCCCAGGCTGAACACCACATTCGACAGCACATGGGCAGCAAACACCAGTAACAAGGCCAGGCTTGGCCATGGCAGCCAGGCAATGGCCAGATAGCAGGCGGAAAAGCCGGCCAGGCAGCCCAGCATCAGGCCACGGTTGTGCCGGCCCAGCTGCTGGCTGCTCACCAGCAGCGGCCCGCACAGCTGGCCAAGGCTGCGGGCAAACAGCAGAGGCAGCACCTGCTGCGCCTGCTGGCTATGTGGCGGCAACAGCGCCGGTAACAATGCCATGGCCGGCGCACCCACGGCAGCCAGCGCCGGCAAGATAGCCAAGGCACGGCGCTGCCTGTTGTCCAGCCTGGCGGGCAAAGGCTGGATGGCGATGTGATGGGCTAGCGCTTGTGCGGGGATGAGTGCCAGCAGTATCACCGCCCCGCCAAAGCTGCTGGCAGCCAGGAGCAATAGCCACGCGTTGCCCAGCAAGCCGTGCAGCAGGGCGCCAGCACCGACGCCCATGACCACGTGGCAGGCAAAGGCGAGGGTGTCGAGCAAGGCGGCTGCGGGCAGCTCGTGTGCGGCCAACCTTGCCTTGCCATAATGCGCCAGTGCCGGCAGCGCCATGCCGCTGCCTAGCGTAGCCATGGCCGTACCCAGTTGAAGCCAGCCGGTGGCGGAAGAGGCTACCCCTTGCCAAAGCATTAGCAAGCCGGCCATCCCGGCTAGTTCGCCGAGCATTAACACATAGCGGCAATCGCTACGGCGCAATAGCCGCTCGCCCAGCAGGCTGCCCAGTAGCCCGGGTGCGCTGGAGAGCACAAAGCTCAGCGCCAGGGTGGCGGGGGCGGCCTGTCGGGCCAGTAATTCGGTGTAAACGACAATGAAACAGAGGCCGCTGCCGATGGAGCTCAGCAGTAGTGCCGCGCACAAACGGCGCAGCCAGGCGTGCGCGCACAATGCGCGCCAGAAAATAGGGAACATGATGTCTTCCTGAATAGCGTAGCCGCACCCCGATCGGGGCGAGTAGTCAGTACGGTGTCAGGAGGGCATCACATGGGTAGGCGGGTATTCGATAAAACAGAACAACCCGCATGGTGCGGGCTGCTGAGGGGGGTGTCAAGCGCAGGCGGGATAGCGCTCAGTCGTCGTGATCGCGGTAGTGGCCGGGGCCGCGATGCTTGTGGCCGTGCTTTTTGTGGCCCCAGGCTTTGCCGTGTGGCGGCTGGTATTCGGTTCTGCGGTAATCCGGGCGGCTTGGCTGCTGTACCACCACAGTCTGCGGTTTGTTCTTGGCAGCGATGACCGCGCCGGTGGCACCGCCGATAGCGCCACCGATGATGGCACCGTCACGGCCGCCAACACTTTGGCCGATGGCTGCGCCGGCCGCACCGGTGGCTGCGCCTACGATAACGCTGTGCAGGTCGTTGGCTTGCGCCTGGACGCTCAGGCTACCCAGAGCCAGGGCGATTAGCGGGAGGAGGTGGCGCATGGTGGTTTCCTTGTTGCAATTGATGCTGGCAGTGTAGGCCGGCGCGTGCGGCTGCTCTGCTACGCTTTTGTACCGGCTATGTGACAGCGTGTGACAAGGGGCTTGACCGGACCGCGGCGGGCGAAAAAAATAATCGTCCGATCATTTTGCTGCTGTTACAGCCCTTAGCGTATGTCTGCCTGTCTGGATTGCGGCGCCTGCTGCGCCACGTTTCGTGTGTCTTTTTACTGGGCCGAAGCCGAAGATGGCGGCGGCAGCGTGCCGGTACACCTGACTGAAAAAGTCGATAGTTTTCACCGCTGCATGCGCGGTACCTGGTCTGCCGCACCTCGTTGTGCTGCACTGCAAGGCGAGGTTGGCCGCAAGGTAAGCTGTGCCATTTACCCGCAGCGGCCCAGCCCGTGCCACCAGGTAGAAGAGGGCTCGGCGCAGTGCCAGCGTGCGCGCCGGCATCATGGCCTGCTGCCACTGGCCGAGCCATTGCCGGCATGAAAAAGCCCGGCTAGCCATGGGCTGCCGGGCGTGCTGTGCGTGACAGGCTCAGACTTTATTCTGGCAGGGGATGACTTCCATCTGCGTGAGCAAGTCCATCACTTCTACCGATGCGCGCTCCATATCGTGCAGTGCACGCGTGGCGGTGCTGAAGTCGCCGGCGTAGAAGGCCTGTAGTGCCTTGCGGCCTTGTTCGTGCACGCGTTCGTGCGGGGCATCCAGCTGGGTGTAGCTGTGGGTGCCTCGGCACTCGTGGTGGCCGCGGCCCTCGAAATACCATTTGCCCAGGCGGCAGTTGCGGTGGCTGGAAACCTGATCCGGGTTCAGGGTGTGGTAGCCGATAAAGGCCTTGTAGATATCCAGCTTGAACACGATATGGTCCAGCTTCACCACTTCCATGAAGCTGGTGTTGGTGCCGCTGGCAATGGCGTTGGCCATGGCTTCGCTGTCGCTGACCAGCTTCTTGATGGCGGTGGCGATTTCCAGGCCGGTGTTGCGGTAGCCTTCAGCCTGTTCGGCGGCTTCACCTACTTGCTGCTTGGTGTTGTTGGACGCGGTTTCCACGTCGGTCACCAGGCTGGCGATTTCGTTGGTAGCCTGGCTGGTGCGTTCGGCCAGCTTGCGTACTTCGTCGGCTACTACGGCAAAGCCGCGGCCCTGTTCGCCGGCGCGTGCGGCTTCGATGGCAGCGTTCAGTGCCAGCAGGTTGGTTTGGTCGGCTACATCCTTGATCAGTTGCACAAACTGGCGAATCTGCCCGGTTTTGCTGCTGAGGGTATCCATTTGCTGCGCGGTTTGCTGCTGGGCATCGGCAATACGGGTAAAGCTCTCGGCCAGGGTGTCTACCGCGCCACGGGTATGGTGCAGGCTGGAAATGGCATCGGTGGCCAGCGCAAACTTGGTTTCCATCATTTCGGCCAGTGCAGCAAACGACTGGCGGATGGAGGCCGTGCTTTCACAGAACTCGCCAAATGGTTCGCGGTACACCGCACGTTTGGACTGGTTAACCTGTTCTTCTTGCTGTGCCTGCTGGCATTGTTGATAAGCGCTCTGGCAGGCTTGCAGCTCGCGCGCCAGCGCGGCTTTTTCTTTGTCCAGCTCGTCAATGCGGGCTTGCAGGGCGTCGATTTTCTTGCGATTGCCAAACATGTTCTAGTGCTCCATCCAGCGTAATTGTTTGAATTTTGCTTGTTGCTGTGAGAATACCTTCACTTCCCTACCGGCGGCTAAGTAATTGTGTGCCGGTGTTGCTTTGGGTCAGGCTTATTGGCTTGGCATTTGGTCGGTTTTCCGAACGCCAGGCGGGTTTTTGTACGGCAAACCGGCGTGTAAAGGGCGAGCTGGTTTTGTTAAGTCTTTGTTTTTTAATAAGGTGACTGGTGCGATAAAAGCTGGCCTGCAATCTGCTTATACAGGGCTAGAGCCGATACCCGAATGCGGCCAATAAAAACACCTCGGGATAGAGCAAAAACCACAATCCGGCAACGACCGGACGTCGTCGGGCCGCCTCGCAGCGGTGACAGCTGCGGGGCGGTTCACGGCCCATCTTCTCCCTTCCTTACTGCGCGATCTGGCCGCTGGCTGCAGGGTGTGATAGAACGCTTGGATCTCTGCACATGTTCCGGCTACTTCTCGACATGATTACCTCCCGAATACGCAAACCGCTGGTGTGGGTCAGCGTGCTGCTGCTATTGGTGCTGCTGTTCAGCCTGATGACGTACCGCATTTCCTTTCGTGCCGGTACCGAAGCCTTGCGCGAAAGCGGTAACCGCCAGCTGGAGCTGCACGCGCGCGGGGTAGAAAGCGAGATCGAGCGCTATATCTGGCTACCGCGGCTATTGGGCCTGCATACGGCAACGCGCCAGCTGCTGCAACAGGACAACCCGGGCATCCGTACCGAGGTCGATAACTTTTCCACGCTGCGGCGCGAGGTTAACGAGTACCTGGACGGCATGAGCACGCGCAGCGGCACGCTGGCGCTGTTTGTGCTGGATGGCAGCGGGCGGGTGCTGGCTGCCAGCAACTGGCGGCGCAACGATAGCTCGGTGGGCGAAGACATGTCGCAGCGGCCCTATTTTGTCGAGGCCATGGCGGGGGGGCAGGGCCAGTTTTATGGCCTGGACAGCCTGTCCGGCGAGCCCGGCTACTACTTGTCCAGCCCCTTGCGCATCGGTGACCGCATTATCGGTGTGGCGGTGGCCAAGGTGCGGCTAAGCCAGCTGGAGCAGGGCTGGCGCAAGGCCAATTCCAACGCGCTGGTTACCGACGAAAACGGCGTGGTAATCCTGTCTACCAACCCTGACTGGTACCTGCGTGCGCTGCACCCCATCAGCGCCGAGCGGCGCGAGCAGCTGGCGCGCAGCCTGCAATACCACTGGTCGCCGCTACCCATCCTGAGCCTGGCAGAGCGCGTGACGCTGTCGCCGGGCGTCGAGCAGTGGGGCGTGGGCGATGCGGCCAACCCGCTGCGTGTGCACCGCTACCTGATGCAATCGCGTACGCTCAACGACACGCGCTGGCAGCTCACCATGCTCAGCCCGCTGAACGACGTGCGTAGCGCGGCGCTGACGCATGCCATGCTGTCGGCGGCTATCGTGGCGTTTCTTACCTTGCTGATCATTGCCATGAACGAGCGGCGCAAGGCGCTGGCTACCAAGCTGGCCGCGCGCGAGGCGCTGGAAGAAGCCAACAGCGAGCTGGAACGTCGGATTACCGAACGCACCGCCGATCTGAAAGCCAGTAACGACCGGCTGCGCGCCGAAATCCGCGAACGCGAGCTGGCCGAGCAAAGCCTGCGCAAAACCCAGAACGAGCTGATCCAGGCCGGTAAACTGGCGGTCATCGGCCAGATGTCCACCAGCATTGCCCACGAGCTGAACCAGCCGCTGGCGGCGCTGCGTACCCTGTCGGGCAATACCGTCAAGTTCCTGCAGCGCGGCGCGCACGATGTCGCTGCGGCCAACCTGCAGACCATCGGCGAGCTGGTAGAGCGTATGGGCAAGATCACCGCCTCGCTGCGCTCCTTTGCGCGCCGTTCCGAGCACGCGGGCGGGCGCGCCAGGTTGGCCGCAGGCGTAGACGCCGCGCTGTTTTTGCTGCACCCGCGCCTGAGCCGCGAGCCGGTCACCGTGATCAACCAGCTGCAAGATGTAGAGCTGGCGATTGACCAGACGCGGCTGGAGCAGATTCTGGTAAACCTGCTGGCCAACGCCATGGATGCGCTACAGGGCCGTTCCGAGCCCACCATCGTTTTGCGCGGCCGCCAGGAAGGCAGCAGCTACGCGCTGGCGGTTAGCGATAACGGTTGCGGCTTGCCGCAGCACGTCATGCAGCATTTGTTCGAACCGTTTTTTACCACCAAGCCGGCAGACCGTGGCCTGGGCCTGGGCCTGACACTGTCGGCCAGCCTGGCAGCGGCGGCCGACGGCGCGCTCAAGGCCGGCGCGTCGGCCAGCGGTGGTGCCGAATTCACCCTTACCTTGCCCCTGTACGCAGGGGAGGACGCTCACCATGCATGATGATCTGACCGTATTGTTTGTCGAGGACGACCCGCACGTATTGCTGGGCTGTCAGCAGGCACTGCTGCTGGAAGATATCCCGGTAGTCGGCTGCGCCAGTGCCGAGCTGGCATTGCAGAAAATCGAAGCGGGCATGGTGCCCGGCATTGTCATCAGCGATATCCGCCTGCCCGGCATGGACGGGCTCACGCTAATGGACCGGCTGTTGCAGGCCGACCGCCAGCTGCCGGTGGTGCTGATTACCGGCCACGGTGACGTCGCCATGGCGGTGCAGGCCATGAAAGACGGTGCTTACGACTTTGTGGAAAAGCCTTTCTCGCCGGAAAAGCTGGTAGACGTGGCGCGCCGCGCGCTGGCACAGCGCCGCCTCACACTGGAGGTGGCCAGCCTGCGCCGCCAGCTCGATGGCCGCCAGTCGCTGGAGCAGCGCATCATCGGCCGCTCCGACGGTATTCGCCGCCTGCGCGAGCTGCTGCTGAACGTGGCCGACACCTCGGCCAACGTGCTGATCAATGGCGAAACCGGTACCGGTAAAGAGCTGGTGGCCAGTTGCCTGCACGATTTCAGCCGCCGCAAAGACCACCAGTACGTGGCCATCAATTGTGGCGGCCTGCCGGAAAACCTGTTCGAAAGCGAAATCTTCGGCCACGAGGCCAATGCCTTTACCGGTGCCGGCAAGCGCCGTATCGGCAAGATAGAGCACGCCAACAAGGGCACGCTGTTTCTGGACGAAGTCGAGTCCATGCCCATCAACCTGCAGATCAAACTGCTGCGTGTGTTGCAAGAGCACAAGCTGGAGCGCCTGGGTAGCAACCAGTCGGTGGCGGTGGATTGCCGCCTGATTGCCGCCACCAAGGACGACTTAGACGAGTTGTCGCAGCAGGGCAAGTTCCGCTCCGATTTTTACTACCGCCTGAATGTGGTCACGCTGGAGCTGCCACCGCTGCGCGAGCGGCGCGAGGATATCCCGCTGCTGTTCGACTGCTTCTTGCAGCAAGCTGCCTTGCGCTTCGACCGCGAACCCAGCGGGCTGGATCGCAAAACCCAGAGCCAGCTGATGGCGCACGACTGGCCAGGAAATGTGCGCGAGCTGCGTAACGTGGCCGAGCGCTTTGCCCTGGGCTTGCCGGTATTCAAGGGCAGTGGCGGCGAAAGCGTGAATCATAGCCTGTCCGACGCCGTGGAAGCCTACGAGAAAAGCCTGATCGTAGAAGCGTTACGCCGCCATGGCGGCAATATGACCCAGGCCAGCGCGGCACTGGGTACCCCGAAAACCACGCTGTTCGACAAGGTAAAGAAATACGGTTTGCAGAGCAGCTAATCCGGGCGCATAACCGTTTTCTGGACATCGCCGTGTTATTGGACGGGCGCGCTGTTTTATCGGACAGTCTTGTTTTTGAGTTGCTTTTTCATCGTGCAGATTCGGGCCAGGCATGAGCGCCCAATTTGGGTTGTGTTTGCATGCCTGTGCCGTGTGGCCACGTCACAATTGACCCATCCGATTCAGCATTGATGGGTAGTAGATGAAGGTCTCTCAGCACATATTGCGAACGTTATTGGCAGTGCTTTTCCCGGTAGTCCTGGCGCTGCTTTGGCTGGTATACAGTGGCTGGAAAGCGCAGCACGAAGCGGTAGAGCAGCAGCTTGATTCTCTTGCTTTGCAGCAGCAACAGCTGCTTGATGCCCAGTTGTTGCAGGGGCGCCGCGTAGCGGCAGCACTAGCAGAAACGGACTGGGCACGTTCGCTGGACGACGCTCGTTGTCCGGTCGGGGCGATGCAGCAGTTTTTGCTGGCTGCCAATGGCTTCAGCAATATGGTTACGCTAAAAGCCAGCGGGCAAGTCGTATGTTCTACAACGCCTGTAGAGGGCGTGGTTCATATGGGTGCGCATCATTTGCCCGAACTGAAAGATTTGCTGGCCAGGCAATCAATAGCGGTAAGCGAGCCTATGCTGACGCCTGTTTCTCGGCGCCGCGTAGTGGTGGTGTCACATCCTTTGCGTGATGCCGCGGGCACGCTGCAAGGTCAGGTTGTTCTGGCGCTGGACTTGCAGCACCTGGTCAAGCCAGCCACCCCCGCCTGGTTGCCACCCAGTGTGTCCTGGCGTGTGCACAGTGCTGGTGGCCAGTTATTGCAAGCATCGGCTTTGCCTGGCGGGCGTGAAGAAGACCAGCTGCTGGTGTCGCGTGATCTGGTGAATGCGCCCTGGCGTGTGGAGGTGACCATGCCGCACGCTACCGTACACCAGTTTTTACAGCAGCAAAGTTTGCCATTGACGCTGAGCATGCTTGCCGCCGTGGTGCTTGCTGTGGCCTGTGGCTGGCTTTTTGTGCGCTACCTGTTGCGTAGCATCCATCAGCTGACCGATTTCGTGCTCAGGGTAAGAAAAGGCGAGGCAAGCTTGCGTACCGAGCCGGTCGGGCCGCAGGAGCTGGTGCTGCTGGGGCAGGAAATCAACCGCATGCTAGACGCGGCCGATTATTCAGAGTCGCGCTACCGCCTGCTTTTTGCTGCCTCTGCCGATGGTGTGCTGGTTGTCAGCCCCCAGATGCAAATTCTGGCTGTCAATGAGCAGGGGGCCAATATGTTTGGCTACAGTGTTGAGGAGCTGACTGGTCAGGCGGTAGATGTGTTGATTCCGCAAGCCTTGCGTGCCGCTCACCGCCATGTAACGGCTAATTATGTGGCGTCGCCTGTCGGGCGCAGCATGGGGCTGCGGCCCACTTTGCGCGGGGTGAAAAAAGACGGCACCGAGGTGTTGCTGCAAATTACCCTTAGCCCGCTTCCTGCAGGTGGCATTGCCGCAATAGTGCGCGACGTGAGTGAGCGCCATCAAATGCAGGCACGCATGCAGTGGCTGGCTCAGTATGATTCCATGACCAATCTGCCCAACCGCCTACTGCTGGCGGATCGTCTGGAGCAAGCCTTACGTCGTGCGCAGTTCAGCCAGCAGCCATTGGCACTGGTGCTTGTTGGGCTGGATCATTTCAAGATAATCAACGAAGCCTGGGGGCATAGCAGTGGTGACCGGGTGTTGTCACAATTCGGCCGCCGCTTGCTCGATAGCCTGGGTGATGGCTGGACCGTGGCCCGCGTGGGGGGCGATGAGTTCGCCATCGTGGTAGAAGATGGTGCTGAGCCGCATCAATTGCCCGGTGTGCTGGAGAAGCTGCGTCAGGCCCTGCTGGCACCGCTGGAGGCGGCAGGTGGGAATCGTCTGGTGGTAGGGGGATCCATGGGGGTGGCACTGTTTCCTGATGATGCCGATGATGCCAGTGAGCTCATGAAGGCGGCTGACATCGCCTTGGAACAAGCCAAAATGCGTCAACGGGGCGGGGTGCGCTTCTACAGCGAGCAGCATGCACCACGCTACCGGCAAGAGCTTGAGCTGGAGGCCCGTTTGCGCCAGGCCATTGCAGCTGACGAGCTACTGCCTTTCTTTCAGCCAATTGTTGATATTGCTACTGGCCAGATTGTCTGCGTCGAGGCGTTGGTACGCTGGCCGTCCGATAGCGGCATGATGTCACCCTCGGTCTTTTTGCCGGTTGCCGAGGCCGCCGGCTTACTCCCGGGGCTTGAGCAGCAGGTAAGGCGCAAGGCGCTGGCGGCGCTACGTGGCTGGCACGCGCAAGGGTTGTCTCTGCAATTATCCTTGAACGTTTCAGCGGCAGAGTTTGATAGCCCGCAGTTTGTCGGTGACCTGGCGGCATTGGTACAAGAGGCTGGTTTGTCACCATCCGTCCTGGTGCTGGAAATCACCGAAGGTGCAGTGCTGGGTAATCAGGATGCTGCCCAGGCGCGGATGCACCAGCTTCAAGCGGCTGGCTACCGCATAGCCATCGATGACTTTGGTACCGGTTATTCCAGCCTGTCGTATTTGCACAGTTATCCATTTGACCGGCTCAAGCTGGATCGCTCATTTGTAGCGCGTTTGACCCATGATGAACGTGCCTGCAAGGTGACCGCTGCCATTATTGCGATGGCGCAAGAGCTATCACTGATGGTGATTGCCGAAGGGGTAGAGGAGGCTGAAGAGCTGACACTGCTGCACAATATGGGGTGTGGCCTGGTGCAAGGTTTTTACCTGCACCGGCCAATGCCGGCGCAGGCCTTGGGTGAGCTTATGTGCCAGCCGTTATCGTAGTGCTTCGTAGCCTGTCGAGTTTCGCGGCCGTTTGTGTAATCAGGCTAGCTTGAGCCAGTAGGATCTGGTGATAGCTGGCCTGTTTTTCGTGGTTTACCAGCAAGCCGCCATTATCCAGGCGAGTGACCCAGCCCGATTCGATCATTTGCAGGATTTTCCGGCGGACAGTTTCCCGAGGATAGCCGGTTGCCTCCGACAGCGAGTGGATATTGGAAAATGCGTAGGCTTCTGCCGCCATTGTGGGCAGAGCTTGCGCAACCGGATGGCGGCTGCTGATTTCACTGAGCAAGTACGCCTTGATCAAATCGCCATCAAACAGTCTCGTTTGCATACGGATTTGGGTGGTATACAGATGATTGACTTGGGCAACCCTGCACGCTGTATTGAGCGCGTGGGTATCTGCTTGTTGAAAAGCGGTCATGCAGTACTCGGGTATGTTGTCTTGTAGCAGGCAGGTGGGGTAAGTGCATTTGCTGACTTGTGGCCAGATTTTTTTATTCATGATTTAAGCATCCTCAGGCGCCACCATGGCGGACCTGTCTGTTTGCTAGTGTAGCGCGCTGCGAGTGGTTGCTTGGTTGTGCTTGTGCTTCTTTTTTGCCGTATTTCACTTATTCATTTCAAATAAATAAAAATAAATAGCCATAAATACCAATTATTTTGTCAAATTGGCAATGTGTATTTTCAATATGCTATTGAGTGGTTTGCTGTGCCCCATTCTTGGCGTTTGCGTTCTGTGAATGCATTTGCATGGGTGTCGCAGCCCGGTTGGCACAATTGGTTCACGTAGTGTTGCCTGTAGATTTGGCTAGAAGCTTGGCTGGTAGGTGTTGTGTTGCCTGTATCGTGATGTGGGCTAGCGTTTGTCGCTTACGCCTGCAGTTTGAAGTATGCGCAGTTTGTTTGCCGTGATCGCTACCAGCCGGGCTTGCTCAAGCAGCAGCTTGTGGTATTCGGGCTGACGCGTCGGGTTTAGCAACAGGCCGCCATTTGTTAGCCGGGTTACCCAGCCGCTTGCAATTAGCTGCAGTATCTTGCGGCGCACCGTTTCGCGTGGGTAGCTGGTGGCTTCGGCCAGCGAATGGATATTGGAAAACGCGTAGCCTTCGGCTGCCAGACCATGACGAGCTTGTGCTACCGGGTGGCGGCTACTGATTTCGCTTAGCAGGTAGGCTTTCACCAGGTCACCATCAAATAAGGCTACCTGGCAGCGTGTCTGTTCGGTTTGCAGATGGCTGACCAGCGCAGCCAGGCAAGCCGCTTTGTCGATGCCCGCTCCCGGTTGGCGAAACTGTTGCAGGCAAGGGGCGGGAATATGTTCCTGCTGCAGACAGGCGGGGTAGCTACAGATACTGGCTATCGGCCAGGAGCTCTTGTTCATATTGACCACAAGTTAGTACGCCAAGGGCGCTGCAATGTAAAGATGCCAGCATCCTAGCATTTGGTGGCGCGAGCGCACTTTAACCTTGATCAGACAAGCGCTGGGTGCTGTGTAACAGGCAAAAAAAGACCAGCCGGGTCCAGTGGCTGGTCGCAAAATCCTGGCAGATCCAGGGAGAGAAAACGTCTGGGCCTAGTTGGCCGGCTTTTTCACCAGGCCAAGTGCCACGGCGGTCAGCACGGTACCTGCTACCAGCGCGACCAGGTACATACCCAAATTGGTCACGGCATTGGGGATAGGCAGCACGAACACACCACCATGCGGCACGCGCAGCTCGCAACCAGCGGCCATCGAGATGGCACCGGCCAGCGCCGAGCCTGCCACCAGCGCCGGGATCACACGCAGCGGGTCTTTGGCGGCAAACGGGATGGCACCTTCGGTAATGAAGGAGATGCCCAGCACGCCGGCAGCCTTGGCACCTTCGCGCTCGTCGGCGCTAAAGCGGTTCTTGAACAGCAGCGCAGCTAGCGCAATGCCCAGCGGCGGGGTCATGCCGGCGGCCATCACGGCGGCCATCGGTGCGTACACCTGGCTGGCCAGGAGGCCGGTGGCGAAGGTGTAGGCGGCTTTGTTGATCGGGCCGCCCATATCGAAGGCCATCATGCCGCCCAGGATCATGCCCAGTGCCAGTGCGCTGGAGCCTTGCAGGCCTTTGAGCCAGTCGGTGACTACGCCCAGTGCCGCCGCTACCGGTTGCCCCAGCACGTAGTACATCAGCAAGCCGACGATGGTGGTGCCCAGCAGCGGCAGGATCAGTACCGGTTTCAGGCCGTCAAAGTTGCGACCCAGCTGGATTTTCTCGTTCAGGTATTTCACCGCGTAACCGGCAATGAAGCCCGCCACGATGCCACCCAGAAAACCGGAGCCGATGGAGCCTGCAATCATGCCGCCGGCCATGCCGGGGGCAATGCCGGGGCGGTCGGCGATGGAGTAGGCGATGTAGCCGGCCAGTACCGGCACCATCAGCGCAAACGAGGCCTTGGCGCCGATATTGAACAGCGTCCAGCCCAGCGTGCCCTTGAAGGCGTCTTCGTACACATAGATGCCGCCCAGCGCAAAGCCCAGCGCAATCAGCAGGCCGCCGGTGACCACGAATGGCAGCATGAAGGACACGCCGGTCATCAGGTGTTTGTAGGCGGCGCTACGCTCGCTGTTTTTGCTGTCAGGGTTGGCGGCCGCCGCCTGCGGCTGGGCGTCGCCACCGGCTGCCTGGTGCGGGCGGGCGTCGGACTGCGCGCGTTTTACCAGGGCGATACCGTCGTTGATGGCAGCCTTGGTGCCGCTGCTGTACAGGCGCTTGCCGGTGAAACGGTCCAGGTTCACCTGGGTATCGGCAGCGATGATCACCAGGTCTGCGGCGGCGATGTCCGCTGCGCTCAGGGTGTTTTGCGAGCCGACCGAGCCCTGGGTTTCTACCTTGATGTCGTGGCCCAGGTTGGCCGCAGCCTGGCTCAGGCCCTCGGCTGCCATAAAGGTATGGGCAATGCCGGTGGGGCAAGAGGTGATGGCCACGATGCGCAGCTTGCTACCGCTAGCTACGGTGGAAGCCGTGCCCAGTGCGGCGGCAATCACGCCGCCGGCATTGGCCAGCACAGCGTCCAGGTTGGCCGCATGGCTGGCGCGGCCATGCAGGCGGCCGGTATCGGCATCGCCTTCGGCAATCACGATAACCGCATCGGCAGCGGCCAGCTGGGCTTCGTCCAGGCGGCCCTGCACGCTTTGTGCGTGGCGGATTTCGATAGCGATCTGGTGGCCGGCTTGCTGCGCGGCCTTGCGCAGGGCCTCGGCGGCCAGCTGCCCCTGAGCCAGCCGCTGCGGGCAGGCAATGATGGCCAGTACGTTTGACATGGTGAATCTCCTCTATGTGCCGCTGTGCGGGCTTTTCTGGTCGTGCATCCGGTGCCGCTGCGCGGCGCTGTTGTTATGGGGTCAGGGGTTTTACCTGAATGCGCGCCCGCAGACGCGCCACTTCGCTGGTGTCGGGCAGGTGCGGGCCGATGTGCGCCAGCTTGGCGGCGGCAAAGGCCATGCCCAGGCGTAGCACTTCCGGCCACGCCGGTGTCTGGCCAGGGGCGGTAGCGTGCAGGGCAGCCACGAGCCCGGCCACCAGCGCATCGCCGGCACCTACCGTGCTTTTCAGGCTATCCAGCTGCAGCGGTTCGGCCAGCCAGCAGCCCTGATCGCAGCACAGCAGCGCGCCGGCGCTGCCCAGCGACACCACGACCACGGCGATACCGCGTTGCTGCAGCTGGCGGGCGGCGGCTGTGGTAGCGGCCAGGTCGGGTAGCGGCTGGCCCAGGTATTGTTCCAGCTCGTGCTGGTTGGGCTTGATCAGCCACGGCAGCGCGTCCGGCGGCAGAGCCAGCGCCTGTTGCAGCGCCGGGCCGCTGGTATCCAGCACCACGCGCGCGCCCAGCTGGCGCAGCTGGCGGGCGTACTGCGCCCAGCAGCCGTCGTCTACGCCGGCAGGCAGGCTGCCGGCCAGTACGGCCAGGCTGTTCTGTTCGATGTGCTCATCCAGCAGCAGCTGCAGCTTGGCTAGCGCACCGGTGCTGGGCTGGATGCCCGGCAGATTGATGTCGGTGGTGTCCAGCGAGCTGGCGTCCACCAGCTTGATATTGGTGCGCGTGCTGCCGCCCACGCGGATAAAGGCGTCGCGGATGCCCTTGTCGGCAAACAGGTCTTCGAACGGCGTGGTGTTGTCGCGGCCCAGCAGGCCGCTGGCCACTACCGGTATGCCCCAGTCGGCCAGGCAGCTGGCCACGTTCACGCCCTTGCCACCGGCGTTGACGTGTACCTCGCTGGCCAGGTTGACTGCGCCGGTGCGCAGCAGCGGCACGGTGACGGTCTGGTCCAGCGCCGGGTTCAGCGTCAGGGTGATGACGGGCTGGCTCATGCCTGTGCTCCCTGCAGCGCGCGCACTTCGGCGGCGCTGTCGCAACCCAGCGCGGCCTGGGCCAGCGCTTGCAGGGCGGCCAGGTCGGCGGCGCGGATGCTGGCTTTGGCGGCCGGGATGTCACGCGGGCTCATCGACAGCTCGGACACGCCCAAGCCGGTGAGGATAGCGGCGCCCAGCGGGTCGCCAGCCATGCCGCCGCACACGCCTACCCAGCGGCCGTGGGCGCGGGCGCCGGCCACGGTTTGCGCGATCAGGCGCAGCACCGCCGGGTGCAGGCTGTCGGCTTCGGCGGCCAGCTCCGGGTGCTGACGGTCGATGGCCAGTACGTACTGGGTGAGGTCGTTGGTGCCGACCGAGAAGAAGTCCACGTGTTCGGCCAGGCGGTCGGCCATGGTGGCGGCGGCCGGCACTTCCACCATGATGCCCAGCGGCACCACCGGCGCGTTCAGTTCGGCGCGTACCTGCTCGCACTGGGCGCGCAGCAGTTTTACTTCGGCCAGTGTGCTCACCATCGGGAACATGATGGACAGCGGGCCGTGGGCGGCGGCGCGGTACAGCGCGCGCAGTTGCGGCAGCATCAGGTCCGGACGGCGCAGCAGCAGGCGTACGCCGCGCACGCCGAGGAAGGGGTTTTCTTCGTGCGGCAGGTTCAGGTAGGGCACTTGTTTGTCGCCGCCGATATCCAGCGTGCGGATCACCAGCGGGCGGCCTTCCAGTGCAGCCAGCATGGCGCGGTAGGTCTGGTATTGCTCTTCCTCGTCCGGCGCGCTGTCGCGCTCCAGGAACAGGAACTCGGTGCGCATCAGGCCCACGCCTTCGGCGCCGGCTTGCAGCGCGGCGGCGACTTGTTCCGGACGGTTGACGTTGGCCGCTACTTCTACCTGCTGGCCGTCGCGGGTGCGTGCCGGTTGCTGGGCTTCGCGGGTGGCTTGCAGCAGCTTGTCGCGCTGGGCCTGCTGCCACTGGCGGGCGCTGGCCAGGTCGTCATCGCTGGCGTTCAGGTACACGGTGCCGCTGTCGCCGTCCACGATCAGCGTGGTGCCGTCCTGGATGTCCAGCACGGCATTGCCGGCCGCTACCACCGCCGGCAGGTCCAGCGTGCGGGCCAGGATGGCGGTGTGCGAGGTGGGGCCGCCCTGGGCGGTAATCAGCGCCAGCGTCTGCTTGGGGTTTAGCGTGGCGGTGTCGGACGGCGCCAGGTCGGCGGCGATCAGTACTTCGTTATCCCGCTGCGCACCTTTGCCGGCGTCCAGCGCCAGGTCCGGTGCCAGTTTGGCCAGTACGCGGCGGCCAGCGTCGCGCAGGTCGGCGGCGCGGGCGGCCAGCAGCGGGTTGCCCAGCGCGGCCAGGCGGTCTGCCATGCGTTGTACCGCTTCGTGCCAGGCCCAGGCCACGCCGTGGCCTTCTACCATCAGCTGGCAGGTCAGGGTGATGAGGTCGGTATCGGACAGCAGCTCGGCCTGGGCCAGGAAGATGCCGCCTTCGGTTTTACCCAGGCGGCGGGTGGTGTCGTCGGCCAGGGCTTGCAGCTCGCTGCGGGTGGTGGTGAGGGCGGTTTCCAGCAGGTCACCGTCGTAACCCAGCGTGGCAGGCACGTCCGGCACCTCGATCTGTTGCGCTTTCAGCACACGGGCCTGACCGATGACCAGGCCGGGGCTGGCGCTGATGCCGCGTAGCGCCAGCAATTTGCTGACCGGCTGCCACTGCTGGCGGCTGGCCTTGGCGGCAGCTTTGGCCGCGGCCTGGGCGTCGGCCACTTCTTGCGTGGTGAGCTGGTTGGCGATGGCCAGCATGGCCTGTAGCGCGGCCTCGGCGTCCGGGCCGTCGGTAGACAGCTGCAGCGTGTGGCCGTGCTCGGCGCCCAGTTGCAGCAGGCTGATCATGTTCTTGGCGTCGGCCACTTCATTGCCGTTGCGTACCTGTACGGTGGCGGCAAAGCGGCGTGCTTGCTCGCTCCAGGCGCGTGCCGGGCGGGCGTGCAGGCCGTTGGGGTAGTTCAGCTGCCAGCTGGCGCTGTGGGCCAGGTCGGTGGCCGGTGCGGCAGGCGCTGCCGGTGCCGCGGCGCTATCGTCCAGCGCGGCGATCAGGTCTTGCGGGTTGCGGGTGCTAAACAGCTGCGCCAGGCGGCTTTCGTCCTGCAGCAGGCGGGTAAGGCGGCGCAGCAGGGCGATGTGTTCATCGGACTGGGCGGCAATGGCAATGACCAGGTGCACGCGCTGGCCCGGGTTCCATTCCACGCCTTCCGGTACCTGCAGGATGGCAATGCCGGTTTCGCGGATCAGGTGGCGGTCTTCGATCATGCCGTGCGGAATGGCAACGCCGTGGCCAAGAAAAGTGTTGGCAACGGTTTCGCGGCGCAGCAGGCTGTCGATATAGGCTGGGTCGATACGGCCAGCCTTGGCCAGCAATTGGCCTGCAGCCTTGATTGCACTGGTTTTTTCCTGCGCCTGAGCGCCAAGTTGAACCAGCTCTGCGCGGATGATCTGAGTGGACATGGGGTGCTGTCTCCGGAATATTTGTGTGTTGCTGTGTGGTGCAATTGAAATCGATCCCAATTTTTGTGTCAATATTTGTGTCAGCTTTGGTGGTACCATTTCACCACAACGTTGCGCCAGCCCAAGGTTGGCCGCATGAAATCGATTCCGGAGCATGCAAGTGGCAAAGATCAAGGATGTGGCAGAAGCGGCGGGGGTGTCTCCGTCCACCGTTTCGCGGGTGCTGTGTAATGGCCCGGTCAGCGACAAGGTACGCAAGCGCGTGGAAGAAGCCATGCGGCAGCTGGATTACCGCCCCAACCTGGCGGCGCGGCGCCTGCGTTCGCAACACACCGACACCATCGGCCTGATTGTGTCGGACATCCGTAACCCGTTCTTTACCGCCGTCAGCCGCGCGGTGGAAGACGAGGCCTACCGCAACGGCATGCGGGTGATTCTGTGCAATACCGACGAAAACCCGGACAAAGAAGCCATGTACCTGCGCCTGATGCAGGAAGAGCGCGTCACCGGCGTGATCTTTGCCCCCACGCGCCAGACCGTGGCCAACCTGGACCCGGCGGCGCTGGGTTTTCCGGTGGTAATGATCGACCGTGCCAGCCGTGATGTGACCACCGATGCGGTGGTGCTGGACAACCGCCGCGCTGCCGCCGCGCTGGTGGAGCACCTGCTGGCGCAGGGCTACCGCGACATTGCCGGTGTGTTCGGCAATACCAGCAGCACCGGCATGGAGCGCCACGCCGGCTTTGCCGAGGCCATGCAGCAAGCCGGCCTGCCGGCGCCGGCGCAGTTTGTGGCGCCCAGTGTGGAAGCGGCCGAGCAGGCGGTGCGAGCCATGTTGGCCGCGCCACAGCGCCCGCGGGCTCTGGTGGTGAGTAATGGCGTGCTGATGCTGGGCGCGGTACGGGCGCTGAAGTCAGCCGGCCTGCACTGGCCGCAGGATGTGGCGCTGGCCGGCTTTGACAACGATGTGTGGACCGAGCTGCTGGGCGATGGCCTCACCGTGATCGAACAGCCGGTAGGCGAAATCGGCCGCGCGGCCATGGCCATGCTGCTGGAGCGGCTGGACGATGCCGGGCGCAGCCCGCGTATCGTGGTGCTGCAAGGCAAGCTGCTGGCACGCGGCAGCAGCGCACCGGCTTGATGCGCCAGCCTTGAAAAACCACACCCCGCGCTGCATGGGCAGGCGGGGTGTTTTGCATGGTAGCCAGCGGCGGGTGGCGGGTGTTCAGTCTGCTGTCAGGTGGCGGGCAAGCAGTTGCTGGAAGGCGGGCAGGAAGTTGTCCTGCACATAAGGCTTCAGCAAGGCCAGTACCTGGCGTACGCCGCGATGGCTGGACGCTTCGTTGATGGGCGCTTTCGGGCGCGCGGTTTGCTCGAAGGCGAACCAGAACTTCACCACCAGCCAGATGTTGACCGATACCGGCTCGATGTCTTCCAGATCCATCTTGAGCAGGCCCAGGCGGATGAACTCGCGGAAGTGGCCTTCCAGAATGGTTTGCAGCTCGCCATTCACAAACTGGTGGTAGTCGGCCTGCAGCTGCGGGTTGCGCGCCATCAGGCCGGGCAGGTCGTAGAACATGAAGCGGAACTGCCACATGGCCTCGAACGCGGTTTCCAGGTAGTTCACCAGGTCGGTGACGTCCATCTGGCGGTCTGCCGGCACGGCCAGGCGTTCGCTGATAAAGCGCCGGTAGCTCAGGAAAATCTGGTGCACGATCTCTTCCTTGTTGCGGAAGTGATAGTACAGGTTGCCCGGGCTGATCCCCAGATGCGCCGCGATATGGTTGGTGGTGATATTGCGTTCACCGTGCTCGTTGAACAGCTTCAGGCTGTCTTGCACGATACGGTCGTAGGTTTTGATCCGGGTCTTGGGCATGGTTTAGTCTGCGTCGGCAATATTGTTGTTATCGGTTTCCGGGAAGCAGGCAAACATGAAGCGGCGCAGGATGGCTTGCTCGGCGCGCTGGCGTTCGCGCTGCGGTACGGCGATGCGCACTATCAGGCGGTATTCTTTTTCCGATGCGGGCTGCAGGGCAATGCGGGGTTCCACCGATGGTGTATCCATCATCAGTTTGTGTTCCAGCATGGCCATGTGGTGGCGCGCGTCAGCCAGCCAGGGCGCGCATACATCGCTGGCAATGTCCTGCAGCTGGCGCTCGGCCGTGGCCGGTGCAATACGGTAGGGCAGCGGGATGGTGATGATGTGCATCACGTATTCGCCGGTAAAGTTCTCGCGCACCACAGGGTGGGTCAGCAGCAGGCTGTTGGGGAAGCTCACCGACTTGCCGGTGAGCTGGTGCGAGTCGTGGCGCGGGCCGATCTCGATAATGGTGGTGCTAAGCATGGTGATGTCCTGCACCCGCCCGCGCATGTTTTGCAGCTCGATGATGTCGCCCAGCTCGTAGCTGTTGGAGATGGAGCGCACCAGGCCGCCGCCCAGGCACATCAGCAGCTCTTTGGTGGCCACCACCAGTGCGGCGGCAAAGGCCACCATGGATAGCGCGATGGTTTGCAGCTCGCGCGCCCAGATAATCACGAAGCCCGCCAGGCCGATGACGATCATGGCATTACGCACATTGATCGCCCAGCGCCGGCGGGTGTCTACCGGCACCTGCGGGTTGGCCGCAATGGCGCGCACGATGCTGGCGTGTACCAGCAGCAATACCAGCACCAGTACGGCGGAACGCAGCAGGTCGGCGCCGTAATCGTGCAGGATGGGTGCGAGCCAGGCGGGCATGGGCAGGGTGACCGGCATCAGTCGTTCAGTTTGACAGCGTGCTCACGGGTTTCGTGGAACACGATGTCCGGCCAGCGTTCCTGTGTCAGTGCCAGGTTCACGCGGTTCGGCGCCAGGTAGGCCAGGTTGCCGCCGGCGTCGGTGGCAATGTTCATGGTCAGCGCGTTGCCGAATTCTTCCAGCTTCTTGCGATCGTTGCAGCTGAACCAGCGCGCTGACCAGATGCTGCACGACTCGAACACCGCGTCCACGCCGTATTCGGCGGCCAGGCGGCTGGCGACCACTTCAAACTGCAGCACGCCCACGGCGCCCAGAATCAGGTCGCCGCCGTTGTGCGGCTTGAATACCTGTACCGCGCCTTCCTCACCCAGCTGTTGCAGGCCTTTTTGCAGCTGCTTGAGCTTGAGCGGGTTCTTGATGCGCACACTGCGGAACATTTCCGGCGCAAAGAACGGGATGCCGGTAAAGGTCAGCTCTTCGCCTTCGGAGAAGCTGTCGCCGATCTGGATATTGCCGTGGTTGGGGATGCCGATGATGTCGCCGGCAAAGGCTTCTTCCACGATTTCGCGGTCATGCGACATGAAGGTCACCACCGACGAGGCGGCGATGTCACGGTTCAGGCGCAGGTGCTTCATCTTCATGCCGCGCTCGAAACGGCCGGAGCACACGCGCAGGAAGGCGATACGGTCACGGTGTTTCGGGTCCATATTGGCCTGGATCTTGAACACAAAGCCGGAGAACTTGCCTTCGGTCGGCGCCACGTCGCGCACGGTGGCGTCGCGCAGCTGCGGGGCCGGCGCCCAGTTGATCAGTGCGTCAAGGATCTCGCGGATGCCGAAGTTGTTGATGGCCGAGCCAAAGAACACCGGGGTCAGCTCGCCGGCCAGAAATTCTTCCAGGTTCCACTCGTTGGAGGCGCCTTGTACCAGCTCGATCTCCATACGCAGCTGTTCCATTTCCAGCGGGAACAGCTCGTCCAGGCGCGGGTTGTCGATGCCCTTGATGACCTCGATATCGGTAATCAGCTTTTCGCTGCCGGCTTCAAACAGGATGACTTCGTCAGACAGCAGGCTGTACACGCCGCGGAACGCCTTGCCCATACCGATAGGCCAGGTGATGGGCGCGCAGCGGATCTTCAGCACGTTTTCCACCTCGTCCAGCAGCTCCAGGCTATCGCGCACTTCACGGTCGTACTTGTTCATGAAGGTCACGATAGGGGTGTTGCGCAGGCGGCAGACGTTCAGCAGCTTGATGGTTTGCTCTTCCACGCCCTTGGCCGCGTCGATCACCATCAGTGCGCTATCCACGGCGGTCAGTACGCGGTAGGTATCTTCCGAGAAGTCCTGGTGGCCCGGGGTGTCCAGCAGGTTTACCGTGTGGTCGCGGTAGTCGAACTGCATCACCGACGAGGCCACCGAAATGCCGCGCTGTTTCTCGATTTCCATCCAGTCGGAAGTGGCAAACTTGCCGCCCTTCTTGCCCTTTACCGTGCCTGCCATCTGGATGGCGCCCGAAAACAGCAGCAGCTTTTCGGTAAGCGTGGTTTTACCGGCGTCAGGGTGGGAGATGATGGCGAAGGTGCGGCGCTGCGCAACTTCTTCGGCAATACGGGTCAGTTCGGCGGACATGGATGCTCGTCTGGTAAAGATTCGGAAAAACAGGCGATTGTACTGCATTCTGGCCGTTTCATAGAAGCCGCAGCGGGCAGTGCGGCCAACCTTTTGCCGCGTATCGCCTCGTATTTGCAGTGCAACACGGTACAATCGTGTTTTCGGATGTTTGCGGAGCCAGCAGAATGTTTACCGGTATCGTGCAGGGCATGGCCACCGTGGTGGCGGTGGAAGAAAAAAACCAGTTTCGTACCCACAAGGTACGCCTGCCGGCGGCGCTGCTGCCGGGCCTGCAGATCGGTGCCTCGGTGGCGCACAACGGCTGCTGCCTCACCGTGACCGCCATCGAAGGCGACGTGGTGAGTTTTGACCTGATCGCCGAAACGCTGCGCCTGACCAACCTGGGCTGCCTGCAAGCCGGCGACGCGGTCAACGTGGAGCGCGCGGCGCGCTTTGGCGACGATATCGGCGGCCACAGCATGTCCGGCCACATCATCAGCACCGCTACCGTCAGCGACATTATCAGCAGCCCGGACAACCGCACGCTGTGGTTTGCGCTGCCGCGCGAGCTGATGAAGTACGTGCTGATCAAGGGCTATATCGGTGTAGACGGCTGCAGTCTGACCATTGGCGATGTGCGTGACGACGGCTTCTGCGTGAACCTGATCCCGGAAACGCTGCAGCGCACGCTGCTGGGCGTGCGCCAGGTGGGCGACGTGGTGAATATCGAGATCGACCCGCAAACCCAGGCCATAGTCGACACCGTAGAGCGCGTGTTGGCCGCACGCGGCGCTTGATTGCCGGCCGGGTAGCCCCATCTATACATGAATTACTCCTGCATGGCGCGCGACGCCATGCTCCATAGCAGCCAGGCGCGCCGCAGGCGTGCGGGAAGGACGACACAATGAGCATTGCCCCTATCCAGGAAATCATTGCCGACATCAAGGCCGGCAAAATGGTGGTGTTGATGGACGCGGAAGACCGCGAAAACGAAGGCGACCTGGTGATGGCCGCCGAGCACGTTACCCCGGAAGCCATCAACTTCATGGCCAAGTACGGCCGCGGCCTGATTTGTCTTACCCTCACCGAAGAGCGCTGCAAGCAGCTGAATCTGCCGATGATGGCCACCAATAACGGCACCAGCTTTGGCACCAACTTTACCGTGTCCATCGAGGCGGCCGAGGGTGTGACCACCGGCATTTCCGCCGCCGACCGCGCCCACACCACGTTGGTGGCGGTGGCGCGCGACGCCCGCCCCACCGACATCGTGCAGCCTGGCCACGTGTTCCCGCTGAAAGCGCAAAAGGGCGGCGTGCTGGTGCGTGCCGGCCATACCGAAGCCGGCTGCGACCTGTCGCGCCTGGCCGGGCTGGAGCCGGCCTCGGTGATCTGCGAGATCATGAACGACGACGGCACCATGGCGCGCCTGCCGGAGCTGCTGGAGTTTGCCCGCGAGCACAATCTGAAGGTGGGCACCATTGCCGACCTCATCCACTACCGCAGCCGTACCGAGTGCTTTGTCGAGCAGGTGGGGCAGCGCCTGGCCGAAACGCCGTTTGGTGCCTTCCAGTTGCATGTGTTCCAGGACGTACTGACCCGCGCTACCCACCTGGCGCTGGTATGCGGCCAACCCCGCGCCGACAAGGAAACGCTGGTGCGCGTGCACGAGCCGCTCTCGGTGATGGACCTGCTGGACCCGCTGTCCGGCAAGCACAGCTGGACCATCCCGAACGCGCTGGAAGAAATCAGCGAGCGCGGCTGCGGCGTGGTGATCCTGCTGCATCGCCCCGAATCCGGCGCCGACATCCTGGGGCGCGCGCTGCCCGAGCAGGCGGAAAAAGGCCCGCGCCAGCGCTGGGACAGCAAGACCTTCGGCATTGGCGCGCAAATGCTGCGCGCGCTGGGCGTGGGCAAAATGAAGCTGATGGCGTCGCCGGTCAGCCTGCCATCCATGACCGGTTTCGGGCTGGAGGTCACCGGCTTTGCGCAACCTGAACACGTGCACGTGGATTTGGATTAAAATACGCCCCTTTCTAGATTTGGCTGTCGCCGCGAGGAGAACCGCATGCTGGACCAAGTAAACCGTATTACCCCTGATCTTTCCGGCAAAGGTCTGAAGATTGGCGTGGTAATGTGCCGCTTTAACGAGCTGGTTTGTCATGGTCTGCGTGATGCCTGCCTGGCCGAGCTGCAAGCACTGGGCGTGGCGCCCGCCGACGTGACCCTGGCCACCGTGCCGGGCGCGCTGGAAGCCCCGCTGGTGCTGCAGACCATGGCCAAGACAGGCCGCTTTGATGCGCTGATTGCGCTGGGCGCGGTCATCCGCGGCGAGACCTATCACTTTGAGCTGGTGTCCAACGAGTCCGGCGCGGGTATCACCCGCGTGGGTCTGGACGCCGGCATCCCGATTGCCAACGCCATTCTCACCACCGAAAACGACGAGCAGGCCGAAGTCCGCATGTCGGTAAAAGGCCGTGAAGCCGCCCAGGTGGCTGTAGAAATGGTCAATCTGCACAAGACCCTGCGCGGCTAAGCTGCCGCGCCTGCTCTTTAGATACAAGGAAAGCTGTAATGAAAACCGCCCGCCGCCGCGCCCGTGAGTATGCCGTACAGGGTATTTACGAGTGGCAGCTGAATGCCGACCGCCCGGCATCGCTGATTGAAAAGCACCTGCGCGAAAACGACTACTTCGTGAAGGCTGACGAAGCCCTGTTCCGCGAAATCCTGTTTGGCGTGCTGCGCGATGCTGCCGACCTGTCCAAATACCTGGTGCCTTACTACGAGCGTGACGCCGCCGAAGTAAGCCCGGTAGAGCGTGCCATCATGCTGATGGCGGCTTTCGAGCTGATTTCGCACCCGCAAACCCCGTGCCCGGTCATCATCAACGAAGCTATCGAAATCGCCAAAACCTTTGGCGGCACCGACGGCCACAAATTCGTTAACGGCGTACTGGACAAGCTGGCTGCCGACGTGCGCGCCGACGAAGTCAAAGCGATCCGTAGCCGCCGCCAGGCAGACTGATATTGCTGCAGCCTGCAGGCTGTACTGCCAGAGCCCGGTCTTGCCGGGCTTTTTTATTGTTGGTGTGTTTGCCGGATGGGCTTTTGTTCCCCGGATGCGCCTGCGGCTTATCCGGGCGGCCGGATGGCGGGGCGGGTGTTCAAAGGTTGGCCGCAGACAGGTTTGTGGCCGAATGTGATGGTAACGGGATGACCGAATTCGATCTGATACGGCGGCACTTTACCCGTGCGGCACCCAATGCGGTGCTGGGCGTGGGGGACGATGCCGCCATTGTGCGGCCAACCACGGGTTGTGACTTGCACGTCTCTACCGACATGCTGGTAGAGGGGCGCCATTTTTTTACCGATGTTTGCCCAGAGGCGCTGGGGCATAAGGCGCTGGCGGTGAATCTGTCCGATATGGCTGCCATGGGCGCCACCCCGCGCTGGGTGACGCTGGCGCTGGCCTTGCCGCGGCTGGACGAGGCCTGGGCGGCGGCGTTTGCGCGCGGCTTTTTTGCCCTGGCCGCCGAGCATGGTGTGAGTGTGGTGGGTGGTGATACCACGCGTGGCCCATTAACGCTGTCGGTGACCATCTTTGGCGAAACGCCGCACGGCCAGGCGCTGCGCCGTGACGCCGCGCAAGTCGGCGACGATATCTGGGTGTCCGGCCAACTAGGTTTGGCCGCCGCAGCCTTGCAGCAGCGGCTGTCCGCTAGCGGCGAGGTGCTGCCTGCCGATTGTCTGCGCAAGCTGGAGCGCCCGCAGCCGCGCGTGGCGCTGGGTCGCGCCTTGCTGGGCGTGGCGCACGCCGCGCTGGATGTGTCCGACGGCTTTGCGGCGGACTTGTCGCACATTCTGGCGCGCTCCGGTGTAGGGGCGCAGGTGTGGGTGGACGCCTTGCCCACGCACCCGCAGCTGGCGGCCGAGCGTAGCCGCTGGCTGCCGGCTATTGCGGCTGGTGGTGACGATTACGAGTTGTGCTTTACTGCCGCGCCGGCGCAGGCTGCTACGGTGCAGGCCGCTGCTGCGCAGGCTGGTGTGGTGGTGCACAAGGTTGGCCGCATCGTAGCGGATGAGGGTTTGCACCTGCTGGCTGCGGATGGGCAGGTGGTAGCACTGGAAAGGTTGGGGTATGACCACTTTGCCTAAGCCGGATGTGCGCTTTTTGCTGCGCCACCCGGCACATTTTCTGGCGCTGGGCTTTGGTAGCGGGCTGATTACGCCGGCGCCGGGTACCTGGGGCAGTATCGCGGCCTTGCCGCTGGCGGCGGGTCTGCATCTGGCTGGTGCGCAGGGTGTGATGCTGGCCTGGCTGGCGTTGCCGCTGTTTGTGCTGGGGGTGTGGGTGTGCGGCGTGACGGGTCGTGCGCTGGGGGTGGCCGATAGCGGCCATATCGTGTGGGACGAAATCGTGGCCATGCTGCTGGTGCTGGCGGCGGTGCCCGCGACGCCCGTGGCGTGGTTGGCCGCACTGCTGGTGTTTCGCGTGTTTGACATCGTCAAGCCATGGCCGATACGCTGGCTGGATGCCCGTGTGCACGGCGGTTTTGGCGTGATGCTGGATGACGTTGTGGCAGCGCTGTTCGCCGTGCTGGTGCTATGGTCGGTGTTGCCGTATCTGCCAGCCTGATTGTCGCCATGGCTGCCTATGGTGGCGCTGATATGACTAGCCACCCCGGCTCTACTGTGGGTGGCTTTGTTTTGCCTGGCGTTTGCAGTGTATGAACAAATGAAAAAACCCAGCACCAGGCTGGGTTTTTTCTTTGCTGCTACCGCAAGCTTATTCGCTGCGTGGGCGACGGTCGCCGCTGCCACCTTGGCGTGGGCCGCTGCTGCTGCGGTTGCGGTCGCCGTAGCCACCGCGGTTGCCGCCGTAGCCGCCACCTGGTTTACGGTCACCGTAGCCACCGCCGTTGCTGCGACGCGGGCCACCTTTGCCGGCCGGGCGGCCTTTTGGTGGGCGACGGGTCGGCTCCAGGCCCTGGATGACAGCTTCGGTCAGCTGGCGCTTCAGGTACTGCTCGATACGACGCACGCGGTGGAACTCGCGCGATTCGGCGATGGTGATCGCTACGCCGCTACGGCCGGCACGGCCGGTACGGCCAATACGGTGTACGTAATCTTCGGCCTGTTTTGGCAGGTCGTAGTTCACTACCAGGCCAATGCCCGGTACGTCGATACCGCGAGCGGCCACGTCGGTAGCCACCAGGATCTTGATGCGGCCACGACGCAGGTCGTTCAGGGTGCGGTTACGCCAGCTTTGCGGCATGTCGCCGTGCAGGCAAGCAGCGCTGTAGCCCATGTCGGACAGCTTGTCGGCGATTTCTTCGGAGCCGATTTTGGTCGCGGTAAACACGACGGCCTGGTCAAAGTTGGCTTCTTTCAGGATCGCATCCAGCAGGCGCTGTTTGTGATTGTTGTCATCTGCGTACAGCAGGTGCTCTTCGATATTGCCGCTTTCCTCTTTGCGCTCGATCTCGATGCGCTGCGGGTCGCGGGTCATGCGCTCTGCCATTTTGCCTACGATACCGTCCAGGGTAGCGGAGAACAGCAGGGTCTGGCGTTCGCTAGGGGTGGCGGCCACGATGGTTTCGATGTCTTCGATGAAGCCCATGTCCAGCATGCGGTCGGCTTCGTCCAGAATCAGCATTTCCAGGCGCGAGAAATCGATACGGCCGGAGCGCATGTGGTCCATCAGGCGGCCAGGGGTGGCCACGATGATGTCAACCGGGCGCGACAGGGCGCGGGTCTGGAAGCCGAACGATGCGCCACCCACCAGGGTAACGGTACGCAGCCAGCGCAGCTCTTCGCCGTAAACCAGGGCGTTCTTTTCTACCTGCTGAGCCAGCTCGCGGGTAGGGGTCAGTACCAGAACGCGCGGGCCGTTGCCGGCGCCTTTGGAGCGCTCGCTGACGCGGGTCAGTGCTGGCAGCAGGAAGGCAGCGGTCTTGCCGCTACCGGTTTGTGCCGAAACAAGCAGGTCGCGACCAGCGATGGCGGCAGGCACGGCTTCGCCTTGTACTGGGGTCGGCGTGTCGTAGCCGGCTTTTTCCAGTGCTTTGGCAATAGCGGGGGCCAGCCCCAGGTCGGAGAACTTCTGCATGGTGAATCCTTTCAGTCCGGCGTGATGCGCCGGTTGTGAGCCCGCTCGGGGTTACAGGTCATCGAACCAACCTGACAAGCGGCGAACAGCAGTCCTGAAAGGACGAGGCGGAAACGAAGCCAAATAGGGTCAGATGCGATGAAATCGTAGAGGCCAGCGGCGCGGGTGTTACCGCCAGCAATTTCGAGAAGGGCGCATTCTAATGAAAATAATTCGATTGTGCAAGGCTTTTTAAAGTACAGGCTATGCAAGTGACTGATTTTTAAAAAGCCATCCGAATTGTATGCAAAAAAAAGCCATTAGCAGCGCGCTAGCCAGCCCAAGGTGTCTGCACTTGTTGCTGTTGGCCGATATTCAGCGCCCAGCCAGCCGGTATAGCCATTTTTTTCAATAAAATCAAAATAATCAGGCAGGGGGAGGGTGCCGCTGCCGGGTTCGCCACGGCCCGGGTAGTCGGCAAACTGGATATGCGCGGTTTGCGGCAGATGGCGCGCCAGCAGGGCCGGAATATCCAGATTCATGCGTGCGGCGTGGTAAATATCGATTTGCAGCCCGATGCCAGCTTGCGGTATGTCTGCCAGCAGCTGGGCGACTTCGTCTGGTGTGCGCAGTAAAAAGCCGGGCATATCCAGGTCGTTGATGGCTTCGCAGCACAGGTGCAGGCCGTGCGGGGCAAAGAAATCGGCGGCCAGTTGCAGGTTGGCCGCCAGTGTGGCCAGGCAGGCCTGGCGGCTATGCCCTGCGGCCAACCTGCCGGGCAGGATATTCAGCAGCGGTACACCCAGGGTCTGCGCGTAGTGCAGGGCCTGCGGCAGCGCGGCGGCAAAGTCGTCGCGGCGGTCGGGGTGGCTGGCCAGGCCCGGGCCGCCGCTCATCAGGTCGCCTGCGGGAACATTGATCAGAATCACCGGCGTGCCGGCCGCACTGGCTGCGCTGGCCAGCACGTCGGCTGGGTGGTCGTAGGGGAACTGGATCTCTACCGCACCAAAGCCGGCCGCAGCGGCTTGGGCAAAGCGCTGTGGCAGCGGGTATTCGGTAAACAGTAGCGACAGGTTGGCCGCAAAGCGTGGCATGGTTTACTCCTGTGGCAGGTAGTGCAGCAGCAGGCTGCTAAGGTCGTGCTGGTCGTGGCCGGCCTGGCAGTGGGCGTGCAGCAGCGCTTGCGCCTGGCTGGCCATGGGCAGCGGGCGCTGCGTGGCATGCCCCAGTGCGGTGGCGTTGTTCAGGTCTTTCAGTAGCGTGGCGGCTTTCCACTGTACCGGTGCAAACTGGCGGGCGGCCATGCGCGGGGCCAGGATCTGGAACGGCAGCGAGTCGGCAAAGCCGCCGGCCAGTGCCGGAGCCAGCAGACTGGCATCGACTCCCGCCGCTTCGGCCAGCTGCACGGTTTCGGCAATCAGGGCGGCAGTGCTGGCAACGATCAGCTGATTGCACACTTTGGTGACCTGCCCGGCGCCCACGTCGCCCATACGGGTGACGCGCTGGCTCAGGTGCGCCAGCAGCGGGCGCAAGGTGTCGATGTCGCTGGCATCGCCGCCGGCCATGATCACCAGCTGGCCGCTGTCGGCGCCTTTGACGCCGCCGGAAACCGGCGCGTCCACCCAGCGCATGCCGCAGCGTGCGGCCAACCTTTGGGCAAACTGGCGGGTGGCATCGGGTGCGATGCTGGAAAAGTCCACCAGCAGCTGCCCGGCATGGCCGTGCTCGGCAATGCCGCCTGCGCCAAACACCACACTGTCTACTGCGGCGGTGTCCGATACGCACAGCATGATGATGTCGCAGCGCGCTACCAGCGCAGCAATGCTGGGCGCCACGCTGGCACCGGCAGCCTGCAATGCAGCCGTTTTGTCCGTGCTGCGGTTCCATATGTGTAGCGGTACACCGGCGCCGAGCAGGCGTTGGCACATGGGTTGGCCCATCAGGCCCAGGCCGATGAATCCTGTTTGTGGTGACATGTTTCCCCCTTGGCTAGCTTGCCGTGATGCTAGCGCAGCAGCACCGGTGGTGTCGCGCGGCAAAAAAAGCGGGCCAGCAAAAGCCGGCCCGTAAAGTAGATATTGCAACAAGGGAAGGTCGCGGGCGACAAGGCGCACCCGCAGCACCCACGCAGAGCTTGCTAGCAAGCAAAAGCGTCTGGCTAGCTTACGTTAAGCCCATTGGCATGGCAATGGGGCGCATGGATGTGCCGCGGGCATGATGGAGTGGCCGTGGGTTTGCGGTACAATCCCGCCTTTTTTGCGAAGGGATAGGGGTGGTGAACGATTTGCACAGTGCCCGTTACCAGGCATCGCGCCCTTGGGCCAAGCGTGTGGCGCAGCTGTTTAGCCAGCAGGCCAGCCGTGAGGACGCCTGCGCCCAGGCGGCGCAAGTGGTACAGCGCGAGCTGGCGCAGCTTGCCGGGGTGTACACCATCAATGACACCCAGCGTGAAACCGAATTTGTGCTGGCCGAGGCGTATGGCCTGTTTGTGCGTGACGGCCGTCGTGCCATGACGTTTGCTCCGGAGCTGGCGCAGGCATTGCAGCACACCCGCCCGCTGGCGGCACTGCCGGCGGTCTTGCCCTTGCCCGCAGGGACGTTTTTGTTGAGCTTGCCGGGCGAGGCGGGCAGTGCGGCCGCGTATGTCACGCACGATGCCGTAGCGCAGCGGCTGGATATCTTGCTGCTGATGCCAGACTTTGCGCCTGCGGGCGTGCCCTGTTACCAGCGCATGGAGGCGGCGCTGACATTGGGTGTGGCCTACCCGGGCTCGGTACAGGTACCGGACTCGCCTGCGCTGGCGAGCTGGAAGCCCTGGCTGGAGAGGCTGTTTGCCGGGCTAGCCATGCTGGCCCAGCCGCAGCTAACCCTGGCTGCGCAATGGCAACCGGCCCCGTCGGCGGATGATGCACAGCTGCTACATAACGGCAGTGCGCGCGACAAGCAGCGTGTGCGTGCTGCGCTACTGAAGGCGGGGGTGCAAGAGGTGTTGCTGGCGCAGCGGGCGGGTCTGTCGCCACTGGATGGCGCGCTGAAAGCCGGCTATTGGCGCACGCAGGCGGGCAAGGCTGGCGAACGTCTGGTGTGGGTAGCGCCGCGCCCCGCATAAGCACGGCAGGCATGAAAAAACCGCAGCGCTGTGGCCTGCGGTTTTTTCATGTCGGCGGGCAGCCGCTTACTACAGAAACTGCACGATCAGGCTGCGCAGCGTACTGATCTCGAACGGCTTGTCACAGATGGCCGACACGCCAGCCTCTTCTACCGCTGCCAGCCGGGTTTCGTCCTGCTCGCCGGAGACCATCAGGATAGGTACCGACATTTGCGGGCTGAGCGTGCGGACGTATTCGATCAGCGCGCGGCCGTCCATTTCCGGCATGTTGTAGTCGGTAATAATCAGGTCGAACTGGGTTTCCTGCAGTAGCGGTATGGCCGACATGCCGTTGGCCGCTTCTTCGATCTGGTCAAAACCCATGCGCTCCAGCACGGTGCGCAGGTAATGGCGCGAGGTGCTGCTATCGTCCACCAGCAGAACACGCTTGGTGTCCAGGTCGTAATGCTCCAGCTCGGCGCGGGTTTCTTCGGTATTCAGGTAGTCCAGCGCCGAGCACAGCGCGCGGTCAAGCTGGAGGGTGGTAAACGGCTTGGGCAAAATGGCCAGCGCCCCCGCCTGGCGAATGGCATCCAGCTGCTGGGCGCGGGTCTCGCTGGAGATCAGCACATAGGGCATGTCGCGGATTTCACCATCTGCCCGCATGGTGACCACCAGCTCGGCACCAGTCATATCGGGCAGATACATGGCGCTGATGGTGATATCCGGGCGCGGCAGCTCGCGCATGCGCTCCAGGCCTTGCGTGCCGGTTTCCAGCAGATCGATATTCTCTATACCCATTTCCCGCAGGTGATTCTGGATGATGAGCCTTTGGGTGCGGGAAGGCTCGATCAGGCAGACCATCAGGTTTTGCAGATCAAACATGCTGTTTTCCTGTTTTGCTTTCTTGCAAGCATAGACACTAGGCCGCTTTAGGTCTAACCCATCTGCTGAAAACCTTATTTCTATAAGTCTGACTTGTGGGTTTTGCCTGAATTGCGTTGCTCGTTTGCTGCAGTTTCTTCCAGCCAATGACAAAAAGCATGAATGGCCACATCGTCCACCGCGGCGCGTGGCGCGATCCAGCAATAGTCGCGCACTGGCACCACTGGCTGTTGCAGTGGTGCGACCAGCTTGCCGCTATCCAGCGCCTGTTGCGCCATCGGCAACGGCCCCAATACCACGCCCAGCCCATCCATGGCGGCCTGTAGCGCCAGCGAGAAGCGGTCAAAATGCAGGCTGCTAGCCGGTTTCAGTTCCGGCACGCCGGCTAGCGTAAACCAGCGCTGCCACTGGGTTGGCCGCGTGTCGGCGTAGAGCAGGGTGTGGTGCGCCAGGTCGGCTGGCTGCTGTATCCCCTGGCGGGCCAGCAAGGCCGGGCTGCACAGTGGCAGCTCCCATTCCTCCAGAAACGGCTTGGCCAGATGGCCCGGCCAGTCGCCCGGGCCGCGGCGGATGGCGATGTCAAACGGTGTGTCCAGCCGGCTGATATCGCGGTCGGATGTCACCAGGTGCAGGTCGATATCCGGAAACCGCTCCCGGAAACCCTGCAGCCGTGGCAATAGCCAGAACAGCGCAAACGTGGGGGTGGAGTTGATCGATAGCCGCCGCTGGCGGTCGGGCTGCAGCAGCTGGCTGGTGGCGTTGGCGATCAGGTCCAGCCCGTCCTGCACCTGTACCAGGTAGCGCCAGCCGGTGTCGGTGAGTTTCACGCGCCCGCCGCTGCGCTCGAATAGCTGCACGCCCAGCCATTCTTCCAGCTGCTTGATCTGCTTGCTCACAGCGCCGTGGGTGACGTGCAGCTCGTTGGCCGCAGATGAGAAGCTTTCCAGCCTTGCCGCAGCTTCGAAAATGCGCAAGCCGTTGAGAGGAGGGTAAGTATTCATGGCTGTGATTTTATCTCACAATCTATGTTTCGATTACTCGTTTGTGCATGTATCGCCAAGCGCGTAATCTTCACGAATCATAGCCGGGAGTCGTAGTAATATCCCGGATGGTTGCCGGCAGCCCGCACCCGCTGCCGTCAGGCTGATTGCAAACAACCCAAGCAAAAAGGTCCCGAGCCATGCTAGTAGCTTACCGCCAACATGTTGCCGAGCGCGCCGCGCTGGGCATCCCGCCACTGCCGCTGACTGCCAAACAGGTAGAAGAACTGGTTGAACTGCTGAAAAACCCGCCTGCCGGCGAAGAGCAGACACTGGTAGAGCTGATTACCCACCGTGTACCACCAGGCGTGGATGACGCAGCCAAGGTAAAAGCTTCTTTCCTGGCCGCCGTTGCCGAAGGCACTGTAGCGTCGCCTCTGGTATCGCGCGAGCTGGCTACCGAGCTGCTGGGCACCATGCTGGGCGGCTACAACGTGAAGCCGATGATCGACCTGCTGGGCGACGAAAAAGTCGGCGCCATTGCCGCCGAAGGCCTGAAGAAAACCCTGCTGGTATTCGATTTCTTCAATGATGTGAAAGAGCTGGCCGACCAAGGCAATGCCAACGCCAAGGGCGTACTGCAAAGCTGGGCCGACGCAGAATGGTTCACCAGCCGTCCTGCCGTGGCTGAAAAAATCACCGTGACCGTATTCAAGGTGCCGGGCGAAACCAACACCGACGACCTGTCGCCGGCACCGGACGCCTGGAGCCGCCCGGACATCCCGATGCACTACCTGGCCATGCTGAAGAACACCCGCCCCGACGCGGCCTTCAAGCCGGAAGAAGACGGCAAGCGCGGCCCGATGCAGTTCATCGAAGACCTGAAGAAAAAAGGCAACCTCGTAGCCTATGTAGGCGACGTGGTAGGTACCGGCTCCTCGCGTAAATCCGCTACCAACTCGGTGGTATGGGCTACCGGCCAGGACATCCCTTTTGTACCGAACAAGCGCTTTGGCGGCGTAACCCTGGGCGGCAAAATCGCCCCGATCTTCTTTAATACCCAGGAAGACTCCGGCTCCCTGCCTATCGAAGTAGACGTATCCAAGCTGGAAATGGGCGATGTAATCGACATCTACCCGTACGAAGGCAAGATCGAGAAAGACGGCCAGCTGGTCGAAAAATTCAGCCTGAAATCCGATGTGCTGCTGGACGAAGTACGCGCCGGTGGCCGTATCAACCTGATTATCGGCCGTGGCCTCACCGCCAAAGCCCGCGAAGCGCTGGGCCTGCCAGCTTCCACCGAATTCCGCCTGCCGAAAGACCCGGTAGATAGCGGCAAAGGCTTCTCGCTGGCGCAGAAAATGGTTGGCCGCGCCTGTGGCCTGCCGGAAGGCCAGGGCGTACGTCCAGGCACTTACTGTGAACCACGCATGACCACAGTGGGTTCGCAAGATACCACCGGCCCGATGACCCGCGACGAGCTGAAAGACCTGGCTTGCCTGGGCTTCTCTGCCGATCTGGTGATGCAATCGTTCTGCCACACCGCTGCCTACCCGAAACCGGTAGACGTGAAAATGCACAAAGAGCTGCCGGCCTTCATCTCCACCCGTGGCGGCGTCGCACTGCGCCCGGGCGATGGCGTGATCCACAGCTGGCTGAACCGCCTGCTGCTGCCGGATACCGTGGGTACCGGTGGTGACTCCCACACCCGCTTCCCGATCGGTATTTCCTTCCCGGCTGGTTCCGGCCTGGTAGCTTTTGCTGCTGCCACCGGCGTCATGCCGCTGGACATGCCGGAATCGGTACTGGTGCGCTTCAAGGGCGAACTGCAGCCAGGCGTGACCCTGCGTGACCTGGTTAACGCCATCCCGCTGTACGCCATCAAGCAAGGCCTGCTGACCGTCGCCAAAGCCGGCAAGAAAAACATCTTCTCCGGCAAAGTGCTGGAAATCGAAGGCCTGCCAGACCTGAAAGTCGAGCAAGCGTTCGAGCTGTCCGACGCGTCCGCCGAGCGTTCCGCCGCCGGTTGCACCGTGCGTCTGAACAAAGCGCCTATCGTCGAGTACATGAACTCCAACATCACCCTGATGAAGTACATGATCGCCGAAGGTTACGCCGATGCCCGTACCCTGGCGCGCCGCATCAGCAAAATGGAAGAGTGGATCGCCAACGGCGAGCTGCTGCAGCCGGACGCTGATGCCGAATACGCCGCCGTAATCGAAATCGACCTGGCCGACGTGAAAGAGCCGATCGTGGCCTGCCCGAACGACCCGGACGACGTGAAGTTCATGTCCGAAGTGGCCGGTACCCAGATCGACGAAGTGTTCATCGGCTCCTGCATGACCAACATCGGTCACTTCCGTGCAGCTTCCAAGCTGCTGGAAGGCAAGCGCGACCTGCCGGTAAAACTGTGGCTGGCCCCGCCAACCAAGATGGACGCCGAACAGCTCACCAACGAAGGCCACTACGGCGTATTCGGCATGGCCGGTGCCCGCACCGAAATGCCTGGTTGCAGCCTGTGCATGGGTAACCAGGCACAAGTACGCGAAGGCGCCACCGTGATGTCCACCTCCACCCGTAACTTCCCGAACCGCTTGGGCAAGAACACCAACGTGTTCCTGGGCTCCGCCGAACTGGCCGCGATCTGCTCCAAGCTGGGCAAGATCCCGACCGTGGCGGAATACCATGCCAACATCGGCATCATCAACGAGAAGAGCGCCGAGGTGTACCGTTACATGAACTTTGACCAGATCAAAGATTATCAGGACGTAGCTGACACCGTTAAAGCTTAATAAAATCAGTATCTTAATGATTTGACATCTTGGGGGTTTGGTAGGGGTTTCGGCAACGATACCCCCACCGATACCCCCAATTTTTTTTGATACCCCGGCCCTAAATGCACGGTTTACCGGGTGTTGCGTAATTGCCTACATCAAACGCTAGTGCCTGGCTTTAGTGGTGCAAGAGCTGAAGCATGGTCAGTCTTCTGATTCGTTGCTGGCTAAATCTGCTCTTTTGCCCATCCCGCGACTGCTTCGATACCACCACCTTCACCCCTTGGCTATCGATTTGAATTTGTACATAATCAAATCCACAGCAAGGAGTGCCGTCATGATCCCCATCCCGTATCCGTCCGCCAGCCGCAGCTGTTGCTGCCCCTGTTCTGTAGCCGCGTGCCGGCCGGTTTCCCGCCGCCGGCCGACGACTATCTGGAAGCCAAGCTCGACTTGGTGGCGTTGCTTTGCGACCTTCATGGTACGAGTGCGCGGTTACAGCATGAGCTTGGAGCGTCACCATGCAGCGACACTCTAGATCGCAGCATCACCCCGAAGCTCGGCATGATCGTGTTGGCCATCTAGAAGGGGGAGTTCATCGTCACGGCTGCCGGCGCTGCACCTACACGTTGCTCTGATCCCGGAAAGGCTTTGTTGCACAAATCAGCCGTAGGTCGAACTACCCCAATCCCCAGACGGATTTATCCCATACGGACCGTTTGCGGCGTGCCCAGTGCTGTGAAGCGATTCAGAATCGCTGCACAGATTTGAAGCTCCGCTACTTGCCGGTCAAAGTCCCGTGACTTAACCCGATCTGCCAGCAATTTGAAACAGTGCATCTTCGTTTCGACCAAGCTGCGGCGATGGTAGCCACTCCACTTTTTCCAGAGCGCGCGCCCCAGATACTTCACCGCTCGTAGCGACTCATTGCGAGCCTGATTGCCCCGTAAATTCCCTTTCCAGAATTGGCCATTTCGACGTGGGGGAATGATGGCTGCCGCCCCACGCTCTGCAATCGCTGCGTAACATAGGCGTGTGTCGTACGCCCCATCCGTGGTGACGGTTACCAGTCCCTCTCCCGCCGGAATTTGCGATAGCAGCTCTGGCAGCATCGTGGCATCTCCAGTGCGATTGTCGGTCACTTCCATTGCCCGGATTTCCAGCGTTTGCGCATCTATGCCCAGATGCAGCTTGCGCCATTGGCGGCGGTAATCAGCGCCATGCTTTTTCACCTTCCACTCGCCTTCACCCATCATCTTGATGCCGGTGCTATCCACCAAGAGATGCAGACAACCTTGCTTTTTCTGTACCGGGATGCGGACTTGCAGGTCTTTCTGGCGGCGGGAAAGCGTGCTGAAGTCGGGGACGGCCCAGTCAAGGCCAGCCAGGCGCAACATACTTTCGACCATACCTGTGGCTTGCCGTAGCGCCAGGCCAAAGAGGCATTTGATGGTGAGACAGAACTGGATGGCAGCATCAGAAAAAGTTAGCTGCCGTCCCCGCCTGCCGGTAGCCGGTGCCAACCAGTTCATGCCTTTGTCGAGCCAGAGAAGGAGCTGCCCTCGTTGCTTGAGGGACTGGTTGTATGACTGCCAGTTGATGGTTTGGTACTTGGGAGGAAGGGGCTTGCTCATGCGGTCATTCTACCGGACGGACGTAAGCACTGATTTGTGCAACAAAGCCCTGTCTACCAGCTTTTTCATGGCCTTGTTCAGCTTGTCGTATAGCTGGGGCGAAAAGCAGGGCGACTGGTGGGTGAGCGTCAGGTATAGCGGCTCGCGGCTCACTGGCGTGCTGGCCACGCGGATATTGCGTATGCCCAGTTTGTTGGCGTAGGCCTGGCCGGGGGCTTCTTCGTAGATCAGGTAGTCGGCCCGGCCCATGCTCAGCATCCGCATGGCGTTTTCCACGCTGCCCACGGTTTGCATGGTCAGGCGCTGCTCGGCAAAGCGGTCAAATTCTTCGCCAAAGCTGTTATTCACTACGGTAATGCCATTGCGGCCAACCAGGTCTGCCCATTTGGTGTAAGACAGCGCCTTGTTCTCGCGCGTCCATACCGCGCTGCGCGTCTGGTAAAACGGCGTCTGGATATAGCTCATGTACAGGCGGCGTGGCAGGGTGTAAAACGCGCCGGCAATCAGGTCGATACGGCCTGCCTTGGCGGCTTCCTGCACACGCGCCCACGGCCCGGCGTTGCGCATCACGATAGGGATACCTATCTCGCGCGACAGCAGCTGCATCAGTTCGGCGTTTGCCCCTTGCAGGGTTCTTTCATCGTCGTGACCTACCCACAAAAACGGCGGGTACTCCGGGTTGCCCGACGCTATCAGCTGGGTACAAGCCCGGTGTGTCTGCGCCAAGGCGGGGGCGGCCAGTAGGCTGGCGGCCAGCAGCCAGGCAGAGCGGGCGAAACAGGGTGAGCGCAGGCGGGTCATGCGGTGTTTTGTATAGGGATAAGGCAGACGCCAGTCTATGCAGCCAGCCAAGGCTAGACAAGGGTGTGCAGTGCGATTCCTTGATCTATGTATAGGTTTTTATATAAAAAAAGACCGGTGTAATTTAAACAATCGTTTACTAGCACCGCTATGTCACCGTGCACTGCTTATCCTTGGGCTGCTCTTGCTGGCAACTGCCGATTCATACAGGTGTTTTATTTTTGCCAAGCGCATGGCAGAAAAATGCTGCTTGCCATGCAATTGTCAAAATTCCTTGCCTATAATCGCCGCCCCATAACAAAAGCAGCGCATTTCGCACATGACACCACAACACACATTCCGGCTATTGCCCCTTTGCCTGGCCCTGGCCACGCCTGTTAGCTACGCCGCCTGCGGCATCCCCGGCGCAACGCTGATCAGCCAGGTACAGGGCAGTGGCAGCGCCACCACAATGGCCAACCAGACCGTAACCATTGAAGGCGTTGTAACCAGCGTCATGACAGGCAGCGACCAGGTAAAAGGCTTCTACCTGCAAGAAGAGGCGGCGGACCAAGACGGCAACCCGGCCACCTCCGAAGGTATTTTTGTCTACACCAATGCCATGAAGCCGGCACTGGTAGCCGGCGATGTGGTGCGCGTTACCGGCGTGGTAAAAGAATTTAACAACGAAACCCAGCTACAGCCCGCCAATATCGGCCAGGTCGAAAGCTGCGGCAGCAAGGCCACGGCCACGGCGGTGAAAGTGCGCCTGCCGGTAGCCAGCCAGAGCAGCTGGGAAGCACTGGAAGGCATGCTGGTACAGCTGGACCAGCCGGTGTATGTGGTGGCCAACTACGACTACGCCCGCTACGGCGAGCTAACGCTATCCAGCCAGCCACGGCTATGGACCACCACGCAAAAACACCGCCCGGGTACGCCCGAAGGCGTGGCGCTGGCTGCGGCCAACCTGCTGGACAAAATTACCCTGGACGACGGTTACAGCAACCAGAACCGCGACGCCTGGCTGCCTGGCCCCGGCGGCCTGTCTGCCAGCAATACCCTGCGCGCGGGCGACCAGCTGAATAATGTCAGCGGTGTAGTAGGGTACAGCTTCAGCAAATACCGCCTGCACCCGGTAGCCACCCCGCAGGTGGTGGCCGGCAACCCGCGCCCAGCTGCCCCGGCACGCAGCGCCGATAGTGTGCGCCTGGCCAGCTTTAACGTGCTGAACTTCTTTAATGGCGATGGCACCAGCAGCGACCTGCCATTCAAGGACGCCAGCAACCGTGGCGCCAAAACCTATGCCGACTTCCTGAAGCAACGCGCCAAGATCGTTAGCGCCATTCGTGCGCTGGATGCCGACATCGTAGGCCTGATGGAGCTGGAAAACGATGGCTTTGGCGCCCAGTCGGCACTGCAGGACCTGGTGAATGCGCTGAACGATGGCCAGCCAGCCGCCAAGCACTACAGCTTTGGCTTGCCCGGCGTGGACAAGATCGGCAGCGACGCCATCCGTGTGGGCCTGATCTACCGCGCTGCCGTGGTGAAGCCTGCGGCCAACCCGGAAGTGAAAGAAATCGGCGACCCGAGCCGTAACCGCCCGGCGCTGGCACAAAGCTTCTACCTGAGCAGCCAGGCCATTGGCCAGCCGCTGACCGTGGTGGTGAACCATCTCAAATCCAAGGGCAGCGCCTGCGCCGGCGACCCGGACCTGGCCGACGGCCAGGGCAACTGCAACCAGACCCGTGTTGCCGCGGTGAACGACCTGAAAACCTGGCTGGCCGGCCAGCAGGGCGGCCTGGGGCGCAGCATCGTGTTGGTGGGCGACTTTAACGCCTACGCCAAGGAAGACCCGATCTACCAGCTGGAGCAAGCCGGTTTCACCAACCTGCTGGCCAAAAACCACGCTGATGGCGTGTATTCCTATGTGTTCAACGGCGAATCCGGCAACCTGGACCACGGCCTGGCCACGGCAGCCGCCAGCGCGCGCGTATTGGGGGCGGGCGAATGGCACATCAACGCTGACGAGCCGACCGCGCTGGAATACAGCAGCGAGTTCAAATCGGTGACCCAGCAGCAAAACTACTACGCGGCCGACGCCTACCGCTCGTCCGACCACGACCCGCTCTACATCGACCTGCGCGCCGAAAAACCGGCAGTGGCTACCGGCACGGCCACCACTACGGCTAGCGCCGGCAGCGACAAGGACAGCCGGCTGAGCAAGCTGGCCGCCGCTGATGGCAGCCTACTGGGTATGTTGGCCGCACTGGGTCTGGGGGCCATGCTGCGCCGCCGGCGTGGCTAACACCCTGCTAGTGCGCCTGGTATGGCTCTGGCCATGCCTGCCCTGGCTGTTTGGCTGGGGTCAGGCCGCCATGCAGCGCTGGCAGGGCGATGCTGCCGCCACCTGGGCCGGGCAGTACTGGCGGCTGTTTAGCGCCAGCTGGGTACACCTGAACCCGCAGCATGCCCTGCTTAATAGTGCCAGCTTGCTGCTGGTGTGCTGGCTGTGCCCGCAGGGCCGGCGGCCAGGGCTGTGGCCGCTGGCCGTGCTGCCCGCACTGCTGATGCCGCTGCTGGAACCCGGGCCGTTTGCCGGGGCCTCCGGCGTGGCCTATGCCTGGGCCATGTGGCTACTACTGGGCTGGCGCGGCGGGCTGTGGCGCTGGCTGGCGATAGTGCTGCTGGTGGGGAAGGTGGCCTGGCAAAGCGCGCAGGGTAGCCTGCTGGCTGGCCACCCGGTGGCGCATGACGCGCATTGGCTGGGCTTGATGCTGGCGCTTTTGCTGCATCTGGGTGTGGCTGCGCGGCGGCGCCAGGCTTGACGCAGTGCCTGCCCAAGGGGCGGGTGCTACTGGCCTACCACCCGGTTACGGCCGTCCGCCTTGGCCTGGTACAGGCGGCGGTCTGCCTCGCGCACCAGCTCGTCCAGGCTATCGGTTTGCAGGCTGGACAGGCCGATGCTTACCGTAATACGCAGCAGCTGGTCTTGCTCTGCGACCTGCTGCGCCGCCAGGCTGGCGCGCAGTGCTTCGGCGGTGAGCAGCGCATCTGCGTGCGGTGTATCCGCCAGCAGCACGGCAAACTCCTCGCCGCCCAAGCGCCCGGCCAGCGTGCCAGGCGGGCAGTGCGCCTGTAGCGTGCGGCCAACCTGCTCGATAACCTTGTCGCCCGCCACGTGCCCCCACTGGTCGTTGATGGTTTTGAAATGGTCGATATCCAGCATCAGTAACGCCAGTGGCCTTGCCTGTGCCACGCCATCCGCCAGGGCTGCCTCGGCCGCTTCGTACCAGGTGCGGCGGTTTTGCAGCTGGCTTAGCGGGTCGGTGGTGGCATAGAGCCAGTTTTGCCGGGCAATCTGGTAAGACTGCATGGCCGTACGGCGCTGCACGCTCAGAATCATCAGCATGAACACCATGGCCGGCATGCTGAATAGCAGTAGCTGCAGCCAGTGCGTCAGCTGGTAGCCTTTCAGCCACATCACGCCACCGGCCAGCAGCACACTGGCCAGATGCGGTAGCAGGAAAGCCAGCGGTGCCACCAGCGGCGCAATCAGCAGTACCCCCAGCATGAAATACATCACGATCATCGGCAGGTAAGACAGCCGGCCCAATACCAGAATATTGCCCGCCATCATCACCACCATGGCCAGGTTGCCCAGCCACAGCACCCAATGGATACGATGGGTTTCGTATGCCGGGTGCTGCATGGTTTGTGCCATCCAGCCTATCAGCGCACAGCCCAGCACGCTGGCCAGCGCCATGCCGGCAAAGCCCGGCCCCGGGCCCAGACGCCACAAATCAGCCAGCAGGAATAGCCCGATGACACCCATGCCGGCATAGGAAAGCTGGGCTGCACCGGGCAGCAAGCGCTGGCTGTAGTAGCGCTCGTAGCTGGCGAACTCTAGCTGTAGCAAGGATGGTTTCATGGTGGATGGCAGGGCTAAGCTTGGTGATTCGTTAGATTGTCATTATTGCGCAAAATCAGTGGCGTAGTGTTGAACCCTTATCTGTTTGCTATCGCTTGTGACATAGCACCACTGTGCACTACATTTTATAAATACCACCCCTGCCAGATTCAGTATGAAACCAGTCCTGTTTGCACTCTGTCTGGCCTGCAGCGCCGTACTGCCTGCCCGTGCGGCCGACCTGGCTGCCTATACCGAGCAGCTGCCACCGCTGAACTACCAGGACGGCACACAGCTCACCGGCTTTGCTACCGACCTCTTGCGTATGGCGGCGCACGATGCCGACCTGAGCCTCAGCATAGAGCTGCAGCCCTGGGCGCGTGCCTACCGTACCGTACTGGAAACCCCCAGCAGTGCCATTTTCAGCATTACCCGCACCCCGGAGCGCGAGCCGCTGTTTCACTGGGTAGGCCCCATCAGCCCGCGCCAGATCAAGCTGTACCGCCTGAACGCGCGGCGCGATATCCATGTCCAGGTCGAGGCCGACCTGATGCGCTACACCCACGGCGCCATGTTCGAATCGGCCGCCGCCAAAAAGCTGGCCGGGCTGGGGCTGCAGCCGGGGCGCGGGCTGGACCTGGGAGCGACCGACGAAATCACCCTGAAAAAAATGCTGCTAGGGCGTACCGACACCGTGGCCATGCTGGACTGGGCCATGGCCTGGCAGCTCAAGCAGCAAAACGTCAACCCGCAGCTGGTGCGCCCCATCTGGCTGCTGGACGGCGGTAGCCAGTACTGGTTTGCGCTTAACCGTGACACGCCCACGCACAAGGTAAGGCGCCTGCAGGCCGCGCTAAACCAGATCAGCGCAGACGGCCGCATGCACAAGCTGCGGCAAAAATATCTGGCCGAGTAGGGGGCGGCTGCCCGCGCAACGCAGGGCTGTTTTTATAGAAATGACCGGTGGCATATACAACGACATCTCCATAAACGGGAGATCAATGTCATGAAACCTGCCATCTTGCCGATGATCATCACCCTGAGCCTTAGCGCTTGCGGCAGCCTGACCCCAAGCAGGGACTTTCTGCGCAACCCGGCAGTGGACGCCGAGTACAGCATCAACAGCCCCAAAGACGCCGGCGCCGACGATGACAAGCCCCGTTCCAATCTGGAACACGCCGGGTACCGCTTTGGCTCGGCGATCAGCAAGGCGCTGCAGTACCGCGACGTAGTGCCGTTCAATTTCGAGCAAAGCCTGCAGTACTGGACAGGCCAGGTCACCAGCCAGCAGGCAGCGCTGGCGAAAGTGAAAGGCTCGCCGCAAGAAGCACTTGTGAATGCCCTGCTGGACGAGAGTACGCGCAATAAAGAAGAGCTGACCAAGCTCAAGCAAGCCAGCGGCGAGCAGCTGGCCGCGCTGCAAGGCAATGGCTTGTTGGCCGTGCCGCGTTACCAGGCGCTGAAAGAAATGTGGCAAGCCGGCGTCAGCTATGCCGACCTGAATTGCGCCAACTACTTTAACCTGGCCAGCCGCCAGCAAACCACGCGCGACTTTTTTGCCAAAGAAGTGCAGCTGCTGGCCGGGCTTACCTCGGCGGTGCAAGGCGTCACCGGCGTGAGTGCCAAGGTAATCAGTGCCACCGCCTCGTCGTTCTCGTTTGGCCAAAGCGCCATGAGCACCTACGAAACCACCATGGCCCTGGCGCCCGATATCTATCTGCTGCAAAAAGCCGTGCAACTCAAAAAGCGCAACCAGAGAAAGCTGCTGGACAACCCCGCGCTATTTGCCGGTAGCTATTACGACGTAGAACAAGCGCTGCTGATCTACGCCGAACCCTGCACCTTCACCGGCCTGAAAAGCATCATCAACGAAGCACTGCAGGAAAAAAACCAGCAAAACAAGACACCCGAGTAAGCCGGTGCGGGTGTCTGGGCCGCTGCGCTGCGGCGCTCGCACACAAAACAAGGTTGGCCGCACGCCATCACGGCATGCGGCCAACCTTGTTTGCTGGCGGGGCGAATACGGCGCCTTGGCTTGGGTTGAATGTGGCGCGTAGCCCGGATAAGCCAACGGCGCATCCGGGGATGGGGGTAAAACTTGGCCGACTTGCACGGGCGCTGGCGGCAAGCCCGGATGCGGCGACGCCTTACCCGGGTTGCGGTGCTGATGTCCGCATGCCGGCGTTACCCGCTGCGGCCAAGGTGCCGGCTACCTCCGGCATGGCAGCCATGCCGGCTTTTACGGCACGCTGATCTCGGCAAACGACTCGCCCGCCTGCATGCGCGCCAGGCGCTGGTACAGCGTGTGGCGCCCGGTGCTGGCCAGCCAGCCGGCCGCCTCGTGGCGGGCGCGGGCGTAGTTGCGCACCACCGTTTGCTCGTCACCAGCAAAGAAAGCGCCAAAGCTGTTCAGCTGCCTTACCTCGCTGGCCTTGGCCGCATCGTCTGCCGGCAGCGTGTAGCGCGGGCGGTAATCCACCTGCATCGCCACGCCCTCGTCAAACCAGGTGGGCAGCTGCAGCCAGCGTTTCAGCGCACCGGTGCGGTGGTGGATTTCGGCGTGTACCAGCTCGTGCGCCAACGCATCCACATTGTGCCCCAGGGGGCCCATCAGCAGGCAGGCGCGGCTGCCAATAAACTGCGCACTCCCCACCGCGTTCAGCCGGTAGCGGCCAAAACCCTGCGGTTGCGAAAAGAACACCACCAGCGGGCTGGCCTGCGGCGCACCAAACGTATCGCTAATGCGCTGCCTGGCCTCGCGCAGTAGCTGGCTGTAGCGCAGCTGCGCAGCGGGTGAGGCGTCGTCGCTCAGGCTGCCATCGGGCAGCGTATGCAGGCCGGCGTGATGGATAAACAGGCAAGCGCTAGCCGGCCCCGGCTGCGCCAGGGCGGGCAGGGCAGTGGCGAGCAACGCTGCGGCAAGCAGCGCCGCCAGCGGGCGTTGTACAGAAATCGGCATGGTGTTGGGCACCGGTGGTGCAGGTGGGTAATAAGGTGGCTGAAGTATGCCGCACAGGCAGCGTGACATATTGCCGTACATCAAGCGCCGCCCTGCGGGGCGTGGCTGTCGATTAAACAAGGTTGGCCGCACGCCATGACGGTTTGCGGCCAACTTTGTTATTGCGGGCAAAGATCAAGTGCGGCGTATTTGCCCTGAGTGTTGAGAACCCAAATGGTAACCGTAGTGCGGCGAAAAACATTCAGTGCGCGCAACAACAGGTGCGCGATAAACGTTGGGCTTCATTTCATTTAGCTCAAACTACTGTGCTTGGTTTATTTTATCGTATTGGCAATAATCTTTCTAAATCGGAAGCGTTTTATATTACTTGAGAATGTGCTCCCAAAAAGGACGATGGATGCTATTGTCATAAAAATTCCAACTAGGACAGTGGGGTTTTTCTCATCTATATTTTCTCTATATATGGGTTTTAATGATGTACTTCTTGTATAGTCACTAAGGTGGACGCGTTGTTCATTTCCTGTTTCAATTTCTCTTATTGTAGTTATTCCATCTCGATGTGGAGTTAGTGTGACAATGGTTTTTTTGTTATTTGTAATTCTCTCATAAGCAATTGATGGTAAGGCGCCCATTGGGCCAAATCCACTTATCATAGATAATCCCATCGATAGGTTTATTATCATAGCTATCAGAAGGAGGCCCTTTAGGGTCCATGACATTGGCGATCTGGTGTCAGGTTCGGGGATGGTTGTGGTTCCTATGTAGTCAAGATCTTTGATTCGATGCTTCCATAGAAGAGCCCCGGTTAGAGAGGCCGGTTTTTTTTGAGTGTAATCAGAACTTGCTAAGACTAGTGCTTGAAATGAAAAATTTTCATCTCGCCGAAATAATCCGAATTCTATGTTCAAGTTTCTTTCATCATCTATGAAGCCTTCTGCTCGAAGACTTTGGGAGGTACCAGTTATTTTAAATTCTAGCCAAGAGCATCCCGCTGGGAGAATGCAGCAGAGCGGTCTTTCGATCATTTCTGGTGAAATGTCAATATTGCCATTGTTAACTAGGTGTCCGCTTAATAGATAAATATTCTTATTAATTGTCTGATCCTTGTAAAGGATGGATAGATTCGGGATGTGGGTGGCAAAATCGTCCAATAGAGAGACGGTCTGCTCGCGGATGAAAGTAATTTTGGCGGGGTATTTTGTGCGTCGTAATGCGAGGTATATGCCCCAAAGCCCGAATAGAAGACTGATACCAATCCCAATTGTGCTTAGGTAATCTGAAAAGGTTAAATTAGGCATGTGCAATATTGGAAGTGTAGGTTGTAAGAATTTATTGTAGGATTGTGACCTAAAAAGATTACGGTAAGCTGTGTGGGCAAAAGCATGAAGGTCATGTCCATCATTTCCCCATCGTATTATGCTTGCTTGTGGGTAAGCCTTGCTTCGCCCACTCTATGGTGTGTGTCAGCGAGGCAGCCGCTGCAGAGCAGTCTGCTGCGGGCAGGCTGGCGGTTGTCACGCAATGCCGATAAATCTATCCTATTTGAATTATGCATGCCAGCCTGTAGGTCGGACTGAGCTTGCGAAGCACAACGTTTGCCGCGCAAGCAACATTACCAAGCCCTTTGGTTGTAAATCACGTGATCGGCGTTGGGCTTCACTTTGTTCAGCGCCAACCTACCCAAGAGCGGCCTGTTCAGTAGCCTGTAGGGTGGGCTAAGGCCGGCAGGCCATGCCCACCACATTTCCATCGCATGCTGCTGCTTTGGTGAGCACGCTTTGCTTAGCCCACCCTACGGTGTACGCCAGCGCGGCAGCCGTTGCAGCGCGTCCAGCAGTGGCTGGCTGCTGGCGGCCAGGCGGTTCAGGCTGTTGTCACGCAATTTCGACAAATCTACCCCATTTGCATGATGCATGCCAGCCCAGTGCAGCAATGCGCCGCCGGCTTGCGGGTGGTCGAACAGGCCGTGCAGGTAGCTGCCCATCACCGCGCCGTCGGGGCTGACGGCGCCGTCCACGCTGCCGTCGTTCAGCTGGAATACCGGCCGTTCGCAGTCCGGCCCGTGGCTGACGCCCATGTGGATTTCGTAGCCGCTTACTGCCGCGTCGGCGTTCACAAAGCGGCCTTCGCGCCGCGTTAGCGTTTTGTCGGCGGCCAGTGTGGTGTCGATGTCGAGGTAGCCCAGGCCGGTGCTGCTGCCGGGGGCGCCTTCTACGCCCAGCGGGTCGTGGATGTGGCGGCCCAGCATCTGGTAGCCGCCGCAGATGCCCAGCAGGCGGCCGCCGTAACGCAGGTGGCGTTGCAGGTAGGGCGGCCAACCGTGCGCCTGCAGAAAGGCGAGATCGGCGCGGGTGTTTTTGCTGCCGGGCAGGATCACCAGGTCGGCTGGCGGCTTGGGCGCGTCGGGGCCGACAAAGTGCAGGTTCACGCCGGGGTGGGCGCGCAGGGCGTCGAAGTCGGTATGGTTGCTGATGCGCGGCAGCACCGGCACCACGATGTTGAAGTCGCCGCGCTGCTGCTGGCTTTGCACCGCGTCTTCGGCGTCCAGCATCAGGCCGTGCAGCATGGGCAGCACCGCCAGCACCGGCTTGCCGGTTTTGGCTTCCAGCCAGTCCAGCCCGTCTTGCAGCAGGCTGATGTCGCCGCGAAACTTGTTGATGACAAAGCCCACCACGCGGGCGCGTTCGCTGTCGCTCAGGCAGTCCAGCGTACCTACCAGGTGGGCAAACACGCCGCCCTTGTCGATGTCGGCCACCAGAATCACCGGGCAGTCCACTGCTTCGGCAAAGCCCATATTGGCGATGTCGCGGTCGCGCAGGTTGATCTCGGCGGGGCTGCCGGCGCCTTCCACCATCACCACGTCGTACTGCGCCTGCAGCCGCTGGTAGGACTGCAGCACGGCGGCCATGGCGGTGGTTTTGTACTGGTGGTAGTCGCGCGCGTTCATGTCGGCGCGCACCTTGCCGTGGATGATGACCTGGGCGCCGGTGTCGCTGCTGGGTTTGAGCAGCACCGGGTTCATGTCGGTATGCGGCGCCACGCGGGCGGCGATGGCTTGCAGCGCCTGGGCGCGGCCGATCTCGCCGCCGTCTTCGGTCACCGCGCTGTTCAGCGCCATGTTTTGCGGTTTGAACGGGGCGACGCGGTAGCCGGCGTCGGCCAGCAGGCGGCACAGCGCGGCCACCACCGTGCTTTTGCCGGCGTCCGAGGTGCAGCCTTGCACCATCAGCGTGGGGAAGGGCCAGGGTTGGGCGGGCATGTGGGTTTCCTGATCGATAAAGAGGATTTTTGCCACGAAATCCACGGAAAACACGAAAGCAAAACGGGCAGCTGCTCTGGCGTTTGGTGGGTTTCGTAGTCAAAGGCATTAGCCACGAAATCCACGAAAAAGCACGAAAGTAAAACGGGTGGCTTGGGCTGCCAAAGCCATCACCGTAGCGCTACTGCCATCGCAAACCGTTTCAGGCTCAAGTGAGGGCGTACACGGTTTTCATCTTTTTTTGTGCGTTTCGTGGGGTTTGTATCCAAAGGCATTAGCCACGAAACCCACCAAAGAACACAAAAATAAAACGCCAGGCTTGGCTTGCCAGTGCCATGGCACACAGCTGTGCCGCAACGGAAACCGCCTCAGGCAGATGCCTGGGTAGGTATGGCGCTTATTCCTTTTCGTGTTTTTCGTGGCCGAGCTGTTACTCGCAGCCTCGTGGCCAAAGCGCGGTTAGCCGGCGCGGTCTTCGTGCCACTGGCGAATCAGCGCCTGCAGCTGCGGCAGTCCACGCGTAATCAGCGTGGGGCCGGGTGCCAGGATGTCAGCCGACTTGATCTCGATGATATGGCCGCGTTCGGCGTTGCGCACCGCGGGTACGTGCTGCCAGCCGTCGCGCTCCAGTACCGTTTCGGGGCGGAAGCGCTTGCCGCACCAGCTGCCTACCATCAGGTCCGGCTGGCGGTCTACCACGGTTTGCGGGTCGGCCACGATGCGTTCCTTGGCGCGGGCGTGGCCGGCCAGCTCGGCAAAGGCGTCGCGGCCGCCGGCCAGCGCGATCAGCTCGCCCACCCAGCCGATGCCGCTGATGATGGGGTCGTGCCATTCCTCGAAATACACCAGCGGGCGGGGCAGGCCGGCGGCGTCGCGGGCGGCGGTTTCCAGGCGGGCGGCGCTGATCTGGCCTTCCAGCTGCTCGCACAGCAGCTCGGCGGCGTGGCGGCGGCCGGTAAGGCTGCCCAGCACGCGCACCATGCGCAGCACGCCGTCTACGCTGTGGTGGTTGAAGTGCAGGATGTCCACGCCGGCTTCTGCCACTTCTTTGAGCATGTCGCTTTGCAGGCTGGAGTAGCCCACCACCAGGTCGGGTTCTACCGCCAGGATTTTTTCCAGCTTGCCGCTGGAAAAACCGCTGATCTTGGGCTTTTGCTGGCGTGCCTCGGGCGGGTAGACGGTAAAGCCGGAAATGCCGGCCACCAGGTCTTCGGCACCCAGCAGGTACAGGGTTTCCACTGCCTCGGTGCACAGGCAGGCAATGCGGTGGTAATGCGGTGTGGTGTGGATCATGGGTTCACTTTCGCGTACACCGCCCGTGCCGCGTCCAGGCTGCGGCACACGGCGCGGGTGCCTTGCAGAAAGCGCGGGGTGGGGCGGTTGAGGATGTCACTGTCGATCTGGTATTGCTGCTTGTACTGCACGGCGGCAATGGCGTTGATGCCGGCCCAGCGCGCCTGCAGGTCGTCTTGCTTTTTCATGCCGGCGGCCAGCATCACCTGCGGGTTGGCCGCAATCACCGACTCCTCACTCACCACCGGGGCAGGTATCGGCAGCTGGGCAAAAATGTTCTGGCCGCCGCACAGCTCGATGGCGTCGTTCACGATGTGCTGGCCGCTTAGCGTGTACAGCGGCTTGTGCCACACCTGGTAGAACACGCGCAGCTTGGGCTTGCCGGCGTACTGGCGGCGCAGCGCGGCCAGCTCGGTATCAAACTGCCGTGCGCTTTGCTCGGCTACGGCACTGCTGCCCAGCAGCGTGCCCAGCTTGCGCAGGCTGGCGGGGATGTCGGCCAGGTGTTTGGGCTCGCTGTAATACATGGGGATGCCCAGCGCCCTGAGCTGCGCCAGCTGTTTTTCGGCCGGGCCGTGCAGCCACACAATCATCAGATCCGGCTTGGCGGCAATCACGCGTTCAATATCGATACCGCGAAAGCTGCCCACCTGTGGCAGCGCCTGCGCGGCGGGCGGGTAGTTGCTGTTGGCGTCGGCGGCAATCAGCCGGCTGCCGCCGCCAGCGGCGTAGATCAGCTCGGTAACGTGCGGTGCCAGGCTGATCACGCGTTTGGCCGGGGCGGGCAGGGTGAGCGTTTGACCCTGGTCGTCGGTGACGGTGATGGGTGCCGCGCTGGCGGGGGTGGCAGACAGCGCCAGCGTGCAGGCCAGGGCGAGGGCAATGGGTTTCATAGGGTGTCCGGTGCAAAGCTGGCCAGCGCGGCGGCCAGGCGCTGCCAGTGCGCCTCGCTGGCGGGCAGCCCCAGGCGGAAGCGGGGCTGCGGGTCGGTAAACAGGCGGCACCAGATGCGGTGCCGCGCCAGGTGCTGTTGCAAGGCGGCGGCCTGCTCGTAGGCGCCACCAGCAAACAGCAGGCAGCCGTCGGCCGGCAGGCTGTACGCCTGCAGCAAGGCCATCAAGCGGGCATGCCCTGCGGCCAACTGCTGCTGTGCTGCGGCCTGCCAGGCACGGTCGGCCAGCGCGGCGGTGGCGATGCGTGCCACCGGCGCGGGGATGGTCCACGGCCCCAGCTCGTCGTCCAGCGCCTGCAGGATGTCGCCAGCGGCGGCGACAAAACCCAGCCGCAAGCCAGCCAGGCCAAAGAACTTGCCGGGGCTGCGCAGCACCACCAGGCCGGGCTGCGTGGCGGCGTGGGCGGTGACCGACAGCGCGGGCGTCACGTCGGCAAACGCTTCGTCCACCACCAGCCAGCCGCCGCGCGCGGCTTGCGCCGCCGCCATGGCTAGCACGGCTTGTTGCGGCCAACGTTGGCCACTGGGGTTGTCCGGGTTGCACAGGATCAGCACGTCCACCTGGCCGGCCTGTGCGGCCAGCTCGGCGTGCTGGTGGCGGCTTACCTGGTGCCCGGCGCGCGCCCAGCGCCAGCCGTGTTCGGCGTAGCTGGGGTGGGCTACCGCCACGCTGCCAGGGGCGCGCAGCCGTGGCAGCGCCTGGATGGCGGCCTGGCTGCCGGCCACCGGCAACAGCTTGGCCGCACCGTAGTAGGCGCAGGCGGCGGTGTGCAGTGCGGCGTCCGGCTGCGGCAGCGTGTACCACAGCGCTGGGTCGGTGGCCGGGGCCGGGTAGGGCTGCGGGTTCAGCGCGGCGGACAGGTCCAGCCATTGCTCGGGCGTGCCGCCAAAGCGGGCGACGGCTTGCAGCAGGTTGCCACCGTGCACGGGGCGCAGGGCGGTACTCATAGCGGCAGCGCCAGCAGCAGCCACAGCACGATGGCGCGGTCCATCAATTGCGCGGCGCGGCGGATGTCGCCGGCGCGCGGGTGCTGGCCTGCACCCAGCTGCGGCCGCGCTTCCAGCTGGCCGTGGTAGACGGCTGCGCCACCCAGCTGCACGCCCAGCGCACCGGCGCCGGCAGCCATCACCGGGCCGGCGTTGGGGCTGTCCCACTGCGGTGCTTGCTGGCGCCAGCAGGCCAGCGCCAGCCGGGTGTTGCCGGCTAGGGCGTAGGCCAGTGCTGTGAGGCGCGACGGCACGTAGCCCAGCACGTCGTCGGCGCGGGCGGCGGTTTTGCCAAAGCGCTCGAAGCGCGCGTTACGGTAGCCCCACATCGCGTCCAGCGTGTTGGCCAGGCGGTAGGCCAGCGCGGCCGGCGCACCACCCACGGCAAACCAGAACAGCGCGCCGAACACGGCGTCGTGGCCGTTTTCCAGCAGCGACTCGGTGGCAGCGCGGGTAATGGCGCTGTCGTCTGCCTGGCTGAGGTCGCGGCTGACAATGCGCGCGGTCAGCGCCCGCGCCTCGGCCAGCTTGCCTTGCAGCAGCGCGTCGGCAATGGGGCGGGTGTGCTCGATCAGGCTCTGGCGGCCCAGGGTAAAGTACAGCACCGCCACGCTGAGGATGCCGGCGGCCAGCGCGGGCAGCTGTGCCAGCCCCCAGGCCAGCAGCAGTGGTAGCGGCAGCACCAGCAGTGCCCACGCCACGGCACCACGCAGCAGGCGGCAGCGGCCGGCGTTAAGCCGTTTTTCCAGCCAGTTGGCCGCGCGGCCAAAGCCCACCAGCGGGTGATAGCGCGTGGGCTCGCCCAGTGCGCGGTCGGCCAGCAGGCCGGCGGCCAGCAGCAGGCTGGTGCTCAGCATGCGGCCTCCGGCAGGAACAGCGCTGCTGCGGCGGCGGGCTGGCTGGCAAAGTAGGCGTGGAAGTAGCTGGCCTGCACGCTGCCGTGGCGGTACACCACCTCGCCCGGGCTACCACCGGCCTTGCGCTGGCAGGTGGCGGCAGCGGGCAGCGGGGTGTCGAACTGCGAGTAATGGAAGGTGTGGCCGCGCAGCTCGCCGGCAGGGTGCGGCCAACCCTGGCTGCCCAGCCCGGCCAGTTTGGCGGTCATGCGTACGCTACCGGGCAGCACGCCGGCCATGCGGTGTGCCTGGCCCTGGCCATCGTGCAGCTGTTCGGTTAGCGCCATCATGCCGCCGCATTCGGCCCACACCGGCTTGCCGCCAGCGGCAAAGGCCTGCACGCTGGCCAGCCAGCGGGTGTTGGCCGCCAGCGTGGCGCCGTGCAGCTCGGGGTAGCCGCCGGGCAGCCACAGCGCGTCGGCGTCGGCCGGAATGGCCTCGTCAGCCAGCGGCGAAAAGGTGGCGATGCGCGCGCCCATGCCCTGCAGCGTGCGCAGGTTGGCCGCATAGACAAAGGCAAACGCGGCGTCGTGCGCCACAGCGATGGTTTTGCCGGCCAGCAGCGGCGGCAGCGTGGCCATGGGGGCAGTCTCGGGTGCAAAGTCGGGCAGCGCAGCCAGCACGGCGTGGTCCAGCTGCAGCGCGTCGGCCAGTGCGTCCAGGCGCGCGGCCAGGTCGGGCAGGTCGCTGGGCAGGTGCAGGCCGAGGTGGCGTTCCGGCAGCGATTCGGCCTGGCGCGGCAGGCAGCCCACCACTGGCAGGTCTGGCGTGCCGCAGGCGCGGATCATGTCGGCGTGGCCGCTACTGGCCACGCGGTTGGCCAGCAGGCCGGCCCACGGCAGCTGGCCGTGGTCGCGCAGGCCGCGGGCAATGGCCAGCGCGGTGCCCACCATGGCGCTGCAGTCCAGCACGGCCAGTACCGGCACGCCAAACTGTTTTGCCAGGTCGGCGCTGGACGGCTGGCCATCGTACAGGCCCATCACGCCTTCGATCAGTACGTAGTCCACCTCGGCGGCGGCTTGCGCCAGCAGGCTGTGGCACTGCGCTTCGGTACACATCCACAGGTCCAGCACGTCTACCGTGCTGCCGCTGGCGGCGGCCAGCAGCAGCGGGTCGATGAAGTCCGGCCCGGTCTTGAACACGCGCACGCGGTAGCCGTCGCGCACCAGACGGCGCGCCAGCGCGGCGGTAACGGTGGTCTTGCCCTGGCCGGAGGCGATGGCGGATAGCAAAAGGGCTTTGCAGCTCATGGGGTTTTCTTTATTTGGTTTTTGGCCGCGAAACCCACGAAAGGGCACGAACAAAAGCCTGCGATTGGCTGCTTTGGGGCCGAGACATTTTCGGTGTCATCAAGGCCGGCTGGCCATGGCAATCGGCGGTTTTGTTTTTGTGTGCTTTCGTATCTTTCGTGGCTAGCGGGTTTTGTCCTGATATTTACCTAGCCAAGCCGTGGGGCAGGGCGGAAACCATTTTTGCCACGAAAACCACGAAAAGCCACGAACAAAATCTGCTACTGACTGCTTTTGGGCTTGGACATTTTCGGTGTCATCAAGGCCTGCTGGCCATGGCAATCGGCAGTTTTGTTTTTGTGTTGTTTCGTGGCTTTCGTGGCCAATAGGTTTCAGGTTTGCCGCGCCTACCACTCCACGCCGGGCTGGGCGGCGATGCCGGCGGCGAAGGCGTGCTTCACCAGCGTCATGTCGGTGACGGTATCGGCGGCTTCTACCACCGCGTCCGGTACGCCACGGCCGGTGACGATCACGTGCTGGTGCAGCGGGCGCGCCAGGATGTCGTCCAGCACCTGGTCTACGTCCAGGTATTTGTATTTCAACGCGATGTTCAGCTCGTCCAGCAGCACCAGGCCGATGGCCGGGTCTTGCAGCATCTCGCGTGCCTTGGCCCAGGCTTCGGTGGCGCGCGCTACGTCGCGCTCGCGGTCTTGCGTATTCCAGGTGTAGCCCTCGCCCATGGCGTGGAACTGCACCTGCTCAGGGAAGCGGCGCAGGAAGCGTTCCTCGCCGGTTTCCATCGCGCCCTTGATGAATTGCACCACGCCTACCTGCATGTCGTGGCCCAGCGCGCGCATCACCATGCCCAGGCCGCTGGAGCTTTTGCCCTTGCCGTTGCCGGCGTTGACGATAAACACGCCGCGGTGCTCGTCGGCGGCGGCAATGCGGGCGTCCATGATTTCTTTTTTGCGTGCCATGCGGGCGTTGTGGCGCTCGGTGCGGCCTTGGTCGTCGGTGTGGCTCATGTGGTGTGTCCGGGTAAAAAGCAGGGGTGGCCTGCGTGGGTGATGCGGGTCAGCGGGTAGCCCAGTACCTGCGCCAGGTGGGTGGCGCCAAGCTGGGCCAGCGTGTGCTGGCTATGGCCGCCAGCACCGTCCAGCAGCAGGGCGTGGCTGGCGATGGCGGGGGCAAACTGCAGGTCGTGGCTTACGACCACCACGGCTTTGCCATCGGCCTGCCAGCGGCGTATTTGTTCTTGCAGGGCGGCCTGGTGCGCCAGGTCCAGCGAATTGGTGGGCTCGTCCAGCAGCAGCAGCGGGGCATCCTGTGCCATCACGCTGGCCAGCGCCACGCGCTGGCGTTCGCCGCCGGATAGTGCCTGCAGCGGGCGCTCGGCCAGGCGTGCCAGGTCGAAGGCGTTCAGCGCGGCGGCAATGCGGCCGGGGTTGTGGCCGTCGTCCGGCCACGGGTAGCGCGCGGCGGCTACCGCGTCGATCACGGCGTAGTCGAAGGCGTCGTGGCTGGCTTGCGGCAGCAGCGCCAGGCGCTGGGCGCGCAGGCGCGGCGCGGTGCTGCCTAAAGGTTGGCCGCACAGGCTGATGCTGCCCTGCGCCGGGGCGCGCAGCCCGGCCAGCGTGGCCAGTAGCGTGCTTTTGCCGCAGCCGTTGCGCCCGGCGATCCACCATACTTCGCCCGCCTGTACCTGCCAGCCCAGCTGGTGCAGCAGGTGGCGCTGGCCTTGCAAAATACTGAGTTTGTCTGCGTGCAGCATCATGCCAGCCTCCGGCGCGTGCGCGACAGCTGCCAGAACAGTACCGGCACGCCCAGCAGCGCGGTAAGAATGCCCACCGGCAGCTGCATCGGGGCTACCACGGTGCGTGCCAGGGTGTCGGCCAGTACCAGCAGGCTGGCACCGCTCAGGATGGAGGCGGGGATCAGCAGGCGCAGGTTGGGCCCGCACACCAGGCGGCAGGCGTGCGGCACCATCAGGCCGACAAAGCCGATGCTGCCGCCCTGGCTGACGGCGGTGGCAGTCAGGCTGGCCGACAGCAGTAGCAGCAAGCGGCGCAGGTGCGCCAGCGGCACGCCCAGCGTGGCGGCGTGGTCGCCGTGCAGCGCCAGCAGGTTGATGGCAGGCGCCTGCCACCAGGCCAGCAGCATGGCCGGCAGCATTACCAGCCACGGCCACGGCCGCAGCGGCGTGCCGGAAATGTCGCCCACCAGCCAGAACACCATGCCGCGCAGCTGGTTGTCCTGGGCGATGGTCAGCAGCAGCGAAATCACCGCGCCGCAGGCGGTAGACAGCAGCGCGCCGGTCAGCAGCAGCAATACGGTGCCGCTGCTGCGGCCAAAGTCGCGCCGCGCCAGCCAGAACAGCACGCCGGACAGTGCCAGCGCACCGGCTACCGCAGCCAGGTCTACCTGCCACACGGCCAGCCCCAGCCATAGCGCCAGCAGCGCGCCCACCGATGCCCCGCCGGACACGCCCATTACGTAGGGGTCGGCCAGGGGGTTGCGCAGCAGCGATTGCATCAGCAGGCCGGCCAGCGCCAGTGCGGCACCGGTAATCCAGGCGGTAAGGGCGCGTTCCAGCCGCAGCTGCAGCAGGGTAGTGGCCAGCGCATCACCCTGGCCCTGCAGGGCTTGCCAAATCTGGCCTGGCCCTAGCGCCACGCTGCCGCTGGCGCAGGCCAGCAGCAAGGTGGCCAGGCTAATGCCCAGCAGCAGGGCCAGCAGGGTGGCCGGTGGCAGGCGTAGCGCGGGGTGGGTGGGGCGCTGAGGTGAAATAGAAGGCATGGGCTGCACGGTGTTTCCGGTGTACAGCGGGGGGCGGGCGGGCAGAGGGCTGGCCGCATGCCGCCCTCCGCAGCATGGTAAAGCGTGCCGCCAGGCTATCTGGCGGCACGCAGCGTGGCCTGGGCCGGTATCCGGGCTGGTTTCGCCGCTGGCCCGCCTTCCCGTACCGGCAGGTACAGTGGCGCAGGGGCCGGGCAGCTGCGCGGGGCAGCCAGATGAAACACACCGTTGCGGGGGCAGCACAGCTTGGGGCTGTTTCCCGTTTAACTTGCCGGCCGAGCCGGGCAAGCACCTAGGCAGCGGCAATTTTACCAGATCGGGCGCGCTGGCTTGGGGCGTTTATATTGCCATGAGAAATAAAAAAACAATAAATCAGTATTTTTGGAAATATAAAAGCCCTGCTAAGGTAAGGCAAATGACATTGGCAGGAGCTGCGGCATGGCACACGATTTTTCCGGTTTCGACTTCATCATCCAGCCGGGCTGGAACAACTCCGGCCCAGAACACTGGCAAAGCCACTGGCAGCAGCTGCTGGGCGCGCAGCGCGTGGCCAACCACGAATGGCACGCCCCGCAGCTGGGCGACTGGCTGGCGGCGCTGGACGCGGCCGTCGATGCGGCCACGCAACCGGTGGTGGTAATCGCCCACAGCCTGGGCTGTGCCACGGTGGCGCACTACGCCGCGCGCTACGGCAACAAACTGGCCGGCGCACTATTGGTGGCCCCGGCCGATGTCGAGCGAGCCAGCGCCCCGGCCCAACTGCAGCCGTTTGCCCCGCTGCCGCAGGCCGCGCTACCGTTTGCCGCCCGCGTGGTGGCCAGCGATAACGACCCGTTCAGCCTGCCGCTGCGCAGCGCACGCATGGCAGCGTTGTGGCAGGCGCCGCTGGTGTGGCTGCGTGGGGCAGGGCATATCAATGTGGCGTCCGGCCATACGCAGTGGGAAGACGGCCTGGCCGAGCTGGCCGCCTTGCTGGATGGCATCCGAGCTGCCGGCGTGGCTGTGCGCAGTGCCTGAACGCGACGATTTGCCGCCTGCGGCATAGTGTCGCACAGCCTTGTGGCGTGTGCGGCCAACCCTAACAATGCCGGCCTTCACCCTCCACGCGAGACTGACCATGGCCGTTGTTGCCGACAAGAAAACCCCCCGCTATTACACGGTGGCCTGGCGCTGGCATTTTTATGCCGGCTTGCTGGTAGCCCCGTTCATGATCATGCTGGCCATTACCGGCATGATTTACCTGTTCAAGCCGCAGCTGGACCAGCTGATGTACGGCAATCTGCTGAACGTCCCCGCAGCCAGTACCCCCGCGCACCCGGCCGACCACCTGGTGGTGGCGGTGAAGGCGCAATACCCTGGTGCCAGCGTGCTGCGTTACCAGCCGCCTGCGGCTGCCGACGCCAGCGCCAAGGTCATCATCAAGACCGCTGACGCCAAGCTGGGCGTGTACGTAGACCCCTACCAGGGCACCGTATTGGGCGCGCTGGACGAAAACAATAATCTGCAAACTATCGTACTGAAGCTGCACGGCGAGCTGCTGATCGGTAAAAACGGCGACCTGCTGGTGGAGCTGGCCACCAGCTGGACGCTGGTGTTGCTGGTATCCGGCCTGTACCTGTGGTGGCCGCGTGGCCGCGGCAAACTGGCGGTATTCTGGCCGCGCCTGAATGCCGGTGGCCGCGCCTTCTGGCGTGACATCCACGCCGTTACCGGCTTCTGGGGCGCCATCTTCTTGCTGTTCATGCTGTTGTCCGGGCTGACCTGGACCGGCTACTGGGGCGAGAAATTTGCGGCGGTGTGGAGCCAGTTCCCGGCGCAGATGTGGGACGACGTGCCCAAGTCGGACAAGAAAGCCATCAGCCTGAACAGCACCGAAGAGAAAATCGTGCCGTGGGCGGTAGAGCCTAGCCCGCTGCCCAAGTCCACCGACCCGCACGCGGCGCACAAAGGCGCCGTGCCGCAGGCTGCCACGCCGCAGATCGCGCTGCAGCAGGTAGTGGATACCGCCCGCGCCCGTGGCGTGGTGCCGGGTTACAACATTGCGCTGCCGGACGGTGACGAAGGCGTGTTTACCGTATCGGTATTCCCGAACGATCCGCGTAACGAAGCCACGCTGCATATCGACCAGTACAGCGGCAAGGTGCTGGCGGACATCCGCTTCAAGGACTACGCGCTGGTGCCCAAGGCGGTGGAGTTTGGCGTGGTGATCCACGAAGGCAAGTTCTTTGGCTTGGCCAATCAGCTGCTGATGGCGGCCATCTGCCTGCTGGTACTGGTGAGCAGCATCAGCGGCCTGGTGATGTGGTGGCTGCGCAAGCCGGCGGGCCGCCTGGGCGCGCCCGTCGACGCACCGGATACCCCGCTGTGGAAAGGCGCGCTCTTGATCATGCTGGCGCTGGGTCTGGCTTTCCCGCTGGTAGGCATGTCGTTTATTGCCATTCTGGCGCTGGACTGGCTGCTGCTGCGCCGCGTGCCGGCGCTGGCTTTCCTGCGCTAAACCACCTGTACGGCTGGTGTTGCGGCCAACCCCCTGTCTTGTGCGGCAGGGGGTTTTGCTTTTGGCAGGCTTGGCCGTAGGCCCCTGGCGTGGCTAAGATGCTGCCATCTGTTACCGAGGCTTTGCCATGCACCTGCTGGCTTTTGTAAACCGCGTAGAAAGCGACATCATCACCCCGGCGCTGGATCGCCGCTTTGGCGTAAGCCAGGTCAGCTTGCTGTGCCACCGCAGCGAGCTGGGGCTGGCCACCGATATCGCCGGCGTGTGCCGCAGCCTGCACTTGCCGGCCAATGTGGTGACGCTGGTGGCCGATACCCAGCCGCTGGCGCTGCGCCAGCAGTTGGCCGCATTGGCGCAGGGCGCGGTGGCTTTCAATATCAGCGCCGCCTCGCCGGTGCAGGCGGCGCTGGCCTACGACCTGGCGCGTGAGCGCCAGCTGCCGCTGCTGAGCATCGCCCCGCACAGCGACCGCCTGATCTGGCTGCTGGGCGGCGAGCATACCGGCCTGCGCACCGGCAGCGATATTGCCGATGGCCTGACGCTGGCGGCGTACTTTGCGCTGTACGGCAGCCGCATCGAGCATATTCACTACCGGCTGGCGCAGCGCCCGCAGCGGCTGGAGGCGCTGGCGGCCGGGCTGGCCGCGCTGGCGGTGCAGCGCCCGGCGGCGCTATCGCTGCTGAACCGCTTGTGCAATGACCTGGACGCCCGCCAGTTCAGCCGCCACCCGCTGCCGCATGGCGAACGGGCCTTGCGCCACTGGCTGGCCGGCTGCGGGCTGGTAGATATCGACCAGGCCGGCCACGTGCGTTGCCACGACGCGTCGGCACGCTTTTTTCTGGGCGGTGGCTGGCTGGAAGTATGGCTGCTGTCGCAGGTGGCGGCGCTGCAGCCCACCTTGCCCATCAGCGATGCAGCGGTGGGGGTGAAAGTGGTGCACGACGGGGTGGCCAACGAGTACGACGTGGCTATCTTGTGCAATAACCAGCTCTATCTGGTGGAGTGCAAAACCACCGCGCCCACCGCGCTGCACCAGCGTGGCATCGGGCTGGATAACCTGTTCAAGCTCGATAGCGCCGCCAGCCTGGGTGGCCTGCACGCCCGTGCCATGCTGGCCACGCTGTACCCGGCTACCGAAAGCGAAGCGGCCCGCGCGCAGGCGCAGGGCATTGCCTTGTTATCCGGCCCGGCGCTGGCTCACGCCCAGCCCGTTTTGCGCCAATGGCTACACACTGGGTAATGCATGGATGATATGGCGCAGTCTTTGCTGCGATACCTATAAAAACATGGTGGTTATTAAGTATGATTTACTAGATACCCACTTGTTTTGGCCGTATGAACCTCCACCCGCCCCATTCTTTCCCCCTTAGCCGACGCCATGTGCTGCAGGCCGGCCTGGCGATGGCATTGACTGCTTGCCAAGCGCCAGAGCCATTGCTGCGCATCGGTAGTAATGGCTGGCCCGGCTATCTGTTTATTACCTGGGCGGCAGATGACCAGGTGCTGGATCATAAGCAAGTGCGTCTGCTGCAAATCAGCTCGTCTACCAGCAGCCTGCGGGCGCTCAGTGCCGGCATGCTGGACGGCGCTTGCCTGACGCTGGATGAGGTCATCAGTGCCTTGGCCGAAGGCATTCCGCTGAAAGTGATTGCCGTGCTGGACGTGTCGCACGGCGGCGATGTGGTGCTGGGCCGGGGCGCAGTCACCAGCCTGGGCCAGCTGGCCGGGCGGCGTATCGGCGTGGAAGGCAGCGCGGTGGGCGCGGTAATGCTGGACGCCATGTTGCAGCGCGCCGGCCTTACCCGTGCGCAGGTGATTCCTGTGCCTGTTTTGCTGGACCAGCACGAGGCGGCTTTTGACAGCGGCAGCATCGATGCGTTGGTTACCATGGAGCCGCAGGCCAGCCGCTTGCGCAAGCGGGGAGCGCGCACGCTGTTCAGTAGTGCCGATATTCCCGGGCGTATCGTGGATGTGCTGGCTGTGCGCGAGGATGTGCTGGGTGTGGCCAGCCAGGCCTTGCAGGCCTTGGTAAACAGCCATTTTGCCATGCTGGAAAAGTTCGGCCGCCAGCGTAGCGAGGCTTACACCTATATGGCGGCGCAGATGGGGGTAAGCCAGGCCGAGCTGGCACCGATTTTTGCCGGCCTGCGCCTGCCCGGGCGGCAGGAAAACCTGCACTGGCTGGGCGGGCGGCTGGATGAAGAAGCCCGCAACCTGGCCAATGTGATGTCGCGTGCCGGCCTGCTACCAAGGCCGGTGCAGCTGGGCAGGCTGGCCGTGGCAGATTTCGTTGAAAGGGGGGCGTAATGCGGTTCTCCCTGAAAACCCTGCTGCCCATGGTGGTGCTGTTCTTCCTGCTGCTTACCATGGCCGGTGCCTACGGTGTGGCCGAGGAAGGGCGCAGGCAGCAAGCTTTCCGCGATGTCAGCCTGGTGGCACAGAAAGACGCCTACCACCTGCTGCAGGAGCTGGCCTTGTCCGGCCCGCTGCGCATCAACGAAGAACTGATGTTGCTGGCTACCGATGCCCGCCTGGCGCAAGCCGTGGTGGCCAATAGCCGTGGGCTGATCGCGCATGCGATGAAGCAGCAGGACGTTGGCCGCAGCATCGATACCCTGCCGGGCTTGCCTGCCGGGCTACTACAACAGGCCTGGCAGCATAGCCTGGCCGTTCTGCACCCCGATTACGACAAGCAATACCTGTATCTGGCGGTTTCGGTGCCGGACCAGGAAGAGCAAGAGCTGCGTGGTGCCCGCAAAGGCCTGGTGTTATTGGCCTACGACCTGGGGCCGCAGCTGGCCTTGGAGCGCAGCAAGCTGCAGCAAAGCTTTGTACTGCCCTGCGTCATGTTGTGTTGCCTGTTGCTGGTGTTGTATTTGCTGGTGTGGCTGTACGTGGCCCGCCCGCTGGCCAACTTGCAGGCGGCAGCCTTGCAGCTGGCGCAGCTGGGCCACGCCCCAACGCTGCCCTTGCAGGGCCTGAGCGAAACCCGGGCCGTGTGCGAAGCCTTCAATACCATGCAGCGGCAGCTGCAGCACACCCTGGGCGAGCTGGCCGAACGCGAGCGCAGCGCCAGCAACCTGGCCAAAGAGCAGCAGGCGCTGTTGCAGGCCATTCCCGACCTGCTGTTTGAACTGAGCGCCGACGGGCGCTACCTGCAAGTGTGGTCGCATACCGCCAGCGACAAGCTGGTGTCACCGCGCGAATACCTGCTGGGCAAGCACGTGCACGAGGCGATGCCGGCGGCGCAGGCGGCCATCATACAAAGCGTGATTGTCGAGGCGCTGTGTCACGGTGAGTCGGTAGGCAAGCAAATCATCCTGGCCTTGCCCGATGGCCCGCATCTGTTCGGGCTGTCGGCGGCACGCAAGGTAGCGGCCAACGGTAGCGAAACCTGCATCATGGTGTCGCGCGATATCACCCAGCGCCGCCGCGATGAAGAGGCGCTGGCCTTGTGGGCAAGGGTAATGGCCGCCACGCACAACGGCATTTTCATTACCGACGGCCAGCAGCGCATCGTCGAGGTGAATTCGGCGTTTACACGCATTACCGGCTACAGCCTGGACGATGTACGCGGCTTGCGCCCCAGCCTGCTGTCATCTGGCCGGCAAGACGACGCGTTCTATCAGCGCATGTGGCAAGACATCGATGCACACGGCTACTGGCAGGGCGAGATCTGGAACCGGCGCAAGGATGGCAGCGTGTTTCCCGAGTGGCAGTCCATTTCCAGCGTGCGTGGCGAAGACGGCCAGATCAGCCATTACATCAGTGTTTTCAGCGATATCAGCAGCCAGAAAGAGTCGGAAGCCTATATTCGCCGCCTGGCCTATTACGACAGCCTGACCGGCCTGGCCAACCGTGCCCTGCTGAGCGACCACGCCGGCCTGGCGCTGGCGGGTATGCGCAGCCATGGCACCACGCTGGCGTTGATGTTTATCGACCTGGACCGTTTCAAGAACATCAACGATACCCTGGGCCACAGCATAGGCGACCAGCTGCTGCTGGAGGTTGGCCGCAGGCTGGCCAGCTGCGTGCGCGAGCGCGATACGCTGTCGCGCCTGGGCGGCGACGAGTTCATCGTGCTACTGCCGGAAACCACCGGGCCGGAGGCCGCGCACTGGGCCGAGCGCGTGCTGCACACCCTGGGGCAACCGTACCGGATTGCCGGCTACGATATGGTGGTCACGCCCTCCATCGGCATTGCCATGGCGCCTACCGATGGCGATACGCTGGAGGCGCTGCTGCGCTGTGCCGACGCTGCCATGTACCGCGCCAAGGATGAGGGGCGCAATACCTTCCGTTTCTTTGCCCAGCACATGCAGCAGCGCACCATCAGCCGGCTCAAGCTGGAGTCCGACCTGCGCAGCGCACTGGACAACCAACAGCTGCTCTTGCACTACCAGCCGCAGTGCACGCTGGATGGCCAGCTGGTGGGGGTGGAGGCGCTGGTGCGCTGGCAGCACCCCACGCTGGGCATGGTGTCGCCGGGCGAGTTCATCCCGCTGGCCGAGGAAAGCGGCTTGATTGTGCCGCTAGGCGCATGGGTGATGTGCGAAGCCATCCGCCAGTTGGCCGCATGGCACGCCGCCGGGGTGGCGGTACCGCAGGTGGCCGTCAACTTGTCGGCGCTGCAGTTCCGCCAGCCCGGGCTGGTGCAGCAGGCGGCGCAGTACCTGGCCGACGCCGGTGTGGCCCCGGGCTGCCTGGAGCTGGAGCTGACCGAGAGCGTGGTACTGGACAGCCCCGACGATGCCTTGCTGGTGATGGAGCGCCTGCATGCGCTGGGCGTGCGCTTGTCGATAGATGACTTCGGCACCGGCTATTCTTCGCTGAACTACCTGCGCCGCTTCCCCATCGACCGGCTCAAGATAGACCGCAGCTTTATCCTCGACCTGGATAAAGACCCGCGTGGTGCGGCCATTATCGAAGCCATCATCAGCCTGTCGCGCTCGCTGGGCTTTGTCACCATTGCCGAAGGGGTGGAAACCGCCAGCCAGCTGGCCCAGCTGCGCGCGCTGCGCGCGCTGCGCTGTGACGAAGTGCAAGGCTTTTTCTACGGCAGGCCCATGGCGCCAGAGCAGTTGCTGGCCTGGCTGCAGCAGCGCGAGCAAACGGTAGCCGGCTAGGCTGTCGGCATGAAAAAGCCCGCCAGAGGCGGGCGTGGCAGGGTTGGCCGCAGCGCGGGGTACTCAGGCGTCCAGGCCGCTTTGCACCAGCTGGGCGGCGCGCACCACGGCGCGGGCCTTGTTCTGGGTTTCTTCCCATTCCGACTGCGGTACCGAGTCGGCTACCACGCCGGCGCCGGACTGTACGTATAGCACCTCGTTCTTGATCACGGCGGTACGGATGGCAATGGCCAGGTCCATGTCGCCGGTAAAGCCCAGGTAGCCGACGGCGCCACCGTACACGCCGCGCTTGGTGGGCTCGAACTCGTCGATGATTTCCATGGCGCGTACTTTGGGCGCGCCGGACAGGGTGCCGGCCGGGAAGGTGGCTTTCAGGATGTCGATATTGGAGACATCCGGCTTTACCGTGCCTTCCACGCTGGACACGATGTGCATCACGTGCGAGTAGCGCTCGATCACCATATTGTCGGTAATCTTCACGCTGCCGGTGTCGGCTACGCGGCCAACGTCGTTGCGGCCCAGGTCCATCAGCATCACGTGTTCCGCGATTTCTTTCGGGTCGGCCAGCAGGTCTTCCGCCAGCGCCTGATCCTCGTCACGGGTCTTGCCGCGCGGGCGGGTGCCGGCGATGGGGCGCACGGTGACGGTATCGTTTTCGCGGCGCACCAGGATTTCCGGCGAGGCGCCTACCACGTGGAAGTCGTCAAAGTGGTAGAAGAACATATAGGGCGACGGGTTCAGGCTGCGCAGCGCGCGGTACAGCGATAGCGGCGAGTCGGTAAACGGCATGCTCATGCGCTGGGCCAGCACCACTTGCATGATGTCGCCGTCCAGTATGTAGTTTTTGGCGTTGGCCACGTCGCGCTTGAACGCCTCTTCGCCGTATTCGCTTTGTGCGGTGGTGGCGGTGGACGGCAGCGACAGCGGGATGGCCACGTTGTCGCGCAGGCGGGCGCGCAGCTGCGCCAGGCGGGCGTTGGCCTTGGGCAAGGCGTTGGGTACAGCCGGGTCGGCGTAGACCACCAGGTACAGTTTGCCGGACAGGTTGTCTACCACCGCCAGCTCTTCGGACAGCATCAGCAGGATGTCCGGCGTACCCACCGGGTCGGGCTTTTGCATGTCGGCTAGGCGGCGCTCGACATAGCGCACGGTATCGTAGCCAAAGTAGCCCACCAGGCCGCCGGTGAAACGCGGCAGGCCGTCGATAGGCGGGGTGTTGAAGCGCTGGCTGAACTCTTCGATAAAGGTCAGCGGGTTGCCCTCGTAGCGTTCGATGACTTTGTCGCCGTACTCCACCTGCACGCTGTGGCCTTGCACGCGGATGCGGGTGGTGGCCGGCAGGCCGATAAACGAGTAGCGGCCGGAGCGCTCGCCACCTACCACCGATTCCAGCAGGTAGGAGTAGGGCTGGTTGGCCAGCTTCAGGTACACCGATAGCGGGGTGTCCAGGTCGGCGAACAGTTCGAGGGTAACGGGGATGCGGTTGTAGCCGGCCTGGGCCAGCTCGTTGAAGGCTTGCGGTGTCATGCTAGTGTCCAATGGTGTCAGTGCGGTCTTGAGGAGGGCGGCGAGGGTAGGGCTAGCATTGCCATCGCCAGCTGGCACGATTGGGCAGGAATTTCATGATGTAAGCAGGCTGTCTGTTGGTTGGGTATGCAGGGCTATTGTGTCGCAAAAGCCGGCCGCCGTACAGGCGGCGCGGCGCTGCAGCATTACATGCGCACGTTGGCGTGCGGGTCGGCCGATTTTTTCAGCAGGGCAAACAGGTCGACCAGGCTGTCTACCACCAGGTCGGCACCCAGCGTGGCCGCATCGCGGTAACCATAGCTGACGGCCACGGCCAGCGCGCCGGCCTTGTTGGCGCACAGGATGTCGTTTTCCGAGTCGCCCACCATGATCATTTCCTGCGGTTTGACGTTCAGCACGGCAGCAGCGTGCAGCAGCGGCAGCGCCGACGGCTTTTTCTCCGGCAGGCTGTCGCCACCCAGAATCATGCTGAAGGCGCTGTCGATGCCCAGCTCGGCCAGCAGCGGCGCGGCCAGGCGGTGCGATTTGTTGGTAATCACTACCAGCGGCAACTCCAGGCTGCGCAGCAGGTTCAGGCTTTCGGCCACGCCGGGGTACATGCGGGTGTGGGTGGTAAGGTTGGCGCGGTAGTGCTGGATAAATTGCGTAAAACCCTGTGCCCACAAGGCTTCGTCGGCCTGGCCGTCTTTGTCGTCGGTGATGGCGCGGTGCACCAGGCTGGCGACGCCGTCGCCCACGTGGGTTTTGATGCGCTCGGCGTCCAGCGGTGGCAGGCCCAGCGCCTGGCGCATGGCGTTGGCGCTGGCGGCCAGGTCGGCGATGGAGTCCACCAGGGTGCCGTCCAGGTCGAAGGCAATGGCTTTGATGTGTTTCAGGTTCATGGCAGTGCAGCAGTGGCAATAGGAACAGCCGGCATTGTACAGGATGGCTGCCATTGCGCCTTGTGCCCGCGCGGTGGCTTCTTTATGATGCGCACTTTCTTTTGTCATGAGTCGCGCGGCTTGGCGTGCGCGGCTGCAGCAAGGGCGGCGCTGGCTGCCCGGGAGAGTGTCATGCCTGTTATTACCCGAATCGCCCTGCCGCTGGCGGCTAGCCTGGCGCTGGCCGGCTGTGCCACGTCCCCGCTGGCCAACAAGACCGCAGACGACGCGGCTATCTACACGCTGCAGCAAAGCAGCCTGGATGCCCGTTATAACTTTGACGGCAGCCTGCGCATCAGCGACCTGGATATTCCGGCAGAGCTCGGTAGCCTGGCTAACCCGGATCTGGTGAAGGACGTGGCGCGTTCGTTCAGCTTCGATATGCGCGGTGCGGTAGACATGCCAGCCAGCCGCATCGAGCTGGTGCCAACCTTCCGCTTTGCGCGGCCCAATGTGGAAAGCTGGGTGCGTGTCCCCATGTTGTTCCAGCTCAATACCCTGACCGCCTGGGTAGATGCCTCGGCGCTGGACCTGGCCCTGCCGCAGCTGCACGGCAAGCTGCTGAAACTCAACGCGCCGCAAGACAAGGTGGCGGATATCCCGGTGGATGCCGTGATGCGCGACCTGCCGCTGATTATCGGTGCGGCTTACTCGGCGGTAGACAAGAAAGCCTTCACCTTCCAGCCGCTAAGCGATAGCGACCGCCAGAAAGGCGCCAGCTACCGTATCCGCCTCACGCTGGACCCGGCCGCCGAAGCGCAGCTGGGCCGCGTCATGCTGCAAGAAGTGGCCGCCCGTGTGAAGCGCTACAGCGCCAGCAAAGAAGTACAGGCATTTGCCGACAAGCTGGCCGAAGAGGTCGCCAAGACACAAGGTGAAATGGCTTCCGAAAGCCAGACCGAGCTGCTGGTCGATAGCCGTGCCAAGCTGCTGGCCATGGAAGAGCAGCGTACCTTGCGCGCGCCCAAGCTCAAGGGTTTCAGCGTAACCCTGCGTACGCAGATGGCCATGCGCAACCACGGCCAGCCTGTATTTACCGTGCTGCCGACTGCGGCCAACGTGCTGACGCTGGACGAGCTCAAGGCGCCGTCGTGGTTTTCCCGTGTTACTGGCAAAGGTGAGGATGAAGAGTCTGTCGAATCTGCCGAGCCAGAAGTAGATGCTGCAGAGGCAGCCGCGCCAGCTGAAGCTGCGCCACTGGCGCCTAAAGCCAAGACAAAAGCCAAGCCACGCAAACCAAAGGCTAAAAAGCCGAACTAAGCCGCTACAGGTGCGAAAAAGCCGCTCGATGAGCGGCTTTTTTTGTGCGCGTGCAAGCTGCTTATAGTAGCCGGATATCCGCAACAGCCTGCTGGCCGAAGCTGCTGCCATGCAGGTGGCGGCAGATGGCGGCGGCGCAGTCGGCAGGCTGGGTCAGCTGCCCTTCGGCCTTTAGCGCGGTAAAACGCGGCAGGTTGGGGAAGTGCGCCGGGTCGGCGGCGCGGATCTCGCCCTGCATGCCGGTATCCACTACGCCGGGGTACAGCGACACCGCTAACACCGGGTTGGCCGCAGCCTGCTGCTCTAGTGCCAGGGTGCGGGTGAAGTGGTCCAGCCCGGCCTTGCTGGCGCAGTACACCGCCCAGCCAGGGTAGGGGTTGGCCGCAGCGCCCGACGAGATGTTCAGCACGCGGCGCACCCCGGAAAAACCGGTACTGTGCGCCACAAAGGCATTGCACAGTACGATGGGGGCGGTGAGGTTCAGCGCCAGCGCCTGCTCGGCCACGCCGTCGGCAAAGCTGCCGACGCTGGCGATAGGCTGCACGGTGCCGGCATTGTTGATCAGCGTCAGGCTGCTGCAGCTGCCCAGCTGCGCCAGCGCGCGCTCGGCCAGCAGTGGCAGCAGGTGGCTGTCGGCCAGGTCGGCGTCGATGGTGGCCAGCTGCGGGTGCGCCGGCAGCGCGCTGCAGTCACGGGCAATGGCCACTACGCGGCCGCCGTTTGCCAGCAGCTGTGCCACCAGTGCAGCGCCCAGCCCGCGCGAGGCGCCGGTGACGATGTAGCCGTTCACGCGCGGCCAACCTTGGCCAGCTCGGCGCGCATGGCGTCGATGGTGGCTTTGTAGTCTGGCGTGTTGTAGATGGCGCTGCCAGCCACGAAGGTGTCGGCACCGGCGGCGGCGATCTGGGCGATATTGTCCACTTTTACGCCGCCGTCCACTTCCAGCCAGATCTCGCCGCCGTGCTTGGCGGTGTATTCGTCAATGCGCTGGCGCGCGGCGCGCACTTTTTCCAGCGCGTGCGGGATGAACTTCTGGCCGCCAAAACCGGGGTTCACTGACATGATCAACACCATGTCGATCTTGTCCATCACGTGGTCCAGGTAGCTCAGCGGGGTGGCAGGGTTAAATACCAGGCCGGCTTTACAGCCGGCTTCCTTGATCAGGCCCAGCGTACGGTCGATGTGCTCGGAGCCTTCCGGGTGGAAGGTAATGATGTCGGCCCCTGCTTTGGCAAAAGCGGCGGCCAGCGCGTCTACCGGTTTTACCATCAGGTGCACGTCGATCGGGGCGCTGCTGTGCGGGCGGATGGCTTCGCAGAACATCGGGCCCATGGTGAGGTTGGGTACGTAGTGGTTGTCCATCACGTCGAAGTGAATGATGTCGGCACCAGCGGCGATGACATTGCGCACTTCCTCGCCCAGGCGGGCAAAGTCGGCAGACAGGATGGACGGTGCAATACGGAATTGGCTCATGGCGGTATCGTGGGCAGGGCTGGAAATGGGCGCCATTGTAAGCGATCGCCCCCGCTGGTGCGATGCGTGTCGTACAATTAGCTCTCGTTTCGCGCCATGGTGGCCAGCAGTTGGCCGCCCGCATCAAAGGACTTATCGTGAGCCAGAAATACCATATCACCGTATCGGCCGAGGTTATGTACCAGGCGCAGCATTCCAGCGTGGAGTCTGACCGCTATGCCTTTGCTTACCGCATTACCCTCAAGAACACGGGCGAGCAGCCAGCCAGGTTGCTGTCACGCCACTGGGTGATTACCGACGCCAATGGCAAGGTACAGGAGGTGCGTGGTATGGGGGTAGTGGGCGAGCACCCGCACCTGCAGCCGGGCGAAAGCTACACCTATACCAGTGGTTCGGCACTGACCACCCCGTACGGCACCATGCGCGGCAGCTACCAGATGGAAGCTGACGATGGCCACGCCTTTGACGCCGAGATTCCCGAATTTCACCTGATCGCCCCGCGCGTGCTGCATTAAGCGGCACAGCCCTCACCGAAAGCCTGCATGCGTCATTTTGCCCACGGCAATACCCCGCCGCCTACCGACCGTAACGACCTGAAAACCCTGAAGACCCTGCTGCCCTACCTGTGGCGCTTCAAGCTGCGCGTGCTGCTGGCGCTGGCTTGCCTGATTGCGGCCAAGGTAGCGGGTGTTGCCACGCCGCTGTACCTGAAAGATATCGTGGACCAGCTGTCGTTGCCGGCCACCATGGCGGTGGTGCCGCTGCTGGCGCTGGCCGGCTATGGCCTGGCGCGCTTGCTGTCCAGCGTGCTGGGCGAGCTGCGCGATGCCATTTTTGCCCGCGTGGTGCAGGGGGCGGTGCGCACGGTGGCGCGCGAGGTGTTTTCGCACCTGTTCCGCCTGAGCCTGCGTTTTCACCTGGAGCGCCAGACGGGCGGCATGAGCCGCGATATCGAGCGCGGTACCAAGGGCATTGGTTTTTTGCTGAACTTTACCGTGTTCAACATTTTGCCCACGCTGGTGGAAATCGGCCTGGTGATCGGCATTTTGCTGCATCGCTATAACGCCTGGTTTGCCGTGGTGACCTTTGCCACCATTGCCATTTATATCGTGTTTACCCTGGTGATTACCGAGTGGCGCACGGTATTTCGCCGCAGCATGAATGATCTGGATTCCAAGGCCAACAGCAAGGCCATCGATGCGCTGATCAACTACGAAACGGTCAAGTACTTTGGCAACGAGGGCTACGAAACCCGCCGCTACGACGGCAACCTGGCGTCGTGGGAGCAGTCCGCCATCAAGAACCAGGTGTCGCTATCGTTCCTGAACGCGGGGCAGGGCGTGATCATTGCCACCGGTGTGACGCTGATCATGTGGTTGGCCGCACGCGGGGTTAACCAGGGCGAAATGACGGTGGGGGATGTGGTGCTGGTGGCCACCTTTATTACCCAGCTGTGGGCGCCGCTGCATTTTCTGGGCTTTGTTTACCGCGAAATCCGCCATTCGCTGGCCGACATGGAGCGCATGTTCACACTGCTGAATGTGGGTGCCGAGGTGGCAGACCGCCCGACGGCTCAGCCCTTGGCTAGCCGCGATGTGGCGATCCGTTTTGATGGCGTCGGCTTTGGCTACGATGCCAAACGCACCATTTTGCACGACGTCAGCTTTGATATTCCTGCCGGCCATACCGTGGCGGTGGTGGGAGCGAGCGGTGCGGGCAAATCCACGCTGTCGCGCCTGCTGTTCCGTTTTTACGATGTCAGCAGCGGGGCGATCTGCTTTAACGGTAGCGATATTCGCGAGCTCAGCCAGGATAGCCTGCGTGCGCATATCGGCATCGTGCCGCAAGACACGGTGCTGTTTAACGACAGCATCTACTACAACATTGCTTATGGCCGGCCCGATGCCACGCGGGAAGAGGTGATCGAGGCTGCCCGTTCGGCGCATATCCACGACTTTGTGATGGGCCTGCCGGATGGCTACGACACCACCGTGGGCGAGCGCGGCCTCAAGCTGTCTGGCGGCGAAAAGCAGCGTGTGGCCATTGCCCGCACCATCCTGAAAAACCCGCCGGTGCTGATTTTTGACGAGGCGACCAGTGCACTGGATTCGCGTACCGAGAAGGCCATCCAGGCCGAGCTGCTCAGTATTGCGGCCAACCGTACCACGCTGATCATTGCGCACCGGCTATCGACCATCGCCGAGGCGGATTGCATTCTGGTGATGGATGGTGGCCATATTATCGAGCGCGGTACGCACCGCGAGCTGCTGGCGCAGGGCGGGCGTTACGCAGAAATGTGGCGCTTGCAGCAAGAGGGCGAGGCGCTGGAAGCCTGAGTCGCAAGCTTGGCCGCATGTGGCAACGCCCCGCTTTGGCGGGGCGTTTTGCTGCGAACGGGCAGCCGTAATGACAAAAGCCCCGCACTGATGTGCGGGGCTTTTGTTTTATCTGGTGCCGGAGAAAGGAGTCGAACCCTCGACCTTCTGATTACAAGTCAGCTGCTCTACCAACTGAGCTACACCGGCGAAGAAGGCGAATTATGCCGTCACTTTTTATGCTTGGCAAGATGCTGCTTGGTATTTTTTGCGGCCTTGCCGTGTTTTACCGCTTTTTTGCTGGCCAGGGCCTTGCGGCTGTTCGCTTTTTGCACGCTGGTGCGCTGGCGGGTTTTTTGCCGTTTTGCCTCGCGCACGGTTTTCGGTTTCAGTAGCGTTGCTTTTTTGCTACGTACGCTTTGCCGCGCTTTGCTTGCCTTGCGTGGCGTGGTTTTCTGGCGCTTTGTCACCACTTTGCCGGCTTGTGGGCGCTTGTTGCCGGATTTTTGTACACGAGCCGATGGTGCGGCCTTGCGTGCTTGCCGGCTGGGTTTTCTGGCTTGTGGCTTGTTTTTGCTGACTTTCCTGCTGCCGGCAGCGGCTTTGCTTGCCGGTTTGCTGCGGGTAGCTTGGCTTTGGCGGGGCGTATTGTCTTTCTCGGCGCTTGGTGTCGGGCTGACAGGTGGCAGGTTCAGTGGCTTGGCCTTGGGGGGCTTGGGTAGTGGTGCCGGCTGGAAATCGCCCGGAAGCGGGGCGTCTTCACCCTCTGCGAAGCTTGGGGTGGCAGAAAATGCCACGGCAGCGATGAGGATGGAAGCAATGGTGCGGGTTAATTGCATTTGAATGATTCTGTTCAGTTGGCCCGGGGGTTTTTCGCATTGTAGCGCCAGTATGGGGTTGCTATATTAGCACGCAGCCCAATCCCAAAAGGAAATGGGTTCAGCGCAGGAAATCAAGGAGATTAGGGATGAAACAAACGAGAAGAACATTGCTGGCGGGTATGCTGTTGTCTGCTTTTGCCTTGACTGGTTGTGGCCAGAAGGCACCGGAAGCAGCGGGGGCTTCTGCGCCGATGGCAGAGGCGTCGGCTACCGGGGGGGATGTCAAAGAGTACGTAGTAGGCACGGATGCCAGCTATGCGCCGTTTGAGTTCCAGACTGACAAGGGCGAGATCGTCGGCTTTGATGTCGAGGTGCTAAGTGCCGCGGCAGCCAAGGGCGGTTTCAAGGTGAAGTTCATCAATACCCCATGGGAGGGGATGTTCGCCACGGTAGACCAGGGCGATCGCGACATCCTGTCGTCGGCTATTACCATTACCGACGAGCGCAAGCAGAGCATGGATTTTTCCGATCCGTACTTTGAGGCGCGCCAACTGATTGCAGTGGCCAAAGGTGTTTCGGATGTTAAAACCTTCCAGGACCTGAAGAACAAGAAAGTCGCCGTGCAGACCGGTACCACCGGTGATGAAGTGGTGCAAAAACTGCTGGGCAAGACCAACCCGAATATCAAGCGCTTTGAAAACATGCCGCTAGCGCTGAAGGAGCTGGAAACCGGCGGGGTGGATGCGGCCGTGGGTGATAACGGCGTGGTGATCAACTACGTTAAAAACAACCCGCAGCATGGTATGGCCACGGTAGAAGATACCAAGAGCTTTGCCCCGGAGTACTACGGGTTTGCTGTGAAAAAAGGCAATGCCGAGCTGCTGGGCAAGGTGAATGCCGGCCTGAAAGCCATCAAGGCTGACGGTACGTACGACCAGATTTTCAATAAATACTTCGGCGCCAAATAACAAAACGGGCAGCGGCGGGTCTGCAGGCAGATCCGCCGTTTTCTTTTTATAAAGCCGGGAGCAGAGCATGGATTTCCGTTGGGGCATGATTGCCGATTACGCACCTTTGTTTGTCGAGGGTGCGAAGATGACCGTAGGTATTACCCTTGTTGCTGTGGTGTTGGGTACGCTGATTGGTCTGTTTATGGGGATGGCGCGTCTGGCCGAGGCCAAGCATGGCGCGGCCAAGTATGTGCTGAAATTTGGCGTGCGCTGGCCTTCTGCGGCCTACGTCGCGTTTTTCCGTGGCACGCCGCTGTTTGTGCAGATTCTGCTGGTGCATTTTGCCTTGATGCCCATGCTGATCCACCCGGTGGATGGCGTGTTGATCGATGGCGAGCTGGCGCGTGACCTGCGTCAGAACTACGGCGCCTTTCTGTCCGGCCTGCTGGCGCTGACGCTGAATGCCGGGGCGTATATCACCGAAATTTTCCGTGCCGGCATTCAGTCCATCGACCGTGGCCAGATGGAGGCGGCGCGCTCGCTTGGCCTGAGCTACGGCCAGACCATGAAGTTCGTCATCGTGCCGCAGGCTTTTCGTCGCATGCTGCCGCCTTTGGGTAACGAGGCCATCATGCTGCTCAAAGACAGTTCGCTGGTGTCGGCGATCGGTCTGGCCGAGCTGGCCTATGCCGCGCGTACTGTGGCAGGCGTGTATTCGCGCTACTGGGAGCCCTATCTCACGATTTCCTTCATCTACCTGGCGCTGACCATGCTGATGGCGTGGGGTATTTCCCGCCTGGAGAAAAAGCTGCACATCGGCACGCGTTAAGCATCTGCCTGGAAAATGAAGCCCCCTGTTGCGTAAGCCAGGGGGCTTTTGCATGGCATGGCCCGCGCAATGCAAGGCAAAAAGCGCTTGCGCTATTTTTGCAAGCCGGCGGTGTGCCGGCAGGGCTTGCCGGACATGGGTTTGTGGTAGAATGGGCGATATTTTTTGCCTCTGATACGGATTTCCATGACCGACCAGCTTTTTGCCAAGGAAACGCTTCCCATCAGCCTCGAAGAGGAGATGCGTCGTTCTTATCTCGATTACGCCATGAGCGTAATCGTGGGCCGTGCCCTGCCGGACGTGCGTGACGGCCTGAAACCGGTACACCGCCGCGTGCTGTTTGCCATGCACGAACTGTCGAACGACTGGAACCGTGCCTACAAAAAGTCTGCCCGTATCGTGGGTGACGTAATCGGTAAGTATCACCCGCACGGCGACAGCGCCGTCTACGACACCATCGTGCGCATGGCGCAGGATTTCAGCCTGCGCTACCCGCTGGTAGACGGCCAGGGTAACTTCGGCTCGGTGGACGGCGATAACGCCGCCGCGATGCGTTATACCGAAATCCGCATGGCGCGTATTGCGCACGAGCTGCTGGCTGACATCGACAAGGAAACCGTCGATTTTGGCCCCAACTACGACGGCTCCGAGCACGAGCCGCTGATTCTGCCTTCGCGAATCCCGAACCTGCTGATCAACGGTGCTGCCGGTATCGCCGTGGGTATGGCCACCAACATTCCGCCGCACAACATCAACGAAGTCATCGATGGCTGCCTGGCCCTGTTGGCCAATAGCGAGATGACCATCGACGAGCTGATCGACATCATCCCGGCGCCGGACTTCCCTACCGCCGGCATCATCTACGGTACTGCCGGCATCAAGGAAGCCTACCGTACCGGCCGTGGCCGCGCCATCATGCGCGCCCGCGTGCACTTTGAAGACATCGGCAAGGGCGACCGCCAGGCCATCATCGTGGACGAGATTCCGTACCAGGTGAACAAGGCCCGCCTGCTGGAGCGTATCAGCGAGCTGGTACGCGAGAAACTGATCGAAGGCATTTCCGACCTGCGCGACGAATCGGATAAATCCGGCATGCGCGTGGTGATCGAGCTCAAGCGTGGCGAAATGCCCGAGGTGGTATTGAACCACCTGTACAAGCTGACCCAGCTGCAGGATAGCTTCGGCATCAATATGGTAGCGCTGGTCGACGGCCAGCCGCGCCTGCTGAACCTGAAGCAGATTATTGACGAGTTCCTGCGCCACCGCCGCGAAGTGGTCACGCGCCGTACCATTTTCGAGCTGCGCAAAGCACGCGAACGCGGCCATATCCTGGAAGGCCTAGCCGTAGCACTGTCCAATGTGGACGAGATCATTGCGCTGATCAAGGCATCCGAAGCGCCGCCGCAAGCCAAGGCAGCCCTGCTGGGCCGCGCGTGGCGTTCCGAGCTGGTGGAAGGCATGCTGGCCCGCGTAGACCAGAGCCAGGCTCGCCCGGAAGGTCTGGCGGCCAACCTGGGCCTGCACGCAGACGGCTACTACCTGTCCGAAGCCCAGGCACAGGCCATTCTGGACCTGCGCCTGCAGCGCCTGACCGGCCTGGAGCAAGACAAGATCGTGGGCGAGTACCGCGAGATCATGGAAACCATCCTCGACCTGATCGATATTCTGGCGCGCCCGGAGCGCATCAACCAGATCATTCACGACGAGCTGACTGCCATCCGCCTGCAATACGGCGACAAGCGCCGCTCCGAGATCGAGCCTTTCGGTGGCGATATCAATATCGAAGACCTGATCACGCCGCAGGAAATGGTGGTTACCCTGTCGCATACCGGCTACCTGAAAGCGCAGCCAGTGGGCGACTACCAGGCGCAGCGCCGTGGTGGCCGTGGCAAGCAGGCGGCAGCCACCAAGGACGACGATTTCATCAACACGCTGTTCGTGGCCAACACCCACGACTACGTGCTGTGCTTCTCCAGCTTTGGCCGCTGCTACTGGATCAAGGTGTACAACATGCCGCAAGGCGGCCGCACCAGCCGTGGCAAGCCTATCGTCAACGTGCTGCCGCTGCAGGATGGCGAGAAAATCAGCGCCATGCTGCCGGTGAAGGCCTTTACCGGTAACGAGCCGGAGCTGGACGACGACGCCGAGGTAAGCGACAAGGTGGAAGGCCCGTTTGTCTTCATGTGCACCGGCAACGGTACCGTTAAGAAAACTCCGCTGGAGGCGTTCAGCCGCCCGCGTACCGCCGGCATCATCGCGGTGAAACTGGACGAAGGCGACACCCTGGTGGGCGTAGCCCTGACCAGCGGTAGCGACCAGGTCATGCTGTTCAGCAACGCCGGCAAAGCTGTGCGCTTTGACGAAGCCAATGTACGCGCCATGGGCCGTACTGCCGGTGGTGTGCGCGGCATGATGCTGGCAGAAGGCCAGCAGGTCATCTCGCTGCTGGTAGCCAATAGCGACGAGCAGCAGGTGCTCACCGCCAGCGATGGCGGCTACGGCAAGCGTACCCGCGTGGGCGAATTCCGCCAGACCAGCCGTGGCACCCAGGGCGTGATCGCCATGGACCTCACCGATAAAACCGGCCTGGGGCTGGTGTCGGCCAGCCTGGTGGAAGACAGCGACGATGTGATGCTGATTACCACCGGTGGTGTGCTGATCCGTACCAAGGTAGACCAGATTCGCGAAACCGGCCGTTCGGCACAGGGCGTGCGCCTGATCAACCTGGACGACGGTGAAAAACTGGTGTGCCTGGTAAAAGTGGCCGAGAGCGAAGACAGCAGCGAGGCTGACGCAGATGCCGAGCTGGCTGCAGACGACACAGCAGCACCGGCAGCCGAGGCGGGCGAGGGCGCGGCTGAATGAGTCATGCCGATGCGGCCAACCCCGAAGTGCTGAAGGCAATGGGCGAGCTGTTTGTCAGCTTGCCGCATTGCCGCACCCTGGGCTTTGAATATCTGGGTACTGTTGGCCGCAAGCCAACACTGCGGGTGGCGTGGCGGGAAGACCTGGTGGGCAACCCGGCCACCGGCGTGGTGCACGGCGGGGTGATTACCTCCATTGTTGACACCACCAGCGCGGTATCGGTGGCGGCCAATATGCAGGACTACGAGACCATCGCCACGCTGGATCTGCGTATCGATTACCTGAAAGCGGCCACCCCTGGCAAGGCCATCTACTGCACCGCGGAGTGCTACCGCATGGCCAGCCAGATCGCGTTTACCCGTGCCGTGTGCTATCACGATTCACCGGATGACCCGATTGCCCATGGTGTGGCCACCTTCATGCGCGGCTCCAACCCCAAACCCATGCTGCAGGTGGAGGACAAACCATGAGCGATTTCATGGAAACCTTCGACCGTTTGCGTGACGAAAAGCGTTTTGCCGAGGTGATTGCTGCCGTGCCTTACGCCCGCCTGATGGGTGTGGAGTGCGGCGAGGACGCTGCGGGCGAGCTGCTGTTTTCGCTGCCGTTTTACGAGCGCAATGTTGGCAATACTACCTTGCCGGCACTGCATGGCGGCCTGATTGGCGGCTTTCTGGAAAACGCCGCGCTACTGCACCTGATGTGGAATCGCGAATCGCTGGAAGCGCCGAAGATCGTTGATTTCTCGCTGGATTACCTGCGCTCGGGCAAGGCCCAGACGCTGTACGCGCAGTGCGAAATCACCAAGCAGGGCAAGCGCGTAGCGCACGTGCTGATCGAGGCTTGGCAGGAAGACCGCAAAAAACCGGTAGCGGTGGCGCGGGCACATTTTCTGCTCAGCACCGGTAGCTAGACACTCAAGCCACGCTACGCGCGTGGCTTTTTCATTATCAGAGACAAAGAGACAGAGGTCTGACATGGCAAAGGTGTACAACTTTTCTGCTGGCCCCGCAGTGCTGCCCCACGAAGTACTGGCCACGGCACAAGCCGAGTTGCTGGACTGGCACGGCTCCGGCATGTCGGTGATGGAAATGAGCCACCGCGGCAAAGAGTTCATGGAAATCATCCACGACGCCGAACAAGACCTGCGCGAGCTGATGCAGATTCCCGCCGGCTACAAGGTGTTGTTCATGCAAGGCGGTGCGTCGCAGCAGTTTTCCATGGTGCCATTGAACCTGGCGCCGGCCGACGGCGTGATCGACGTGCTGGATACTGGCCACTGGTCGCGTCTGGCGGTGAAAGAGGCCAAGCGCTATACCAGCGTTAACGTGGTGGCCAGCAGTGCCGACCGTCACTACGCCACCGTGCCGGCGGTTGATACCTGGCAGTGCCGCGCCGACGCCGCGTACTTCCATTACACCTCCAACGAAACCATCGGCGGCCTGCAGTACAGCGCCATCCCCGATACCGGCAGCGTACCGCTGGTGTGCGATATGTCGTCCGACTTCCTGTCGCGCGAGATCGACGTGTCGAAGTTCGGCCTGATCTACGCCGGCGCGCAGAAGAACATCGGCCCGTCCGGCCTGACTGTGGTGATCGTGCGCGAAGACCTGCTGGGCCGCGCCCAGCCGCAAACGCCCACCATGCTGAACTACCAGGTGCACGCCGACGCCGACTCCATGTACAACACGCCGGCCACTTACCCGATCTATATCGCGGGTCTGGTGTTCAAATGGCTGAAAACCCAGGGTGGCATCAAGGGCATGGCGGCGCGTAACGAAGAGAAAGCCGGCCTGCTGTACCACGCTATCGACAGCAGCAACGGCTTCTACTACAGCCATATCGACGCGCCGTACCGCTCCAAGATGAACGTGGTATTCCGCCTGAAAGACGAAGCGCTGGAAGACCTGTTCCTGTCCGAAGCCAAGAAAAACGGCCTGGTGCAGCTCAAGGGCCACCGTTCGGTAGGCGGTATGCGCGCATCCATCTACAACGCCATGCCGATCGAAGGCGTGAAAGCGCTGGTGCACTTCATGCTGGATTTTGCCCGCCAGCACGGCTGATAGCGCCAAAGGTTGGCCGCATGCCTGTGCGGCCTGCAAAATCCAAGCCCCTTCCTGAGCGGAAGGGGTTTTTGTTTGCCATGGCTGCCGTTGTTCGCCTGGCAGACAAGACTGTTTAGGCCAGGCGGCTGGCTTTGCTGCGGCACTTTGCCGCATGATGCAAGCTACCTTTGCGGAGAAAGCCCATGCGTACCTTGTCCCCACTTACCCTGTTGTTGCTGGCTGCGGGGGCGATTGTGTCTATCAGCATGGGCGTGCGCCACGGTTTCGGTTTTTTCCTGCCGCCGATGACGCAAGCGTTTGGCTGGACGCGCGAAACCTTCGCGCTGGCACTGGGTCTGCAAAACCTGGTGTGGGGTGCCACCCAGCCATTTGCCGGTGCTTTTGCCGACCGGCACGGGCCGGGCAAGGTATTGCTGGCCGGTGGTTTGCTATACGTGCTGGGTCTGGTGCTGATGACAGTGTCCAGCACCGGCTGGCTGCTGTCCGGCTCGGCCGGCTTGCTGCTGGGGCTGGCGCTATCCTGTACCACCTATAGCGTGGTGTTCTGTGTTATTGTGCGCGCGGTACCGGACGCGCTGCGTTCCAGCGCCATGGGCATTACGGCGGCGGCGGGCTCGTTTGGCCAGTTCATGATGGTGCCCATCGAGCGCGGCCTGATCGATAGCCTGGGCTGGGTGCCGGCATTGCTCATTCTGGCCGGCATGGCGGCGGCGCTTTTGCCCTTGGCTGCCCCCATGGCGCGGGCCTACCGCAATGCCCCGCCGGTACCGGCGGCTACCGGCAGCATCTGGCAGGGCATGGTGGCGTCGTTTGCCCAGGCCTGGCAGCAGCGCTCGTTCCGTTTGCTGATGGCTGGCTATTTCGTTTGTGGTTTCCAGGTGGTGTTTATCGGCGTGCACTTACCAGCCTATCTGCGCGACCACGGCCTGGCTGGCGGCGTGGCCAGCATGGCGCTGGCATTGATCGGGCTATTCAATATCGGTGGTACCTATACCGCGGGCAAGCTGGGCGGGCGTTACCCCAAACCGTATTTGCTGGCGGGTATCTATTTTGCCCGTAGCGTGGTGATTGTGGCCTTTCTGCTGGCGCCTTTGTCCAGTGTGTCGGTGGGGCTGTTTGCGGCGGCCATCGGCTTCTTGTGGCTGTCTACCGTGCCGCTGACCAATGGCGTGATTGTCAGCCTGTTTGGCGTGCGCAACCTGGGCATGCTGTCGGGTGCGGTGTTTTTCTCGCACCAGGTGGGCAGCTTTCTGGGCGTGTGGCTGGGTGGGCTGATTTACGACCGTACCGGCAGCTACGACATTGTGTGGGGCATGGCTATTGCGCTGGGGTTGATGGCCGCTGCGGCCAACCTGCCGGTAAAAGAGGTGCCGGTTGCCGCGGCCGGGGCGCAGGCATGAAACTGCTGTTGGCCGCAGGCCTGCTTGCGTTGCTGTCGCTGGGCTTGTGGGCCTATGGCCGGCCCGGTTTCATCGTGGGCCTGGGCAATACCATCGCCAGCTGTTTCTGATGGCGCTGCACTGCGGTGGCTTTACCCTTACACTAGGCCGGTATGCTTAATGAAAGGGGTGGGCCATGCTGACACCATCGATACTGCAGCGTTTGCAGCAGCTATGGCAGGAGGGCGAGCACTTTGACGCCAGCCATAGCGAGCGGCGCGAAAAGCGCCTGAATATCACGCCGGATACCGGCAAATTCCTCTATCAGCTATCGCGCAGCCGTCGTGCGCGCACCGTACTGGAAATCGGCACCAGCAACGGGTTTTCTACCGTGTGGCTGGGGTTGGCTGCAAAAGCCCACAAGGGCAGGGTGCTCACCGTGGATAGCTCTGCGCACAAAACCGCGCTGGCGCGTGCCACGCTGGATGCTTTTGGCCTGCACGATGTGGTGAGCTTGCGTACTGGCGATGCGTTTTCCCTGCTGGCCGATGCTAACGACGAGTCGGTAGATTTGCTGTTTCTGGACGCCGATCGCGCAAGATATCAGGGTTATTGGCCGGAAATTACCCGCATTCTGGCGCCAGGCGGTCTAGTGGTGATGGATAATGCCTTGTCGCATGCTGAAGAGTGCGCGGATTTTATTGCGGCAGTGCTTGCGACGCATGGCTATCTCGCGGAAACTTATCCTATCGGAAAAGGCCAATTTGTCATCCTGAAAGACCTCTGAATCGTGTCTGAAGACCTCCTCAAGCTCCATCGTGACGCTATCGACCAGATTGACGTCGATATCCTGCATCTTCTCAACCAGCGCGCGCAGCACGCGCGTGACATCGGCGAAATCAAGGGTGGCGGCATTATCTACCGCCCCGAGCGCGAAGCACAGGTGCTGCGCCGCATCAAGACGCTGAACCCCGGCCCGCTGCCGGGCGAGTCGGTAGCGCGCCTGTTCCGCGAAATCATGTCGGAATGCCTGGCACTGGAAAAGCCATTGTCCATTGCCTACCTGGGGCCGGAGGGCAGCTTTACCCAGCTCGCTACGCTCAAACATTTCGGCCATGCCGCCCGCACGGTGGCCTGTGCGTCCATCGACGAGGCCTTCCGCCTGGTAGAGTCGCGCCAACTGGACTACGTGGTGGCGCCGGTAGAAAACTCCACCGAAGGCGCCGTGGGCCGCACGCTGGACTTGATGGTAAGCACCCCGCTGAAAATTTGTGGTGAAGTGGTGCTGCGCATCCACCACCACCTGCTGCGCAAAACTCCTGCCATGGACGGCATCCGTCGCGTATACGCCCACGCCCAGGCGCTGGCGCAGTGCCACGAATGGCTGAACAAAAACCTGCCGGCGCATGTAGAGCGCATTTCGGTGGCCAGTAATGCCGAAGCGGCCAGGTTGGCCGCAGAAGACGCCGACTGCGCCGCTATCGCCGGCCAGGCCGCTGCCGAGCGTTACAGCCTGGCCAAGCTGGCCGAGAATATCGAAGACGAGCCCAATAACACCACGCGCTTCCTGGTGCTGGGCCATCAGGAAGTCGGCCAGACTGCACAAGACAAAACCTCCATTATCGTGTCGGCGCCAAACCGCCCGGGCGCGGTGCACTCGCTGCTGGAGCCGCTTGCGGCCAACGGTGTCTCCATGACCAAGTTCGAGTCGCGCCCGTCGCGTGCCGGGCTATGGGACTATGTGTTCTTTATCGATATGGAAGGCCACCACAGCAGCGACAATATCGCGCAGGCACTGAAAGGCCTGGGCGAGCGCACGTCGTTTGTCAAAGTGCTGGGTGCCTACCCGCAAGCCGTACTGTAATGACTGGGCTGCCGCCTGGTGGCCCGATAGAAAGCAAGCCATGAGTATCCAATCCGTTTGTCTGTTTTGCGGCTCCAATAGTGGCATCCGCCTGGCCTATACCCACGCGGCGCAAGAGCTGGGCCGTACCTTGGCCGCCCGCGCCATTACCCTGGTATACGGCGGTGGCAATATCGGCCTGATGGGCGAGGCCGCCGATGCGGCGCTGGCCGCTGGCGGCCGTGTGGTAGGCGTGATCCCGGGTTTTCTGAAAGAAAAAGAAGTAGCGCACCACGGCCTGTCCGAGCTGCATGTCACGCAAACCATGCACGAGCGCAAGGCGCTGATGGAAGACCTGTCTGGCGGCTTTATCGCTTTGCCAGGTGGCTTCGGCACCTACGACGAGCTGTTTGAAATGCTGACCTGGGCCCAGTTGTCGGTACACAGCAAGCCCATTGGTCTCTTGAATGTGGATGGCTTCTTCGACCCGCTGCTGGCCATGGTGAAACATGGCGTTAACGAAGGCTTTGTGCGCGAAAGCCACCTGGCGCTGTTTGTGGTGGCAGATAATCTGCCCGACCTGCTGGACGCCATGAACCACTACCGCGGCGCGCCCGAGGGCAAATGGCTGTCGCATGACAACATCTAGCCGGAGCGCGGCATGATTATCGTAATGCACGGCCGGGCCAACCCTGCCGATATCGATGCGGTGGTGGCCAAGATTCGCGCCGCCGGCTTGGCCGAACACCTGTCGCGCGGTACCGAGCGCACCATTATCGGCGCCGTGGGTGACGAGCGTGTGCTGTCTGCCGACATGTTCGAAACCATGCCTGGCGTGGAGCGTGCTATTCGTGTGCTGAAGGACTACCGCATCGTCTCGCGCGAAGTCAAACCGGACAATAGCGTGGTGTCGGTGCGTGGCGTGCAGCTAGGCGGCAGCGCCATCCAGCTGATTGCCGGCCCCAGTGCCATCGAAAGCGCCGGGCAAATGCAGGCACTGGCTACCCGCCTGCGCCGCAGTGGTGTCGGGTTGCTGCGTGGCGGGGCCTACAAGCCGCGTACCAGTCCGTATGCTTTTCAGGGTGTGGGCGAGGCGGGGCTGGACTACTTGCAGCAGGCTGCGCGTAGCCAGGCCATGCCGATGGTGAGCGAGCTGCTGGATGTGCGCCAGCTGGATACCTTTCTGGCGTACGACGTGGACGTGATCCAGATCGGCCCGCGCAATATGCAGAACGTGGAGCTGCTGAAAGAGGTTGGCCGCATCAACAAGCCGGTGCTGCTGCACCGCGGTGTGGCTTCTACCCTGAGCGAGTGGCTGATGGCTGCCGAGTACATCGCGGTGGGCGGCAACCACAACATCGTGTTCTGCGAGCGCGGCATCCGCAGCTTCGATACCGCCAGCCGCCACGCGCTGGACATCAGCGCCATACCGCTGTTAAAGCGAGAAACCCACCTGCCGGTGCTGGTCGACCCCAGCCACGCCGGTGGCCGCTCCAGCCTGGTAGCGCCGCTAGCCTGCGCGGCTATCGCGGCGGGGGCTGATGGCCTGCTGCTGGAAGTACACGACAACCCGCAGCAAGCCTGGTGTGATGCCGAGCAGGCTATTACCCCAGATGCACTGGATGAACTGCTGGCGACGCTGCGGCCATTGGCGGCCGTGGTGGGGCGCACGCTGTAAGGTAAGGAGAGCACATGTCTGGCAATGCCCGTGTCACGCTGACACAGCTGGAAAACTACCGCTTCGACAACCATTTCGATGGTGGCCATGCACTGCTGACCGACGAGCCGGCGCCGCTGGGTGGTGATACCGGCCCCTCGCCATCGCAGCTATTGGTTGGTGCAGTGGCGAACTGCCTGACGGCCAGCTTGCTGTTTGCCGCGCGCAAGTATCGTATCAACCTGGAGCCGCTGAGCTGCGAGGCCAGCGCGGAGATTGGCCGCAATGGGCAAAACCGCCTGCGGGTGCTGGGCATCGCGGTGACGCTGCACTGCGGGACGCCGGCTGCCGGCCAGGCACAGCTGGCGCGCTTGCTGGATACCTTTGAAGACTTCTGCACGGTAACGCAGAGTGTGGCTGCCGCGATTCCGGTAAGCCTGACCGTGCTGGATGCTGACGGCAGCGTGCTGAAAGCCCCAGCAGCCTGATGGTGTTGCCGCCCAGGCATGGAAAAACCCGCCAGTTGGCTAATGCTAGTCAGTTAGTCGAATGTACTTGGCCATCAATTGGTAAGGCGTGAGTGCGGCGCCCCATCCCGTTGGCGCGAGCCGGCCAAAATGGTGCGTCCCAGGTTTTAAGACGCCGATTTGTTTGAGCTCCGAGCCGTTAGCGAGGAGCGAGTTCGGCGGCGCCTGGGGCGTGCCGTTTTGGACGGGGTTTCGAGCAGCCCCGGGTTGCGGGGGAATGAAAAGGGGGCGGCAATCCGCCCCCTTTCCCGTTTGCCGGGCGGAACCGGCATGTAAACATTGTCCGCATCGCGGACACACTAGCTTACTTCAACGCAACAAACCTCTAATCAAAAAAACGCCAGTCAGCGTTAACTGACGGGCATTGCGCCGGTTGGCGGGTTTTTTCATGGCTGGAATTGCCTCAGAAATGCCGCAACATCAGCGGTACGCTGAGCTCGGCCATCCAGCCCAGCAGCAGCGGTGCCGCCAGCGTGGATACCATCACGGCCAGCCAGGAAAAGGCTGGCTGGTGGCGGCAGAGCTTCAGGCACAGGCGATAGATCAGGTAAGCACCGGTGGCGACCAGCGGTGGCAGCATGCTGTAGGCTTGCGCCGGGCGGCCGGACAGCAGCGGGGTCAGCAGCAGTACCCCGGCATGCATGCATAGCTGCGACAGCACATAAATGCTCAGTATCGGCGGGATGCTTTCCAGCCTCAGCCCGTTGCGGCCAACCTTGAGCGTGGCCATGGCCAGTAGCAGCGCCCCTACGCCTACCCAGGCATACGGGTAGAGGAAAGGCAACCATACCGGCACCATGGGGAGTGCAGGCAGCGCCAGGCGGCAGACCAGGCCCAGCGTCAGGTAAGCCAAGGCAAAGCTCATGACGGCAGGCAGGCTGTCGCTGGCAATCAGCCGCCACAGGGCGTGCAGGGTGTATAACACCAGCGGTAATAGCAGCAGGGCGCTGGACAGGGTGGGGTTCATGCTTTCAGGGCGCGCAGCATGGCCAGCGAGATCAGCTCGCCCATCTGTGCCAGATAGTGGGTCTGCATGTCGAAGGTGAAACGCTGGGCGTCATCGCTGGCGATCACCACCATGCCGAATGGCTCGGTGCCCTCGCGTAGCGCCAGCTGGGCGAACGACTGCAGTACCGGTACAGCCGGAAACCAGCTGATGATTTCGTCGTTGGCGTAGGGGCCACAGTAGGGCGCGGACAGATTGCCAGCCAGCAGGCGTACGTCCTGGCGCGCGTTGTACAGCTCGGTGTTGGCCGCCGCGTCGTGCCACAGCCTGACGGCTACGCGGTTCAGACCGAAGTGCTCGGAGAATACTTGCAGGATGGCGCTGTGCACTTCTGATAGCGTCAGCGCTTTCATCAGTGCCAGGCTCAGCTTGTGGGTGCGAGCCAGCGTCTGGTCGTTTTGCTCGCCATGGCGTACCAGCTGTGCCAGGCGGGCCTCCAGCTGGCGGTTACGGTCTTTGAGGTCCAGCAGCTGGCGGTCGGCAAACGATACCACGCGGTCTTGTACCGGCTTGAGGCCGTAGCGTTGGGCATGGCCGGAAAGAAAATCCGGGTTGGCGTCCAGATAGGCCAGAACGGCTTCAGCATCCACTACAGCGCTCCTTTGCAATAAACAGTATCGGGGTGAAATACCTTACACCTGGCCTGCGCGGGCGGGCTTGACCTGCCTCAGCCGCAGGCGGGTCAGACTTCGATCTCGCCGGTGAACACCGTCACGGCCGGGCCTGTCATGCGTACCGGCTGGCCGTTGCCTTGCCACTCTATCTGCAGGCTGCCGCCACGGGTGTGCACCATGACTTTGTTGTCCAGCAGGCCGCGGCGTATGCCCGCTACCACGGCGGCGCAGGCGCCAGTGCCGCAGGCCTGGGTTTCGCCCGCGCCACGCTCGTACACGCGCAGGCGGATTTCACTGCGGCCAACGATCTGCATGAAACCGGCGTTGACGCGCTCGGGGAAGCGGCTGTGGTGCTCGATCAGCGGGCCTTGGGTGCTGACCGGTGCGGTATCTACATGGCTGACTACCTGTACCGCGTGCGGGTTCCCCATGGAAACCACAGTGATGTCGATGGACTCGTCGCCCACTTGCAGTGGGTGGGTGATGGCATCGCCCTCGGCCAGAAACGGGATCTCCAGCGGTGCAAAGCGCGGCGCACCCATATCAACCGTAATGAGGCCACCTTCGCCCAGCTCGGGCACGATCACCCCGCGGGCGGTTTCCACGCGAATAGCACGCTTGTTGGACAGGCGCTGCTCGGTAACAAACTTGACGAAACAGCGGGCGCCATTGCCGCATTGTTCTACTTCGCTGCCGTCGTTGTTGAAGATACGGTAGCGGAAGTCGTTTTCCTGCGATTGTGGTGCCTCCACCAGCAATAGCTGGTCAAAACCGATACCCAGATGGCGGTCACCCAGCTGGCGTAAACGATCGGCCGTCAGGGTGACGGTTTGTCTTACGCCATCAATGACGACAAAGTCATTGCCCAGGCCGTGCATTTTGCTGAACTTGAGTTTCATTGAATTTACCGCGTCTCATCTGGCAATTTGGCCTCCATCATAACGTATTCGGCATGCCTGTCCATGGCTTGCGGTGGCTGCATTGACACCTTACTGACCAGTAAGTAGAGTCGCGGCATGAAGCCTGAAACCGATGCCCGTACCGATACGCGCAAGAAAATCCTGGACCTGGCCGAGGTGCTGATGCTCTCGCGCGGGTTCAATGCCTTTAGCTATCAACACATTAGCGGTGAGTTGGGGGTGCGCAATGCCGCTATCCACTACCATTTTCCCAAGAAAACCGACCTGGGCGTCGCGCTGATCGAGCGTTACCGCCGCCGTTTTGCCCGCTATGTGGCCGCGCAGGCCGAGCTGTCACCACAGCTGCAGCTGGAGCGTTATTTCAACCTGGCGGATACCTATTACGACAAGCAGCAAATCTGCCCCAGCGGCATTCTGTCGGCCGAGCTACACACGCTACCGCCGGAAATGCGCCACTGCACGGCCAGCTTTGTAGAAGAAATGCGCGCCTGGGCCATCGAGATTGTGCGCCGCGGCCAGGCGGCCGGTGCCATGCACTATGTCGGTACGGCAGAGGGTATGGGCACCATCGTTTTTGCTGCCATGCAGGGTAGCCTGCAGCTGGCGCGGCTGGATGGCTCGGCGCTGGACGAGGTAAAGCAGCAAATTCGCCTGCTACTGGGCATGGCGCAGGCGTAATCAAGGAGGCGGGGGGCTGTAGCCCTCGCCCCGTTTATAAGGCTGCCCGAGCAGCCATCGACAACACGAGAAGGGCAATCATGACAACAGCAAAAAACAGTATGTGCCGTATGGTGGACAAAACCGCCAGCCTGCCGGCCGGTATGCGTTCCTGGGTCATTACCCGCATGTTCGGCAAATTTGTACCGTTTCTGGGTACCGCCGGCCTGGTATTCGAGGAGGTTGGCCGCGAACGCATGGTGGTGAGCGTCAAAAACCGCAAAAAAGTACAAAACCACATTAAAGGCCTGCACGCCGCCGCCATGGCGCTGCTAGCCGAAACGGCGTCGGGTTTTGTGGTGGGCATGAACGTGCCGGACGACAAACTGATGCTGCTCAAGTCGATGAAAGTCAGCTATTACAAGCGTGCCCAGGGCGATATGCGTGCCGTTGCCACGCTGAACGCCGAGCAGGTGCAGCGCATGTTTGTGGAGGATAAAGGCGATGTGCTGGTGGACGTGGTGGTGACCGACGAGTCCGGCGAATCGCCCATCGTGTGTGAAATGGTGTGGGCCTGGGTGCCCAAGAAGCGCAAGGAGGCCTGAGCATGAGCTACACCACCTTGCAGCTGACGCAACACGGCGCGGTGGCGCACGTGGCGCTGAACCGCCCGGACAAGGCCAACTCGCTGAACGAAACCATGTGGCAAGAGCTGCAGCAGGCCATGGAGTGGTGCGATGCCGAGCCTGGCGTGCGCGCCGTGGTGCTGTCCGGCAATGGCAAGCATTTCTGTGCCGGCATTGACCTGTCCATGCTGATGAACATGCAAAATGCCATCGAGGAAGACTGCGAAGCCCGCAAGCGCGACAAGCTGCGCCGCATCATTCTGGGCCTGCAAGCCAATGTCAGCAGCCTGGAGCTATGCCGCAAGCCGGTGATTGCCGCCATTCATGGTGCCTGTGTCGGCGGTGCACTGGACATCGTGTTGGCCGCAGATATCCGCCTGGCTGCCGAGAACGCCGTGTTCAGTGTGCGCGAGGTAGATGTAGGCATGGTGGCCGACGTGGGTACGCTGCAGCGCCTGGGCCGGGTGGTGGGTGAGGGCAATGCCCGCGAAATGGCGCTGACGGCGCGCGACGTGAAAGCGGCTGACGCCGAGCGTATGCACCTGGTCAACCGCGTACTGCCGGATGCTGCCGCTGTACTGGCTACCGCCATGGACATGGCCACGGCCATTGCCGCCAAGTCGCCGCTGGCGGTACAGGGTACAAAAGAAGTACTCAATTACAGCCGCGACCACAGCGTGGCCGATGGCCTGAATCACGTGGCCAACTGGAACGCTGCCATGCTGATGTCCGAGGATATCCAGCTGGCCGTGATGGCTGCCGTCACGGGCCAGCCAGCGGTGTATCGCGATTAAATGCACGCCGGAAGGTTGGCCGCATCACAGCAAAAGCCCTGTTGCCCCGCAGCAGGGCTTTTGCCTGCTGGCTTGGCGGCGCAGCCCGTGCTGGGCTAAAGTGGCAGCCTGATTCATGAGCGGGGTATGCGCGTGCTGGCCATTTTGTCTATCAGCCTGGGTGCGGCGCTGGGTGCGGTGCTACGCTGGCTGCTGTCTGTTTCCCTGAATACGCTGTTTCCTGCCTTGCCCCCCGGTACCTTGGCGGCCAACCTGGTGGGGGCTTACCTGATTGGCGTGGCGCTGGCCATTTTTGCGGCCAACCCGCAGCTGGCGCCCGAGTGGCGCCTGTTTGTAGTAACCGGTTTTCTGGGCGGGCTGACCACGTTTTCCACCTTTTCTGCCGAGTCGGTGACGCTGCTGCAGCAGGGGCGCTGGGTCTGGGCGCTGGCGCATATCGGCAGCCATCTGGCTGGCTCTTTGCTGATGACGGGGCTAGGGTTGGCCAGCGTGCAGCTGCTGCGCCATGCCGGCCGTTGAGCTTGCTATGACGGCCTTTGATGTGAGCGTGCCAGCATGACAAAACAAGCGGTACTGGGCCTGGCCGGCTGGTCTGGCAGTGGCAAAACGACCTTGCTGGAGCAGCTGTTGCCGCGCTGGCAGCAGGCCGGTGTGCAGGTGTCGGTGATCAAGCATAGCCACCACTCGCTGGCTTTTGATACGCCCGGGAAAGATAGCTACCGGCACCGCTCTGCCGGTGCCGCCCAGGTGATGCTGCTGGGCGAACAAGGCCTGGCAGTGTACGAAAACCTGGCCACCCCGCCAGACTTGCAGGCGCAGCTGGCCAGGCTGCAGCCGGTAGACCTGGTGGTGCTGGAGGGGCAGAAGTGGCTGCCTGTCCCGAAAATAGAGGTGTATCGCGCCGCGCTGGGCAAGCCGCTGCTGCAGCCGGGCGACCCGGATATCATGGCGGTAGCCAGTGACACGGTGCTCGACTTGCCCGTACCCTGCCTGCCGCTAAACCATATCGATGCCATTGCCGACTTTGTCTTGGGCTGGCTAAAGGAGAACAAGTGAACATACGCGTACTGTATTTCGGTCGCCTGAAAGACACGGCAGGGTGTAGTGAAGAGCAGTTGCCGTGGCAAGGCGGCAGTACCGGTACATTGCTGGCGCAGCTGCGCGCCCGCGGCGATAGCTGGGCGCAGGCCCTGGCAGAGGGCCAGGTGTTTCGCCTGGTGGTGAACCAGCAAATCGTGCGTGGTGATGCCGATATACCGCCAGGCGCCGAGGTGGGCATTTTGCCACCGGTGACAGGGGGCTAGCATGCACTGCCATATCAGTATTCAGGCCGGGCGTTTTGACCTGGCCGCCGAGGAGGCCGCCTTGCGCCAGCACGCTGGCGACGCCGGAGCGCTGGTGGCGTTCCAGGGCATGGTGCGCGTGCATGATGCGGCCACCCCGCTGGCAGCGCTGTTTCTGGAGCACTACCCCGGTGTGACCGAGGTCGAGATCGGGCGCATCGCCAGTAACGCCGCGCAACGTTGGCCGCTGAAAGCGGTGCGGGTGGTGCATCGTGTTGGTAGCCTGGCGCCAGGCGAGCAGATTGTGCTGGTGCTGGTGGCGAGCGGCCATCGCAAGGCTGCCTTTGCAGCGGCCGAGTACCTGATGGACTATCTTAAAACCGAAGCGCCGTTCTGGAAGCGTGAAGATTTTATCGATGGCAGCAGCCGTTGGGTGGATGCCAAAGCCAGTGATAGTGATGCCGCCGCAAGCTGGGGCTAAGCCTGGTTTGGCGGGCGGTGGCTGCCGATAGGAATAACATGAGTGCAGCACAGAAAAACCTGGATCGCCTGCAATGGCTGTTTATCTGCACTCTATTGCTATTTGTCGTTTTCACCGCCACGTTTGCCTTGTATGTCTTTACCGAGTGGCGTCTTGATCAGGCCAACGAACGTCGCTATCAATCCTATCTGCTGGCCGACGAGCTGCGCCAGTCATCCGATGACCTTACCCGCATGGTGCGCAGCTATGTGGCTACCGGTAACCCCAAGTATCGTCAGTACTTTTTCGAGATCATCGCCATTCGTGACGGCACGGCGCCGCGCCCTTTGCATTACAACCAGATCTACTGGGATCTGGTCTATCCGCGTAATGACCGCCCCAAGCCTGCCGGCGAGAAAGCCAGCCTGATTTCGCTGATGCAGGCCGCGCATTTTTCCAGCCAGGAGTTTGCCCGCCTGGCGGATGCCAAGCGCCAGTCTGACCGCCTGATTCGTATCGAGCTGGCCGCCATGGACATGGTGGCACGTAGCGATGCGCTACCACCTGGCCAGGCTGGCCTGTTAAGGGCGCAGGCGCTGCTTAAGGTGAACGACGAAAACTATATGCAGCACAAGGCGCGCATCATGCGGCCTATCGACGAGTTTTATCAGCTTATCGAGCAGCGTACGCTGTTCGAGGTACAGCAAGCCGCCATGCAGGCCAGGCTGGTGCGCTTTGTCTTCCTGCTGGTAACCGCAGGCCTGTGTTTGCTATTGCTGCGTATGCGCACTTATAGCCGGGACGTGCTGGGTGGCAGCTTGCGCCAGCTGTACCGCTATATCGTGCACATTGGCGATGCGCAGCAGCAGCCAGCCCCGGCGGCCGAGGACGACACCATCCTGGCCTGGCTGACGCGCACCGATACCCGCTTGCGCCATCTGGCACAGCAGCAAAACCTGGTGCGCCAGCAGCTGGCGAGCCAGGCGCATACCGACGCGCTGACCGGCTTGGCCAACCGCCGCGCGCTGATTGCCAGCCTGCAAGCCTGGGTGCAGCAACCGCCATCGCAGCCTTGGGCGCTGGCTTATCTGGACCTGGACGGTTTCAAACCGGTGAACGACGACTTCGGCCATGCCGCAGGGGACGCCTTGTTGCAGCGTATTGCCCGCCAGCTGCAGCAATGGCCGGCGGCGCAGTGCGCTGCACGCATGGGGGGCGACGAGTTTGTGCTGCTGCTGGTAGGGGAGCACGATTACACTTGGGCCATGCAGCAGTTGGCCGCACAGCTAGGCAAGGTGCAGCAGCTCGAGGGCTACGCCGTGCAGGTGTCGGTCAGTATTGGCCTGGCCTGCTTTACACCTGGTGCGGCGCCTGGCGTGGACGAGGTGCTGCGCCAGGCGGATAAGGCCATGTATCAGGCCAAGGCGGCCGGCAAGCGCACCGTTTGCGTGTATCGGCCAGCGGCCAGCGGCTAGCGCCTGAGCTGCCCGGCCGGTGTGCGGAGCCGTGGCGACGGCTGTTGAGAGGGCGTGGCCAGCCGTTTGCGCTGCTCCCGGTTGTCCCGCGGGTGCTGGCAAGGGCGTGTCGTGCCGGCGGTGGTGCATCCTGTATGAGGCGTCATCGCCGTCTTGCCTACTGTGGCGGGTGGGGTTGGCGGCGAAAATCTGGCTGCATGCAGAGTGGTTTTGTAGTTTTCTTACTCGAAACTTACATGCGCTATCGGGGTTTTGGCGGGCAATGCCAGCCCGCCGGTGTCGTGGTGGGGCGGCAAGTGTCTGATTGTGATGGCTTCTTGCTTGCTGCATCGCGGTGGGTGCATAAAAAGCGCTGAAAACAGTCGAGTACAAGGCCACTTGAACTTAGACTGCGCGCCTTCGCCCATTACCACCGGAGCACATACATGCACGAGCATGGAGAGACGCAACACGGCAAATCGCTCGCCGTACTCACCACCCTGTTTTTCATGTGGGGTCTGATTACCTCGCTGAACGATATCCTGATTCCGCACCTGAAAGGCGTGTTCTCGCTAAGCTACGTGCAGGCTGCGCTGATCCAGTTCAGTTTCTTTACCGCCTACTTTGTGGTGTCGCTACCCGCTGGCCGCCTGGTGCATCTGCTGGGGTACCAGCGTGGTATCGTCGCCGGCCTGGGGATGGCCGGGGTGGGTTGCCTGCTGTTCTACCCGGCAGCGGCCACGCTGTCTTATCCGGCATTTCTGGGGGCGCTGTTTGTGCTGGCCAGCGGCATCACCATTCTGCAGGTGGCGGCCAACCCCTATGTCACGCGCCTGGGGCCGGCAGCTACCGCCTCTAGCCGCCTTAACCTGACGCAGGCGTTCAATTCGCTGGGTACTACCGTGGCCCCGCTGCTGGGTGCCATGCTGATTCTGGCCGGTACGCAGCACATTACCGGCGTGTCGGCGCAGGAGAAAGCCCTGGCCGAGGCCGCGTCGGTGCAAGGCCCTTACCTGATGCTGGCCGCCACACTGTTTGCCATTGCCGCTGTTTTTGCCATGTTGCGTCTGCCTGCCATCCAGGATGAGGTGGCGCAGGACGGCCAGCCGGCCGGTAGCGTATGGCAGCACCGCCACCTGGTATTGGGCGCCGTGGGTATCTTTGTGTACGTGGGTGCCGAGGTGGGTATTGGCAGTTTCCTGGTGAGCCTGATGGAGCAGCCCGACGTCGGTGGCCTGAGCCAGACCGATGCCGGCAAGCTGCTGTCGCTGTACTGGGGTTGCGCCATGGTTGGCCGCTTTGCCGGTAGTGCCGTGATGCGCCATATTGCTGCCAGCAAGGTGCTGGCCTGCAATGCGCTGGTGTCGGTGTTGCTGATCGCTACGGCCATGCTGCTGGGTGGCAAAGTGGCCATGTGGAGCCTGCTGGCAGTCGGCCTGTGCAATTCCATCATGTTCCCGACTATTTTCTCGCTGGCATTGTCCGGCCTGGGCAAGCTGACCGGTGCCGGTTCCGGTGTGCTGTGCATGGCCATCGTCGGTGGCGCCGTTCTGCCTTTGCTGCAGGCTACGGTGGCAGACAATATCAGCCTGCTGGCCTCGTTTGGCGTGCCCATGCTGTGTTACGTGTTCATTCTGTACTACGGTCTGGTGGGCTATCGCCCGCGCTGATAGCGCTGCCGACCACGCCACCTTCGGGTGGCGTTTTTCATGTTGTACGGCAAACAATGTTCACGTGCGGGTATCGCGCCTTGGCTGGCGCGGCGGCCTGGCTAGCCTTGCAGGGCGCAGGCTTGTCGGCAGTGTTGCGAATGTTTTAGTCATCGGGCATTCAGGTACACTTGGCAGCCTGCCTGTGCGGCCAACCTTTTCATACCGAGATTTTCATGCCCGATACTTTCCCCTTGTTGACCACCCGCCGGCTGCAACTGCGGCAAATCGGGCCGGACGACGTGCCGGCGCTGCTCCCGGTGTTTGCCGACGCCGACGCCATGCGCTGGTTCGGTACCGACCCGGTACATAGCGAAGAACAGATGGCGCAGATCGTGGCGCTGTGGCAGGGCTGGCGGCAACTGCCCAACCCGGGCACGCGCTGGGGTATTGCGCTGCGGCAGGGTGGGCCGCTGCTGGGCACCTGCGGCTTGTTTGCCTGGAATCGCGGCTGGCGACGCGCCACGCTGGGTTACGAGCTGGGGCGTGAGGCCTGGGGGCAGGGCTATATGCAGGAGGCCTTGCAGGCGGTGTTGGGCTGGGGGTTTCGCGAGATGGCGTTGCACCGCATCGATGCCTGCATTCACCCCGACAATGCGGCCTCGCTGAAGCTGGCGCGCAAACTGGGTTTTGTGGAGGAGGGCCGCTTGCGCCATGCGGGCTTCTGGCTGGGGCAGTATCACGATCTACTGCAGTTTTCGCTGTTGCAGCCGGAGTTTATCCCCGAGCGGGGGGCTGCCTGAGTGTTGTTGCGGCCGGTATGAGCAAAACAAAGCCCCTGCCGGCTCGGCAGGGGCTGGGGTGGCCAACTCGGGCCTGTCATGGCACCGGCATGGCCGGGGCGGGCTGACACGGTGGGCTGGGGCTGCGATGCGTGGCAGCACCCTGCTTGTTCTGGTGCCGGGCGGTAAGCCTGGCTTGGGGGGCGTGGCTAGCGACGCATGACCCCGCCCACAAACGGGCGGGTGGCAGGGCGGGTGCGCCTAGCCGACAAACTCGACAGGGGCGTAGTAGCTGCGGCCAGTACGCGTTAGCAGCACTTGCGGCTGGCCTTCGATGACGGCGCGAAACGCGCGTGGCAGGCGCTTCCAGTCACGGAACATCATTTTTACCGGGTCGTTATGCTTGTTCATGCTGCGCTCCTTGTTCAGTCCACTGCGTGAATCACATTGGTCACGACGCCCCATACGAAGAAACTGGCGTCTTCGGGTACTTCTATCGGTTTGAAGTCCGGGTTTTCCGGCAGCAGGCGGATGCGGCCTGCCGAGCGTTCCAGCCGTTTGACGGTGAGCTCGTCGTTGATCACGGCTACGACAACCTTGCCACTGCGTGGCTCCAGCGAGCGGTCTACCACCAGCAAGTCGCCATCGTGGATGCCGGCGTTGATCATGGAGTCGCCTTTGACGGTGACCAGAAAGGTAGACGCGGGCTTGCGCACCAGATGCTGGTTCAGGTCGATATCGGCTTCTTTCAGATCATCTGCCGCCACGGGTGAGCCTGCCGGAACACGGCTGGCAAACAGTGGTAGCGACATGTTTTTCAGGGCTTCACCCAGCAGGGCGATATCACCGGCGCTGTTACCGCGCAGGCTGCGCAGGCTACGGTATTCGTCCAGCCAGCCTTCCAGCACGGGCTTCAGCGGCTCCGGCACGCGCATGGCAACGGTTTTGTCGCCACCAAAGCGTGATTTGCGGCCTGCGCCCTCGCGTTTTCCACCTTGTGTCATGTGTGTGATCTCCTTGCTTCTGATTTTGTACGTATTCAAAAGCAAAGGCAAGCGTCTTTTTGTCGCGGGGCGCAGGGTGTTGTTTTTATATCGGTTTATAGAAATGCTGCGTATCGCTGTGCTGGCCTTGGCAAGTGCTTGTTGTTGGCCGGGCGCGCTGTTAGTCTGCCTTTCTCGATAGAAAGGAAATTATGGCCAGGCTGCTTTTCTTTATGTTCTGCCTGATGGTCGCGAAGGTAGCGGCGGCGGCAGGTATTGTGGCCTGTGGCGGCGACAATGGTTGGCCGCCATCATCTTATTTCGGGCCGCCGCAACATAATAATGCGCGCCCTGTGCTGGGCTACTCGCCTGACGTGTTGCATGCCGTCTTGAGTGCCAGTGCGTTTCGCCCCGAGTTTGTGTTGTTGCCGTTTCGCCGTTGCCTGAGCCTGGCCGAGCAGGGGCGGCAGGTGCAGGTAGTAATGGGGGCCACCTTTTCTGCCGAGCGCGCCCGGCAGTTCCTGTTTAGCCGCCACTACCTGCATTTGCGGCCGGCCTTGTTTTTATGGCCTGGCGCCGCGCCGGGCTTGCCCTTGTGTGGCTTGGTCGGCTTCAACTACGCCCCCTTTGGCGTGAAGCCGGACGAGGTGGATGAGGGCTCGTCGAGCTACTTGCTGGTGATGAAAAAAATGCAGGCCGGCCGCTGCCGCGGTTTTGCCGAGTACGTAGAAGTCGGGCGTAGCCTGCAGTTGCTGGGTTTGCTGGGCGAGGATGGTGGGCGTTTGCAAGCCAGGTTGTTGCCTGGCCTGGTGCCGGTGCCGCTGCACTTCATGGTGTCGCGGGCTTACCCGGATGCCGGCTTGCTGTTACGCCAGATCGACCGGCAGCTGGAGCAAATGGATCGTAACGGGCAGCTGGATGCCTTGCTGGCACGGCATCAGGCGGTAGCGCAGTAATGGCCGATGAGAAACGCCCTGCCGGGGAAGGCAGGGCGTTATTGTGGCAGGTGCATCAGGCTTGGGTAGGGCCGGGTTTGCGTGCCACGATTTGCAATACGGCTGCCATGCCGGTGTGCAGGCTGCCCTCGATGACTTCGCGCTGTACTTCGGCAAAGTGCAGCAGTTCCAGCCCGGCTAACTCCTGGCGCAGGGTGTCTGGCTCCAGCAGCAGCTCGGGGTCTTTCGGGCCGCCGGTGCCAAAACCCAGCTGGCGCGGGGTGTAGCCTTCCAGAATAAACAGCCCGCCAGGCGCCAGGCCGGTGACGCAGTCGGCCAGCACCTGCCGGCGTAAGCCTGGTGGCAGGTGGCAGAAGATGGATACGATGGCGTCCCAACTGCCTGGTGCGATGGGGTAGTCGGCTAAATCTGCCAGCGTGGCGGTAATGGCGAGGTTGCGCTGTGCCGCGCGCTGCAGCAGCTTGATCAGGCCGGTGTGGGCGGCGTCTACGGCGGTAAGCTGGTGCCCCAGCGTGGCCAGGTACACGGCATTGCGCCCTTCGCCTTCGCCCAGGCTCAGTATCCGGCTACCTGCGGCCAACCTGGGTGCTTGTTCTTTCAGGAAGTCGTTGGGTGCGTTGCCGTAGGCGTATTGCTCGCCGGCAAAGCGCGGGTTCCAGAATAGGGCGGCCTGGCTCATGGCTTACTCGTCTTCTTCTGCTGCTTCAGCGGCGGCCATTTCGGCGCGCAGCTGGGCAAAAAAGGTATAAATGCCGGCTACCGAGTCGGAGATGCTGGCCAGCCAGGCTTCGCGCTGCTCGGCGCTGGCGCCGTGCAGGAAGGGGCGCATTTCCGGGTCCGGGTGGTGTTCGAACGCCAGCGCCATGATGGGTGCCAGCGCCGGGGCGGCGTCTTCGTCATCGAACAGCAGGCCCCAGTCTGCGTGCATCAGCTGCATGCCTTCGCTAAAGCCTTCCGCCCATACATTACCGTGCACCTGGCCGTGCTCGTCTTCTTCCAGCCAGGGCTGGAAAGCCTGGCCGCGCTGCAGGGTGTGGGCGATGTCCAGCCAGTGGCCGGATAGCAGGCGCACAAACTGTTCCATGGCCTTGGGGGTGTGGAACGCGTCATCGTCGTCAAAGGCGGCGCCCATGATGGCCGGCAGGCAGTCTACCGGCTTGATCTGTTCCGGGCCACATAGCAGGGCAGCAAAAAAGCCGTCCAGCTTTTCCAGGCTCATCGCGCCTTGCGGGGCGAAACGGGCCAGGGTGTCGGACAGGCGCTGGTAGTCTTGGTCGGTCAGGGCGGCAGATTTCATGGGTGGCGTAGGCCTGTTGCGTGGGAAGTCTGCATTATCCGGTAAAATGCCGGCGCTGCGGCTATTTGTCGCTAGAATCCTGCTACTTTTTATGACTATGTCCACCGCTAACTCTCCCGTTCCGCCGCGCCAAGGCGTGGCCGCCAGCTGCCTGGTGCTACCACAGGGCCACTGGCCCGACTTGCTGACTTTCTTGTGCCAGCGCTTTGCCCATGTGGCGGATGCCTGGGCGCACAGGTTGGCCGCAGGCCAGGTGTGGAACGACGCCGGCGAGCCGCTCGCGCCTGTGGCGCCTTATCGGCCCGGCCTGCGTATCTGGTACTTTCGCGAAGTAGCGCATGAAATACCGGTGCCGTTCGATATCGCTATCTTGCATCGCGACGCGCGCCTGCTGGTGGTGGACAAGCCGCACTTTCTGGCCTGCGTACCCGGCGGGCGGCACGTGCGCGAAACCGTGCTGACCCGCCTGCGCAGCCAGCCTGGCCTGGAGCAGGTATCGCCCATTCACCGGCTGGATCGTGAAACGGCCGGTGTCATGGTGTTCTGTATCGATGCCGCCAGCCGGGGGGCCTACCAGCGCCTGTTCGAGCAGCGCAGCGTGCAAAAAGAATACGAAGCCATTGCCCCGTGGCGCCCAGACCTGCCGCTGCCACGGCTGCACCGCAGCCGCCTGGCCGAGGTGCCGGGCGAGTTTGTCATGCAGGAGGTGGCGGGCGAGCCCAATAGCGAAACCGTTATCAGCCTGCTGGCGCAGCGTGACAACTGGGCGCGCTACCGCCTGCAGCCGGCCACCGGCAAAAAGCACCAGCTGCGTGCGCATCTGGCGGCGCTGGGTATCGGTATCGCCAATGACCCGTGGTACCCGGTATTCCGCCACGACAAAGCCGCGGACGACTTCAGCCAGCCCTTGGCGCTGCTGGCGCGCAGCATTGCCTTTACCGACCCGATAGACGGCAGCCAGCGCCATTTTGTCAGCCAGCGCACGCTGGCCTGGCCGCAGGCGGTGCAAGCATGATTGGCGCCTTGCTGCTGGCGGGCGGCGAAGGCCGCCGCATGGGTGGGGTGGATAAAGGCATGCAGCCGCTATGCGGCCAACCTCTATACCGCCACGTGCTGCAGGTGCTGCAGCCACAAGTGGGCTGGCTGGCGATCAGTGCCAACCGCCACCAGGACGACTACGCCGCGAGCGGCTACGCGGTATGGCCGGACGCGGCCCCTTGGCAGGGCATGGGGCCGCTGGCGGCGCTGGCTACCGCGGCAGCGAGCGTGCCTGCCCATGTGACACTGCTGCAAACCGCCCCTTGCGATACACCATTATTGCCACCGGACCTGGTATCCCGCTTGCTGGCGGCGCTGGGCGAGGCCGATGTGGCGATGCCGGTCACGGCACAGGGCCCGCAGCCGGCGTGCCTGTTGCTGCGGGCCAGTGTCTTGGCGGGCGTGCCGGCCTATCTGGCCGGTGGCGGGCGCAGCATACGCGGCTGGCTGGCGGGGTTGCGGGTGGTAGAGGTGGTGTTTGACGAGGCAGGGTTTGCCAATGCCAATGACGCGGCGGCGCTGGCGCGGCTTGAGGCGCTAATAAGCGGGGCAGGCTAGGGTTGGCCGCTTGGCCGCAGCGGCGGTGTTGCGCGGCGAGCGGGCAAAAAAATGGCCGGCATATAGCCGGCACAATGCTCGTATCAAGGGTGCCCATTCGGCTTGCCGCGCTGCCGGACTGGCCGGGCGGGGCAGGAAATTCAGGGCATTGCGCTTACGAGCCACAACACAACACAGAGAGTGATTGCAGTATAGGGATGTGCTGCTCATTCGTGAAATGAATCATTTTTATAATTTCCATTCCATTATGGAATTTCATTGCCTGGCGATGTTGCTGCATGCCACGGTTTGCAATGGGGCTGGCTTGGCCGCCAGGGCGTCGGGCTTGTGTCTGAATGGGTGAGTCGCAGCTAACGCAGGTGGCATCGCGCCGCATGGTCAGGAAATCATGCCGCGCCAGTAGACGTGGCGCTTGCGCTGCGTAGTGGATGTGGCGGCACAAGGGCGGTTGTGCCGGCCGGGAGCTGGTGTGTGGTAGTGGCGCGCTGAGGTGCTGCCGGCGCGGTGCATGGCCAGGCCGGGTGCTAGCCGCCAGTCATCGACATGAAGCGCACCACGCGCTGTGGTTGTGCGATGAATTCGTGCTTTTCCGGCTTCAGCTCGATGGCGCTGCGTATGGCCGCTTCCAGCTCGGTGTCGCTGCAGCCATCGCGTAGCAGCGGGCGCAGTTCGAGGCGCTCTTCCTGCCCCAGGCACATGTATAGCGTGCCGTCTACCGACAGCCGCACGCGGTTGCAGGTGGCGCAAAAATGCTGCGACATGGGGGTAATCAGGCCCAGGGTAAAACCACCGTCGGCGCTTTCCCAGTAGCGGGCCGGGCCGCCGCCCAGGGTTTTGCACGTTGGCCGCAGGTCAAAGCGCTGTTGTAGCTGCGCCAGCGTGTGCTGCAGGTTAAGCCCCTGCGTATGCTGGCCGGTGCTGCCCATGGGCATGGCCTCGATCAGGCGCAGGATCAGGCCGTTTTCGATACAGAAGGCCACCATGGGCTCGATATCGGCTTCGTTGACACCGGCGATCGGCACCATATTGATCTTGATGCGCTCAAAGCCCGCCTCGCGCGCGGCGCGCAGGCCGTCCAGCACCTTGGGCAGGCTGTGGCTGCCGGTGATGTCGTGCACACAGTCTTCGCGCAGCGAATCCAGACTCACGTTCAGGCGGCGTACGCCGGCCTGGTGCAGGGCGTGGGCGTGGGCGGCCAGCTGGGTGGCGTTGGTGGATAGCGACAGGTCTTCCACGCCCGGTAGAGCCGACAGGCTGGCGGCCAGGGTGGGCAGGTTACGGCGCAGCAGCGGCTCGCCGCCGGTCAGGCGAAAGCGGCGGGTGCCCAGCCGGGCAAAGGCGGCCACCACGCGCTCGATCTCGTTGAAGGTCAGCCAGTTGGCCGGCTCCTCAAAGCCCTTGAAACCCTTGGGAATACAGTAGCTGCAGCGCAGGTCGCAGCGGTCGGTAACCGACAGGCGAAGGTAATCGATGGTGCGGCCGAAGCGGTCTGACAACATGGGGCATTCCCGTGGGTAAGTGCTGGGTAAGGTAATGTTTAAGCAAATGGCCTGCCAGCTGTGGCTACAGGTGGCAAGGTTGGCCGCAGCCACGGCTGGTGCGGTGCCTGCCTGCTTTGGTCGGCGCAGGCTGCCGATATCTTACGCCGACAGTGCGACTTTCTGTCCCTGGCGCTAGTGACTGCGACATTTTGTCTGTGCGGTAGTGCCGGGCAGCAAAAGAAAAAGCCTGCACGCGGCAGGCTTGGTTTGGTCGGGCGCGGGCGCTTTTACAGCTTGATCAGCGTGGATTTCAGCTCGGTGTATTTTTCCAGCGCGTGCAGCGACTTGTCGCGGCCATTGCCGGACTGCTTGAAGCCGCCGAACGGGAAGTTCATGTCGCCGCCTTCATCGTAGCAGTTCACCCACACGGTACCGGCGCGCAGGCGGCGCGATACCTGGTGCGCGGTGCTGACGTTGCTGGTCCATACCGCGGCCGCCAGGCCGTATTCGGTATCGTTGGCAATGCGGATGGCTTCTTCCACGTCGCTGAAGGTGATGATGGACAGTACCGGGCCGAAGATTTCCTCGCGGCAAATGGTCATGTCCGGGCGCGGGCAGACAAAAGCGGTAGGCTCGATAAACAGGCCTTGGTCGGTGCGGGTGGCGTTGCCGCCGCACACCAGCTCGCAGTCTTCCTCGCGCGCCTTGGCGATGTAGCCCAGCACCTTGTCGTACTGGATGCGGTCCACAATAGCGCCCATGCTGGTAGCCGGATCTAGCGGGTCGGCCGGCTGGTAGGCTGCGGCGGCTTTCTTGAACTCGGCCAGGAAGGCGTCCTTGATGTCTTTGTGCAGCAGCAGGCGCGAGCCGGCGGTGCACATCTCGCCCATATTGTAGAAGATGGCACCGGCAGCGGTGCGCGCGGCACGGCCGATGTCCGGGCAGTCCGCCAGCACGATATTGGGCGACTTGCCGCCCAGCTCCAGCCAGGCGCGCTTGAGGTTGGACTGCGCGGCGGCGGTGGCAATCAGCTTGCCCACGCCGGTAGAGCCGGTAAACGCGATGCAGTCGATATCCATGTGCTGTGCCAGCGCCTGGCCTACGTCGCCAGCGCCAGGCAGTACCTGGAATACGCCGTCCGGCATGCCGGCCTCTTTCGCCAGTGCGGCCAACCTGATGGCGGTAAGCGGCGATTTTTCCGACGGTTTCAGGATCACGGCATTGCCGGCAGCCAGCGCCGGGCCGAATTTCCAGCTGGCCATCAGGATGGGGAAGTTCCACGGTACTACGGCGGCTACCACACCAATGGCCTCGCGTGATACCAGGCCCACCAGTTTGGGGTCCACCGGGGCCACTTCGCCGCCGATCTTGTCGATGGCTTCGGCAAACCATTCCACGCAATACGCGGCACCGGGTACATCCACGGTGGTGGTGTCGCCGATGGGTTTGCCGGCGTCCAGTGTTTCCAGCAGGGCCAGTTCGTCGCCATGCTGGCGGATCAGTGCGGCAAAGCGCTTCAGAATGCGGCCGCGAGCCAGCGGTGCCAGCCCGGACCATTTGCTACTTTCAAATACGCGCCGTGCGGCGGCGACAGCTTGCTCCACTTCGGCGGTACCCGCCCAGCTGATGGTGGCGAGTTTGTCGCCAGTGGCCGGGTTGATACAGTCGAATGTGCGCCCGTCCGCCGCGGTGACGTACTGGCCATCCACGAAGGCACGGCCTTCGATGGTGATCTGGCCGGAAAGGGCTTTCCATTCTGCATGGGTGCGAGCCATGGTGTTTCTCCTCTGTAGTATCGGGTTCGCCCCGCTTGGGAGGCGATTTAGAACGTTGGCGGGGAGCTTGCGCTCACAATCTCACAGGTGTCGTTGCCAACGTTGCGAAAACGGTGTGGCTGCTTGCTGTCGAAATAGTAGGCATCGCCCGGGCCCAGTACGCGTACGTCGCTGCCCACGGTGATTTCTACCTCCCCCTTCAATACCACACCGCCTTCCTGGCCTTCGTGTACCAGCATGTCGGGGCCGGTGTCGGCGCCGGGCTGGTATACCTCGCGCAGGATGGCAATGTCGCGTCGCTCGTGCGCCGTACCTACTAGCAGCAACTGGATTTGATCATTACCCAGGTTGGGTAATTCGTCGCTGGTGTAAAATACATGCGCTTGTTGCGGCTCGGTGTCGAAGGTGAAGAAGTCCGACAAGGTCATTGGCATGCCTTCCAGTACCTTGCGCAGCGAGCTGATGGAAGGGCTGACACGGTTTTGTTCGATCAGCGAGATCGTGCCGTTTGTCACCCCAGCCCGTTTGGCCAGTTCGCGCTGGGAAAGTCCCATGCGTTCGCGAACCATCCTGAGTCGTGCACCAACATCCATATGTTCCTGTCCAATCCAAATGTTAATAATTTTAGACGTTTGATGATAAGGATTTTGACCACTTTTTACTGCACTGCTGCGCTGCAAAATCGAAATTTCTTTGCAAGGTGTGCAAGTTATAGTCAAAATCAGTGTGTGACTGCAAGCTTGTTGTAGATTTTTTTAAACAATTGCTGCTAATTATTCACGACACCACCAAAGGAGTCAGCTATGTTAATCGGCGTTCCGAAGGAGATCAAAAATCATGAGTACCGCGTGGGCCTTACGCCCTCCGGTGTGCGTGAATTGGTGGCCGCCGGCCACAAGGTGATTGTGCAAAGCCAGGCCGGCCTGGCAATAGGTTTTACCGATGAACACTACCTGCAGGCAGGTGCCGGCATCGCCGCCCATGCTGACGAGGTGTTTGCCCAGGCGCAGATGATTATCAAGGTAAAAGAGCCGCAGCCGGTGGAGTGTCGCATGTTACGCCCAGGGCAGCTGTTGTTTACCTACCTGCACCTGGCGCCGGACCCGGAGCAAACCCGCCTGCTGGTGGAATCCGGTGCGGTGGCCATTGCGTACGAAACGGTGACCGACGAGCGTGGCGGCCTGCCGCTGCTGGCCCCGATGTCCGAGGTGGCGGGGCGCATGGCCATTCAGGCCGGCGCGCACGCCCTGGAAAAAGCACAAGGCGGCCGTGGTGTATTGCTGGGCGGCGTGCCTGGTGTGGCACCGGCCCGTGTCGTGGTGATTGGTGGTGGTGTGGTAGGTTTGAATGCAGCGCGCATGGCGATGGGGCTGGGGGCGGATGTCACCATCCTGGACAAATCGCTGGCGCGCCTGAAAGAGATAGACATGGTGTTTGGCGGGCGCATCAAGACGCTGATGTCCAATGCGGCCAACATCGAAGACAGCATCCGCGAGGCGGACATGATTGTCGGCGCCGTGCTGATACCCGGTGCCGCGGCACCCAAACTGGTGAGCCGTGCCATGCTCAAGCACCTGAAGCCGGGTGCGGTACTGGTGGACGTGGCCATCGACCAGGGTGGCTGTTTTGAAACCAGCCGTGCTACCACGCACCAGGACCCCACTTATATTGTGGATGGCATCGTGCACTACTGCGTGGCCAATATGCCGGGCGGCGTAGCGCGTACCTCCACCATGGCGCTGACCAACGCCACCTTGCCGTATGCGCTGGAGCTGGCGGGCAAGGGCTGGGTACAGGCGGTGACGGATAACGAACACCTGCGTCACGGCCTGAATGTCTGCCGTGGCAAGGTAACCCACGCTGCTGTGGCGCAGGCCCTGGGCTACGACTATGTCGAGCCACTGGCTGCAGCCAGGGCAGCGCACTGACAAACGAGGAAATCATGTTGCAACCCATTATCGGGATACCGTGCGACGTCAAGCAGATCGGCTTGTTTCCGTTTCACGCGGTAGGTGAAAAGTACATCACCGCCGCCGTGGGCGGGGCCGGTGGCGTGGCCATCCTTATCCCTTCGCTGGGCGATGCCAGCCAGCTGCGTGCCATTGTCGACCTGGTCGACGGCATTCTGCTGCCGGGTTCGCCATCCAATGTGGAGCCGCACCACTACCAGGGTGCGCCCAGCCGTGAGGGCACGCTGCACGACAAGGCGCGCGACGCTACCACGCTGCCGCTGATCGACATGCTGGTGAAAGAAGGCGTGCCGCTGTTGGGCATCTGCCGCGGCTTCCAGGAAATCAACGTGGTGATGGGCGGCGAGCTGCACCAGCACGTACAGGAAGTGCCGGGGCTGAACGACCACCGCGAGCCGGATACGCAAGACCTGGACCACATGTACGGCCCGGCGCACCCGGTAAGGTTGGCCGCAGGCAGCTGGCTGCAAGGCTGGCTGGGCTGTGACAGCGTGCAGGTGAACTCCATTCACCAGCAAGGCATCAAGCGCCTGGCCGATGGCTTGGTGGCCGAGGCGCTGGCCGAAGACGGCCTGGTAGAAGCGTACCGCTTTGACAAGGCCCCCGGTTTTGCCTACGCCGTACAGTGGCACCCGGAATGGAAATACTGGGACAACAAGGCTTCACAAGCGATTTTCAAGGCTTTCGGCGACGCTTGCCGGGAGCGCCGTATGCGTCGAAACCAATAGACGTGTACTCGGCAAAACCTTCCGGCACAGACCGGAAAATAGAGGAAATGCATCATGAGTCACCAAATGTTTGAATGGCTGCGCGAGCACCGTATTACCGAGATGGAGTGCATTGTGCCGGATATGACCGGCGTGGCACGCGGCAAGATCGTTCCGAAAGACAAGTTCGTTTCCGAGTCGGAAATGCGCCTGCCCGAGGCGGTACTGATCCAGACCGTTACCGGCGACTACCCCGACGACAGCATGCTGGACCTGACCGACCCGGACATGGTGCTGCTGCCCGACCCCAACACCCTGCGCTACGTGCCATGGGCCACCGACCCTACCGCCCAGCTGATCTACGACGCCTTCCGCGCCGATGGCCAGCCGGTAGAAGTGGCGCCGCGCAACGTACTGCGCCGCGTACTGAAGATGTACGAAGACAAGGGCTGGGCACCGGTGGTGGCGCCCGAGATGGAGTTCTACCTGCTGTCGCCCAACCCCGATCCGGACATTCCGCTGGCGCCACCTATCGGCCGTACCGGCCGCGCCGAATTCGGCCGCCGCTCCTACGCCATCGATGCGGTAAACGAGTTCGACCCGCTGTTCGAAGACATTTATGACTACTGCCACGCCCAGAACCTGGAAGTGGACACGCTGATTCACGAAATCGGCACCGCGCAGATGGAGATCAACTTCCTGCACGGTAATGCGCTGGACCTGTGTGACCAGGTATTCCTGTTCAAGCGGACAGTGCGCGAAGCCGCCTTCCGCCATAACATGTATGCCACATTCATGGCCAAGCCAATGGAAGGCGAGCCGGGCAGTGCAATGCACATCCACCAGAGTGTGGCCAGCATCGAAACCGGCAAGAACATTTTCAGCAACCCGGACGGCAGCACCTCGGACGACTTCCTGCACTTTATCGGCGGCCTGCAGCACTACCTGCCGGAATGCATGCCGTTCTTTGCACCGTATGTAAACAGCTACCGCCGCCTGTCGCGCTACACCGCCGCGCCGACCAACGTGGAGTGGGGCTACGACAACCGCACCGTGGGCCTGCGCGTACCGCATTCTTCACCGGCAGCGCGCCGCGTGGAAAACCGCGTACCGGGCGTGGACGTGAACCCGTACATCGCCATGGCCGCCACCCTGGCCTGCGGCTACCTGGGCATGGTGAACAAGATCAAGCCGCGCGACCCGCTGTCCAGCGATGCGTACGAGCTGCCGTTCCAGTTCCCGCATGGCACCGAAGAAGCGCTGGTGCGCCTGAAAAACTGCACCGATATCGCCGAGATCCTCGGCCCGCGCTTTGTGAAGATGTATGTAGGTATGAAAGAGAAGGAATTCTCTGAGTACTTCCGCGTAATCAGCCCGTGGGAACGCAAATTCCTGCTGCTGCACGTGTAACACCATAACGATAACGACGACACGCTACCGCCTGCGGCCAACCCTGGTACCGCAGGCGGTGTTTACTGGAGAGTAGAAATGACGCAGCAACGTAATACCGCAGCCTGGCGCGAGATGGATGCCGCTCACCACCTGCACCCCTTTACCGATACCGCTTCGCTGAACGAGCAGGGCGTGCGCATGATCACCCGTGCGGACGGCATTTACCTGTGGGATAGCGAAGGCAACCAGATCATGGACGGCATGGCCGGCCTGTGGTGCGTGAACATCGGCTACGGCCGCAAAGACCTGTCCGACGTGGCCAAGCGCCAGATGGACGAGCTGGCTTATTACAATACCTTCTTCAAGACCTCCCACCCGGCGGTGGTAGAGCTGTCGCACCTGCTGGCCCAAGTGGCCCCGCAGGGCTTCGATCACGTGTTCTACACCAACTCCGGCTCCGAGTCGGTGGATACCATGATCCGCATGGTGCGCCGCTACTGGGATGTAAAAGGCAAGCCAGAGAAGAAAACCCTGATCGGCCGCTGGAACGGCTACCACGGCTCCACCATTGGTGGCGCCAGCCTGGGCGGCATGAGCTATATGCACGAGCAGGGCGATCTGCCGATTCCCGGCATCGTGCACGTAGAGCAGCCGTGGTACTACAAACACGGCAAGGACATGACGCCGGAAGAGTTCGGCGTGGCTGCTGCGCGCTGGATCGAAGACAAGATCCTGGAAGTGGGTGCCGACAAGGTAGCCGCCTTTGTGGGCGAGCCTATCCAGGGTGCCGGCGGCGTGATCGTGCCACCGTCCACCTACTGGCCGGAAGTGCAGCGCATCTGCCGCAAGTACGACATCCTGCTGGTGGCCGACGAAGTGATCTGCGGCTTTGGCCGCACCGGCGAATGGTTCGGCCAGACGCATTTCGGCTTCCAGCCGGATATCTTCACCACCGCCAAGGGCCTGTCGTCCGGCTACCTGCCTATCGGCGCCGTGTTCGTGAACGACGAAGTAGCCAGTACCCTGGCTGCCGGTGGCGACTTCAACCACGGCTTTACCTATAGCGGCCACCCGGTAGCCGCCGCCGTAGCGCACGCCAACGTGAAAGCCCTGCGCGACGAAGGCATTGTTCAGCGCGTAAAAGAAGACATCGGCCCCTATATGCAAAAGCGCTGGTGCGAAACCTTCAGCCAGTTCGAACACGTGGACGACATTCGCGGTGTAGGCTTGATCCAGGCGTTTACCCTGGTGAAAAACAAGCAGACGCGCGAGCTGTTCGCCAACTGGGGCGAGATCGGCCTGATGTGCCGTGACATCTTCTTTGCCAATAACCTGATCATGCGTGCCTGCGGCGACCATATCGTGTCGGCGCCGCCGCTGGTGATCAGCAAGGCAGAGGTCGACCAGATGATCGACACGGCCGCGCGTTGCATGGCCGAGTTCGAGCGCCAGCTGAAAGAAAAAGGCCTGGCCTGAGCCGCCCACGGCTAGCAAAAAACCCGCTGCGGCGGGTTTTTTGCTGTTTTGCCGCTACGTGCATGCTGTGCGGCAGCCGCAAGGCAGCACAGCAGCTGCAAGTCATGTAGTAAGATAAGGGTTGGCCGCATGCCTTAAGCTGCGGCAGCGTCTAATCATACCGACGGGCTAGCTGGCCAGCGCCGCACCCGTGTTTACCTGCGATAACAAGGGCTGCAAGCATGGCTGACGAATCACAACGCCCCATAGTCGTCAAAAAGATCAAAAAAGGTGGCCACGGCCACCACGGTGGTGCGTGGAAAATTGCCTACGCCGACTTTGTTACTGCCATGATGGCGTTCTTCTTGCTGATGTGGCTGTTGGGCTCTACCTCGCAGGGGACGCTTAGCGGTATCTCCGACTACTTCAAATCGCCACTGAAAACCGCTTTGCAGGGCGGTGAGGGTGCAGGCGCGTCTACCTCGGTGATCAAGGGGGGCGGTACCGATCTGACCAAATCTGCCGGCCTGGTCAAAAAGGGTAACCCGGACCCGGCCAAGGCCGAAGAAGAAGCACAAAAGCTGAACAAGCTGCAAAAGCGCCTGCAAGCCAAGCTGGAAGAGGGCATGGCCAAAAGCGAATTCATGAAGCAGTTCAAGAACCAGGTGAAGATGGAAATGACGCCCGACGGCCTGCGCATCATGATCATCGACGAGCAGAACCGCCCCATGTTCCAGTCGGGTGGCTTTGCCCCGATGGGCTATACCCGCGAGATCCTGCAGTCCATCGGCCGCGAGCTGAACGATATCGATAGCCGCATCAGTATTTCTGGCCATACCGATGCCAACCGTTTTTCCGGCAGTGATGCCGGCTATACCAACTGGGAACTGTCTGCTGACCGGGCCAATGCAGCGCGGCGCGAGATGATTGCCGGCGGTATGCTGGATGAGAAAGTCCTGCGCGTGGTGGGCCTGGGCCCGGCTGACCCCTTGAACAAGCAAAACGTGTTCAGCCCGGAAAACCGCCGTATTGCCATTGTGATCCTGAACAAAGACGCCGAGGCGCGTATCCGCGGCGATGGCCTGATTTCCTCTGATGCCGACCTGAGCAATGCTACGGTCAGCAGCCCGCAAGAGGCCGCTGCAGCGGTAGCGCCGGTGGCGCCCGCAGGCGGGCACTGATGCTGGCAGCCCTGCTGCGTGCCCTGCTGATCCAGCTGACGGCGGCACTCCTGGTGTTCTATTTTGTGGCGCCACTGGCGCAGCCTGTACTGTGGAGTGGGCTGCAGGCGGCGCTGGCGCTGCTGCTGGCCAGCCTGTTGCGCCTGCAAGGCATGGGGCGCTGGCTGCATGCCGTGGCGGGCCCGCTGGTGTTGGCCGCCTTGTGGCTGGCGTTGCCACCCTGGGTGTATCTGCTGGCGTTTGTGCTCACTTATGCCGTGTCACGTAATGCCATTACCGAGCGTGTGCCGCTGTATCTGTCATCCCGCGAAAGTACCGAGGTGCTGGCCGCCTGGCTGCCACAGGGTGCCCGCGTGCTGGACCTGGGCAGTGGCGATGGCCGCGTGGTGTTGCGCCTGGCGCAGCTGCGCCCCGATGTGCAGGTAGCCGGTGTCGAAAATGCCATGCTGCCTTGGCTGTGGAGCTACTGCCGCCATGTGCTGGCGGGCCGCCCGGCTAATGCCCGCTTGTACTACGGTAACTTCTGGCAGCAAGACTGGGCGCAGTACAACGTGATCCACGCCTTTCTTTCTCCGGCGCCGATGGAAAAGGTGTGGCAGTATTTTTTAAACAAATGCCACACAAATAGCTGGCTGGTTAGTAATACATTCACTATCAATACTGAAGAGCCTGCCCAGCGCTTGCCGCTGGGGGGGATTTTGCAAAAAGAACTCTTGATCTGGCGGCACCCGCATGGAACTAGCTAACTGGTTGTCTTCCCTGGCTGAAAACCGCTGGCCTATCCTGCCTGGCACCGCAGTCAAAGTTCGCCAGATGATGAGTCAGCACCCTGACCAGATCGCCTTTTCCGATCTGTCCAACCTCACTTTGTCCGACCCCTTCCTGCTGCTGGACTTGCTGCGGGTAGTGGGCGCGTCCAAAGCTCTGCAGCGCAGCGAGGCCACCCCGACGGTGGAGCAGATGCTGATGATGCTGGGGCTGGAGGCCGTCAACACCCGCTACCGCAATATCCCGATTCTGGAAGTGAGCCGTGGCAAGCTGGACGAAGACGTGCTGGACGCACTGGGCGACTGGCTGGGGCGCAGCCGCATTGCCGCTTTCACCATCAAGGGTTGGCTGGCCATGCTGGACGACTACAAGGTAGAAGACTGCTTCCTGGCAGCGCTGGTGTACAACCTGCCGGCCTGCCTGTACCTGATTTACCGCAACCGCGTGCCGCATGGCCCGCTACTGCAGGAAGTGTCCGACGTTTTCAAAACCGAGTACCCCAAACTGCTGGAGCAGTTCATCCAGAAAATGCCGCTGCCAAGCGGCCTGCTGGCCAACCTGGGCACCGGCCCGGGCAACCGCCGCAAGCAGCTGCTCAAGCTGGCCATTGCCACCGCCAATGGCGTGGATCAGGGCTGGTGGCGCTCGCAGTGGAATGTGGGTATCGAGGCAGCAGCCAAGCTGATAGGCTGCAGCCCGGAAGACGCCCACAAAGTGGTACAGCAGTCCATTTTGCAAATCGCCCGCAACCCGCGCGCCACCGGCTACACCTACAGCGCTCGCGCCTATATGTACATGGAAGGCCCGTTCCCCAGCCTGGTCAAACAAAATCCGGTATCCACGCTCAGCAGTGCCGAGCAGCTGGATGTGGCGCTGCGCGAGTCTATCCGCCACTTTGCCAACGACCTCAAGTTGGAACGCATTTTCTTCCTGCGCTACGACCAGCCTAGCCATACCTTGCGCTTGCGCTACCAGGTAGGGCTGGACGACCACGACCCGATACGCAAGCTGGCGGTATCGCTGGAGCCAGGCAGCTTCTTCAACCTGCTGGCCAGCAAACCGCAAAGCTTCCATGCGCCCGCCGCCACGCGGGCACAGCTAGCCCGCAAGTACGAAGACCCGTTCTTTGGCCACCTGGGCGATAGCGCCTTTGCCTGCATGTCGGTATTTACCGGCCACACGCTGGCGGGCGTGTTCTTTGTCGATAATTTCCGCAGCAATAAACCCATAGACGACGACACCTACCAGCGCTTCAAGGAAACCGTGGCGCGGGTGTCGCAGATAGCCTTGTAAAGCATGACATTCCAGAAAACCCTTACCTCGGCGGCCAACGATGAACTCAAACATCTGGGCCGCCTGCTCACCAATGCGCGCGATCGCCGCAAACACGGCCAGCTGGTGCTGGAAGGCTTGCACCTGCTGCAATCTGCCATCGACGCAGGCCTGGGCATTGACGCTGTTTACGTGAACGAAAGCGCGCAGCACCACGGCGAGCTGCTGCCTTTGCTAGCCAGGCTCGATCGCCGCCTGGCGGTGCTGGTGGCCACGCCGGTACTGGCCAAAGTCACCGCGTTGGCCACGCCGGCCGAGGTGCTTACCGTGTGCCGCCGCCCGGCAGCGCAGCCTACCGCCGCCGGCGCGCCGTGCGTGATGCTGGACGACGTGCAAGACCCCGGCAACCTCGGCACCATTTTGCGCTGCGCGGCTGCGGCCAACGTGCGCGATGTGTATCTGTCCAAAGGCTGTGTGGATGTGTACTCGCCCAAGGTGCTACGCGCCGGAATGGGGGCGCACTTTGCCCTGAATATCCACGAAGCCGCCGACCTGCCCGCCGTGCTGGCCACCTGGCCGGGGCGCAAGCTGGTTACCCATCTGGAGGGCAGTGTGTCGCTGTACGGCCAGGATCTGGCTGGCGATGTGGCTTTTGTGTTTGGCAATGAAGGCGCCGGCGTTAGTGCCGATGTGCTGGCGGCGGCCGACCTGCGTGTGCGCATTCCCATGCCCGGCCACGCCGAATCGCTGAACGTGGCCATGGCCGCGACCGTGTGCCTGTTCGAGCGCGTGCGCCAGCTGGAGGCAGCCTGTTAAGGCTTGCCAGTATTGCCGCAGCATGGCAGGGTGAAAACCCTGCCATTTTCATTTGCGGCAAACCTTTCGCTCGCCGGACCTGCCATGCACATCGCCTTCGAACACCCGGACCAGCCCGATATCATCGCCCTCATCGCCGAGCTGGACGCCTACCAGGGCGGCCTGTACCCGCCCGAGGCCTGCTATACGCTGGACATCACCGGGCTGGCCCAGCCGCAGGTGCGCTTTGCCGTAGCGCGTGACGCGGCAGGGGTAGCGTGTGGCTGCGCCGCCGTCGTATTGGGTGCGGATTGCGGCGAGATCAAGCGCATGTACGTGCAGCCGGCCGCGCGCGGGCAGGGCGTAGCCGGCCAGTTGCTGTTGCAATTGGAAGCTGAGGCGCGGGCGGCAGGCTGCCTGGCGCTGATGCTGGAAACCGGCCCGTTGCAGCCGGCGGCACTGGCTTTTTACACGGCGCAGGGTTTTGCGCGCTGCACCGCCTTTGGCGACTACCCCGACCACCCGCTGAGCGTGTTCATGCGCAAGCCACTGGCTGACGATGCCGTGCCAGCGGGCTACCAGCTGCAGCCGTGCGTTGCTGACGATTTCGAGGCGCTGCTGACGCTGCGCCTGGCAGCCATGCGGCCTAGCCTGCAAGCTATCGGCCGCTTCGACCCCGAGCGTGCGCGTGCGCGGTTGGCCGCCAGCTTTCAGCCAGCGGATACCCGCTGGATCGCGCGCGCCGGTAAGCGCATCGGCTTTCTGGCGCGTCGCCAGCTGGCCGACTGCCACTATCTGGACCACCTGTACGTGCTGCCAGGCTTACAGGGGCAGGGCGTAGGCGGTGCGGTGCTGCAGCACTTGCAGGCCGAGGCGGCGGCAGCCGGCTTGCCGCTGTGCCTGGGCGCCCTGCGTGGCAGCGCGGCCAACCTTTTCTACCAGCGCCATGGTTTTGTGCCTACGCACGAAGAAGAATGGGATATCTACTACCGCTGGCAAGCTGCTGCCAAGCTGGCGAAGCCCGCCGAGTGATGATGCCCGGCGGTATTTGCCCGCCAGGAAGGTATGAAAATGGCCGCATAGTGTGCGGCCATTTGCTTGGTGCAGCTAGCTGGCGGCTACCGGCACCTATGCCTCGCCGGCAATAAAGTACGGGTTCACGCCGATGCGGCCGTAACCTGCTTCGCCGGCCAGCATGTCCAGCATCAGGCTGGCCAGATCGTCGGCAAAGGGTTCGGCCAGCGGGTCCAGCAAGGTGGACACGATTTTCAGCTCGCCGTGGCAGCTGTCACAGCATTCCGCCTCTTGCACGGCACGGTGCTGGTGCGGCTGTTTGTGGTTGGGGGCGGCCGGCTCGGCGTCGCGGTGGGCCAGGCTGCGGTATTGCAGCTGGCGGGTATTGCCGCAGCCCAGGCATTTCACGCGGGTGACGTGCCATTCGCTGGCGCACTGGCTGCAGCAGGCATAGCGCACGGCGTGGCCGCTGTCGCCACGGCGCAGCAGCGATGCCACCGGCGGGGCGTGGCATACCGGGCAGTGGTCGCTCTCGATATGCTGCAGGCGGCCAAGGTCCCGCTGGCGGGCGCTGATAACGGCTTGCACCTGCAGGGACGCACCCAGTAGCGGCAGGCCGGCGTGCAGGGCAGCGTTGGCCGCAGCCGTGCCGGTACGCAGTGAGGTCGCCAGTGCTTGCAGGGCGTCGTCGTCCATGGCCAGCAGGCAGTGGATGGCGCTGTGGCTGCTATCGCCCAGCGCCAGGCCTAGCGCCTGGTGCAAACGGGTCAGTATGTCGCGCAGGCTGGCAGTGCTGCTGACGGCCTGTTCTGCCAGGCTGTCGTGGCAAGCTTGCTGGGCTTGTGCGATGGCGGCGCAGCATTGCAGGAAGTCGGCCATGGCATGGCCCTGCGCCAGGGTGAGCAGGCGCTCGGCACGGCGGGTAAATACCTGCTGGCCTGGCGGGCGTAGCGGCTGCGCAATAGCGGTGTCCTGAATGGCCAGATCGTCAATAAACATGGTTGTTTTCCGTTGCGTGGGCGGTAATAAGCCGCTCGGTATGGGTGTAGGCCACCAGGCGGCCGGGGCGGGCAAAGCCTGCCAATAGCAGGCCGCATTGCCCGGCCAGCCTGGCCGCATAGGCGGTGGGGGCAGACACGGCGATCAGCGCCGGGATGCCGGCTTGCGCGGTTTTCTGCACCATCTCGTAGCTGGCGCGGCTGGACACCAGCACAAAGCCGTCGCGGGTGTCGGTACCCTGCCGGCGCAGTGCACCGATCAGCTTGTCCAGTGCGTTGTGGCGGCCTACGTCCTCGCGGACCAGCACGATGCTGCCGTCGGCGTGGCAGTACGCCGCCCCATGGGCGGCACCGGTGGCCGCGTGCAGGGGCTGCTGCGCCGGCAGGGCGGCCACGGCGCGGGCGATGCTGTCGGCGTGCAAGGTTGGCCGCACGGGCAGGGGCGCGATGGTTTGCGCCACGGCGTCCAGGCTATCTACGCCGCACAGGCCGCAGCCGGTGCGCCCGGCCATATTGCGCCGCCGTGCTTTGAGTTGGCTAAAGCGCGCGCTGGCTATATCGAGCCGCAGCTCTATGCCGGCCTCGCTTTGCCAGGCCTCGCAGTCGTACAGCTCGCTGGCGTGGGCCAGGATGCCTTCGCTCAGGGCAAAGCCCAGCGCGAAGTCGTGCAGGTCGGCGGGGCTGGCCAGCAGTACCGCGTGCGAGACGCCGTTGTACACCATGGCCACGGGCACTTCGGCAATCAGCTGGTCGGTGGCGGCCACCGTGCTGCCCGCCTGCAGGCGCAGTACCGGCAGGCACTGGCTGGCAGGCAGGGTGTCATCGGCAGGCACGGGCAGCGCGCAGCTCATTTTTGCTTGCCTGTCATTTCACGGTACCAGCGCGGGTGGTGTTTCTTGGCCCAGGCGTGGGTCACCACGCCTTCCACCATGGCGCGGATGGTGCCTTTTACCCAGAACGCGGCGTACACGTGCACGATAATGCCGGCGATCAGCCCCGTAGCGGCCCAGGCGTGCGCCAGCAGCGCCAGGCGGATAACCGGAATCGGGAAATAGCCGGCAAAGTAAGGCCGCCAGGCGATGAAGCCCGACACCAGCATCACGGCCATGCACACGCACATCAGCCAGAACATGCCCTTCTGGCCGCCGTTGTACTTGCCGGTATCGCCCACCTCGTGGCCGGACAGCACGGTCTTGACCGATTTCATCCAGCGGATGTCTTCGCTGTTGATCAGGTTATGGTGCCAGTAGCGGAAAAACTGCCGCGCAAAAGCCACGAACATGATCACGCCCACAAAGGGGTGGATGATGCGCGCCAGCTGCGGGGTGCCAAATACGCCGGTGAGCCAGAAGAAAGCCGGGTAGAAAAACGCCAGGCCAGAAATCGCCAGCAGGATGAAGCACACCGCCACAATCCAGTGGTTGATGCGTTCGGCCGCGCTATAGCGCTGGATCAGTTGCTCTTTCATGCCTTGTCCTCCTGTTTGGCGGCAGGGTTGGCCGCAGCGTGTTCATCTTCGTCGTCCGGGCGGTTCGGGCCCACGGTGATGTAGTGGAAGAAACCGAACAGGCCGGCTGCGGCAATACCGATGGTGGCCAGCGGTTTGAGCCAGCCTTTCCACAGCTGCACGGTGGTGCTGATGGCCGGGTCTTTCGGCAGGCCCGAGTACTGCTCCGGCTTGTCGGCGTGGTGCAGTACGTACATCACGTGGGTGCCACCCACGCCTTGCGGGTCGTACAGGCCGGCATTGGCGTAGCCGCGGTTTTTCAGGTCGGCCACGCGGGTGGCGGCCACGTCTTTCATGTCTTCCTTGCTACCGAACTGGATGGCGCCGGTAGGGCAGGTTTTCACGCAGGCCGGCTCCTGGCCCACCGATACGCGGTCCGAGCACATGGTGCATTTGTAGGCCTTGTTGTCCTTCTTGCTGATGCGCGGCACGTTGAACGGGCAGCCGGAAATGCAGTAGCCACAGCCGATGCAGTTTTCCTGGTGGAAATCCACAATGCCGTTGCTGTACTGGATGATGGCACCCGGCGACGGGCAGGCTTTCAGGCAGCCGGGGTCGGCGCAGTGCATGCAGCCGTCTTTGCGGATCAGCCATTCCAGCTTGCCGTTGCTTTCTTCTTCGGCAAAGCGCATCACCGTCCAGGCGTCGGCACTCAGGTCGGTAGGGTTGTCGTACACGCCGATGTTGTGGCCAACCTCCTCGCGGATGTCGTTCCACTCCGAACAGGCTACCTGGCAGGCCTTGCAGCCGATACAGGTGGAAACGTCGATCAGTTTGGCGATTTCGATGGTCTTGCGCGCCTGCGGGCTGGCCGTGGGGCTGGCGGAGCGGCGGGTAATATCAAGTGATTGCAGTGCCATGTTCCGGGGCTCCTCAGGCTTTTTCCAGGTTTACCAGGAAAGATTTGTACTCGGGCGTCTGTGTATTGCAGTCACCCACGGCAGGGGGCAGGCTGTTGGTCAGGTAGCCTTTTTGCGCCACGCCTTCCCAGCCCCAGTGCAGCGGAATGCCGATCTGGTGTACGGTCTGGCCGTTGACCTGCAGCGCCATCAGTCGCTTGGTGACTACCGCCTTGGCCTTGATGAAGCCGCGTTTGGAGCTGACCTTCACCGTGTCGCCTTGCACGATGCCTTTTTCTTTTGCCAGTGCTTCGCCGATCTCGACAAACTGCTCCGGCTGCGCAATGGCGTTCAGCAGTACCGACTTGGTCCAGAACTGGAAGTGCTCGGTCAGGCGGTAGGTGGTGCCCACGTACGGGAACTCCTTGTGCGTGCCCAGGCGCTCGCGGTCGGTCTTGAAGATGCGCACCGCCGGGCTGCTCACTACCTTGGGGTGCAGCGGGTTGGTGCCGATCGGGCTTTCCATCGGCTCGTAGTGCTCGGGGAAGGGGCCATCTGCCAGCTTGTCGGTACAGAACAGCCGCGCTACGCCTTCCGGGTTCATGATGAAGGGGTTCATGCCGCTATCCGGCCCGGCGTCGGCCTTGAAGTCGGGGATGTCGGCCCCGGCCCATTTTTCGCCGTTCCAGCCAATCAGTTTGCGTTTCGGGTCCCACGGAGCACCGGCCGGGCTGCAGCTGGCACGGTTGTACAGGATGCGGCGGTTGGCCGGCCACGACCATGCCCAGCCCGGTGTGTTGCCCAGGCCGGTGTCGGTGTTGTCGCGGCGAGCCATCTGGTTGCCGGCCTGTGTCCAGCTGCCGGAGAAAATCCAGCAGGCGCAGCTGGTGCTGCCATCGTCCTGCAGTGCGGCAAAGCCGGGCAGCTGCTCGCCTTTTTTGGCCAGGAATTTGCCGGCTTCTTTCGGGTCGAGCAGGTCGGCCAGCGCCTTGCCGTTCATCTCGCGCGCCAGTTCTTCCGGGCTCGGGGCGTTCGGGTCGCGGTAGTTCCAGGCCACGTTCAGGATAGGCTCGGCTACCTTGCCGCCTTCCTGCAGGTACATCTGGCGCAGGGTGTTGAACAGCTCGCCGATGATCTCGTTGTCGCCCTTGGCTTCGCCTGGTGCGTCAGCGCCTTTCCAGTGCCACTGCAGCCAGCGTGCCGAGCTGACAATGGCGCCGTCTTCTTCGGCAAAGCAGGTGGACGGCAGGCGGAATACCTCGGTCTGGATGTCGGCCGGGTTCACGTCGTGCGACTCGCCCTGGTTTTGCCAGAAGGTAGATGTTTCGGTGGCGATCGGGTCGATGATCACCATGTATTTGAGCTTGCTGAACGCCTGTGTGACCTTGGTGGCGTCCGGGAACGACGCCAGCGGGTTGAAGCCCTGCACGATGAAGCCATTCATCTTGCCCTGGTGCATCAGTTCCACGATGTGCAGCACGTCGTACAGCTTGTCCCACTTGGGCAGCCAGTCAAAGCCCCAGTTGTTGTCTGCGCTGGCCTTGTCGCCCCAGAACCACTTCATCAGGCTGACAAAGAACTTGGGCGTGTTGCTCCAGTAGTTGAACTGGTTAGGCTGCAGCGCCTTGGGCGTGGTTTTGGCGATGTAGCTGGCGTAGTCGGGGTGGTCTTTCTCGTTGGGCAGCGTCAGGTAGCCCGGCAGCGAGGTGGACAGCAGGCCCAGGTCGGACAAGCCCTGGATGTTGGAGTGGCCGCGCAGCGCGTTCACGCCGCCGCCTGGCATGCCCATATTGCCCAGCAGCAGCTGGATCATGGCCATAGTGCGGATGTTCTGCGCGCCCACGGTGTGCTGGGTCCAGCCCAGTGCGTACAGGATGGTGCCCACTTTATCCGGGCGGGCGGTTTCGCCCAGCTGTTTGCACACTTCCAGAAAGCCTTCTACCGGTGTGCCGCACAGGTTGGTGACCACTTCCGGGGTATAGCGGGCAAAGTGGGCCTTCATCAGGTTCCACACGCAGCGCGGGTGCTGCAGCGTGGGGTCGGTCTTGGCGTTGCCGTCGGCGTCCAGCTCGTAAGCCCAGCTACTGCGGTCGTACTTGCCCTTGGCTTCGTCGTAGCCGCTGAACAGGCCTTCTTCAAAGCCAAAGCCTTCGCTCACGATAAAGCTGGCGTTGGTATAGGCTTTCACGTAGTCCCAGTGGATCTTGTCGTGGGCAATCAGCCAGTTGATCACGCCGCCCAGGAACGGGATGTCGGCACCGGCGCGAATCGGCATGTATAAGTCAGACACCGCCGCGGTGCGGTTGTAGCGCGGGTCCACCACAATCAGCTTGGTGCCGCGGGTTTTCTTGGCTTCGATCGCCCATTTGAAGCCTACCGGATGTGCCTCGGCGGCGTTGCCGCCCATCACCAAGATGAAATCGGCGTTCTTGATGTCTACCCAGCTATTGGTCATGGCGCCACGGCCAAAGGTAGACGCCAGCGCCGATACGGTAGGGCCGTGGCAGACGCGGGCCTGCGCATCGGTAGCGATAATGCCCAGGCTGCGCAGGAATTTTTGCGTGATGATGCCGGTTTCGTTGGAGCCCGCCGAGGCGGTAAGCATGGCGGTGGTCAGCCAGCGGTTAAGCGGCACACCGTCGGCATTTTTGTCTTGTACGTTGGCGTCGCGGTCGGCCTTCATGTGCTTGGCAATGCGGTGGATCGCGTCGTGCCAGCTGATGCGCTTCCATTCATTGCTGCCGGCTTCGCGTACTTCCGGGTATTTCAGGCGTTTGGGGCTATGGATGAAGTCCAGCAAGCCTGCGCCTTTGGGGCAGAGCGAGCCGCGGCTTACCGGGTGGTCCGGGTCGCCTTCGATGTGCATGATTTCCGCTTTGGCGTTCTTGGCACCGTCACCCAGGCTGTACAGGATCAGGCCACAGCCCACCGAACAGTAGGTACAGGTGTTACGCGTTTCGCGGGCGCCCAGCAGCTTGTACTGGCGCACCTCGGCCAGCGCCTCGGCCGGGCTGAAACCCATGGCTACCAGGCTGGAGGCGCCTACTTGCGCCGCGCTGAGTTTGAAAAACTGCCGCCGGTTCACTTCCATCGGACTCTCCTTTTTATCGCTATTCGTTTGACGTACGCCGGGTTGCGCAATAGCCTTGGCATAGCATTTGCCGTGCCCGGGATAGGGTTTTTGCTTATGTCACGAATAAACAAGGCTTTACGTTATCCGGCCTGCCGCCGGTAGCAATAAAAGCCAGACAAATAGTCCCAATGCCCCTGTGCCGGGTGCGACTATTTGTCCGCAGAAGGAGTAGGGTCTTGCAGCAAGAAAACACCTTGGCGGCTGCCGCCGAGAATGCGGCCAAGCCATGGGGCAGCTATAGCGTGCTGGTGGTGGATGACGAGCCGGGTATGGTGAACTTCATCCGTCGCGCGCTGGAAGTGCGCTGCGGTAGCGTGCATACCGCCGGTAGCGTCGAGGACGCCGAGCCACTGGTAGCGCAGCAGCGTTTCGATTTGATCGTGCTGGATATTTCCCTGCCCGGCATGTCGGGGGTGAATTGGCTCAAGCAGCTGCGCGAGCGCGGCGTGAACAGCGAAGTCATCCTGATGACGGCGTTTGCGGACGTGGAAACCGCTATCGACGCCTTGCGCGCCGGCGCTTCGGACTTTCTGCTGAAGCCGTTTTCGCTGGCGCAGCTGATCAACTCGGCAAGGCGCGCCTTCGAGCGCGCACGGCTGGAGGCAGAAAACTGGGTGTTGCGCCGCGAGGTGGCCTCGCACGCCAGCCGCAGCCATGTCAGCCGCGACGGCCTTATTGGCCACTCGCCGGCCATCGCCGAGCTGCGCACGCTGCTGCAGCGCTTTGCGCCCATGCCTTCTACTGTGCTGATACAGGGTGAGTCCGGTACCGGCAAAGAAGTGGTGGCCCGCGCGCTGCACCAGCAAAGCCCGCGCGCCAATGCCAGCTTTGTGCCGGTCAATTGTGCTGCCATTGCGCAGGAACTCATCGAAAGCGAGCTGTTCGGCCATGTGAAGGGGGCGTATACCGGCGCTACCGGCAGCCGTGATGGCCTGTTTTACTACGCCCGCGGCGGTACGCTGTTTCTGGATGAAATCGGCGAGCTGCCTTTGCCCATCCAGGCCAAGCTGCTGCGTGTGCTGGAGGAGCGCCGCATCCGCCCGGTGGGTTCGGAGCAGGAAATCAAGGTGGACGTGCGCGTGATCGCGGCAACCAACAAACCGCTGGCGGACGAGGTGGCCGCAGGCCGCTTCCGCGCCGATTTATATTACCGGCTGCAGGTGCTGGAGCTGCACTTGCCGCCGCTGCGTGAGCGTACCGAAGACCTGCCCGAGTTGGCCGCGCACTTTATGGACCTGCTCAGCCCCGCGCTGGGGGTGCAGCCGGTAGAGGTGGAGCCGGCCATTCTCGCGGCCATGGCTGCGTACGACTGGCCGGGCAATGTGCGCGAGTTGAAGAACCTGGTAGAGCGCTCGCTGATTCTGGGTTATGTACCGCGCGACCTGCCGTGCACGCGTGCTGCTGGGAGTGCCAGCCCGGCTGGCGAGCCTGCGGCCAACCTGGCCGGTGCGGATGAGTGCCTGGCTGAGGTGGAAAGTCGCCATATCCGCGCCATTCTGGCGGCCTGTGGTGGCAACAAGTCCGAGGCGGCACGCCGCTTGGGGATCTCGCGCAAGACGCTGGAGCGCAAATGTCTGGCCTGGGGCGAGTAGCGCGGCTGTGGCAGCGGCTGATGCAGCCGCTGAACCGCTCGGTGCGCAACCGCTTTGTCGCGTTGGCGCTGTTCCCGCTGGTGGTGGGGTTCCCCGTGCTGTTGCTGTTGCTGGCCGGCTGGGGCGGGGCGGCTTTTCAGGAGCTGCTGGTGTTCAAGGTGCGTAGCGACCTGGCGGTGGCAACCACGTACTTTGAGCGGGTGCAGGGTGATGTTGGCCGCAATATCGAAGCCCTGGCCAACTCCGAAGCGCTGGCCGATGCCTGGCGTCGCCCCGGTGCCGGGCTGGATGCGCTGTTGCAGTCGCGGGCGCAGTCGCTGGCGCTGGATTACCTGCTGCTGGTAGATGAGCGCCAACAGGTGTTGGCGAGCTCCCTGCGCGGCACGCCGCACCCGGTCTACCCGGATGGCAGCGTGCTGGCTGCCGGCCTGGCCGGGCAGAATCGTGTCGCGCTGGATACGTTCAGCCCGGCGCAGTTGGCTGCACTGTCTCCGGCATTGGCGCAGCGGGCGCGCATCGAGCTGCGCCCTACGCGGGGTGCCCGGCCCAGCCTGCAGCAGCAGAGCCTGTCCGGGCTGGTGCTGCACGCTGCCGCTGCGGTGCCCGGGCGGCGCCTGGCGCTGGTGGGGGGGCTGCTGCTGAATCGCAATGTGGACTTTGTCGACCGCATCCAGCATCTGGTTTACCCGCCGGGCTCGTTGCCGCAGCGTAGCCGTGGCTCGACTACGCTGTTTCTGGGTGATGTGCGTATCGCCACCACCGTGGCCTTGCCCCAGGGCGGGCGGGCTACCGGCACCAGGGTGTCTGGTGCGGTAGCCGACCGTGTGCTGGAGCATGGCCAGCTATGGCTGGATCGGGCGCTGGTAGTGGGTGACTGGTATGTCTCTGGCTATCAGCCCTTGCAGGATAGTCGTGGCGAGCGGGTGGGCATGCTGTATGTGGGCTTTCTGGAGCAGCCTTTTGTGCTGGCCAAATGGATGGCGCTGGCCGTGTTGTTTGTGCTGTTTGCCATCACCATGGCGGTAGCGGCCTGGGTGAGCTGGCGTTTTGCCCAGTCGGTTATCCACCCGGTAGGGCGGCTGCGCGCCACCATGCGCCAGGTGGAAGCGGGGCAGCTGGATGCCCGCGTGGGCAGCTTGCCGCAGGACGACGAGCTGGCCATGCTGGCCAGCCATTTTGACCACCTGCTGGACCGTATCCAGTCGCAAAACCAGGCGCTGACGCGCTGGGCTGCCGAGCTGGATGACAAGGTGGCCGAGCGCACGCGCGAACTGGCTGCGGCCAACCAGACCCTGCTGACGGCGCAGCAGCAACTGTTCAAATCGGAAAAGCTGGCGGCCATTGGCCAGCTGGCGGCGGGCATTGCGCACGAGGTGAATAACCCGGTAGCGGTCATGCAGGGCAATCTCGAGCTGATGCGCGAGCTGCTGGGCGAGGCTGGGCTGCCAGTGGCGGAGGAGTTCCGTCTGCTGAACGAGCAGGTGCAGCGCATCCGGCTGATTGTGGCCAAGCTACTGCAGTACGCTCGCCCAAGCGAGTACTCGGGCTACCTGCAGCAGGTGCGTCCCGAGGAGGTGTTCCAGGATAGCCTGGTGCTAGTCAGCCATCAGCTGGGGCGCAGCCACGTTGCCGTCAGCAAGGATTGGCAGGCTGCGGGCGCTTTGCTGGTAAACCGTTACGAGCTTCAGCAGGTGTTGATCAATCTGTTGCTCAACGCACTGCAGGCCATGCCGGAAGGTGGCATGTTATCGCTGGCTACGCGGGATTGCCCCGGTGTGGACGGCCAGGCTGGCGTGCTGCTGACCGTGTCGGACAGCGGCCCTGGCATTGCGCCGGGGGATATGGCGCAGCTGTTTACGCCGTTCTTTACGCGCAAGGCGGAAGGTAGTGGCTTGGGTTTGTGGGTATGCCACGGCCTGGTGGAGCGCTACGGCGGGGATATTCATGCGGCCAACCTGGCGGCCGGTGGCGCGGCATTTCGCGTGTGGCTGCCCTGCGAGCCGGCCTTGGCCAGCCCGGAAGAGGTAGCCCGTGACTTATAGGTTTTGAGTAGGAAATGACAGCAAAAAGCGCCCCTTAGGGCGCTTTTTTATGGTCGATCAGATGGCGTGCAATACGGTTGACAACTACCTGCTGCTGCATTGGGTCGTGCAGCAGGGTGTGGGTGGAGGCGGGTGAGCTTATTCGCGGGCTTCGCGCTCTATGCGCCGCCGCTCTATCTCGCGGCGGGCGGCTGCGTTGCGGATATCACAAGGGCGGCTGCGTGGCATGGGCTTGCCGGCCAGTGCGTTACTGCGCACTTCGGCGCGAACTTCATAGTACGAAGACTTGGACTGATACTGCGACATGACGGCTTCTCCTTTGAAGGGATGCTGCTCTATCTAGCAATCTGACCGCTTAGCGTTACTGCTTTATTACGCCGAGCTGGCGTAGTGTGCAAGTATCATTTGTGTGTTGCGTAACTTGTGCGCGGCATCTAGCGGATAAGTGTTGTATTCGTCTGGCAAAATCTATCGAATGTGGTGGTTTGAGTATTCTTTTCTATGACTGATTTACCACGTGCACGGGCTGCTATAGAGTGCGCCGTTTGGCTTTGCGGTAGCTTTTAATGCATTCCACCATATTCGATACACCAATCTTGCGTACCCTGTTGCGCTGGTTTTCCCTGATCATGCTGCGATTGCTGGGTTGGCGCCTGCATGGTGCTTTCCCCGCCGACAAGAAGTACGTGCTGATCGGTGCGCCGCATACCAGCAACTGGGACTTTCCGTATACGCTGATGTTCTGTTTTGCCGGCGGGGCCAAGCTGTACTGGATGGGTAAGCACACACTGTTTACCGGTGCGAAGGGCCCGATCATGCGCTGGCTGGGCGGGATTCCGGTGGATCGCCGCCAGAAGAATTCGCTGGTGGAGCAAATGGTCGAGGTATTTCATCGCAGCCATCAGCTGGCGGTGGCGATTCCGCCGGAGGGAACCCGTGCCAAAGTGGCAGAATGGAAGACCGGCTTTTATCACATCGCCTGTGGTGCGGGTGTGCCGATCGCGCTGGGTTATCTGGATTTTGCCAAGAAGCAGGGTGGTGTCATGGGTATGTTTCAGCCTAGCGGCGATATTGCCCGCGACATGCCGCTTATTCGGGCTCAATACCAGAATGTCACCGGCAAGTGCCCGCAGAATCAATAAGTTTCTATCGGGTTATTCACGCCGCTGCCAGTAAGGCAGAGAATAAAAAAGCCAGCATACGCTGGCTTTTTTATTCTCTGCGCCAAGGCGCAAACGTGATGGTGTCCTGATGGCTTATTTACTTTTCGGGGCGCCGACATTCAAGGCTTCCCAGCCATCGCGGCCCATTTCCTGCATGAGCGCAATATTGCGTTCATAGATAGTGGCGGCATCCGGGAACGCCTCTACGGCGCGCTCGATACTGCTTTCGCGTATCAGGTGCAGGGTAGGGAATGGCGAGCGGTTGGTGTTGTTGCTGACATCGTTGATGGTGGTGCCGGCAAACTGGAATTTGGGGTGGAAGTCGGCAACCTGTAGCGTGCCCTCCAGGCCCATGTCTGCCAGCGCAGCGTCGGCGATCTCCAGGAAGTCATTAAAGTCCAGAAAACGCTGCAGTACGTAGGGGTGTACCAGCAAGGTGGTATCGACTTCTTCGGGCTCGCTATCTGCCAGCAGGCGCAGTTCGACCATCAGGTGTTCCAGCAGTGTGGCCGGGTCTTTGGCGTCGCTGATGACAATGCGTACCTGGTCTTTTACATATACCGACTTGGCAAATGGGCACAGATTCAGGCCGATAACGGCTTTTTCCAGCCAGTTGCGGGTGGCGGCGATGATATCGTCGTGTGAGAGTTCCACGTGGTGGCTCCTGCGGCGTATAAGTCGCCGCGGCTAATGCGCTAATACAAAAAACCCGGATGAGATCATCCGGGTTTCTTTTACAGGCTAGTAACAGCCAGCGTCTGAATTACAGAGGCTGAATGTTGGAAGCTTGTTTGCCCTTAGGGCCGTCAACGATGTCGAAGCTAACGCGCTGGTTTTCAGCCAGAGTGCGGAAGCCTTTAGCGTTGATCTGGGAGAAGTGAGCGAATACGTCGTCACCGCCGTTGTCCGGAGTGATGAAGCCGAAGCCCTTGGAGTCGTTAAACCATTTAACGGTACCGGTTGCCATGTTCTGTTCCCTTATGAGAATAGCGTTGAGTATGAGAAAAGCGCATGTCAATCAAGGGAAATGACAAACTGTGGTACGGGCAACGCCACTACAACAACTGACAGATCACGACTTGAAAAACTGCAGCACGCAGTCTGCCTGTGCTTCATTGCCTCGGCAAGTGTTTTTTGCGCGCCGGCGTAAAAAAAATGCATTGGCGATAGGGGTGCCATGACATGCGTCCAAGTATTGGCAGTATTTGCTATCAGGCTTTGCCGGGTAAACACTATAGTAGATTCACGCTGGCAGCTTATAGACCGTTGCTTCTGGAGACCGTCATGGATCGTTACCGCATTGAAGATGAAGAAAGTTTTTCCGACTTTCAGTACGCGCTGGACGACTACGCCCCGCGCATAGCCAATTTGCTGGCCGCTTTGCGGCAAAGCCCGCAGGATGCAGGCATGCTGGCAGAATTGATGCGGCTTTTTCACACTATCAAGGGTGATGCCGGGCTGTGTCGCCTGGGGTTTGTGGAACCCATGGTGCACGCGGCAGAAGACCTGCTGTCCCGCGTGCGCAGTGGCAGCCTGCCATTTGATGCCGCGCTGGAGCAGCTGTTGTTGCTGGCCATGGACCGCCTGGAGTTGGTGATCAGCGAGCTGGAAAGTGGCCGCGAGGTGCCGCTGACCGACTTCAACCGGCTGGTGGCCGAGATGAGCCAGCTAAACGATACCGCGCCTGCGCTGGTGGAGGCACAGGCGTGGCTGGTTATCAAGCGCCTGACAGGCTTCTTGCCGCACCAGCCGCTGCCGGTGGCGGCGCCGCGCTCGCCACAGGTAGACGCGGATCTGCAGTACTTCCGCACCCTGGCGCTGCAGTTCGAGCAGCGTTCGCTGCTATTTCAGGGCCGTACCGAGCGCAATCTATTGCTGGCGGCAGCCTGCAATGAGGCCTCTACCCAGCCCATAGACCCGCTGCAGCTGGAGGCGGCGGTGTGTATGCACGATGTGGGCATGATGTTCCTGCCGGAGGAGCTGTGGCTCAAGCATGGCAAGCTGAGTGATGCAGACCGCTTGCAGTTGGCCGCACACCCGGGCTGGGGGGCGGACATGCTGGCGCGCATGTCTGGCTGGGAGGAGGCGGCGCGCATTGTGCGTGAACACCACGAGCGCATTGATGGCACGGGCTACCCGGCGGGCAAGCGTGCCGGCATGATTTGCGAGGGGGCCAAGCTGCTGGCCATTATCGATACTTTTGAGGCCGTGATCCTGAAGCACGGCCAGCGTCGGCAGGTGCGCTCCCTGCTGCGGGCGGTGGCCGAGGTCAATGCGTGCGAGTCGCAGTTTGACCCGGCGTGGATTGCCTGCTTCAACCTGGTGGTGCGCGACATGATAGAGCGCGGTTTTGTGTTGCCGCACGTACGCTAGCGGGTAAGGCCAAGTAACTGAATCGGCAGGCGCTGCTGCCCCATGGCTGGCACGGCTTGCCCGCACGGCAGTGGTGATGGTGAATCCGGGGCGGTTGATGCCCCGTTTCATTTATTGACGCTGCAAATCGGCTGGGGGCATGATGCGGGTAAGAGCCGTGTAACGGCCGTGCCCAAGCAAGGAGAAATCATGAGCCAGTTCGATAATGTAAGTGTGGTCAAAAAGGCCAATGTCTATTTTGATGGCAAGTGCGTGAGCCATACCGTGGTGCTGCCGGATGGTACGCGCAAGTCGGTAGGGGTGATTCTGCCAGCCAAGCTGCTGTTCAGCACCGGCGCGCCCGAGGTGATGGAACTGATCGACGGCCAGTGCAAAGTCACGCTGGCGGGCGAGACCGAAGCCAAGACCTATGGCGCGGGGCAGTCGTTTAATGTGCCGGGCGAGAGCTCGTTCCAGATCGAGGTGCTGGAGACCGTGCACTACGTGTGCCACTTCGGCTGATGTGTTTGCAAGCATGAAAAAAGGTTGGCCGCGGCCAACCTTTTTTCATGGGTGTCACGCCTGGGTGACCGGTGGGGCGTGTACGGCTTTGCGGCCGATGATCATCAGCGACTGGCCTTCGTATAGCAAGGTTTCGGCCGGTGGGTTGAAGGCGACTTCGCCACCCGGCATTTCCAGTGCCACCACAATCACGCTGCCGTCGCTTACCGGCATGCACTCGGCAATGCTGCGGCCAACCCACAACGGCTCTACCGGCACTACCTGCGCGCGGAAGGTGTTGGGGTAGCGCGTGTGCAGGCGCTCGAAAAAATGCAGGGTTTCCGGTTTGATCACCAGATTGGCCATATTCATCCCGCCCAGGTAGGACGGAATCACTACCTGATCCGCACCGACCGCCAGCAGTTTCTTGCGGGCGCTTTCGGTTTCGGCTTTCGACACGATGGACAGCTGGCTGTTTAGGCTGCGCGCGGTTACCACCACAAAGGCATTGTCGGCGTCGGAGGTCAGGCTGGTGATGATGGCCTGGGCGCGCTCGATGCCTGCTGCCAGCAGATTGTCGTCTTCGGTGGCGTCGCCCACGATATAGGGGCGTTCTTTGCCACCTAGCCATTGCTGTATCTGTGCTTCGCTTTTTTCGATTATCACCACATCGTGCCCGCTGCGTGTCAGCTCTTCCAGCGCATACAGCCCTGTACGGCTGAGGCCGCAGATAATGATGTGGTTTTCCAGGCGGGAGATGATTTTGTCCATTTTGCGTACGCGCAGGTAGTGGGGCAGGTCGCCCTGGAATAGCAGCAGGGTGAGGGAAGAAATGCCGTAGCCCATAACGCCGGTGCCAAAAATGATCAGCACCACGGTAAAGGCGCGGCCAACCATGTCCAGCGGGTGGGTTTCGCCATAGCCGATGGTGGCCAGGGTAATCACCGTCATGTACAGGCTGTCAAACAGGCTCCACCCTTCCAGCAGGTGGTAGCCCAGCGTACCCATGACGACAGCGCTCAGCACCAGGGCAAACAGGAATAACAGGCGGCTGGCCAGGGCTCGCCCCATGGCGTGGGTGTTTAGCAGGCTCATGCCGCTATTTTAATGGCTGGCTTGTGCATCGGGGGCGTTTTGCACAGCTAATTTGCGCCAATACGCAGCAGGGCTGGCCGGTTCAGCAGGGTAAGCTGTTTGCGCGCTATGCTGATCAGCCCGGCGTCTGCCAACTGGCCCAGAATGGTATTGCAGGTTTGCCGGCTAATGCCGGTGGCGCTGGCCAATGCTTCCTGACTCAGGCTCACGGCTTGGCCATCGCCGGCAAGCAAGAGCAGGCGCTGTGCCACGCGGGCTTCCGGTGACAGCAGCGTTTGTTGCGCCAGCCCGCTCATGAGCTGGCGGGTTTTCCCTGCCATGAGCTGACCCAGGTAGTACCAGCCCTGCGGCCAACCTTCCAGCCAGGCCAGTAGTGCGCCGTGTGGTACATGCCACAGCAGGCAGCCACTATCGGTATGGGCATTGTGTGTGCGCGGGCCCTGGTCAAACAGCGCGACCTCGCCAAACCACTGGCCGGGGGCAAGGCGCGCCAGCACGCTGTTTTTGCCTACTGCCGAGCTGCTGCCAATCAGCACGCTGCCTTGCAAAATGCCATACAGCCCGTCTGCCGGGTCGCCTTGCAGAAAGAGATAACCGCCCGCGGGCAGGCTGCGGCTGCGACCCAGCGTTTGCAGGCTGGTTTGCAGGGTGTCTGGCAGGCTGGCAAACCAGCTGCTGTCAGCCAGCAGGCGCAAAGCCCCGGTTTTGTCGCCAGCTTGACAGAACGCCTCGTGCGGCAAGGGCATGATGGTGCTTCCTGATGATGGAGGTTCGCCATGAAAACGCTGCAAGCGCATTTAGTCAATTACGCCGCTTATCACCGCGATCTGCGCAATATCCATACCCACTTTGTCGGCATTCCACTCATCGTGCTGGCGGTGGCCGTATTGCTGGCCTGTTTACCGCTGGTGCTGGGGCTGTCGGCGCTGCACCCGGTATTGCTGGGTGCCATCGTGTTCTATCTGCGGCTGGATCTGGGTCTGGGGGCACTCATGGCGGCATTCATGCTGTTGGCCGGCTGGGCCGGTGTGCAGCTGGCTGCTTTGCCATGGGGTGGCTGGCTGGGGCTGATGTTGTTTGTGGCCGGCTGGGTAATACAGTTTGTCGGCCACTGGTACGAGGGGCGCAAGCCGGCCTTTGTCGACGACTTGGTAGGTTTGCTGGTGGGGCCGCTGTTCGTGATGGCTGAGTGGCTGTTTTTGCTGGGGTTTTACCGTGATTTGCAAGCGCGCATCATAGAAGGTGCCGGCCCGGTGCGTGCAGTGCAGAAAGTCGCGGCAGGTCGCTGAAGATTCGCTATAATCCCGCTCCTTTTGCCTGAGGGGTGGATAAACATGACTGTACAAGCCTGTGGCGTGGACTTTGGTACGTCCAATTCGACAGTAGGCTGGTGCCGCCCCGGTGTGCCCAGCCTGTTGGCGCTGGAAGAGGGCAAAACCACCTTGCCATCGGTGATCTTTTTCAATGCCGAAGAAGAAAGCACCACCGTTGGCCGCGCGGCCATTGCCGAGTACCTGGATGGCTACGAAGGCCGCCTGATGCGCTCGCTCAAGAGCATTCTGGGCACCAGCCTGATGAACGGCCAGACCGAGGTGCAAGGCCGGCCTTTGCGTTTTCTGGACTTGCTGTCCATGTTTATTGGCCAGCTTAAGCAGCGCGCCGAGCAGAACGCCGGCCGAGGTTTCGAGCAGGCGGTGTTTGGCCGCCCGGTTTTCTTTGTGGATGACGACCCGGTAGCCGACCGCCTGGCGCAAGACACCCTGGGCGAGATTGCACGCAAAGTGGGCTTCAAAGAGGTGGCCTTCCAGTTCGAGCCCATCGCCGCAGCCTTCGACTACGAAAGCCGCATCCAGCGCGAAGAACTGGTGTTGATCGTGGATATCGGCGGTGGTACCTCCGACTTCTCCTTGCTGCGCCTGGCGCCCGAACGCGCCCACCTGCTGGACCGCCGCGCCGATATTCTGGCCAATGGCGGCGTGCATATTGGCGGTGCCGATTTTGACAAGCAGCTGAGCCTGTATTCGGTAATGCCGCAGCTGGGCTACCGCTCGCGCCTGAAGAACAATGCCGAGGTGCCATCGGGCTTTTACTTCAACCTGGCTACCTGGCATACCATCAACTTTGCCTATACGCGCAAAGCCTTGTCCGATTTGCAGGGTGTGTACCCGGACGCGCTGGAGCAGGGCAAGCTGGACCGCCTGTTCTCGCTGATCGACAAGCGCGCTGGCCACTGGCTGGCGATCCAGGTAGAGGCGGCCAAGATTGCGCTGTCCGACGCGCCGCAAACCCGCCTGGAGATGGGCGAGATCGAGCGGGGGCTGTTTCATGACATCTTGCGCGGCGATTTTGACGAGGCCATCGGAAAGCAGATTGTCAGCATTGAAACGACGGTGGCGCGCTTGCTGGCCGACGCGCAGCTGCAGGCGGGCGAGGTGGATACCGTGTTCTTTACCGGCGGCTCCAGCGGCGTGCCGCTGCTGCGCGAGCGTATCGCTGCCATGTTCCCAGCTGCCCGCGCGGTGGAAGGCGACCGCTACGGCAGTATCGGCAGCGGCCTGGCGCTGGATGCCTCGCGGCGTTTTGCCTGAGCAATGGTTGGCCGCCTGTTGGCCTGTCAAAGAAAAACCCGCCAGCTGGCGGGTTTTTTACTGTGCAGATTGCTTCTTAGTGTGCGGCGGCGTTGCCGTGCAATTTGCCGATCAGCATCACCACGGCCAGTACCAGCGCGCCGGCCACAATGCCGAACAAGCCATCCAGCACGGCCGGTACGATGGCTGCCAGCAGGCCGCCAATGCCAGCGACGCTGGCCACGCTGTGAGCGGCGGCTTCGATCGCGTGGTGGGCAAATGGCAGGCCGTGCGTCAGGATGCCACCGCCTACCAGGAACATGGCGATGGTGCCGGCCACGGCCAGAAAACGCATCAGCGGCGGAGCGGCGTTAACCAGCGCGCGGCCCAGCTGCTGGCTGCCGGCGCCAGGTTTGCGGGTAAGGTAGAGGCCGATATCGTCCAGCTTCACGATGCCGGCTACCAGGCCGTACACGCCAACGGTCATGATCAGCGAGATGCCTGTCAGTACCACCAGCTGTGACATGAAGGGCTGGCTCGCCACCGTGCCCAGGGTGATGGCGATGATCTCGGCCGACAGGATAAAGTCGGTGGTGATGGCGCCTTTGATCTTGTCTTGCTCGTAGGTCACCATATCCACGGCCGGGTTGGTGAGTGCGGCCAACCTGTCGTTGTGCTCGGCGCTTTCTTCGGCAGCGTGCAGGTATTTGTGTGCCAGTTTTTCTACGCCTTCAAAGCACAAAAAAGCACCGCCTATCATCAGCAGCGGGGTAATGAGTACGGGTGCGAAAGCGCTGATAGCCAGTGCCAGTGGCACCAGAATAGCCTTGTTGCGCAGGGAGCCTACCGCTACCGCCCAGACCACTGGCAGCTCGCGGTCAGCCTGTACGCCGGCTACTTGCTGGGCGTTCAGCGCCAGGTCGTCACCCAGCACGCCGGCGGTTTTCTTGGCGGCAACTTTGGTCATTACGGCAACATCGTCCAGGATGGTGGCAATGTCATCAATCAGCATCAGCAGGCTACTACCAGCCATTATGTATTTCCTGTCGGTAAAAAAGGTGCCAGCAAAGCCTGGCATGCGTGCAAAGCCCGGCAATGGCCGGGCGGGGGTGTACACGGTAGCAAAGCGTGACTATGTCATCAAGTGTTGTTGCAGCCATTGATCAATGCGCTGTGCCACCTGCTGCCAGCGCGTGTCCAGCATCATCATGTGCGCCATGGCAGGCAGGATCTCGGCAGGCAGGTTCAGCGCTGCGCCCATCTGGCGTACTTCGGCGGCGCTGACCAAGTGGTCGTGTTCGCCGCCCAGTAGCAAGGTGGGCAGGCGCAGCTGCGTGCGGCTAAACGGCGATACCATGGACATGTCCATGATGGCGCGCAGGCTTTCCACCTGACTGTTGGCCGCCATCCAGGCCACGGTGCTGGCTGGTGCGTCGTCCGAGAACAGCATGTGGCGCAAGTCGCCCACCTCGGGTGACTGGCGGCCACTCTGGAACATGTTCAGCCCGATCAGCACGTCTGGCGCCTGCTGAAACAGCCGCCAGGTAGAGGCGGCCAGGCCGGTATGCGGCACCGATGCCAGCAGTACCAGAGCGGCGGCGCTGTGCTGCTGCAGGTATTGCTGCGCCACGAAGCCGCCCATGGAGTGGCCGATCAATACCGGCATGCTGCCGATCTGGCGTATGGCCTGGCCAACGTTGGCCACGTAGTCGTCTATGCTCACGGCGGCCAGCCAGGCTTTGCCATCGCTATGGCCGTGGCCTTCCAGGCTCAGTGCCCAGCAGTCGTAGCCTTGTGCGGCAAACCAGGGCATAAAGTTGATCTGCCAGCAGCTGGCGCTGCTGTAGGCGCCATGAATAAAAAGCAGGGGTGGCGCGCGGCGCGCTACCCCTGCTGCGGCTTGGTGTATCAGCTCAAGATGAAGAGAACTCACAGTACCTCGGCGGCGTGGTCTGCCAGGCGCGAACGTTCGCCGCGCTGCAGGGTGATATGGCCGGAATGGTCCCAGCCTTTGAAGCGGTCAACGACGTAGGTCAGGCCGGAGCTGCCCTCGGTGAGGTAGGGCGTGTCGATCTGGCTGATATTGCCCAGGCAGACCACCTTGGTGCCGGGGCCGGCCCGGGTAATCAGGGTTTTCATCTGCTTGGGTGTCAGGTTCTGCGCTTCGTCGATGATCAGGTATTTGTTGAGGAAGGTGCGGCCGCGCATGAAGTTCAGTGACTTGACCTTGATGCGGCTGCGGATCAGGTCGCGCGTGGCGGCGCGGCCCCAGTCTCCGCCGTCGTCTTCGTTGCGGTTGAGCACGTCCAGGTTGTCTTCCAGTGCGCCCATCCACGGCAGCATTTTTTCTTCCTCGGTGCCGGGCAGAAAGCCAATGTCTTCGCCCACCGGCACGGTAACACGGGTCATGATGATTTCGCTGTACAGTTTTTGTTCCAGCGTCATGGCCAGGCCTGCGGCCAACGTCAGCAGGGTCTTGCCGGTGCCGGCCTGGCCCAGCAGGGTGACAAAGTCGACCTCGGGGTTCATCAGCAGGTTCAGGGCAAAGTTTTGCTCGCGGTTGCGCGCGGTGATGCCCCACACATTGTTTTTCTGGTGGCTGTAGTCTTTCAGCGTTTCCAGTACCGCGCTCTTGCCGTCTATCTGGGTGACGCGACACTGCAGCAGCTGCTCGCCTTGCTGCCACAGCAGCTGGTTCAGGTGCAGGCTGGTCACGTCGGGGCCCTTGATCTGGTAGTAGGTACGGCCGTGTTCCTGCCACGATTTCAGGTCTTTGCCGTTGCGTTCCCAGAAGGCCGCATCGATTTCGCGCGTGCCGGTGTACAGCAGGTCGGTGTCTTCCAGCACCTTGTCATTAAAGTAGTCTTCCGCCTCCAGCCCCAGTGCGCTGGCCTTGATGCGCATGTTGATGTCTTTGGACACCAGGATCACGCTGCGCTCCGGCTCGCGCTCTTTCAGTGCTACCACGATGCCCAGAATCTGGTTGTCCGCCTTGCCGACCGGCATGCTGGCAGGCAGCACGGCGTGGATGGCTTGCGTTTGCAAGCGCAGCTTGCCGTTGGCCGCATCGCGGCTGGCGCTTTTGAGTGGAATGCCGCTGTCGATATTGCCGGCGGCCTGGCTGACGATCTCGTCCAGAAAGCGGCTGGCCTGGCGCGCGTTGCGGGCGACTTCGGTCATGCCCTTCTTGTGGGTGTCCAGTTCTTCCAGCGTGATGATGGGGATGAAGACGTCGTGTTCCTCGAAGCGGAACAGGCAGGTAGGGTCGTGCAGTAGCACGTTGGTATCGAGAACAAACAGCTTGACGGTTTTGGTCTTTTTGCGGCTTGCCATGATGTGAGGCCCCTTGATGAGCGGGGCCTCGCGGTATGCCAGGCCCGTCGCTTAAATGGTGTTCACGAATGCCAGCACTTCTTCGACATGGCCAGGGACCTTCAGGCCGCGCCAGGCTTTGAGGATATTGCCCGCGCTGTCGATGACAAAAGTGCTGCGTTCGATTCCTCTTACCTGTTTGCCGTACATATTTTTCAGCTTCATGACAGCAAACAGATTACATACAGTTTCCTCCGGATCGCTGATCAATTCAAATGGCAATTCGTACTTTGCCTTGAAGTTTTCATGCGATTTCAGGCTGTCACGCGATACACCCACAATAGTGACGTTGGCCGCAGCAAACGCAGCATGGTGGTCACGAAAGCCGGTGGCCTGGGTGGTGCAGCCCGGGGTGTTGTCCTTGGGGTAAAAGTACAGCACGGTCAGGCCGTTGCCTGGCAGGGAGATGCTCTGGCCAGAGGTGGCGGGGGCGGTAAAGCTTGGGCAATGTTCCATCTTGCTTCCTTGTGTCAGCCGGGGCGTTTGAGCAGTGCCAGTACGGCACCGCTACCACCGTGCTGGGTGCGGGTTTCACAAAAGGCCAGTACTTCGGGGTGGTGGGTCAGCCAGCTGCGGACCATTTTGGGTAGCACCGGTTCGCCGCGCGAGCTCAAGCCCTTGCCGTGGATGATGCGTACGCACTGGCCCTGATGGCGCGCGCGGTGCAGGAATAACGCCAGCTGCTCGTGCGCTTCGAAACGGTCCAGGCCGTGCAGGTCCAGCTCGGCACATACTGGCCAGTGGCCGGCTTTCAGCTTTTTCAGCGTATGGGCCGGCATGCCGGGGCTGCGGTGCTCGATATCGATGTGTGCTGGTTCGAACCAGCCCAGCATCTGCGCAAACAAGCCTTGCTCGTTCTCGCCCGAGTGGTGCATGCGGTGCGCTGCATGGTGAAGCGGCCGTGGCCGCGGGCGGGGCATGGGGTGTTGTATGCGGCCATCCGGCTTGAGCGGGCGTACGTCGCGCATCAGGCTGGGGAAGTCCGGCTCCGGCGGCGGTGCCGCAACGGCCACAGGCAAGACCCTTGCGGGCCTTGCCTGTGGTTTTATCGGCTTTAGCTGCTCTTTGAGCGACTTCAACGTGGCTTAGCCGTGGTCGAGGTAGCGCTCGGCGTCCAGCGCGGCCTGGCAGCCCGATGCGGCGCTGGTGATGGCCTGGCGGTAGATGTGGTCTTGCACATCGCCCGCAGCAAACACCCCTGGCACGCTGGTGGCGGTGGCATTGCCCTCGCGGCCGCCACGGGTCACGATGTAGCCGGTTTCATCCAGCTCCAGCTGGCCTTTGAAGATGTCGGTGTTCGGCTTGTGGCCAATGGCGATGAATACACCCATCAGCTTGATGTCTTCGGTGCTGCCGTCGTTGAACTTCAGGCGGGCGCCGGTCACGCCGCTGTCGTCACCCAGCACTTCGTCCAGGTTGGCGTTCAGTTTCAGGGTGACTTTGCCTTCGGCAACGCGGGCCATCAGCTTGTCGATCATGATCTTTTCCGCACGGAAGGTGTCGCGGCGGTGGATCAGGGTAACGTGCTTGGCGATATTAGCCAGGTACAGGGCTTCTTCTACCGCGGTGTCACCACCGCCTACTACGGCAACGTCCTGATTGCGATAGAAGAAACCATCGCAGGTGGCGCAAGCGGATACGCCTTTGCCGGAGAAGGCTTGTTCGGATGGCAGGCCCAGGTATTTCGCGGAAGCGCCGGTGGCAATGATCAGGGCATCGCAGGTGTATTCGCCGCTATCGCCAATCAGGCGGATCGGCTTCTCATCCAGCTTGGTGGTGTGGATGTGGTCGAAGATCATTTCGGTGCCAAAGCGCTCGGCGTGCTGCTGGAAGCGCTGCATCAGCTCCGGGCCTTGTACGCCAGCCACGTCTGCTGGCCAGTTGTCCACCTCGGTGGTGGTCATCAGCTGGCCGCCTTGCGCCATGCCGGTGATCAGTACGGGTTTCAGGTTGGCGCGTGCAGCATACACGGCGGCCGTGTAGCCAGCCGGGCCGGAACCGAGGATCAGCAGGGGGCAGTGACGAGTTTGGCTCATGTGGGTTTTCCTGTTAGTGCGAACGGATTAGTATTATTTTATCAGTAATCGGGAATGTGGCCGATAAAGTGTTTCTACTTGCCAAATAGTTTCTGGCTACCGGAAGGAGTAATACGATGGAGATTGGTTCCAGCACCAGCACAAACGTGAAGCAGGCGGCGGAAACGTTTGTCTTGAAAAAAGCCATGGAGGTGTCCAGCGACACCATGCAGACGCTGATGGCGTCTGTAGAGCAAAGCGCGCCCAAAACAAACAACCCGCCTCACCTGGGGCAGACCGTGGATGTAAAAGCTTGAGCTGACCGCGTCTGCAAACAGCAAAACCCGCCGTGCAAGGCGGGTTTTTCATGGGCTGCGTTCAGGCGCTGAATGTCGGGCCGCTGCTTTGAAAGAGGGACTGAGAGGCCTGGTACTGAGCCACGGCTTGCTGCTGGGCGCTGGCGTTCAGTTCTGCGCGGCTGCTGTCCTCGCTGCGGGCTGCGGGTTGTGGCGTGCTGCGCGGGGCTGCTGTTTGCTGGGCTGTTGTTTGTGGTGGCGGGTTAGTGGCTGTGGTGGTGTCAGCATTGCTGTCGTTGCCGCTGCTGGCAAGGTTGGCCGCAGGCGGGCTGGCTACAGGCTGCTCGCTGTTTGGCGTAACAGCATTGTCGGCGCGCTGCTGCGCCTGCTGCACACGCACCGCCTGGGTGCTGAGTAGCTGGGCCTGCAGGCTGAACTGCAGGTCGGTAGCGCGGTTGTTAAGTTGGGCAGCGGCATTTTCGGGTTTGTTGGCTACTTGCTGGGTGGCTGCCTGCAGTTGGGCTTCGCGTGCGGTGTTGGCTTCGAGTGCCTGCTGGCCGGCTGATTCCAGGCTGCCGGTTTGCGGCAGCTCGCGCTGGCGTGCGGCTACGCTGTCGCGGTATAGCGGGCTGGGGCTGAGCGGGTTAGTGCTGCTGATGTCCATGAGACTCCTCCTTTTGCGCCACTTGTCGCAAGGCGCATTGCGGTAGTGGCTGCATCGTGCTGCTGGCGGTAATGGTGGGCAGGTGCCAGATCCAGGCGGACAGGCTTAGCCACAATACGGCCAGCATGGCTTGTAGCGCAGGGTGGCTGCCCAGCATGGCCAGACTGATGCTGAATGAAGCCGCCATGGCGAGCAGGGCGATACGTTTGGTTTGTCTGCGCATGCCGCGATAAGTTCGCCAGTCACGTATGGCGGGGCCAAAGCGCGGGTGATCCAGCAGCTTTTGTTCCAGCGCGGGGTGGCTGCGGGAAAAACAGGCGGCAGCCATCAGGATGAACACGGTGGTGGGAAGCAGGGGGGTGACGGCACCGATGATGCCCAGTGCCAGGTTCAGCCAGCCCAGTACGGCCCACAGGTGCTTGCGCGCAGTATGTGTTGCCATGTCTCCCCCTGCTTGCGGTGTGTTTCTAGCAGCTTAGTGCCTGCCTTGTCATACGGCTAGCGCGTTTGCAGGGTCAGCGCCAGCATGCGTTCGGCCAGCTGGGCTACCGATAGCTCGCCATCGTTGCGGTACCACTGCACCGTCCAGTGCAGGCTGCCCAGCAGGGTGCGGCGCAGCAGGTGGGTGTCCTGTTTGATCAGGCCTTCTGCAGCGGCTTCGTCCAGCACGCCTTGCCACAGTGCTTCGTAGCGGTCGCGCAGTACGATCAGGCCAGGCTTGGCGCTGTCGGAAACGCTGCGCCATTCGTACAGCATTACTTCCAGTGCGGCCTGGTTGTCACCCAGTAGCGAGTGCAAGTGCACGTGGAACAGTGCGGCCAACTTGCTGCGGGTATCGTTGGCCGCAGCCAGGGTCAGGGCCAGTTGTTCGGTGGTGGCGGTAATGCCCAGGGCCATCACGGCAACCAGAATCTCTTCCTTGGTGCGGAAGTGATAAAACAGGCTGCCCGATTGCAGGCCTACCGCATTGCCCAGGTCGCGTACGGTGGTGCGCTCGTAGCCCTGGTCGCGAAACAGTTTGGCTGCCGCGCGGATCAGCTCCATGCGGCGGCTATTGGCTTCCTGGTGGTTGTTCAGATCGTTGCGGCTCATGCTTCGCTCGTGGTGGTAGGTTCGCTGCTGCTGGCAGCCAGTTTCAAGAGCCCGTCAGCTGCACCGCGTACCTGTTCTGGCGCCAGGTTTTCCAGACAGTGCGTGTGCTTGTACGGGCAGGTGCGTTCAAAGCAGGGGCTGCAGTCCATGTTCAGCGAGACAATGCTGGCGCTATGGCTCAGCGGCGGGGTGAAGTCGGGGCTGGAGGAGCCGTAAACGCCCACCAGCGGCACGCCCAGTGCGGCGGCGACGTGCATCAGGCCGGAGTCGTTGCATACCGCCAGTTTGGCCAGACCCATCAGGTCGATGGCTTCTTCCAGGCCGGTCTTGCCGCACAGGTTCAGCGCGCAGCCGTTGGCCAGGCGGGCGATCTCGTCGCCGATGTCCTTGTCTTTGCCCGAGCCGAACAGCCATACCTGGTAGCCTTCGGCATGGTATTGGCGTGCCAGCTCGGCAAAGTGGCGCGCTGGCCAGCGCTTGGCCGGGCCATATTCCGCACCGGGGCACATGGCGACGATGGGTTGTGCCAGTGACAGGCCCAGTTTGCGGGCAGTGTTTTCCTGGGCGGCTGGCGTGGAGCGCAGCTGCGGGTGGGCAATGGGCCGGTTGAGCGCCTGGCGTGGTGGCTCGCCCAGCGCACAGAAACGCTCCACCATGGTTGGTAGTGCGTGCTCGTCCAGCTCGCGGGTGTCGTTCAGCAGGCCGTAGCGCAGCTCGCCGGTAAAGCCGGTGCGCAGCGGTATGCCGGCCAGAAACGGAATCAGCGCCGCCTTCAGCGAATTGGGCAGTACCACGACCTGGTCGAAGTTCTCGCGGCGCAGCGCGCGCGCTACCCGCCAGCGCTCGCCCAGGCGCAGCTGGCCATGGCCGAACGGGTTCAGGTGGGCCTTGGCGACTTCGGGCATGCGCGATAGCAGGGGCAGGGTCCATGCCGGGGCAAAGACGTGCAGCTCCAGGCCGGGGTGGCGTTCGTGCAGGCGGCGGTACAGTGGCTGCGCCATCACGCTGTCGCCTACCCACGACGGGCCGATTACCAGTATTTTTTTGATCATGTATACAAGCAAAAAAGGTGTAGCCAGGCCACACCTTTGTTCAGGCTGTCAGTAAAAAGGCTTAATGGTGGCCGTGCGGCAACGGGCCGGTCAGCTTGTAACGGGTACCACAGTAAGGGCATAGTGCTTCACCGCCATTTTTGGCTACCGGCAGGAAGACGCGTGGGTGCGAGTTCCACGCTACCATGTCCGGGGTAGGACAGTGCAGCGGCAGGTCCTTGGCGGTAACTTCGATGATGCGTGCGGTGTTTTCTTTCAGTTCGGCCATGCTGTTAGCTTCCGGTTGGGGCCCGCAGGGCGGGCCGTCTTGCTGTAATCAGGCGACGTGGGTCAGCCAGTGTTGCTTGCTTTCATCCAGGCCTTTGACGCAGTCAAAGTAGCGTTTCTGGATTTCTGCGGTAATCGGGCCGCGTTTGCCCTCGCCAATCGCGCGGCGGTCCAGCTCGCGGATCGGGGTGACTTCGGCGGCGGTGCCGGTGAAGAAGGCTTCGTCGGCGCTGTAGACTTCATCACGGGTGATGCGTTTCTCTACCAGCTCCAGGCCCATTTCATCGGCAATCTGCACCACGGTGTCGCGGGTGATGCCTTCCAGCGCGCTGGTGAGGTCGGGAGTGTATAGCTTGCCCTTGCGGACGATAAAGATGTTTTCGCCAGAGCCTTCTGCCACAAAGCCGTCTACGTCCAGCAGCAGGGCTTCGTCGTAGCCGTCTGCCGTGGCTTCGTTATTGGCCAGGATGGAGTTCATGTAGTTGCCGTTGGCCTTGGCCTTGCACATGGTGATGTTCACGTGATGGCGGGTGAACGAGCTGGTTTTTACGCGAATGCCTTTTTCCAGGCCTTCTTCGCCCAGGTACGCACCCCACGGCCAGGCGGCTACGATCAGCTGTACGTCGTCTTTTTTCGGTGCCACGCCCAGTTTGCCCGAGCCATAAAAGGCCATGGGGCGGAAGTAGCACGATTTCAGCTGGTTGGCTTTCACCACGTCCAGATGAGCCTGGTTGACCTGCTGCTTGGTAAACGGCAGGTCCATGCCCAGAATCTTGGCAGAGCGGAACAGGCGGTCGGTATGGTCTTGCAGGCGGAAAATAGCCGGGCCACGTGCCGTTTCGTAGGCGCGCACGCCTTCGAATACGCCCATGCCGTAGTGCAGGGTGTGGGTCAATACATGGGTAGTAGCGTTACGCCACTCGACCAGTTCGCCGTTGTACCAGATGAAACCGTCGCGGTCTGCCATCGACATGATGAATTCTCCGAGTCCTGTTTTTGCTGTGCTGCGATTATACAGTTGCCCTACTGAAAGTGAACCGGCTTTTCCGCATGCTCGCCGACGGCGGCAAACACACTTTGCCACAGTGCCTGAACCTGCTGGTAGGCCTCGATGGGCGGGTGGCTGCACTTGTCGTTGCCATCAAGCCTGCTGGCGTGCTGCAGGCGGCGGTATAGCCGGTACGCCTGGCGCGCTGCTTCGGCCAGCGTGGCGGGAATCAGGCCGGCTTCGGCAGCGGCGCCTAGCAGGGCAATATTGCCGCTATTGGCCAGCAGTGCCGGGTGCTGGCCTGCGTGCGCCAGTACCAGGTACTGCACAATGAATTCGACGTCCACAATGCCGCCGCGGGCGTGTTTCACATCCTCTACGTTGGCCGCATGGCTTTCCAGCATCTTGTTGCGCATGGCCACCACTTCGGCGCCCAGCGCGGCGCTGTCTCGTGGTAGCGCCAGCACTTGCTGGCGAATGGCTTCGAAGCGCGCGCCGATTTCGGTGTTGCCGCACACGAAACGGGCGCGGGTGAGCGCCTGGTGTTCCCACAGCCACGCTTTGTGGTGCTGGTAGTGCTCGAAGGCTTCTACGCTGCTCACCAGCAGGCCGCTGGCGCCGTCCGGGCGCAGGCGAATGTCAATGTCGTACAGCACGCCAGCCGAGGTGGTGCTGGTGAGCCAGGTAATGATTTTGCGCGCTAGGCGCGAGTACAGGTCGGCAGCGTCCGGGTGGGCGTCGTCGTATAAAAAGATCACGTCCAGGTCCGAGGCGTAGCCCAGCTCCTTGCCGCCGAGTTTACCGTAGCCCACCACGGCAAATAGCGGGGTGTCGCGGTGGCGTTTGGGGATGTCCAGCCAGGCGTGGCGCACGGTGACATCCAGCACCAGGTCGGCCAGGCGCGACAGCTCGTCACTCAGTGCTTCCAGTGTCCACATGCCGGCCAGGTCTTGCGCTACCAGGCGGAAGGTCTGTGCGTGCTGGAAGTGGCGCAGCGCGTCCATTTGGGCCTCCACGTCGGCGTGACACTCGGCCAGTTGTTGCTCCAGCTGTGCGGCCAACTGTGGCCAGTCTGGCGTGGCGTACAGCACGCGGGCGTCCAGTAGCTCGTCCAGCAGAATGGGGTGGCGCGACAGGTAGTCTGACACCCAGGCGCTGGACGAATACAGCGAGGCGAGCCGCTGCAGGGTTTGCGGGTATTCCAGCAGCAGCGACAGGTAGGACGCGCGGCGGCTGATGGCGTCGATCAGCTGCAGGATGCGCTGCAGCGTGGTGTCGGGGTTGTCGAAGCTGGCGGCCACTTCCATCAGCGGGCCCATCAGCGCGTCCAGCTTTTTGCGGCTGGCGTCCGGCATCTGCTGGTAACGTTGGCCGCAGGCTAGGCTGCGCAGCTGGCGCTGCATGTCATCCGGGGCGTGGTAGCCCAGGCTGGCCAGGCGTGGGGCGATGTCGACGTTGGCAATATCGCGCCAGTCGGACTCCAGCGGGTGGGCGGCGGCACCTTCGGTGGGTAGGAAGAATACCTGTTCGAAATGCCGGGTAACGCGGCGGCGGTGCTGGTTCAGCTCGTCCAGAAAGGCCTGCCAGCTGGCAAAGCCCATGCTGCGGGCGATGCGCTGGCGGTTTTCTTCGCTGGCGGGCAGGCTTTGTGTTTGCTGGTCGTCCAGGTATTGCAGCCGGTGTTCGAGGTTGCGCAAAAAAGTGTAGGCGTCCAGCAGCTCGGTGACGGTGTCTGGTTCCAGCAGGCGCAGCTCGGCCAGTACGGCGTAGGTGTCGCGCGTGCTTTTCAGCTGCAGGCGGCGTTCGCGGCCGCCGCGGATCAGCTGGAATACCTGGGCGATGAACTCGACCTCGCGAATGCCGCCGGGCCCCAGCTTGATGTTGTCGGCCATGTCGCGGCGGGCCACTTCGCGGCGGATCTGGGCGTGCAGCTCGCGCATGGCACCGTAGGCGCCGTAGTCCAGGTATTTGCGGTACACAAAAGGGCGCACCAGAGCTTCCAGCTGGCTGGCGTCGCCACTCATCACGCGGGCCTTGATCCACGCGTAGCGTTCCCACTCGCGGCCCTGGGTCAGCAGGTAGTTTTCCAGCGCCGCCAGGCTCATCACCAGCGGGCCGCTATCACCGTAGGGGCGCAGCCGCATGTCCACGCGGAAAACCTGGCCATCGTAGGTCAGGTCGTTGATGGCGCTGATCAGCAGCTTGCCCAGTCGGGTGAAGTACTCGTGGTTGGACAGGCGGCGCGGGCCGCTGGTGTCGCCGTCTTCCGGGTAGATGAAGATCAGGTCGATATCGCTGGAGACGTTCAGCTCGTGCCCGCCCAGCTTGCCCATACCGATGACGATGAGCTCCTGCATCTCGCCGCTTTCCTCGCCGATCGGGTCGCCCAGGTTGGCCAGCGTGCGGCGTGCTACCGGCAGTGTGGTTTGTACGGCAAAGTCGGCCAGCAGGCTGATGGTGGTGACCACCTCGTGCAGGTCGGCCAGGCCGGCGTGGTCGCGGGTAATCAGCCGCGCCATGACGGCAATGCGCAGCTTGCGCAGTGCCGGGGTGAGGGTGTCGATGCTGTCGAAAGCAGCCCAGTTGGCAAAGCCGGCCATTTCGGCGGCGTCAAACGGGTGGTCAAGCCGTGCGGCCAACCTGTCGGCCTCGTCCGGGCGGGCCGTCAGCTGGCGGTCCAGGTAGTAACTGAATGTACGGGCACAGGCGATAGCGGCGGTATTTGCTGGCATAATGCGCTTTCCACGCAATGACGAAATCGTGACAGAACATTCTACCCCCACTCCCGACCCCGCCGCAGCACACGCAGATCAAAGTTTGCGGGTGATTTTCTGGCTGCGCCGCCTTAGCCGCTGGCTGGGCTGGCTATTGTCGGGCGTGCTGCTACTGCTGTTGCTGGCTTTCTTGCTGTTCCGTTTTTATGTGCTGCCCAACCTGGATGGCTGGCGGCCCTGGCTGGCGAGTCAGGTCAGTGCTGCGGTGGGCATGCCGGTGTCGCTGGGCAAGCTGCAGGGGCAGTGGCAGTGGCTGGGGCCGCGTTTCACCATCAGCCAGCTGCAAGTGCGCCCAGACCCGGGCAGCCCGCCGATCACCGTGCGCAGCACGCTGGTGCAGCCATCCTGGCAGAGCCTGCTTTTTCTGGAGCCGCGCCTGGCCTTGCTGCGGCTGGATGGGCTAAGCCTGGACTTGTCACGGCGCACCAATGGCCACCTGTACCTGAACGGCATTGACCTGTCCGCCGGCAAGGGCGATGGCGCCGGGGTGGATTGGCTGCTGCGCCAGGGCGAGGTCAGTGTGAGCCTGCAGCGGTTCTCCTGGCAAGATCACTTGCTGGGCCTGCCGGCTTTTACGGCGCGCCAGCTCACCGCCACCTTGAACAATACCCTGCTGGGACACCGCTTGCGGGCAGTGGCCTTGCCGGCGGCCAGCCAGCTGTCGCACGTGGATTTTGACGCCAGCTGGCAAGGTAGCCGCCTGCGTGACTGGCCGCAGTGGCATGGCAGCGCCACACTGCAGGCCGATGCGCAGCAGCTGAACTGGCTGCAGCGCTACTGGCCGGGCTCGCCGTTGTCGGCCGGCGGGGCAGCCTCGTCGCAAGTGCAGCTGGCCTTCGAGGCCGGTCGGCTAACCTCGCTACAGGGTAAATGGCAGCTGGAAAATGCCGCGCTGGGGCTGCCTGGCGAAAAGGCCACGGCGCTGCCGCGGCTGGCGGGCGAGGTGGATTACCGCAGCCCGGCTGCGGGCCAGCACCAGCTGTCGGCCAAACACTTATACCTGCAAACCCTTTTTGGCAGCCTGCTGCAGGATGCTGCGGTAAGCGCACGCTGGCACGATACGCAAGGTGGCTTTGTCGAAGCCAGCGGTTTGCAGCTGGCACCGGTGCTGCCGCTATTGCGGCCACACGTGCCGGCGGTAGCCGATAGCGCCATCCGTCAGCTGCAAGGTCAGTTGCAGGGCATGCGCTGGCAGTGGCAGGGGCCGCTGCAGCAGCCGCGACAGTATTTGTTCAAGACACGTTTTAGCGAGCTGGCACCGCAAACCGATGCGGCCAACATGACGCTGACGGGCGGCTTGTCTGGCGAGCTGCTGGCCGGTAGCCAGCAAGGGCAGCTCAGCCTGGTGGTCAGCCCCATGCAGCTGGCGCTGCCTGGCCAGCTCAAACAGCCACTGCGTATTCTGGGTGGCGAGGGCGAACTGCGCTGGCAGCGACAGGGTGCAGGCTGGCAGCTGGCTATCCCGGCGCTGGCCGTGGCGACGCCGGATTTCAGTGCCCGCTTGCAGGGGCAGGTGCGCCTGCCCGGGCAAGGCGCCAGCCAAAGCGATTTGCAGTTGGCGATCGACAACGTGGCCATCAATCGCGTGCCGGCCTATCTGCCGCAGCTTATTGGTGCTGACACGCTGGCCTGGCTGCAAGCTGCCTTGCAAGGTGGGCAGGCGCGCCAGGTGCGTGCCACGCTGCAGGGCGATGTGATGCAGTTCCCGTTTGCCGGTGGGGTGGGCGGGCGCTTTACCGTGGATGCGCGCGTGGCCGGTGGCAAGCTGCGCTTTGACCCGGCCTGGCCGTTGATCGATGGCATCGATGGTGAATACCGCATGCGCAATGACGCCATCGAAGTGGCGGCGACGCGGGCTAGTACCGCGGGCATTCGCTTGCAGCAGGTGCAGGTACGTTTGCCTGACACCATGAAAGACACGCAAACCTTGCAGATAGCGGGCCTGGCTGATGGCGAGCTCGCTACCATGCTGGGCTATACGCGCCTAAGCCCGGTAGATGGCTGGCTGGGCGGCTTTTTGTCTACGCTGGATGCCAGCGGCCCGGGCAAACTCAAGCTTGGCCTGGCCATACCGCTGGATGACGCTGAGAAAACCCGGGTCAGCGGTGATGTAAGTCTGGCGGGGAATACGCTGCAGCTGCGTAGCTTGCCGCTGCCGCAACTGACTGATATCCAGGGGGTGTTGCATTTTAACGAGCATGGTATTGCCAGCCCGGGCATAGACTACCGCGCGTTTGGCGGGCGCAGCCGCCTGCAGGCTAGCCTGGATGCGCGCGGCCGCATGCAGTTCACCAGCCAGGGCCAGGTGGATGTGCAGCAGGTGCTGCAGCAGTATGTGCCCTTTCTGACCCCGTATGCGCAGGGCCAGACCGACTACAAGGCCGACTTTACCGTTAGTAATAATCTGGATGCGCTGGCGGTGCAGTCCAGCCTGCAAGGTGTAAGCACCACTGTGCCTGCCCCGCTGGCCAAGGCTGCGGAGCAAAGTTGGCCGCTGCAGCTAGGGGTATTTGCTACCCAGACAGGGTGGCAGGTGGACTGGCAGATACCGCAGCACGCACAGGGGCTGGTAGCGTTGGGTCATGATGGCCAGCTGCTGGGTGCCGGGGTGGGCGTAGGTGCCGAGGCGCCTGTGCTGGAAGGCCGCATCGCCATCAAGGTGGATGCGCCGGTGTTACAGCTGGCGCCTTGGCTGGCCGCCTTGCCAGAAAGCCAGGCCGATGGTGGCGAGTGGGCGTTGCCACTCTCGCTGGGTATCGCTACGCCACGCTTCATGGCGCAGGGCAAAGTACTGAACAATGTGCAGGCCGCACTGGGCTGGCATGGCGGCGAGAGCCCGGTAGCGCTGAACATCAAGGCACGCGAAGTATCAGGCACGCTGCAATACATGCCGCGTGGCAAGGGCAGGCTGCAAGCGCGGCTGGCACACCTGGCCTTGCCGCTGGAAGACGATGGGCAGCCAGCGGCTAGCGAGGCGGAGCCGGAAATTACCATTCCTGGCCTGGATGTCGATATTGCCGCCTTGCAGTGGAAAGACAAGGTACTGGGCAGCCTCAGCCTGAAGGCCCAGCATCAGCCGCAGCTGTGGTTGCTGGATGAAGTGCTGCTGCAAACGCCGGAAGGCAAGCTCACCATGAGCGGTGCCGCGCCGGAGGGTAAAAGCAGCGGCGCCCGCCGCACGGAAATCAGCTTTGCGGCCAACAGTCAGAACGCTGGCGCCCTGTTGGCCCGTCTGGGTGTGCCCGACGCGCTGGTAGGCGGCGAGGGCGAGCTGAACGGCCGGGTAAACTGGCTGGGCCACGCGGCGGCGTTTGACCTAGCCCGCATGAGCGGCAGCGTGAAGCTGGACCTGCGCAAGGGGCGCTTTGCCCAGATCGACCCGGGCGCCGCCCGCCTGCTGGGGGTGCTGAGCCTGCAGTCGCTATCGCGGCGTATCCGCCTGGATTTCACCGATGTATTCAGCAGCGGCTTTGCGTTTGACAGCCTGACGGGCAGCGCCGAGATCGACGCCGGGGTATTCCGCTCCAGCAATGTGCTATTGCAGGGGCCTGCGGCGAAAGTTACCTTGCAGGGCGAGGCCGACCTGGCCAATAACCGTCAGCAGGTAGCGGTGCGGATTACCCCCACCCTGTCGGAAGGAGTGGCGGTACTCACCGGCGCCTCCTTGCTGAACCCGGTGCTGGGTGCCATTACCTTTGCCGCGCAAAAGCTGCTGAAAGACCCGGTGAGCCAGATATTGTCATTCGATTACGAAGTCACCGGCAGCCTTACCGACCCGCAGGTGCGCAAGGTTGGGCAATGGGTAGAAAACAAACCGGTGGCAGCGCCTGCTGCCCCCTGATGCTGGAGTGTCGAGATGGATAAAGCTTTCAAGGTTGCCGCTGTGCAGATGGTGTCGGGTACCGAGCCACAGCGCAATATTGCGCGTGCCGCGCAGCTAGTGGCCGAGGCCGCTGCCCAGGGCGCGCAGCTGGTGGTATTGCCCGAGTATTTTTGCCTGATGGGCCGCCAGGATGGCGACAAGGTCGCGATACGTGAAGCCTACGGTAGCGGCCCGCTGCAGGCGGCGCTGTCTGCCATGGCGCGCGATAACGGCGTGTGGCTGGTGGGCGGCACCATCCCGCTGGCTTGCCCGGACGATGGCCGCGTCTACAATACCCTGCTGCTGTACGCGCCGGATGGTAGCGTGCACAGCCGTTACGACAAGATTCACCTGTTCGGTTTTACCGGGCAGGGTGAGCGCTATTGCGAGTCCGACAGCATCCTGGCTGGCACCGAACCGCTGCGCGCCAGCACGCCGCTGGCCGATATTGCCTTTGGTATCTGCTACGATCTGCGCTTTCCCGAGCTGTTCCGCCTCATGGCCCCGTTTGACCTGCTGGTGCTGCCCGCCGCCTTTACCGCCACCACCGGTGCGGCGCACTGGGAGGTGCTGCTGCGTGCCCGTGCTATTGAAAACCAGTGCTATGTGCTGGCGTCGGCACAGGGCGGCGAACACGAAAATGGCCGCCACACGCATGGCCAGAGTCTGCTGATCGACCCTTGGGGCAATATCGTGGCCCAGATCGGCAAAGGCGAAGGCGTGGTTGTGGGCGAGATCGACCCGAATACCCTACACTCGGTGCGTAGCCGCCTGCCGGCGCTGGATCACCGCGTGTTTTCCTGAAAGAACAAGACATGAGCCAAATAGCCATTGCCGAGCAGCTGCTGCTGGCACCTTACGGTGTGAACGAAGGCGTGATCGATGCCACCTTGGGCCGCATGCTGGGCCACCAGGTGGATTACGCCGACCTGTATTTCCAGTACACCCGCAGCGAAGGCTGGAGCCTGGAAGAAGGCATTGTGAAAGCAGGCAGCTTCAGTATCGACCAGGGCGTGGGCGTGCGCGCCGTCGCTGGCGACAAGACTGCTTTTGCCTACTCTGACGACATCAGCCCGTTTGCCTTGGGCAAAGCTGCCGACGCCGTGCGCGCCATTGGTGCTGCGGGTGGGCACGGTAGCGCTGGCGCGGTGGCCACGCGCCATGGCAGCGGCCTGTACGTGGCGCAAGACCCGCTGGATAGCCTGCCGGCCGAGGCCAAAGTGGCTATCTTGCAGCAGGTGGAAAAGCTGGCCCGCGCCGCGGACCCGCGCATTATCCAGGTAATGGCAGGGTTGGCCGCAGAGTATGACGTGGTGTACATCGCGCGCCACGATGGTGTGCGTGCCGCTGACGTCCGGCCGTTGGTACGCCTGTCTGTGACTGTGATTGCCGAGCAAAACGGCCGCCGCGAAGTGGGCAGTAGTGGCGGTGGTGGCCGCTATGACCTGACCCGCTTTGGCGATGCGCAAATTGCCCATCACGTGCAAAAGGCGGTGAAACAGGCGCTGGTGAACCTGGAGGCGCGCCCGGCGCCGGCAGGACAGATGACCGTGGTGCTGGGTGCCGGCTGGCCTGGCGTGCTACTGCACGAGGCGATTGGCCATGGTCTGGAAGGCGACTTTAACCGTAAAGGCACCTCGGCCTTTAGCGGTATGGTCGGCCAGCGTGTGGCAGCAGCAGGGGTCACCGTGGTGGACGACGGTACGCTGGCCGACCGCCGCGGCTCGCTCTCCATCGACGACGAAGGCAATGCCACCCACCGCACCGTACTGATCGAAGACGGCATCCTGAAAGGCTATATGCAGGACGCCATGAACGCGCGCCTGATGGGTGTAGCCCCCACCGGTAATGGCCGTCGCGAGTCCTACGCCCACATCCCCATGCCGCGCATGACCAACACCTATATGCTGGGTGGCGATAAAACGCCGGAAGAAATCATTGCGTCGGTGCCGGATGGCATTTATGCGGCCAACTTTGGCGGCGGGCAGGTGGACATCACCAGCGGCAAGTTCGTGTTCTCCGCCTCCGAAGCGTGGAAGATCGAAAACGGCAAGCTGGCCTACCCGGTGAAAGGCGCTACCCTGATCGGCAACGGGCCGGAAGTGCTGAACTACGTGGCCATGATAGGCAACGATATGGCGCTGGACGAAGGCGTAGGCGTGTGTGGCAAGGAAGGCCAGAGCGTGCCGGTAGGCGTAGGGCAGCCTACCTTGCGCATCGACGGTGGCCTGACGATTGGTGGCACCGGCGGTTAGTCCAGCCAGTGTAGCGCCTGCTCGCGCAAACTTTCCTGCAGGTTGGTGTCGGCCTGCGTGGCGTATTGGCCTGGCTGCCCGCCTTGCAGGCTGCTGGCCAGCTCGTCCAGTAGCGCCAGGCTTTGCGGGCAGCTGGCAAAGTCGCGCACGATGGTTAGCGTTACCAGCAGGTGTTCACGCAGGCGGCGCCGTCGGCCGCTGCACACATCGATGAATTCGGCGTCCAGGCCGTGGCGAGCTGCCTGAAAGCGGTTGTACCCGTAAACGCTATACAGTGCTTCGCGCCCCGGCAAGCTGGGGCGTTGTTGTATGAAGTACAGCGCCAGTGCCTGGCTCAGGGCTGCCAGCCGTACCGCGTGGCGCAGGCTGTGCGGTGTATCGAAGATGCGGATCTCTACCGTGCCGTACTCCGGCTTGGGGCGGATGTCCCAGTACAGGTCTTTCAGGCTGCTGATGATGCCGTGGCTGGCAAGCATGCTGGTGTGTTGCTGGAAGTCTTGCCAGTTACGCAGTGGTGCAGGCATATGCCCGCTATTGGGAAAGGCGTGAACAGTATTGCTGCGCGCTGACGCAAAGCCGCTGTTTTCGCCCTGTACGAAGGGGCTGGCTGCCGAGAGTGCCAGCAAGTGCGGTATGTAGTAGGCCAGTGCGTGGCAAAGCCATACGGCAGTATCGCCATCGGGGCAGCCAATGTGCACGTGTTGGCCGAAGACAGTGAACTGGCGGGCCAGGTAGCCGTATTCGCTGGCAAAGTCATGGTAGCGCGGGTGGTCGCTGATGCGGCGCTGCCGCCAGTCTTGAAAAGGGTGGGTGCCGCCGCCGCAGGGCAGGGCGTCCAGCGTATGGCAATACTCGCGTAGTAGCTGGCCGTTGCCATACATTTGCTGCAACAGTGTGCCGGCATTGTGGTGTATCGTGCTGTTGATTTCCAGCATGGAGCAGGTAACTTCCTGCTTGAACTGGTGGTGGCCATCGGCCTGTAGTGCGGCCAACAGCGCCGGGGCGCAGGGTTTCAGGTCCAGGCTGTGCTTGCATAGCAGCTGTATTTCCAGCTCCATGCCTAGTGTGCCGGCCTCGGATTGCCGGAATGCGGTTGTCTCCATCGTCATCTCCTTATTTATTTTTTGTACAAAACTATTATTCATGACTGAGTCCATCACACAGCAGAAAGTTCCGGCTTCACCTCTGACGGTGCTGCAGTTGTTTCGCGTGGTGTTTCGCGCGGCGCAGCAGTACTCCGCCGATACCGAGAAAGCGTTGGGCATTTCCGGTGCCCAGGCCTGGCTACTGGCCGAGTTGTACGAGCATGGCCCGCAAAAGGCAGGTGATCTGGCTGCGCGCATGGCGATCAAACCCGCAACACTGAGCAATATGCTGATCAAACTGGTGGAGTTGGGTTATCTGGTGCGCCAGCGCAGTGACAAGGATCAGCGCGTGGTGGAAGTGTCGCTGACCGAGCAAGGGCGTAGCCTGTTGGGAAAAACGGGCTGTGCCCCTCGTGGCTGGATGCCAGAGGCGCTGGCAAAGCTGCCGCCGGCGCAGCTGGAAGGCCTGGCGGAAGGCTTGGGCGGGATGCTGGCTGCCATGAATGTGCCCTTGGGGGATGGTAGCGACAAGCCTTTACCCTTTACCGAGTAAGTGCGGCCAACCTCCAGGCAGCCCGGTTAAACAAAAGCCCCTGCAGAGTATGCAGGGGCTTTTTTGCGGGCGGTTGGTGAGGGGTCAGGCATCTTCAAAGCGCAGTGCTACCGAATTGATGCAGTAGCGTTCGCCAGTAGGCGGCGGGCCGTCGTCAAAGACGTGGCCCAAATGGGCATCGCAGCGCTCGCAGCGTACTTCGGTACGGATCATGCCGTGGCTGGTGTCACGAATGCGCCGGATACTGCCTGGTACGGCCTCTTGCCAGAAGCTGGGCCAGCCGCAGCCCGCATCGAATTTGGTGGCAGACTCAAACAGTAAACTGTCGCAGCACAGGCAGTAGTAGCGGCCAATCCGGTTGTGGAAATAGTGCTCGCCGGTAAACGGACGCTCGGTGCCGGCTTCGCGCGTCACGTAATACTGCTCCGGCGTTAGCTGGGCACGCCATTGTTGAGGGGTCTTCAGGATTTTGTCAGTCATGTGGTGTACTCCTTGCGGCCAGGTTTGGCCGTGTCAGATTTCGTCCAGTGCGGTTTCACCCAGGTGGCGGGTGTCGGCCCACAAGTCCACCTGCCAGCCTTGCCCATCGTGGCTCAGCCAGTTCAGCGAAGCGTTAGGTACCACGATCATGCGTTGGCCTTGTAGCGGCTGGCCGCTGGCCAGGCGGTAGATCATGTCCAGTACGCCGCCGTGCGCCACCAGCAGGATACGTTGGCCGCAGTGCTGGCGCGCCAGCTGGTTGACCGCTGCGTGAATGCGGTCGGCAAAGACCTGGATGCTTTCGCCGCCGTACAGGTCGTGGTGCAAGCTGCGCTCGGCGTAGGCGGCCCAGGCTTGCGGGTGGGTCTGCGCGGCATCACCCAGCCGTGCGCCCTGCATGGCGCCAAAGTGGCGCTCCATCAGCGTGGGTAGGGTGGCGACGCTTAGGCCTACGGCGTGAGCCAGTGGTTCGGCAGTATCGTAGGCGCGGCGCAGCGGGCTGCTGTACAGCGCATCAAAGCGGTGGCCGGCAGCAGCGACGGCGTCGGCCAGCTGCCGGGCCTGGCGCTGGCCTTGGGCATTAAGCGGGATGTCGAGCTGGCCTTGCAGGCGGCGCTCGGCGTTCCAGTCGGTTTCCCCGTGGCGAACCAGGCAGAAGCGGGTAAGAGCGCGATTGGGCATGGCGGGCTCCAGAGTGCTATGCCGGCAGTGTAATGGATTTCCGGCCTCAGCCTAGCGCCAGCACCAAGCCCAAGGGGACAAACAGCAGGCTGGCCAGATTGCCGATCAGCACGATGGAGGCCATGCTTTCTGGCTCCTGCTGGTAGAGCTCGGCCATCAGGAAGTTGAGCACCGCAGGCGGCAGGGCGCCAAACAAGATCAGCAGCGCGTGCTGGTTGCTATCCAGCTGCAGGAGCGGGCTGGCTAACAGGGCGGCGGCCAGGCCGGTAAGCGGGCACAGCACGGCACCCAGCAGGCCAATGCGCCAGCCGGACAGGCTGACATCTACCATGCGTACACCCAAGGCAAACAGCATCAGCGGGATGGTCATGTCGCCCAGCATCTTCATGCCCAGGATCAGCCAGTCTGGCAGGTGCCAGCCGGCCAGGCCAAACAGCAGGCCCAATAAGGTAGCGATGACGATGGGGTTGCGGCTAAGGCCGCGCAAGCTGGTGTGGCGGCTAAAAATGAAGGCACCCAGTGTGAAGTGCAGCAGGTTGGACACCACAAACAGCACGACAAAGGCGTTGAAGCCATCGCGGCCAAAGGCCAGCAGGGCCAGCGGAAGCCCCATATTGCCGCAGTTGTTGAACATCACCGGTGGTAGCAGGGTGCGCGGGCTGGCTGCGGCGAGACGGGCGATGGGCCAGGCGAGCAAGCCGGAGAGCAGCACCACGATCGCGGCAGCGGGCATCAGCTTCCATTGTGCTACCAGCTGAAAGTCTTTTGCAGACAAGGCGCTAAAAACCAGCAACGGGACGCAGACATCCATATTGAGCTTGTTGGCCGCGCGCATATCGGGGCGCACCCGGCGGGCATACGCCCAGCCTATCAATACAATGATAAGCACGGGCAGGATAATGGTAACGATGCGTTCTATCATGATGGCCTGCCGAATAGGGGAACTGGCATTGTCGCTGTGGGGCGGCGTGATGCGCCCAAGGGTTTACCCTTGCTTGCCGCGCAGGCTGGAAAACAGGCTGTTCGGCAAACAGCCTGTTGTGGCTACAGAATGCCGACGCCAGAAATCTCGCGCGCCAGGTTGGCCGCATAGTTGTCGGTCATCGCGCCAATATAGTCCAGCACGCCCATATAGGCCTGATACAAAGTCTGGTTTTCTGGCAGTGGCTGCGGCAGCAAGCCCAAAGCCAAGGCCTGGCGTGCATTCAGGGCATCGTCTCCCTGCGTGATGCGGGTGTGTACGGCGGGTACCAGAATGTCCAGCACGGTGCCGATGCATGGGTAAGAGGCTAGCTCGGTCACCAGCTTGGTACGGTGGCGGTATACCTTCTGGCTGGCCAATGCCTTGGCGTTCAGCAGGGTGTGCTTGATCTCGGGGGCGCATACGTCGATCAGGTCTTTGCCGGGGAAGGTGCCGGCCAGCAGGGTGTCCTGGTGCAGCATGAATTTCTCGGCCACCTCGGCCACGCAGCGGCCCACGGCAATGCCGCGCAGCATGGCGCATTTCTGGCTGACATCGTGGGTCTGCCAGATGCGCTCGGTTTCGCCAAAGTGGCTGAACAGCATTTCAAACTCGCGCACGTCCAGAATGCCGATTTCCACCGCGTCTTCCAGATCCAGAATGGCGTAACAGATATCGTCGGCGGCTTCCATCAGGTAGGACAGCGGGTGCCGCGCCCATTCATTCTCGCCTTTGCGCAGCAGGCCCAGCTCGGCAGCGACATGCTCGAAATACGGCAGCTCGGTGCGGTAGATATTGAATTTTCCGCGTGCCTGGGCTCTGGGGGCATCCGATGTCCACGGGTACTTGATCAGTGCGCCCAGCGCGGCACTGGTTAGCCGCATGCCGCCTTCGCCGCGGTACATCTCCAGGCTGGCTACCATGCGCAGGCTGTGGGCGTTGCCTTCGTAAGTCTGGATGTCTTGCCTCTCGGCTGCGCTCAGGCCGGCTAGCAGGTGCTGGTGCTGCGGGTGGCGAAACCACTCGCGCAATGCATCTTCGCCGGTGTGGCCAAAAGGCGGGTTGCCGATATCGTGCGCCAGACAGGCCACCTGTACCGCGCCGCCAATATCGAACGGTGTGTAGCCATCCGGCAGCAGGCCTTGCGCCTGCATCATGGCGCCCACGCGGTTGCCCAGGCTGCGGCCAACGCTGGCAACTTCTACGCTGTGTGTCAGGCGGTTGTGGGTATGGTCGTTGTGGGCCAGCGGGTGGACTTGTGTCTTGCGACCCAGGCGGCGAAAAGCGCTGGAGAACACCACGCGGTCATGGTCGATGTGAAAGTCGCTGCGCAGTCCCGCAGCCCCTTCCAGGGTGGCTGGCGTGCGGGTCTGGCGTACTTCCTGGTTGATCAGCTTGAAGCGGCGTGTAGACAGCAATTGCTGCCACTGCATGCGGGGTGTATTCATGGCACTTACCGTAAGGGAGTTGCCGCTATCATGCCAGAAACCCGCTGGCTTGCTGTCGGCGGCTTTTATATAAACCAAAATGTTTACAAAATTGCTTGCGTGTTCTAGCCTGTGCGTTTCGATAAGACTGGCAGCAGCGCTGCAGGAAGGCATGGCATGACGGTTGCCCACCCCAAACTGATTTTATTGGCAGTATGTCTGGTTGCCTTGATGAGTACTGCAGGGGTGGCCATGCCTTACCCGATCCTGGCACCCATTTTTGTGGATGCGCCGGCTGATGCTTTCAACCATTTTGCCGGCCTGCCACCCAAGCTATTGCTGGGTATCTCGCTTGCGGCCAACCCGCTGGGTATTTTGCTCGGCAGTACCTTTATCGGCGCCCTGTCTGACCGCTTGGGGCGGCGCCGTGTCTTGCTGTCTACGTTGACCCTGACGCTACTGGGCTATCTGCTGACCGCCTGGTCGCTTGATATGCGCAGCTACTTGCTGTTTGTGTTTGCTCGCTTCCTGACTGGCGTTACCGAAGGCAACGTGGCGGTGGCGCGGGCGATTGTGGCAGATCTCCATCCGCAGCTTGACCGTACGCGCAGCTTTGCCACTCTGAATGCCGTGCTTTACATGGGCTGGCTGGTGGGGCCGATGATTGGTGGTTTCACCTTGCCATTCGGGGAGCCGGTGCCGTTTCTGATTGGCGCGTTTACCTTGCTACCGTGTTTGGCCATTTTGCTGTGGGTGTTGCCGGAAACCGGCGAAGCCAAGGGCTTGCAGGGCATGAGCATGCTGGCGGCCGTGCGCGAGCAGCATGCATTCCGGCTGCTGCGGCAGGATGGCGTACTGGCTGCGCTGTTCTGGATGCAGCTGACTTTTGCATTGGGGGTGAATGCTTTTTACGAGTTTTATCCGCTGTGGCTGGTGGAGTATGCCCACCTGGGGAGTAGCGGCATTGCCTGGGTAACGGCTGGCTTGTGTCTGATCATGGCGCTGACCAGTACCCTGGTGGGCAAGCTGGGCCTGGGGGTGGATCCGCTGCGCCGTGCCCGGCAGCAGGCGGTGCTGGTGGGCGCCGGGTTATTGTTACTGGCTGTATTGCCCGCGATGCCAGGCCTGCTGTTGCTGGTGGTGCTGGGTTTGCCACTATCCATTTATAACGCGGTGCTGCCGAGCTGGTGCGCCGAGCGTTTTGCCGATTATGGGCAGGGGAGCATCATGGGGCTGCTCAGTACCATTTTTTGTATCAGTAATGTGCTGATTGCGATCTTCGGCAGTTTGCTGACGTTGCTGGACACCCGCTTTACCATCGCGCTGGGTGGTTTGATGTGCTTGTTGGCCGTGGTTATGCTGAATCGCTTGCTACGCGTCGGTTGGGCCGTGGCCAAGGGGGTGTGATGCGTAGCCAGGAACAAATATTGTATCTGCTGAAAACGCAGGGGCCGCTAACAGCGCAGGCAGTGGCAGAGGCTATGGCGCTGACCAGCATGGGGGCGCGCAAGCATCTGCAGCAGCTACAGCAGCGTGGTTTGGTCGTGGCGGAAGACCGAGCCGCAGGCAAGGGGCGCCCGGCACGGTTTTGGCTGCTGAGCGATGCCGGGCACGCGCGTTTTCCCGACCGGCATGGCGAGCTTACTGCGCAGCTTATTACGCTGGTGCGCAGCAGCCTGGGTGAGGCTGCGCTTGATGCGCTGGTGTTGGCTCGTGAGCAGCAGGCAATGGAAGCCTATCAGCAAAAGCTGGCAGCGGCGCATACGCTGGCAGAGCGCTTGGCACTGCTAGTGCAGGCGCGCACCGAAGAAGGTTATATGGCGGAGTTGCTGGTTCAGGAGCAAGGCTGGTTGCTGGTGGAAAACCACTGCCCGATTTGTGCTGCTGCGCAGGCTTGCCAGGGCTTTTGTCGCTCAGAGCTGCAGCAGTTCCAGCAGTTGCTTCCCGATGCTGTGGTTAGTCGTGCCGAGCATTTGCTGGGTGGTGCGCGGCGTTGTGCTTATGTGATTGCGCCCTTGGTAAAACAATAAAAACACCCCCGTCGTAGCGGGGGTGTTTTGTGCGGGCGCGTCAGATGGTGACTGTAACGCGGGATTGGTTTTTACCCGGACTGCTGGTTGGTATTTCGTAGCCCAGCATGAACATGGCAGACTCGAATTTGCGCAGCGCGTCCGGCTGTTGACACCAGTCGGAGGTCGATTGCGCTAGCGCGGCGTTGACAACCCATCCGGCGCGGATTTTCCATTCGGCATGGAAGCGGCTGCGATTGGCGAGCTGTTTGAAGTGTAACAATTCCGTGCTCGGGTTTCTGTTCATCGTTGAGGCGCCGGGTGCCCAGGGAAAGCAGAGCTCTTCCGGTAATAGCATGCGGCGGCTTTCACAGAACTGGCGTACCAGGTAACCCATGGCTGCGCCGGTGCGGCCGTCGTAGATCATGACGTTGTCGGCAGCGAGTGCGTAAACCTTGGTAAAGCCGGCATTCATGCGTAACTCACCGTCGAAACGAGCCACGTCGGGTTCGTCAGACTGCAGAATGGCTAGTGCCTGCTTGATTTTGCCTACCAGGTGGTGCTGGTTATGCCGAGCCCAGTCGCGGTTTAGCGTGTAGAGTTTGATGACTTTGCCACCGGACCCCCAAAGCAGGATGTCATCGATGACTGCAACGAGCGCGGCGGCATCATCCGTGGTGAGTGCATGCCGCAAGCGCGTGCGCATGCTGCTCAGGTGAACCTGGTTTTCCTTGAAGTAGTTGCCATTCCAGTAAAAGCGGGAAAATGCTTGTTCCAGGGTGTTGGCAAAAAAATCCCGGTCGTAATTGGCCGGCAGTATCTTGTCACGTACCTTGAACGCATGTTCTCCGAAACTTTCACCGTCTATCCAGCCAGTGAGCTGTCCGATGAAGTCTTGGACAGGCTGACGCTGAAGATATTCTGTTTTGCTTGTTAAATTCATATTTCTGAACAGGACCCTAGTAGCAGAGAGCGGTAAGTTGTGTTTAGGCGTTACGTGCTTTGGCCCGCATTCTGTAATAAGGCGTTTGTGCGTGGCTCAATTTATATTCTCTCACATTGAATTCTTTTCACAACCCTTCAATATGACGTTGTTTTTTGCATTGCCTGCAAGTATGACAATGGTGTTTTATATTAAATCATTTGGTTTAAAAACTTTTTTCCATGCTTTTAAGTTTGGCTATTTCGAGCAAAATTTTCGCTAAATTTTTTTTGGTGATTTTGTTGCTTTTTGGCAACCGGGCGTACAATTACGGTCGGTACGGTGATGAAAGGCGGGAAGATGAAGTTTGAGCACTTGGTAAGGATGTTTGATGAGCGTGCGGCGATGCCCTTGATTTCGCGCCGGCAACTTTGGCTTGGACTGGTCTTGCGGGCGGAAGATCCGTGCCGTTTTGACGAGAACATCACCGAGGCCCGCATCTTGTCCTACGACCAGCGCGAAATGCAGCGCGAGGTCGTGTTCGGCAACTTGATCGTAAAAGAGTGTGTGCGCTTTGTGGCGGATACGCAGGTGGCTTACGAAACGCTTCCCAGCGAGCACTACGCGGCCAGTAAACTGGCCATGTTTATAGAAGAGCCGCAGCCTGGCCATTTGTTCATCCGCTTTGTGTACGAGAACGATTTGCCGGATGGGCCTGTCACAAGCGATACCAATGACCCTGGCTACTATGTGCCGTATCTGAAGTCGGCTTATCAGCAGGCAGATACTTTGACCGCGCAAACTATCCTGACATTGGCGCAGGAGGGGGTGCTCGGGTCGCCTTGATGTCGTGGTGCTGGTGTGCCGGCTATGTTGGCCGCAATTTTGTCAAACTGGTTTGGGTGATGATGAAGAAATTAATGACTGCTGTAGTGCTGGCGGCGGTGGCGATGCATGCCATGGCGGGTGCTGGTGAAGACCGGCAAAAAAGTTTCAAGAAGATGCTGCTCAGTTATGAGCCTATTGGTGTCATGCTGCGCGATGGCCCTTTTCGCAAGGACCAGTTTATCAAGCACGCGGCCGCGCTAAAGTTGGCAGCGCCTGTGCCTTTTACCCAGTTTGCACCCGGCAGCATTGACGAGGTTAGCCGCGCCAAGCCGGAGATCTGGCAGCAGTCAGCACGCTGGAAGCAGGAAGAAACCCGCTTTTTGCAGGCGGTATCTGCCTTGCAGGCCGGGGCCGCAAGTGATGACCTGGCTACCGTACGGAACAAGTACAATGTGGTCAGCCAGAGCTGTAAGAGCTGCCACGATGCTTTCCGTGGGCCGAAAAAGTAAGCGACTCGGTATGTAGAAGGCTCGCATAGTCGGGTCTGCTATTGAAAAACCCTGCTGGCGCAAGCGAGCAGGGTTTGTTTTGTCAGGCGTACGCGGTGAGGCGATATATGCCTAGTCGGCGCGGAAGCTGTCGTGGCAGGTTTTACAGGTTTTCATCACGGCGCCGAATTGCGGCTTGACGTCGTCAAGTGTTTTGGCTGCAGCGGCGGTCTGTTTCAGCTTGGCAACTTCTGTTTTGTGGCTATCTACTGCGGCTTTGAATTCTGCAGGTTTGGACCAGATTTCTGCTTTGGCATCGGTTTTGCCTTTGTCGCTGCCTGGTGTGAAGTACTGCCATGGTTGCTGCGCTAGTTCATCCAGGTGGGCTGCCATTTTGGCAAACTCGTCTTTGTTAAATGGGCTGTCTCCTTTGACAACCTTGGACATCGGGCCGACTGTTTTCTTGTATTGCTCAAACACATCCTTGCGAGCCTTGATCGGGTCGGCAGCCAGTGCTGGGGTCAGGATGGCGCAGGACAACAAAGCTAGAAGCAGTTTTTTCATCATTCACCTCGCGGTTACACGTTAACAAGCCAATTTCAGCGAAGCATAGCACAGCATGCTGCTGTTCTGGCTTATGCAGATATTAAGCCTTGTTAATGGGCTTGTTATAAAGTAACATTTGAGAACTCCTTTTGTTTGGATGCCTACATTCTATGGAAATCGCCTGTTTTATCGATGCGGCTGACCGCCACTGCCAGCAGCAGGGTGTCAAGTTGACTGCGCTGCGTCGCCAGGTATTAGAGCTGGTATTGAGTTACCCCGGTGTGGTCAAGGCTTACCAGGTGTTGGCCGATCTGCAAAAGCAGCGTGGTATTGCCGCGCCACCAACCGTTTACCGCGCGCTGGATTTCCTGGTGGCTGCAGGGCTGCTGCACAAGGTCGATGCTTTGAATGGCTATATCGTGTGCCATCACGTGGGTTGTAGCCACGAGGGTTTGATTCTGGTGTGCGGGGATTGTGGCCGCGTAGAGGAGCTGGATGCAACGCCGGTGCTGGATGTGCTGCGCCAGCAAGCGGGTGGCGCCGGTTTTGCCATCAGCCAGCAAAACCTGATGCTGACCGGGCGTTGCAAGGAGTGCGCCGTATGAAAAAGACATTGGTGAATGTACTGACCGGTTTTCTGGGTGTCGGTAAAACGACGGCATTGCGCCACATGATTGCCCACCGTCCGGCCAATGAAAAGTGGGCCATTATTGTTAACGAGTTTGGTGAGATCGGTATCGATGGTGCTGTGCTGGATAACGGTGAGCTGCCGGTAGCAGAGATCGCGGGGGGGTGCCTGTGCTGCGTGGCCGGTCCACAGATGACGGTAACCGTGGCTAACCTGGTGCGTCGCGAACGCCCCGACCGGCTGATCATTGAAGCCAGTGGCCTGGCACACGCTGCCGGCCTGATAGACGAGCTACGCGCCGAACCTTTGGGTAAGGCCTTGGAGGTGGGGGCGGTGATGACGCTGGTAGACCCGCGCCAGTTTGCCAATAACGACTACTTCCGCCAGCCGCTATATCGCGATCAGGTGATGATTGCCGATGTCCTGCTGGCCACCAAGGCCGACCTGTGTGATGCCGATACGCTGGAATCATACCGCCAGAAAGCAGCGGGTTTGTTCCCGCCCAAATCGCTGATTGCCGAAATACAGGAAGGTGCGGCCAACCCCGCCTGGCTGGATGCGGCAGTCCAGCCCAAGTCGCGCTATCGTCCGGCGGTGAAGAGCGAGGATCAGGCAGGCTGGCAGTCGCAAGGCTGGACACTACCACCGGAGACCGAGTTTTCCGGCGAGGCCTTGACCGCGTTTTTTGATGCCTTGCCCGACATGGTGTCGGGCCTGGTGCGCGCCAAAGGGGTATTCCGCGTGCTGGATACCTGGTTGTGGCTGAACTGGACGGAAGGGCGCTGGGCGGCTAACCAGGTGGCCTGGCGCCGTGACAACCGCTTTGAGCTGATTGCCAGCCAGATTGACGTGACCCGCGTCGAGGCAGCGCTGCAGGCCTGTGTTTTACCAAAACAATAAAGAACGTATTGCATGTCCCATCAACATAGTCATACCCACCATGCCCATTCCCATCCTCACCCGCACGGTGCTGGGGAGGAAAACCATTTGCCGCGCTGGCGTTTGCTGGCCATGTCGGCGTGGCAGCGCCTGTTGCTGGCCGCGCTGCCGCTATGCCTGCTTTGGTTGCTGGTTATCTGGGCGCTAGGAGGGGAGGCATGATAGCGCTGGATAATCTGACGGTTTCCTACCAGCGCCACCCTGCTGTTCACCACGTAAGCGGCCGTTTTGCGGCTGCGACGGCTACGGCCATCTTCGGGCCGAATGGTGCCGGTAAAAGCACGCTGCTGAAAACCATCATGGGGGCGCTGAAACCCGATAGCGGGCAGGTAGCATTCCACGGCATTAGCCGGCGCGACCTGGCCTATTTGCCGCAGCAGTCCGAGATCGACCGCTCTTTGCCGGTGTCGGTTATTGATTTGGTCAGCAGTGGCCATTGGCGACAGAGCGGCTTGTTTGGCCGGGTTGGCCGCCATCATGACGAGGCCAGCTGGAATGCCCTGGTGTCGGTTGGCTTGGAGGACTTTGCTACGCGGCCGGTGTCTGCCTTGTCTAGCGGGCAGTTCCAGCGTGTGCTGTTTGCCCGCATTCTGGTGCAGGATGCACGCTTGATCTTGCTCGACGAGCCATTCAATGCGGTAGATGCCCGCACCACGCAAGACTTGCTACAGCTAGTGGCGCGCTGGCAGCAGGAAGGGCGTACCGTGATTGCCGTGCTGCATGATATTGCCCAGGTGCGTAGTCACTTCCCGCAGACATTGCTGATGGCGCGTGAGGTCATCGCCTGGGGCGATACGGCCAGTGTGCTTACGGAAGATCGCTTGCGCCAGGCCAGTGAAACGGCGGCGCACTGGCTGGCCAGAGCGCCACTTTGCCAGGTAGACGGGGAGGGTGCGTGATGGGCTGGATACAAGAGATGCTGATTTCGCCTTTTGCCGATTTTGCCTTTATGCGCCGAGCGCTGGTGGGTTGCCTGGCGCTGGCGCTGGGCAGTGCGCCGGTAGGCCTTTTTCTGGTGATGCGCCGTATGAGCCTGATGGGGGATGCCATGAGTCATGCCGTATTGCCCGGGGCGGCGGTGGCTTACTTACTGGCCGGGCTCAGCCTGCCTGCCATGAGCCTGGGTGGTTTCGTGGCAGGCGTGCTGGTGGCTATACTGGCCGGCTTGGCGACGCGTTACACCGAAGTAAAAGAAGACGCCAGCTTTGCCGCTTTCTATTTGCTGTCGCTATCTCTGGGCGTGCTGCTGGTATCGAAATCCGGCAGTAATGTCGACCTGATGCACCTGCTGTTCGGCTCTGTACTGGCTGTAGACGACGCCGCGCTGCTATTGGTCGCCGGTGTGGCGACATTTACCTTGCTGGTGCTGGCTGTTATCTACCGGCCCCTGTTGCTGGAAAGTCTGGACCCGGTGTTCATGCGGGCGATTGGTGCCCGCGGCGGTGTGTGGCACCTACTGTTCCTGCTATTGGTGGTGCTGAATCTGGTAGCCGGTTTTCAGGCGCTGGGCACGCTGATGTCGGTGGGGCTGATGATGCTGCCCGCCATTGCCTCGCGGCTGTGGGCGGCCTCGGTTGGTGGCATGCTGCTGACCTCGTTTGCCATTGCAGCCTTGTCTGGCGTGGGTGGTTTGCTGCTGTCTTACCACTACGAGCTGCCATCGGGGCCGGCCATCATTCTGCTGGCGGGGCTGGTCTACCTGCTATCGCTTTTGTTTGCACCCCAGGGTGGTTTGCTGCCACGACTGGTGCGTGCCCGTCATTTCACCAATTAGGAAGAGTCATGCGTAAACTATTTGCCATCACCCTGGCGATGACCCCCTTGCTGGCGTGCGCCAAACTGCCCGTCGTTGCTAGTTTCAGTATCGTTGCCGATGTAGCGCGCGAGGTGGGCGGCGAGCGGGTGGATGTCGTATCGCTGGTGGCGCCCGACCAGGATGCGCACGTATTTCAGCCATCGCCAGCCGACGTGCGCAAGTTGGCCGCAGCCAAAGTCTTTGTCGTCAATGGTCTGGGTTTTGAAGGCTGGATGGCGCGCTTGAGCAAGTCTGCTGCCTTCAAGGGGCTGACCGTGACTGCTGCGGCCAAGGTAAAGCCGCTGGTGATGGCCGAACATGAAGAGCATGGCGACCATGATCACCATGATCACGACCACGGCAAGCAAGACCCGCATGCGTGGCATAACCCGCAGAACGTAGCACTGTATGCCGAGGCGCTGGCCGCCGGTTTTGCCAAGGCCGACCCGGAGGGGGCTGCTTACTATCGCCAGCGCGCGCAAGCTTACAAAGCCCAGCTGCTGGAGCTGGATGGCTGGGCCGCAAAGAGCTTTGCGGCCATCCCGGCCGAGCGCCGCAAGGTGCTAACCTCGCATGACGCCTTTGCCTATCTGGCCGCGCGCTACAAGCTGCGCTTTATGGCGCCGCAAGGCGTAAGTACCGATGCCGAGGCGTCGGCCAAAGGTGTAGCCGCCTTGATTCGCCAGGTGCGCAAAGAAAAGGTAAGTGCCGTCTTCTTTGAAAACATGGCGGATCGCCGCCTGCTAGACCAGCTCAGCCGTGAGGCGGGCGTGAAGGTGGGGGGCAAGTTGTACTCTGACGCGCTGTCGGCATCGCCAGAGGCAGCTAGCTATGTGCAGCTGTTCAAGACCAACGTAGGTGCCTTGGTTGCTGCTATGAAATAATCAGGTTGGCCAAGTGCCACAGCCCGATAGCGCAGACGGTCAGCCCGGCAAACAGCCGGACTGGCCGTTGTTGTTTGAGCTGCTGCAGCTTTGCGGCGAAGGTACCCATCAGCAGCAGGTTGGGCAGCGTGCCCAAGCCAAAACTCAGCATGGCCAAAGCCCCGCCGCTGGCCGATTGTGTAGCCAGTGCCGCCAGGCTGGCGGTGTAGACCAGGCCGCAGGGTACCCAGCCCCAAATCGCGCCTACCACCAGGCTGTGTAGCGGGTGGCGTACCGGCAGGAAGCGCCGTGCCAGCGGCTGCAAATACCGCCACAGCGGTGAGCCTAGTTTTTCTATGCGGCCAACCATGGCCGAAAATCCCGCCAGATACAGGCCAAGCAAAACCAGCAGAATATTGGCCAAGGCAAACAGGCCGACTTGCAGTGGGCGGTAGCTGGCTTGTGCCATGCCCCATTCGCTCAGGCCGCCAAGCAGCGCACCCATCAGCGTATAGCTGGCAAGCCGCCCCAGGTTGTAACCCAGTAGCAGTAGCGGTTTCTGGCCAGTGCCGGCAACCGATATGGCAGTGACAATGCCGCCGCACATGCCCAGGCAATGCACGCCGCCCAGCAGGCCGGTAAGAAAGAGGGAAAGCAGGCTGATTTCCAGCATTTTGGTGAAAACAGTTCTAAAACTAAAAAAAGATTGTAGCAGTGATATTAATAAAAACTGCTATTTTTTTGACCAAATACGACTATGGTTTATTTCAAGTGACTATTAATGACGTTGGTGTTATCTCGTTGGAAATACTTGAAAAATCATGGTGATAGTCCATTTTTAGTACTAGAAAATATCGACATTTCGTCACAAAATGGTCGCCTTTCCGTGAATGGGGTGGTTTCAATGTCTAGACGTACAGGCACGGTAGAAAAGTCGAATAGCCGTGTAGCACAGGTGGGGAGGTAACGAATGAGCAAGTATATTGTGGTTGAACGATTGGGTCAGTCGGCCATTGTTACCATCAACAACCCACCAGCCAATGCCTGGACGCTGGAGTCGTTGAAGGCGCTTACCCTGGCGATGGAGGCACTGGATGCCGATTCCCGGGTGCGCAGTGTCGTACTGACGGGTGCTGGCGAACGCTTTTTCTCTGCGGGTGCCGACTTGGCCCAGTTTGCCAGCTCGGACCGTGATGCGGCAGCCCGCGTAATCGATGCTTTCGCTGCCGCCTTCAACAGTGTGCGCCAGTTTCGCGGCGTCACAGTGGCTGCCGTGAATGGTTTTGCCGTGGGTGGGGGGCTGGAGTGTGCGCTGGCGTGCGATTACATCGTGATCGAGCGTGGTGCCAAGCTGGGCTTGCCTGAGGCGGTGGTGGGGCTGATTCCGGGTGCCGGGGGGACGAAGGCGCTGACCGAGCGGGTGGGGGTGCCCTGGGCCAAGCGTATCATTCTGGGTGGCGAGCTGGTGGATGCTGATACGGCGCTGAAAATCGGTTTGGCTGAAGAGGTGGTAGACACGGGTCTGGCCAAGATCGTGGCGATCAGTCTGGCCGGCAAGGTGGCCAACCAGTCGCGCAGTGCGGTGCTGGCGGCGCGCCGTTTGATCGAAGTGAGTGCACAAAACACACTGGAGCGTCAGCTCTTGCTGGAAAAAGCAGCCTTCCTGGAGCTGATTGGCGGCGATGAGCAGCGCGAAGGTGTGGCTGCGTTTCTGGAAAAGCGCCCGCCCTCATGGCAGGACGACGATTATTGACCGTGGATCAGCCAATGAAAAAGCCAGCGCTAGCGCTGGCTTTTTCATTTTGCAGGGCCGCTATCGCGGCCTTGCTGCTTATTGCTGAACCTTGGCCTTGGCTTTCAGGTCCTTGATCAGCGCTTCGATGCGCTGGGACTGAATGCGTTGTTCCAGCTGCGGGCGCAGTGCGTCTACTGGCGGGGCTGCTTCTACTTTCACATCATCCAGCTTGATGATGTGGAAGCCAAACTGGGTTTTCACAGGAGTGGCGCTCACCTGGCCTTTGGCCAGCTTGATCATGGCTTCGGAGAACGGGGCCACAAAGGTGGCAGGCTCGTTCCAGCCCAGATCGCCGCCGTTTACCTTGCTGCCCGGGTCGATGGACTTCTCTTTGGCCAGCTGGTCAAACGGTTTGCCTTTTTTCAGGGCAGACAATACTGCCTGCGCTTCGGCTTCGGTTTTCACCAGGATATGGCGGGCGCGGTAGCTTTTCTTTTCCGGGAACTCGGCTTTAACCTTGTCGTACTCGGCCTTGATCTGGGCGTCAGTAATCGGGTTGGTGCGCACATGTTCCTTGATGAAACGGTTCGCCAGCGCCATAGCCTGGGCATTCTCCATTTCAGCCTGGAAATCGGCAGATTTATCCATGCCTTTTTTAACGGCTTCCTGGCGCAAAATCTCTGCGGTGATCAGCTGGTCGGTGATCATCTCTTTCATTTGCGGGTTGGCCGGCTGGCCTTGCGCTTCCATCATGCGGGCAATGGCATCAATGCGCTGCTGGCTGATGGCTACGCCGTTGACGGATGGGGCAGCCATGGCGGCGGAGCCGGCTAGCAGCAGGGTGGCAGCAATCAGGGAATGTTTGAAGCGAGTATTCATCGTTCTGTTCCGTTCGGGTTATTGGATGTTGGCCTTCTGGCGCAGCTCGAGGACGGCGTCGCGCACGGCTTTTTCCTGCAGGTCCTGGGCAATGCGCGCCTTGATGCTGTCAAACGGCACTGGCTGTGCATTGCGGATGTCTTCTACTTTGAAAATGTGCCAGCCCATTTGCGATTGCAGTGGTTTGGCGCTGATCTGGCCTTTGCCAATGGCTTTCAGTGCGTCTGCCAGTGGCGGCTCCATCGCGGCCAGATTACCCCAGCCCAGGTCGCCACCACGTTCTTTGCTGGCGGTATCCAGGGATTGAGCCTTGGCCATCTGGTCGAATTTGGCGCCTTTCTTCAGCGTGGCGATGGCTTTGTTGGCCGCAGCTTCGTCGGCAAGAATGATCTGGCGTACCTGAACCTCTTTGGCGTCTTTGAACTGGCTGGCGTAGCGGTCGTATTCAGCTTTTACATCGGCGTCGCTTACCGGGCGGTTCTTGCTGGCTGCTTCAAAGAATGCCTGCTGCAACAGATCGTTGCGGGCCTCGTCCAGGCGGCTAATGAACTCGGGGTTTTTATCAAGGCCGGCTTTGTTGGCAGCTTGCAGTACCAGTTCGCGGTTGATCAGGCGCTGGCGCACGTCTTCGCGCAGGGCCGGGCTGTCTTGTACCCGGCCGCCATTGGCGTTAACGATTTGGCTGACGGCTTTATCCAGTACGGTCTGGTCGATAACGGTGCCGTTGACGGTAGCAATAGGGGCGGCTGCGGCAAGGTTGGCCGCAAAGCAGAGCAGGCTGATGCCCAGTGCTTTATTCAATGTGGTCATGTTCAGATTTCTTCTGGAGTAAGGGTGCGCATGGCAAGGGCGTGGATGCCGTTTTGCATCAGGTCGCCCAGTGCCTGGTAGACCAGGCGTTGGCGCTGCACGCGATTTTTGCCGTTGAAAGCGGCTGATACGATCAACACGTCGTAGTGCCCGCCCGAGCCTGCGCCGGCGTGGCCAGCGTGGGATGCACTGTCGTCCTGGATGTCCAGGTGGCTTGGTGCCAATACGGCAAGCCGCGCTTGCATGGTGTCAATAATGCTCATGCAGGCAATACTTTGCGGAATGGTTTGACGCTAACCGAGGCATAGACGCCGGCCGCAACATAAGGGTCGGCGTCTGCCCAGCTTTGTGCCGCTTGCAGGCTGGCGAATTCGGCGACGATGAGGCTGCCGCTGAAGCCTGCAGTGCCAGGGTCGTTACTGTCTACGGCAGGAAAAGGGCCGGCCAGTATCAGCCTGCCTTCCGCCTGAAGTGCTTGCAGGCGCTCCAGGTGGGCAGGGCGTGCGGCCATGCGTTGAGCCAGCGAGTCGGCAACGTCCTGGCCGGTAATGGCGTACAGCATCAAGGTGTCTCCTCAATATATTTCGACAGGTACAGGCTTTGCGCAATGACAAAGGCAATCATCAGGCCGAAGCCGCCAAACAGTTTGAAGCTCACCCAGGTTTCTTCGCTGAAGGTAAAGGCAACAAACAGGTTGATGCCACCCAAGACCAGAAAGAAGGCCGCCCAAGCCAGATTCAGCTTTTTCCACACAGCGTCAGGCAGCTGTAACTGGCTGCCCATCAGGCTCTTCATGCCGAAGCGTCCGGTGAGCTGGCCAATGATCAGGCCGCTGCCCATCAGCCAGTACAGCACGGTAGGCTTCCACATGATGAAATGCTTGTCGTGCAGCAAGAGTGTGGCGCCGCCCATAACGACGATCAGCCCCAGGCTGATCCATTGCATGGTTTCCACTTTTTTGTGTTTGAACCAGGTCAGCGCCACCATGATTGTGGTAGCGGCAATGGCGATACCGGTGGCCAGGAACATGTCCTTGGTCAGCCAGTAGCAGCCAAAGAACAGGATGACTGGAAACAGGTCGGAGAGAAATTTCATGTGCAGGATTATGGGGGCAGGCTAAATGCAAGACAAGTGTGACAATGGGGCAGGCTTTTCGTTCATTCGGCGTCAATCGTCGTCGTTGCGTAGCCTGTTGCCCAACTGTGCATCATTTAGGTTGCAGCTATCACGGCAGTGTCGTGCTGCGTGCTGCAGCGAAGTGGATGAATGGCAAGGAAATTTCAATGCGATGTTGGCGGCGGCATGGTGAATATGCTGATTTCCTGCGCGCAAAATGCAGCCGGCACGCTATTATGGGCTGTTCGCCTGATTAATACGGCTTCAAGCTGGAGATCCATTATGGCCTATGAAAAGTATCGTTTGGTAACCCGCAGTGACTTTGATGGTTTGGTCTGCGCTGTACTGCTTAATGAGCTGGATCTGATAGACGAGATCAAGTTTGTCCACCCGAAAGACATGCAGGACGGCAAGGTGGAGATCACCAGTCGAGATATCACTACCAACCTGCCTTACGTGCCGGGCGCTTATCTGGCGTTTGACCATCACTTTTCCGAGACTTTGCGTAACACCGGTGAAATCACCAACCATGTGATCGACCCCGATGCGCCATCGGCAGCCCGTGTGGTGTACGACTACTATGGTGGCAAAGCGCGTTTTACCAGTATCAGCGACGATATGATGGAGGCGGTTGACAAGGCAGACGCCGCGCAATTCAGCCGTGACGAAATTCTGGCACCCAAAGACTGGGTGTTGCTGAACTATCTGATGGATGCGCGCACGGGGCTGGGGCGTTTCCGCGAGTTCCGTATCAGCAACTACGCGCTGATGATGGATCTGATCCAGTACTGCCGTAATCATACCATCGAAGAAATTCTGGCTTTGCCTGATGTCAAAGAGCGGGTTGAGCTGTATTTCGAGCACGAGCCCAAAGCGCGTGAGCAGATCGAGCGCTGCGCAACGGTACACGGCAACCTGGTAGTGCTGGATCTGCGTGAAGAGGACCTGATCCACCCGATCAACCGCTTTGCCATCTACGCCATGTACCCGCAGTGCAATATTTCCATTCACGTGCTTTGGGGCCTGAACAAGCAAAACACGGTATTTGCCACCGGCAAGTCCATCCTGGATCGCAGCAGCAAGACGAATGTGGGTGCGTTGATGCTGGAATACGGTGGTGGCGGCCACGAAGCCGCCGGTACCTGCCAGGTTGAGAACGAGCAGGCCGTTGCGGTGCTGGGTGAGCTGATTGGTCGGATTAATGCCGACGGTTAAATCAGCCTTGCCAGCAAGGCCTGTGCTGCATACAGGTCCTGGCACACCGCCAGGGCCTGTTTTGCTATATGGACAGGCGGTGGTGCCAGGTCGGGAATAATGATGACTCGCATATTGGCGGCCAGCGCAGCCTGGGCGCCATGCGGCGAGTCTTCGAGCACGATGCAGTCTGCGGGTGCAACGCCCAGCAGCGTGGCGGCCTGCAGGTAGACATCCGGGGCCGGCTTGCTATGTGCTACTTCATCGCCGGCTACGGTATGGGTGAAATAGCGTTGCAAGCCAGTGCGCGCCAGTTTGAGGTCTGCCAGTGAGCGTTGCGTGGCCGTGCCTACGGCGCGCGGCAGGTTTTCCCTGGTGCACCAGTCCAGTAGATCAAGTATGCCGGGCTTAAGCGGGATCTCTTCCTGGTGTAGCATCTGGTGGTAGCGCTGCCGTGCCAGCTGGCCAAAAGCCTGCACATCATGTCCGTCAGGCAGGGTGTCGGCCAGGTACTGCAGGCAGCGTTCGGTGGATAGCCCCACCATCATCTGCAGTTGCGCGTGGCTCAGGGGGATGCCCTGCTCGGCAGCAGTTTGCTGCCACGCGCGCTCGGACAGCGCCTCGGTATCTATCATCAGGCCATCCATATCGAACAGCAGGGCGGCAAAGGGGCGGGCAGGTGTTGTCATGGCAAAATCATGATCAGTTTGGACTTCGCAGCATAAACCAGCAGGCAGTAGGGTGCACGTTACGGGGTGCGCAGCTTGCATAGCAGAAAGTATTTATGGCGTATTCGATACTGGTGGCCAACCCCAAGGGGGGGAGTGGCAAATCGACCTTGTCTACCAATCTGGCCGGTTTTTATGCCGCGCAGGGCACGCGCATCATGCTGGGCGATGTGGATCGCCAGCAGTCTTCGCTGGCCTGGCTGGCGTGTCGCGATGAGGCACTGCCACCGATTGACGGCTGGAAGGTGGTGGCAGGGGAGCCGGCTCGTCCGCCGAAGGGTACGCAGGTTATTGTGCTGGATAGCCCCGCCGGCTTGCATGGTAAGAAGTTGGCCGCACTGGTGGCCAAGGTGGATCGCGTCATCGTGCCCATCCAGCCGTCTCCTTTTGACATGTGGGCCAGCCGTGATTTTTTTGAGGTGCTGCTGCAGGAGAAGGCAGTGCGCAAGCAGAAGGCCTTTGTCGGCGTGGTGGGGATGCGCATTGATTCGCGCACCAAGTCTGCGCGCGATCTGCAGCAATTCCTAGACGGGCTGGGGGTGCCGGTGATCGGCTATTTGCGTAATACCCAGCTATACGTCCAGGCCGTTGCCATGGGCCAGACACTATTCGACCTGCCTCCGGCCCGCGCCAGCAAGGAACGTGAAGCCTGGCAAAGCATTATCGACTGGCTGGACAATTGAACATGACGGCTGGCGGCAAGAAATTGTCTTTTGTGGTTGACACTAGGGTGCTTGAGCTGTAGATTTGAAATGTTTGTGCGCGCCCTCTGCGGAGGCAAGCGCAGGGATAAATGCAAGCGGGAGCCATTGGCTTCCGCTTTTATTTTTGGGGCCCCCATATTTATGTCGCTATCCGGAACGGCGGCATGTCACCCCAAATAGATGGAGCGCATCATGCACAAGACCGAATTGAACTATGGCGATGTTTACCTGGTACCACGAAAAACTGTTGTGGATAGCCGTAAAGAGTGTGATACCTCGGTACAGTTTGGCCCGCGGCGTTTTGATATGCCGTTGTATGCCTCGAATATGAAAAGTGTTGTCGATGCTGAAACGTGTGAATATTTCGCCCGACAAGGCTGGTTTTACACCATGCACCGCTTTAATGTGGATACCGTTGCATTTGTAGCCGATATGCAGCAAAAAGGCTTGTTTGCTTCGATTAGCGTTGGTGTGAATGACGATACTATCGAGCAGCTTCAGGCCCTGAAAGACGCAGGCCTTACGCCGGAATACATCACCCTGGATATTGCCAATGCGTGGTGCGTCAAGGCCGAGCGCATGATCAAGCTGGTCAAGCAGATGTTCCCTGCCAGTTTCCTGATTGGTGGCAATATCGCGACGGCAGAAGCGGCGCGTGACTTGCAGGCATGGGGTTGCGATGCCATCAAGGCGGGCATTGCCGGCGGGCGTGTGTGCATTACCAAGAACAAAACCGGCTTCCATCGGCCGATGATTTCCACGGTGCAGGATTGTGCCGCGGCAGTAACCATACCGGTGATTGCTGACGGCGGTATTGTGGAGCACGGCGATGTGGCCAAAGCACTGGCCTGCGGCGCCACCATGGTGATGGCGGGTTCCTTATTTGCCGGTTATGATGAATCTGCGGGCGAGATTGTGGAAATAAACGGAAAACACTACAAGGAATACTTTGGCAGTGCCTCGCAATTCAACAAGGGTGAATACAAAAACGTAGAAGGTAAAAAAATCCTGGTTGAATATAAAGGCCGAATGGGGCGTGTGCTGGTCGAGTTGAAAGAAGATTTGCAATCGTCTATCAGCTATGCTGGCGGTAAAGATATTGCTGCCCTTCGCCAGGTTGAATTGATTGTCGTAGCGCGATAAAACCATGCGGCCAACTTGCAAAGGTTGGCCGCTATATTTTCAGACCCGCGTATTGATAAATTCAGGTCTGAATAAATAACCCTGTACGTAATCCACTTCCAATTGTCTGGCAATAGCCAGGTCTTCTTCCGTTTCTATTCCTTCCAGAATGGTTTTTTTGCCTTCTTCTTTTGCATAGCGCAGCAGCATGGTCAGCATGCGCCTTTGTGCCGGCTGATGGATGGCTTGCAGCCAGTGGCGGTCGAATTTGAATATGTCCACGCTGCACAAAATCGGTAGCGATAGCATGGTGCCGACACCGCCTATGTCGTCCAGTGCGGTCTGTATGCCGCGCTCTGCCAGGCATTGGGCAAGCCACATGCTACGGTCTGCATCCTGGATGCTGGCGTTTTCGATGATTTCAACCACAATCCGGTCTGGCTCACCCAGTAGCTGCAACATGGGGTGCTGGTCGGGTGCCGCGCTGCTGACGGTAAAGGCATCCGGGTCCAGGTTCAGAAACAGCAGGCCGTCAGACGGGGCGCTTTCTATTTGCCAGCGCTTGCTCATCAGCTCGGCCTGCACCAGGGTAACAGGGGAGTCGTGCAGGGTGGCAAACACGCTTTGTGGCGGTATGGGCTGGCCGCTGTGTCTATAGAAGCGTGCCAGTGCCTCGTGGCCTATAGTGTCAAGGGTGTAAGTGTGCTTGATGGGCTGGAACTCGGCGCCAATGCGCTGATGCTCGATGATGTCCAGCAGGGTTTCGGTGTCGAAGCCTGGGGTGTCTGACAGGGGCGGCATGTTCTTTGATATTAATTATCGTTAGCAGTAATGTACTGCGTTACGCGGTCGGTGAGAAGTGTTTCACATGGCAATAGATGTATATTTGATTAGTATTCACTTATAAATGATAGAATTCTGCGACCACACACAGAAGAATCCGCCATGAAGATCAATACCCCTGTAACGGCCAATGAGCTGTTCCTCGACCCGCAGCGCCCGATTGTTACCAAGACAGACCTGAAGGGGGCGATTACCTATGCCAACCGGGCTTTCATCGACATCAGCGGCTTCGAGGAGAGCGAGCTCTTGGGGGTGAATCACAATATTGTCCGCCACCCGGACATGCCGCCCGAGGCGTTCGCCGATTTATGGGACACGGTAAAAACGGGTAAGCCATGGCGTGGCATCGTGAAAAACCGTGCCAAGAATGGCGATTTTTACTGGGTGGAGGCATACGTAACGCCCCTTACCGTGCGTGGCCAAGTGCAGGGTTATGTCTCGGTGCGCAGTACGCCTAGCCGGCAGGATGTTGCTGCGGCCGAGGCGTTATACCAGCAGGTGCGCAACAAGCAAGCGGTGCTGGGCTCTACGTTAAAGGCGTACGCCGGCCGTAAAGATAGTGGCAAGATTGGTTTCGGCCTCACCGGCCTGTTTGTCAGCCTGCTGTTTGCGGCTGGGGCGGTGCCTGGCCTGCAGGATATGCCGCGGCTGGGTCTGGCGCTGGTGGGGGTCGTGGGCTTGAGTGCTACCTCGTTCTGGTGGCGTCGTAGTGAAGCCCAGGCGATGGCTGTGATTCACCGTGGTTTGCGTGCGCTGGGCGAGGGGCGTCTGGAGCAGCCATTGCACGCTAATCTGGGCGGGCAGATCGGGCGTATGACCGATAGCCTGGAAACCCTGCGTCTCAGCCTGCGTGCCATGGTGGCGGATACGCTGGCAACCAGTAGCCTTACGCACAAGCAGGCAGCGCAGCTGGGTAGCGAAATGTCGGCGCTGGTAGACCGCGCCCGCGAGCAGGGCGGAGGGCTGAATCACATCAGCGAATCCATGATGGCGATTACCGAGTCGGTGGGCCGTATTGTGGCCATGACCGAAGAAAGCGTGCGCGGTGCCGAGGCGACACGCCGTGCCGCTACTGATGGCCAGGCTGTCATGAAACTGGCCGAGGCCACGGCAGGCCAAGCGGTTGCGGTGGTCAATCAGTCCAAGACCGAGTTGGGCGAGCTGGAGTCGGCGATTGCCAAGATCAAAGGCATGACTGACCTGATTCACGAGATCGCCGACCAGACCAACTTGCTGGCGTTGAACGCGGCGATTGAGTCTGCCCGGGCAGGCGAGTCGGGGCGCGGCTTTGCCGTGGTGGCGGACGAGGTGCGCAAGTTGGCCGAACGTACCGCGCAGACCACGGAAAGCATTACCCGGCTGGTGCAGCACATTGTCACCATTACCGACGGTGTGGCGGGCAAGATGGACTTGTCTGCGGCTGAAGTTGGCCGCGTCAGCGACGAGATTCGCCAGTCTGCCGGCCATTTGCAAAGCCTGCAGCGGGTGGCGGATGAGGCGCGTGATTTCTCGCTGAATTTATCTTCCCAGATGGCCAGCCAGTCTGAGTCGGTGCATCAGGTTGCAGCCTCGGTGGAGCAGTTGGCCGCATTGGGCGAGCAGAACGTCAATACGGCACAGGTAGTCTGTGATAGCTCCCAGCGACTGGAGCTGGCTGCCAGCGATATGGAAAAGCTCACGCGGGATTTCCGGCGCGAAGCATAATGCCGCAGCTGTGATGCGCTCAAAGCAAAAAGCCCCTGCAGATTTGCTCTGCAGGGGCTTTTTGTATGCGGCCAGCACGGGCTGGTGTCGCAGCTAGACGCGCAATGCTTCGATCAGGTCGGCTTCCAGTGCCAGCAGCGCTTTGTCGTCGGACAGGCGCGGCGACGAGAGCAGGAACGAGTCTTCCACGCGTCCGCCCAGCGTCATGATTTTGGCGGAATCCACGCTCACCTGATAGCCGGACAGCACCTTGGCAATGCGCGCCAGCAGGCCCTGGTTGTCACCGGCCACAATGGACAGCACAAAATGCCGGCCTTTGTCGTCCGGGCGAATCAGTACCTGCGGTTTGACGGGGAAGTTCTTCTGGTGCCGGTTCAGCCGCCCTTTTGCCGGCAGGCTGATCGGGTCTTGCCGCAGCAGGGTAGCGGCCAGCTCGAACTCTACAAAATTGATCAGGTCGCGATAGTTGCCTTCGTGGTGTTCTGGCAAGAACACATGGAAAGTATCCAGCGCGTAACCATGGCGTGTGGTGTAGATCTTGGCGTCTGCAATGCTGTAGTTGTGGCGGCCCAGAAAAGCGCACAGCCGGGCAAACAGGTCGGGCTGGTCGGGGGTGTAAACCAGCAGCTGCAAGCCTTCCTTGTCTTCGGATAGCCGTGCCCGCACTACGGGCTCTTTGGTGTCTACCAGTCGCCCCAGCATGCGGGTGTGCCAGGCGATTTCCTTGGCTTCGTGCCGCAGGAAGTACACGGTTTCCAGCTTTTGCCAGAAGTGGGTCTCGGCGCCTTCGGGCATGATATTCAGGCGCATCAGCCGCAGCGCAGCTTGCTTGCGCTCTTCCAGCTCGGAGTTGATATCTACATGGCCGCCGCGTTGCAGTGCGCGCCGGGTAGCGTAGAACAGGTCTTCCAGCAGCTTGGCTTTCCAGGCGTTCCATACCTTGGGGCTGGTGCCGCGAATGTCTGCCACGGTCAGGATATACAGTGCGGCCAATCTTCTGGGGGTGGTCACCAGTTCGGCAAACTGCTGGATGGTGTCCGGGTCGTAGATGTCCTGCTTTTGTGCCACGCTCGACATGGTGAGGTGTTGCTGTACCAGCCACACCACCAGGTCGCGGTCGTCGCCGCTAATGCCGTGGTTTTCGCAGAATTGGGCTGCGTCCACCATGCCCAGCTCGGAGTGGTCGCCGCCGCGGCCTTTGGCAATGTCGTGCAGCAGGCCGGCTACGTACAGCAGCTCCGGGCGGTCGAACTCGTGGATCAGGCGCGACAGCAGCGGGTATTCGTGGTTGAAGGCTGGTATGGCAAAGCGGCGCAGGTTGCGCACTACCATCAGGATATGTTCGTCCACGGTGTAAACGTGGAACAGGTCGTGCTGCATCTGGCCCATGATGCGGCCGAACGCCGGCAGGTACTTGCCCAGCACGCCGTACAAGTTCATGCGGCGCAGGGTGCGGGTAAGCCCGCCGCCGGCGCGAAATAGCTGGATGAACAGCTGGCGGTTTTCCGGGTCGCGGCGGAAGCGGTCGTTGATCTGGCGCCGCGCGTGCCACAAGCCGCGCAGGGTGCGCGGGGCCATGCCACCCAGTTCGTGCTGCTGCAGGTGCAGGAAGGCGCGCAGAATGGTAGACGGCTGGCGCTCGAACACCTGGCTGTCGTAAATGCCCAGCAGGCCATTGACGCTATAGAAGTGTTCGTCCAGCTGCTGGGTGATGCGCGGCACGTCGCATAGCAGACGGGCACGCAGGTTGGGCAGCAGGATGCCGTTGAGCTGGCTGACGTTTTTGGCGGACTTATAAAAGCGCTGCATCAGCTGTTCGCTGGCGCGCTTGGCCTTGTCGTCTTCCAGGCCGCTCATGGTGGCTACCTGCTGCTGCAGGTCGAAAATCAGCCGGTCTTCGCGGCGGCGCGCGGCCAGGTGCAGGTCGATGCGGATCTGCTCCAGCTGCCGCTCGCTGTAATGAATCAGCCGCGCCTCGGAGGCGGTGAGAATCTCGTTGCGGGCCAGGCTGTCCCAGTTTTGCCCCAGGCCAATAGCCTTGCTGATCCACAGGATGGTGTGCAGGTCGCGCAGGCCGCCCGGGCTTTCCTTGACGTTGGGCTCCAGGTTGCTGGTGACGCCGAAGTGCTTGTTGTGGCGCTGCTGTTGTTCCAGCAGCTTGCCTTCCAGGAAGCGCATCGGGTCACGGTGCTTTTCTACTGTCTGGTTCAGCTGGTGATATAGCGTGATATTGCCGGCCAGCAGGCGGTTTTCCAGCAGGGTGGTTTCTACCGTGATGTCGAGCTGCGACTCGCTCAGGCACTCGCTGATGGTGCGTACGCTGTGGCCTACCTCCAGCCCGATATCCCACATGGCGCTGACAAAAGTTTCCACAAAGCCGGACAGATTGTGCGAGGTGGTTTCTGGCAGCAGCAGCAGCAGGTCGATGTCAGAATGGGGGAAGAGTTGGCCGCGGCCGTAGCCACCCACCGCCAGCAGGGCGGCGCGCTGGCCCATGCCAAGCACCTCCCATGCCGAACGGATGATGCCGTCTACCAGCAGCCCGTGCCGGACCAGATACTGCCGCGCATTGCGTGTTTCGCGGTACTCCGTGGCCAGTGCTTCGCGGCCTTGCTGCAGCGCCTGGCGCCAGCGGCGGTATTGTTGTGTCTGGTCTGGCGTACTCATCGTCTCTCCTGTCGTGCCAGGGCTATCAGGCCTGCCATCAGGAAGAGCAGGGTAGGCAGCGTGGCAGAGGCTATAGGGTTCCAGTTGTACAGCAGGCCTAGGTGGCCGAATAAGCGGTTGCTAAAGTGAAAGGCAATGCCCAGGCAGATGCCGGAAAACAGTTTGATGCCCAGGTCGTTGTGGCGGCCGGAGACCGGTGTAAAAGCCAGTGCCACCATCACCATGGAAATACAGGCCAGCGGGTAGAACAGCTTGCCCCACAGGGCAATTTCGTAGCGCTGCGTTTTCTGATTATTGGTACGCAGGTGTTCAATATAAGTCATCAAGTCCATGGCGGACATCTGCTCCGGCACCACCAGTAGTACAGACAAGATGTCCGGCTGGATAACAGAGCGCCAGGTCTGCTCGGCCATGCGGCCAACCTTGATCTGGTCTGGCAGGATTTCGGACTGGCGCACCTGGCTGAGCAGCCAGGTTTTGCTGGCGGGCTGGTATTGGGCGCGCTCGGCGTGGCGTGTCATGACCAGGCGATAGTCCTGGTCGTAGGTGTAGATGCGGACGCCCAGCAGGGTGTTGTCGGGCAGCATTTCCCCTACGTTGATAAAGTTATTGTCGTCCTTCACCCACAGGCCGGAGCGAAACTCCTGCGCCACCAGCGAATGCGTCGCCTGCAGTTTTATCTTTTCGGCATTTTTTTCGGCCAGTGGTGAGGCAAACTCGCCCAGTAACAAGGCGGCGATCGCCATGACTACGCCGAACAGCAGCTTGATGCGTGCAATCTGCCCCAGCGACACCCCGGCCGTGCGGATGGCGGTGTACTCGGAGGTGCTGGAGAGTTGCGACATGGCTACCATGGCGCCGATCAGTACGGCCAGCGGCATCAGCTCGTAGGCGTGGCCAGGCGTTTGCAGCAAGGTGTACATCAGCAAGGTGCCGGAATCGAAGCTGCCTTTGCCGACATTGGGTAGCTCGCGAATGGCGTCAAAAAAGCCGTACAGGCCCAGCAAACAGGCCAGCGTGAACAGCGTGGCGGTGGTGAAGCGTGTCAGCAGGTAGTTGCGCAGCATGCTCATGCGGACTTCCTCCGCAGCAATCGTTTCATACGGGTAAGCCAGGGTTCGGCAGGGCGGTTATGGTAGTACAACAGGGCGGCAGCCAGTGCCAGCATGGCGGCGTGCGCGGGCAGGATGGCCAGCGCACTGGAAAGCTTGCCGCTGCCGATGGCGTCGCGTAGCAGCCACATCAGGTTCTGGTACACCAGGTAGGCGCCCAGTGCGAAAACCAGGTTGTAAGCGTGGCCGGCTCGCGGGTTGAAGTAGCTCAGCGGAATGGCCAGTACAGCCAGTATCAGTGCACAAAGCGGCAGGGATAGCCGCCATGCCAGCTCTGCGCGGTCGGCCGGGTTGCTGCTGCCCAGTAGCTGCAAGGTTGGCCGCGTTTCGCTATCCAGCTCCGGGCGGACAATCTTTTCGGTATCGCTGATTTTGAGTGTGTAGTGCTCGAACTCGGCCACTTCAAACGCGCCCGAGCCCGGCTCGCCGGTGTAGCGGCTGCCATGCGCAAGGATCAGCACGCGGTTGCCGTCCTTGTCGGTGCTGAGCTGGCCTGCCTTGGCAAAAATGGATGACACCTCGCCCGCCTTGATGCTCTGTACAAACACATTGCGGGTGGCGCCACTCAGTACCGAGTAGCTTTCGATGAAGTACACGCGGTCGCTGCTGCGCGACTCCTTGAACACGCCGGGCGACAGTGCGGTCATTTCTTCGCGCTGTTTCAGGGTTTCGGCGTACTCCTTGCTGCGTTGCACTGCCCACGGTTCGATCACCGTCGTGCCGACGGCAATCAGCAATGACAGCGGTAGCGCAAAGCGCAATACCGGCCCTACCCAATCCGTGAGCGATTTGCCACTGGCCATCCAGACAGCCATTTCATGCTCGCGCCACATGCGGGTAAGCGTGACAATAACGCTGACGAAGATGGTGAGAATCATCAGTACCGGGAAGAAACCGATCGACCAGAAGCCGATCAGCGCAAAAATGGCATCGCTGGCGATGCGCCCCTGTGCGGCGCGGCCCAGCATGTTGATGGTTTGGGTGCTCAGCAGAATGGCGAGCAAGATGGAAAACACCCCGATACTGGTATAAGTCAGCTCTCGGGTAAGGCTTTTCTGAAAAAGCATAAAACAGGCCCGTTTTTGACAATTCGTCAAAAGGATAGTGATAATTGGAAAGGTTAACCTGAATGGTTGTCGGCCAGAAAATCAAGGCTTGTCGGCCGGTTCCGGTCAGGCCAAAAGCCTGCCAGAACGTATGTCTTGATGAACCAAACACACATGGTGGAGCGTTGCATGGAGTTTAACATTAAAAGCGGAAGCCCGGAAAAACAGCGCGTAGCCTGCGTTGTGGTCGGTGTTTACGAAACCCGCAAGCTGTCTTTTGCTGCCGACCTGCTTGACCGCATATCGAACGGCTTCATTACCGATGTGCTCAAGCGTGGCGACATGGACGGCAAGCTGGGCACCACCCTGATCCTGCATTCCGTGCCGCATACCCTGTGTGACCGCGTCATGCTGGTGGGCTTGGGTAAAGAGCGGGACTTCCGTGCCAAAGAGTACCGTGAAGCCATCCGCGCCTCGGTAAAAGCCCTGGCCGCGACCCAGTCCAACGAAGTGGTGAGCTACCTGTCCGAACTGCACGTGAAGAAGCACGATGTGGAGTGGATGGTAGAGCAGGCCACCGTGGTAACGCTGGATACCCTGTACCGTTTTGACAAGTTCAAGTCGCGCCTGGATGAAGTGCGCGAGCCGCGCAAGATGACGCTGGCTGTGCCACGCCGCAGCGACCTGACCGACGGCGAGCGCGGTCAGCAGCGTGGCCAGGCCATTGCTGCCGGCATGAAGCTGGCCAAAGATCTGGCCAACGCACCGGGCAACGTCTGCACGCCGGTATATCTGGCCGAAGCTGCGCGCGACATGGCGCTGGCTTTTGGTGCCGAGGCCGAAGTAATGGGCCCGGCCGAGCTGGATGCGCTGAAGATGCATTCCTTCCTGTCCGTGGCCAAAGGCAGCGACGAAGAAGCGCGCTTCGTGGTGCTCAAACACTTTGGTGCCAAAGACAAAAACGACCGTCCTATCGTACTGGTAGGCAAGGGTCTGACCTTCGACTCCGGTGGTATTTCGCTGAAGCCGGGCGAGGGCATGGACGAAATGAAGTACGACATGGGTGGCGCTGCTGCCGTGATCGGTGCCTTCCGTGCCGCTGTCGAAATGAAACTGCCGCTCAACCTGATTTGCGTGGTGGCTACCTGCGAAAACATGCCGTCCGGCCGTGCGCTGAAGCCGGGCGATATCGTGACTTCCATGTCCGGCCAGACCATCGAAGTGCTGAACACCGACGCCGAAGGCCGCCTGGTACTGTGCGATGCGCTGACTTACGTCGAGCGCTTCAACCCGGCTACCGTGGTAGACGTGGCGACGCTGACCGGCGCGTGCGTGGTAGCGCTAGGCCACATTGCTACCGGCCTGTACAGCAACCAGGACAGCCTGGCCAAAGAGCTGTGGGCTGCCGGTGAAGAGGTAGGCGACCGCGCCTGGCACATGCCGCTGTGGGACGAATACCAGGAACTGCTGAAGAGCCCGTTTGCCGATATGGCCAATATCGGTGGCCGTGCCGGTGGCAGCGTCAGCGCCGCCTGCTTCCTGTCGCGCTTTGCCAAAGCTTATGATTGGGCTCACCTGGATATCGCCGGTACCGCATGGCGTGGTGGCAAGGACAAAGGTGCTACCGGTCGCCCGGTGCCAATGCTGGTGCAGTTCCTGCAAGACCGCGCCGACATCGCCCTGGGTAATGTGGTACGCCGCGGCCGTCCCCGTCGTGAAGTGGTAGAAACGACTGAAGATGACGCGGATTGATTTTTATACAGGTGTCGCCAATGTGCAGGCTTTTGCCTGCCGTGCGGCACAAACTGTATACCGCAAGGAAGAACGGCTGCTGGTCGTTCTTCCTGACGACCAGGCGCTGCAGGCTTTTAGCCGGGCGCTTTGGTCTTTTGGCGATACCAGTTTCATTGCGCATTGCGAGTGGAACGCCGCCGAGGCATCTTCGTCGCGTATCTGGCTCGCCACCCATTTCGATATACCTGCCGGCCCGACAGTTTTATTGAACCTGGGTGAAAAAATGCCTGTCAACCCAGCGGGATTTTCCCGTATTCTGGAAGTGGTTAGCCAGGAGGAGGCCTCCCGGGCAGTAGCGCGTACACGCTACCGTGCCTACCTCGACCTGGGCTTTGATATTCACCATCACGACATGAGTGATGCCGCATGACAAACCCGACTCCCGACCAGGGCTGGAACCCGCAAGACCTGCCTGTACTGACCGATGTGGTAGAGGTAGAAGCGATTCCGGTGCTGGATATCCCCGCCTACGATTTTTCTGCCGAGCTGGACGCGTTGGCGCAGGTTCTGCCTGACGATGCGCCGCCCGAGCTGACCCTGCCGGACGAACTCTCGCTCGATGATGTACTGGGTGAGGATCTGGGCGATGCCGAGCAAGCCAGCCTCAATGCCAGCCAGTTGATAGAGCGCCTGCCATCGCTGGATCTGGAAGTCGACCTGCCGACCGAGCTGTCCCTTGATGACGTTTTGCCGGGTCTGGATCGCCATCATGGCGATTCGCCCCAGGCCAGCGCATTGCCTGATACCGCCCAGCCCGCAGATGATTTTGTTTTCGAGCTGGACGATGTACCGCAGGCCGGTGCTCCTTCGGCTGCAGGCAGCAGCGACGGACTCGGGGCGCTCTTTGCCCGTGCCACATTCGAGCCTGTGATGCCAAGTGCCAGCGAGCTGCCGGCTGATGTGCCTGCTATCGCCGAGGCAAATGCCTTGCAGGCGGATCAGGCTACGCTGGACCAGTTTGCTGCCCAGCTGGACGATTTTGATGAGCCGGCAGACCTGCCGGAGCTGCCGCTGGATGCATTCCTCAGCAAGGCCGACGACGCTATCGCCCCGCAAGCAGAAGTCTTTGCTGCGGGGTCTACCGACGACGAATGGGCCAGCACCTGGGAGCCGCCAAGCGTACCAGCAGCCGATCTGGCCGAACTGAATGCCGTGCCGGTACTGGAGCCCGAACCTGATGCTTCTCCCGTGTTGCAAAGCAGCCCGCCATTGCTGACTGATGCTGCATGGGGCATGGCCGGCGCCGATGCGGTACTGGCCAATGATGCGGCCAAGCTGCCAGCCGAGGCCACCTTGCCAGAACAGCCAGCCGCCTCCGCGTTTGAAGCCTTGCCGTGGGACGTACCAGATGAGCCGGCCGCTAGCCTGGCGATGTCGATTGACGACATCCTGGCGGGTCTGCAGCCAGTGCAGCCACCGCTGCCTGCGGCGCCGCACGACGAGCCGCCCAGCCCGGTAACGCTGGCCGAGCTTGCGGATGATGCCTGGCTGTCTGTGGAAGAGCCGGTGGTGCAGTCGGCCTTTGGCGCAGAGGTAGCGGGCACTGCTGTGCAGGATGAAGTCGTGGTAGAAGCCGACCTTGTCACGCAGCCCGCCGCGCCGGAGCCGATGGTGCATGCTGGCGACCTGCCGGTGATGAGTCAGCCGGTCGAAGAGGCCGCGCCTGCCTATAGCCCTGCGGTGCCAGATTTGTCTGCAGTCGCCGAGCCCGTCAGTACGTTTGATCAGATCAATAGTGAGCTAGGTCGTGCTGTAGAACCGGTACCCGCCTGGCTGCAGGTGGCGCAGGCGGAGTTGGCCGCAGACGAGCCGGCGTTGCCGGAGCCGGCCGTGCCCGAACCCGTGCAGAGCATTTCGCTGGATAGTCTGCCCATGGGTGTATTGGGTGGGGGGCTGGGCCTGGCAGCGGCGGCGGTGTCGCCAGCGGCTACGCTGGGCGAGCCTGCCGGCAAGCTGCCAGGCGGCGATTGGCCACTGGCTGGTGGCGGTTTCCATGCGGGTGATAAAGAAGTCGAGCTGGCATGGGCGCGTGACCTGGGTGCAGAGCCGCCGCTAGACCTGGATCAGCTGCCGGATGCCCGCGAGCCTGAGGCGCCGCCGGTGATCGCCGAGGTTATCCGCGTGCGGCGTCAGCCACTGGTGGCCGACGAGTTGGCCGCACCTGCTGCCGTTATCAGCCCGGTGCAGGTGCCGGCGCAGTCCGTGCCGGTGTTATCCGAAAGCGATATCCACATTGAAGCCGTGGGTCAGGCCATGCCGACAGAGGCAAGCCAGGCCCCCGTCGCTTCTACCGTAGCGGCCGGGCTGGATGAAGACGCCCTGATCGAGGCGCTTTACGCCCGCGTGTTGCCGCGCATGAAAGTGGAGCTGGCGCTATGGATGCAGGATGCGTTGGAGCAGCAGGCCAAGCAGCTGATGGCCGGTGTGATGAAGCAGCTGAAAGAAGATTTTGACATGATGCTGGCCGAGTCCCTGCGCGCCTCGCTGCGCGAAGCGCTGGACGAAGCGGCCAGCCACAATAAGGAAGTTTGATGACTGACCGCCTGTCCAGCATTATCACGCGTGGTGGTGATGCAGGTACTACCGGCCTGGGTGATGGTAGCCGGGTGTCGAAGAATGCCGACCGTATTCACGCGCTGGGTGATGTTGACGAACTCAATTGCATTATCGGTTTGCTGCGTTGCGAGAGCCTGCCGGAAGGGGTGGATGCCTTCCTGGCCGAGGTGCAGCACGATCTGTTTGATCTGGGCTCCGAGCTTGCCGTGCCAGGTTACCAGGCACTGCAAGAGGCCCAGCTGGCCATGCTGGAACACCACGCCGCCGAATGGAACGCACAATTGCCCGCGCTGAAGGAGTTCATTTTGCCTGGCGGGTGTCGTGCTGCCGCAGTGGCTCATCAGGGCCGGGCTGTATGTCGCCGTGCCGAGCGCAGTGTGGTGGCGCTGGGCGAGTTTGATACCATGCCAGCCTTGCCGCGCCAGTACCTGAACCGCCTGTCTGATGTGCTGTTCATCCTGTCGCGGCACCTGAATGTGGCTGCCCAGGTGCCAGATGTATTGTGGCTGCCAAGGCGGACAGCCGGCTAAACGCTTGCAATATACCAACGGCCTGCGGGCCGTTTTTTGTTTTCTGGCGAAGCGGCGTGGCTCAGGCGCTGGCAGGCCGGTTGGCGTAACCTAGGTGCGAGGAGAGTTCGCTGGAAGCCACCGGCCGCCCCAGATAAAAGCCTTGCAGTTCCAGCTCGGGGTAGCGGCCTTGCAGATAGGCCAGGTCGTGCGGGTTGTCTATGCCTTCGGCCACCATGCGTAACTGCAGCTGCTGGCCAATGCGGATAATGCCGTCCAGGATGCTCTGCGTACGGTGCGCCTGGTGGATGTTCTTGATTAGCGAGCGGTCCAGCTTCAGCTCGGTAATCGGCAGGTCTTTCAGCTGTTCCAGGTTGGTGTGCCCGGCGCCAAAATCGTCCAGCGACAGCTCGAAGCCGCGCATGCGCAGGCGCAGCAGCGCCGCCAGCGTATTCCCCAGGTTGCTGAACGCCATGGTCTCGGTAATCTCCAGTACGATTTGCCGTGGCGGTATCTGCCGCTCCTCGACCTCTTTGATCAGCCAGTCAAAAAACTCGGCATCGTCCAGTAGCCCGCGCGACAGGTTGATCGACAGCCGCAGGTCTTGTGCCCACGGGTTGCGGGTCAGCAAGTCTAGGCTGGTTTGCACGATGCGCCGGGTCAGCAGCACGATAAAGCCTTCATGCTCCAGCCGGTCGATGAAACTGGCCGGCCCCAGCAAGCCATAGGCCGGGTGCTGCCAGCGTGCCAGCGCCTCGACCTGTACGGCTCGGTGTTCATGCTGGTTGTAAATGGGCTGGAAGTGTGCACAGAACTGGTTATGCGCCAGCCCGGTAAAAATCTCGGACAGCGGAATCGCGTGTTCGGCCGTACCCGGCCCCTGGCGCTGTAATAGTAGCTGTTGCACCTCGCGTAGCAGGGTATCGACCTCGAAAGGTTTGGCCAGGTAGGCAATATTGGCAAAGCCCAGCTCCTCGGCCGCGCGCATGCAGTTGGACAGCAACTCGGGCACATGCCCGCTCAATAGCAGCAGCGATGGCAGCTGCACATGGCGCGATAGCTGCTGGATCAGCTCTATGCCATCCATGCCCGGCATATTGATGTCGGTAATCACCAGATCCAGTTGCGTGAGTTTGCGCGCCAGCTGGGCGGCCCAGCGGCCATCCGAGGCTTCGTGCACTTCAACGTCCGGTAGCGTCCGGCACAGTGCAGCCAGAGCCTCGCGCTGGCTGGTGCTGTCTTCTGCAATAAGGATATGGAAAGGCATGGCGGTTTCCCCTGAGGCGGTTAACTTAGTATAAGCATCCGCCATTGAAATTCACAGTCATTCTATATGCATAGCTTTGCTTTGGCGGGCAATTGCACAGTTATGGCACAATGATGGCTATTGAAAAGAGGCAGAATCATGAAGAAACAGGCAATGCAGCAAGCCATTGACCAGGCCTTGGCCCAGGGACAAAGCAAGCAGGCGATATACAGTGAGCTGCAAGCCAGTGCGGCCAACCCTGGCCAGCTGGCCTATTTGTTGGCCGCCACGGCCACGCCGGCGCGCCGCCGGCAGTATCAGGTAAAGAATCACACCCTCATCGCGGTGATGATGGGGTTTTCCCTGCTATCACTGGGCGTGGGCTACCAGAATGGCCAGCTACTGGGCGGGCAGGGGGTCTGGATGGCGCTGTTTTCGGCATTGGTGCCCGCTGCGTTTGCCGCCGGGTTTTCGCGCTGGATTGCGGCTGCATTCAACGTGTATATCCTGTACGCGCTAATCCAGCTGCCGCAGTTGGTGTCGCAGCTGCCACAGGGGGGCTGGGCGCTGGGGCAGGGCGTCATGACCCTGCTGACCCTGCTGTTGACCTGGCACGTGCGCAGCCTGGCTTTCCCCGACTTTAACCCTATGGCCATGCCGCGGCGTGATGCCCAGGGGCAGTTTATCTTCCGCGACTAAACGGCATCGCTACAGCCGGCTGCCCAGGGCGACTGGCCTGGTGCCAAAACAAACCCCCTGCCCACGTGAGTGGCAGGGGGTTTGGCTTGCTGCTGTCAGTGCTATTCAAGGCTGCTGCGGTATGTACAGCGTGCCCTGCATCAGTGGCCGCGCGTGGCGTGTCATCACCACCTCGCTTACCTGCCAGCTGCGGCCGTGGCGTTGCACGATGGCTTCCAGCGTCTGGCAGCCACCGGCATGGGCAAAAGTGAAAGGTTGGCCGCGTACCGGGGCGCCGCACAGCTCGGCCGCCAGCGTGTTCTTGATGGCGGCAGCAGCTGCCAGCGCGATGGCGCCGGTGCCGGTGTAGGCGTGGTGCAGGCGGCCCATCGAGACGATACGGGCGGTCACGGCGCAGCCGGCCTGGCTGGCGGGGGACAGAAAGCTGATCTTGGGCGTGGCCGGGCGTTCGCGCCGGATGGTGTCGGCGTCCGGCCCCAGCTTCATCATCACCGCGCCGGCGCAACGCGCCCATTCCAGCTTTTGTTGCTGTTCGGGGCTGAGCGCGTGGCCGGTTTCGTCACCGCGCAGGCCCAGGTCGGTCGCGCGCACGAACACGGTAGGGTTGCCGGCGTCAATCAAGGTGGCGTCCAGCGTGCTGCCGTCTGGCAGGGCAAGGGTATCGCGCGGGCGGCCGGTGGGGAACAGCTTGCCGCTGGCGCCGCCGGCAGGGTCCAGAAAGCGCAGCTTGATCGGCGCGGCGGGGAAGGCGACGCCGTCCAGCCGGTAGTCGCCCCACCATACCGGTGCGCCGTCCTGCATCGTGAGCTCGGCAATGATTTTCTTGCCGATATTGGCTTGCCAGATGTGTACTGCCACCGGGCCGTTGGCCGGGGCGCCGGCTACCAGTTGCTGCATCAGCGCAAACACCGGTACGGCGGCGCTGAGGTTGCCGCAGTTGCCGGACCAGTCTACCAGCGCATCGGCGATGGCCACGTGGCCGAACAGGTAGTCCACGTGGCAGCCTGGCTGTTGCGATGGGCCGATGATGACGATCTTGCTGGTGCTGGAAATGCCGGTGCCCAGGCCGTCCAGCTGGCCGCCGTACGGGTCGGGGCTGCCCAGCGCGCGTACCAGCAGTGCCTGTACGCGGGCCGGGTCGTCGGGTAGCTGGTCGGCGCGGAAGAACAAGCCCTTGCTGGTGCCGCCACGCATCAGCGTAGCGGGGAGTGTGGTGAATGTCATGCCGGGTGCGGGTAGGTTTTCTTGGCCTGGGCGATGGCAGCTACACGGGCGGCGTCCACGGCCTGGGCGATGTTTTTCTTGTCGGTACAGGCTTTGGCTACTGCGCCGGCATCCACCGCCTGGGCTGCGGCCAACATGGCGGCCAGGTAGCCGGCCTGCGGGTAATCGCACTGCTCGAAGTGCAGGCGGCCACGGGCGTCGGCCACGCAGGCGGCCAGCAGCTGGGCAAAGCGTTCCGGCCGCCGCAGCGCGTCGCAGTCGCGCAGCAGGCCCAGTACGGTGTCCGGGCGTAGCTGAAAGGCCGTGTGCACCTTGGTGTGGTACAGCGCGGTAATGCGTGCCAGGTCGCGGCATTCGGCGGGGACGCGCAGCCGTTCGCACAGCGCCAGCAGCGGCGCTTCGCCACGCGGTTCGTGGCCGATGTGGCGCGGCAGGACGTCGGCCGGCGTACGCGCCTTGCCCAGGTCGTGCATCAGCGCGGCAAAACGCACCGGCAGCGGCTGGCCCTGGCTGGCGCTGTAGTCCAGCACGCGCATCACGTGGTCGCCGGTGTCGATTTCCGGGTGGTAGTCGGCGCGTTGCGGTACGCCGAACAGCGCGTCCACTTCGGGCAGCAGCCGCGCCAGGGCGCCACAGTCACGCAAGGTCAGCAGCATGCGCGACGGCCTGTCGGTCATCAGGCCCTTGGCCAGTTCCTGCCACACGCGCTCGGCCACCAGTGCGTCTACTTCGCCGTTGGCCACCATCTGCTGCATCAGTGCTTGCGTTTCCGGTGCCACGGTAAAGCCGAAGCGGGCAGCAAAGCGCGCCAGGCGCAGGATGCGCACCGGGTCTTCGGCAAAGGCCGGGCTGACGTGGCGCAGCACGCCGGCCTGTACGTCGGCCACGCCGCCGTAGGGGTCGATCAGCGTGCCGTCGTCGTCCTGGGCGATGGCGTTGACTGTGAGGTCGCGGCGGATCAGGTCCTCTTCTAGCGTGACGTCGGGCGCGGCGTGGAAGGTAAAGCCGTGGTAGCCGCGGCCAACCTTGCGCTCGGTGCGCGCCAGTGCGTACTCCTCGTGGGTGTGCGGGTGCAGGAATACCGGAAAGTCCTTGCCCACCGGCTTGAAACCGCGCGCCAGCATGGCTTCCGGCGTGGCGCCTACCACCACCCAGTCACGGTCTTTTACCGGCAGGCCCAGCAGGCGGTCGCGCACGGCACCGCCGACGATATAGCACTTCATCAGCGGGCGGCCCTGGCGCGGTAGCGGTCCAGCGTCAGGTTGCATTCCTGCTCGCCCAGATAGAACGGTGCTACCGCTTCCAGCGCGGTGGGGGTAAAGCCCAGCAACGCGGCGGGGAAGGGTTGCTCGCTGACGTTATCCACCCGCAGCGAGCGCACATTGTCGGCGCTGAGCAAGGCGGGGCCGGGCAGCAGGCCCAGTAGCGTGGCTTGCAGCATGGCGGCCCATTCCGGCAGAGCGATGATGGTACGCGGGTGGCCGGACAGGTTGGCCGCGTAGGCTACCAGCTGGCGCAGCATGTAGGTGCCGGGGCCGGCCAGGTCCAGCTTGCGGCCAACGGTGGCCGGGCGCGCCAGGCTGGCGGCTACGGCGCGGGCGACGTCGTCTACCCATACCGGGGCAAAGCGGGTATCGGCACCGCCAATCGGCAGAAATGGCGCCGTAGCAGCCAGTTTGGCAAACATATTGAGGAAGTTGTCGCCGGCGCCAAAGATCACCGACGGGCGCAGGATGGTGTAGTCCAGGCCGCTGGCTTCGATCAGCCGTTCGGCCTTGCCCTTGGTTTGCTGGTAGTCGCTGGGGGCCTGTTCGCTGGCGCCTAGTGCGCTGATGTGCACCAGGCGGCGAATGCCACTTGCCTGGCAGGCGGCAATGATTTTTTCCACCAGCTGCACGTGGGCGCGCTCGAAGGCGTCGCGACTACCGTGCAGGATGCCCACCATGCTGATCACGGCGTCGTGGCCGGCCAGCAGCGCGGCCAGCTGAGCCGGCTCGTGCACATTGCACTCGCGCAGCTCGGCGTGCGGCAGCGGGATCAGCGTGGCCTTGTGGCGTTCGCGGTTGCGGGTGGCCAGCGTCAGCGCGTGGCCGTCACGGGTAAGGTGTTCTGCTATGTGGCTGCCGACGAAGCCGGCGCCGCCGATAATGGCTATTTTCATGTGGCACTCCCTGATGATCTTTGCAGCGCGTACGGGTTTTGTGCGCGCGGCCTTGTCGTGTTCAGCCTGTTTAGCGTGGCGGAATTGTGCCAAGCCGTGCTTTGAGTGTGGCATTGCCCTGGCGGAAAGCCCCCGCGTAATACACGGCGTTGGCCATCACCTTCTGTACGTAGTCGCGCGTTTCGTTGAAGGGGATGGTTTCGGTATAAATGGCCCCTTCCAGTGGCCGCACGGTTTGCCAGCCGCGGGCTCGCCCCGGCCCCGCATTATAGGCCGCCGTGGCCAGTACCGGCTGACCCTGCAAACTATCCAGCACATGGCGTAAATACCAGGTGCCCAGGCGGATATTGTCGTTGATGTCGTTGATCTGGTAGCCCGGCAAGCCCATCTTGCCCGCTACCCATTTGGCGGTGGCCGGCATCAGCTGCATCAGGCCGCTGGCGCCCACGCCGGAGCGCGCCACGTTCAGAAAGCGGCTTTCCTGGCGGATCAGGCCGTATACCCAGGCTTCATCGATATCCAGCTGCTGGGCGTAGGTGCGGGTAATGTCACGGTAGGGCGACAGGTAGCGCAGGCTGAAGTCGTGGTTGTCACGGGTGCGTTCGGCGGCGTGGATGGCCATGTCGTACAGGTTGCGCTGGCGGGCAATGTCGGCGGCGGCCAGCAGTTGCAGGTCGCTGCGCTCGCGTAGTGCCCAGCGCCACACCCGGCGGCCTTCTTCGCGCCATTCGGCGCGGTTGCTGCGCTCGGCCAGCTCAAACAGGGCCAGGGCCTGGGCGATGCCGGGGTCGGCTGCCACCGCGCGGCTGGTGGCGTCGTCTACTACGATTCTGGCCGGCGGCGCTTCCAGCGTCACACCCAGCTCTTCCTTGGCCAGCAGGCCGTAATAGCTGTGCTCGAAGCTGGTTTTCACGAACACCGGCATAGCCTCCGGCAGGCGGCCTTGCGCTTTCATGGCGCGGGCGCGCCAATATTGCCAGGCAGGCTTGCTGGCAAGGGCATCCGGCATGGCGCTGGCGATCTGCTCCACACGGCCCCAGTCTTCCTGGCGCAGGGCAGCGCGTAGCCACCATTCCCATTGCTCGTCGTTGAGCTGTGCCGGGTCGGCTTGGCCGTAGGCGCTTAGCGCCGTGGCCATATCCAGGCGGCGTGCAGCCAGCAAGCCCAGCTGGCCGTAGACGAAGCCACGCTGCGCCGCAGATAGCTGGCTGTTGCCAGCCAATTGCGCCAGCGCGCCGCTTATGTCGCTTTTGCCGCGCGTGACCAGTGCCTGCGCTTGTTGTTCGGTGCTGCCGGGGCGGAAGAAGTTGTCTTCCAGGTTGGCCGCAGCAGCCAGCCGCCGCGCGGTGGTAATGAAATTGCCGGTAATCAGCTGGCGCAGGCGCGCCTGCGTTTGCGCGCTATCGAGCAGGCCGCGGGCGGCTTGGGCGTCGATCAGGCGGTTGCAGCCGTCGGCCAGGTTGCCGGCCAGATAGCTGCGGTCGGGTTTGGCGTTTTGCTGTTTTTGCAGGGTGGCCAGGCTGACGAAGCAGCCGGTTTCGGCGTCGCGGGCGTTGTCGGCCAGCACCGGGGCGGTTTTCAGCAGTTCGTCCCATTGGCCGCGCCGGCCCATGTCTTCCAGTAGCTCGTTCAGGGTGCGTTCTACCAGGTAGCCGCTGCGGTAGCGGTTCACAAACTGGCGCGCCGGGTTGCTGTCGCCGGTTTCGAGTGCTTTTAGCGCCAGCCAGTACGCCGGGTAGGCATCCAGCAGGTTTTTGTCAGCCTGGCCGGCCAGACTTGCCAGGGTGGCGGTGTCGCCTTTACGGTAGGCTTCGCGTGCATCAAATAGCTGGCTATCGCTCAAGGCGTGGCTTAGCAGCGGAATCAGGGCGAAACCCAGCAGGGAGAATCGTTTTTGCATGGTCATTTTCGCCAGAAAGCAGGGGTAAACAGAATCAGGATGGAAAAAATCTCCAGCCGGCCCAGCAGCATGGCAAAGCTGCAGACCCAGGTCTGAAAGTCGTTGAGCGCGGCGTAGTTGCCTGCAGGCCCTACCGTGCCCAGGCCCGGCCCTACATTGTTGATGCAGGCCAGAATGGCGGTGAAGGCGCTAAGGAAGTCCATGCCGCTACCGATCAGCACGAAACTCAGCATGACCACGCTCATGAAATACACAAAAATAAAGCCCAGCACCGACTGTGCGATGCGCTCGGGAATGGTGCGCCCCCCGATGATCAAGGGGAGGACTGCGCGCGGATGCAGCAGGTTCCCCATTTCGCGGTAGCTCTGGCGGGTAAGCACCAGGGTGCGGATCATCTTGATGCCGCCGCCACAGGAGCCGGAGCTGACGGTAATACACGACAGGAACAGCATCCACAGCGGCACCAGCATGGGCCATTGGGCGTAATCCACGCTGGCGTAGCCGGTATCGGTGGCCACCGATACCAGGTTGAATGCCACATGGCGCAGCGCGGTGGCAAAGTCGTACACGCCCTGCCACCACAGGTAGACGCTGGCCAGCAGTACGCTGGCGGCCAAGAGACCCAGTACGTAACGGGCCTCGATATCTTGCCAGTAGCTGCGCAGCGATTTGCGCTGCCACGCGGTAAAGTGGGTGGCAAAATTCAGCGCGCCCAGCAGCATGAATACAATCAGGATGGCCTCGATCAGTAGCGAGTCAAAATAGCCGACGCTCTGGTCGTAGGTGGAAAACCCGCCCAGCGCCACGGCGGTAAAGGCGTGGCACAGCGCATCCAGTGGTGTCATGCCGGCCAGGTACAGGCAGACAAAGCAGATCACGGTGAGCGCGCTGTACACGTACCACAGGTTTTTGGCGGTCTGGCCGATGCGCGGTGCCAGTTTGGTTTCCTTCATCGGGCCGGGGATCTCGGCCTTGTACAGCTGCATGCCACCGATGCCCAGCATGGGCAGCACGGCCACCGCCAGCACGATAATGCCCATGCCGCCTAGCCAGCTCAGGAAATGCCGCCAGAAGTTCATGGCTGGTGCCAGGTGTTCCAGCCCCTGCAGCGTGGTGGCGCCGGTGGTAGTGAGCGCCGACATGGCTTCGAAAAAGGCGTCGGTCACGCTCAGGTTTGGCAGGTACAGCCACAGCGGCACGGCCGACATGGCGGTAAAACCCAGCCACAGCAGCGTCACCAGGATAAAGCCGTCACGCGGCTTCAGCTCGCGCTCGAAACGGCGGGTGGCCAGCCAGCTACCGCTGCCAATCAGCAGGCCCGTGGCTGCCGAGTGCAGGAAGTGCCGCCAGGTACCGTCATGGAAATACCAGGACACCGCACAGGGCACCAGAAACATCACGGCCGACAGCAAGATAAGCTTGGACAGCACGTGGATGATGGGTAGCAGCTTGCTCATGCCGGCACTTCGTACAGCTCGATCGGCAGCCCGTCCGGGTCGGCCAGGAAGGTAAAGCGGCGGTCGGTGTACTCATCCACGCGCACCGGCTCGCAAGTGACACCCAGGCTGGTCAGGCGGGCGATGTCGGCGTCCAGACCGGTGGTAGCCAGCGCCAGGTGGCGTAGCCCGCAGGCTTCTGGCCGGGTGGGGCGGGGTGGCGGGCTGGGAAAGCTGAACAGCTCGATCTGGCAGCCATCCGGCAGCGCCAGGTTCAGTTTCCAGGAGTCGCGCTCGGCACGGTAGTGCTCTGACACCAGGGTAAAGCCCAGGGTGTTCAGATAAAAGTCGCGCGAGCGCGCATAGTTGGCCGCAATAATGGCCACGTGGTGGATGCCGCGTATGCTCATGCTCAGAAGAACCCCAGTTTCACTTGTGTCAGTTTTTCGATTTGTTTCACGCGGTGGCGGCCGTGCACGAAGATGATCAGGTGGTCTTCGGCTTGCAGCAGGGTGTCGTGGTGTGCCATCAGCACCTGGCCGTCGCGGATGATGGCGCTGATGCTGCAGCCGCGCGGCAGGTCTAGCGCGTCGACGCGGCGGCCAACCATGCGCGAGCTGTGGCTGTCGCCGTGGATGATCACCTCCAGCACCTCGGCGCGGCCGCGCCGTACCGGGTGCGCCGCTACCACGTCGCCGCGGCGCAGATGCGCCAGAATCGAACCGATGGTAGACAGATAAGGTGAAATGACGATGTCGATGCGGTTACCTTCCAGCAGGTCCACGTAGCTGGCGCGGTTGACCAGCGCAATGACACGCCGCGCCCCCATGCGCTTGGCCAGCAGCGTGGACATCAGGTTGTCTTCGTCGTCGTTGGTCAGCGCGCAAAAAGCGTCCATCTCGTCGATGTTCTCTTCTTCCAGCAGCGCCTCGTCGGTGGCCTCGCCGTGCAGCACCAGTACGCCAGGCAGGTTTTCTGCAAGCCAGCGCGCGCGCTCGGCGCGGTATTCGATGATCTTGACTTCGTAGTCGTCGGCCAGCTGCCGCGCCAGGCGGTAGCCGATATTGCCGCCACCGGCGATCATCACCCGTTTTACCGCCTTTTCGCTGGGGCGCAGCTCGGCCAGCATGGTGGGGATGTCGGCGCGCGCGGCCACAAAAAACACTTCGTCACCTTCCTGTATCACCGTGCTGCCATCGGGCTGTACCAGCCTGTCGTCGCGGTAGATGGCGCAGATGCGGCAGTCGGTGTCCGGCATGTCCTCGCGCAGCTGGCGCAGCGGCTTGCCCAGCAGCTTGCCGCCTTGCTGTGCACGCGATACCACCAGCTGGGCACTGCCTTCGGCAAAGTCGATAACCTGCAGCGCGCGCGGGTACTGCAGCAGGCGCTTCAGGTTCTGGGTCACGATTTGCTCCGGGCAGATAGCGTGCTCCACGCCAAACTGCTCCAGCACAGGCAGGTCGCCGTCCACGTAGTCGGTAGCGCGGATGCGGGCGATGCGGGTAGGGATATTGAAGTGGCGCTGTGCCAGCGCGCAGGCCAGCAGATTGGTTTCGTCGCTACGGGTCAGCGCCAGCAGCATTTCGGCCTCGTCGGCACCGGCCTGGCGCAGTATGCCGGGCAGGGCGGCATTGCCGGCTACCGTACGGATATCCAGCTTGGCCTGCAGCAGTTTCAGCAGGTTGGGGTCTTGGTCTACCACGGTGATGTCGTTACCTTCATCTACCAGGTTTTCGGCGACGCTGGCGCCGACCTGGCCGCAGCCCAGAATCAGTATTTTCATGTGCAGGTTAATGGCTGGCGGGCAGTGGAATCGGAATAACTGCCATTTTACGCTGTATCAAGCGTGCATATCGAGCCCTGGCTTGCCTCGGCCAGGAGCGTTGATCATGCGGCCAACGCTGTCGGGGCTGGCGGCTTTTTGTAAGTATATGATTGCTAATGTTTAATGTGGTTGGCGTGCTTGCCGGGTGGGTGCGTTGCCCAAAATGGTGAACGTTCGGCTGCGTTGGTATTTATGGGCGATAGCCGCGTGGCATAATATCGAAATATTCCGTATGGGCAGCGTTAGCCTGCCGGTTCCGCTCTGAAAAGGTTCTGGCCATGTTGGTTCTTGCGTTTTTTTGCGCTGCGCTTTGTTGCATTGCTTTACTCCTTGCCATGGTGCGCTTACGGCAGCGCATGCGTGGCATGCAGTTGGCCGCAGTACAGCAGCGGCAGGTGTTGCAGGATTTTCTGACCATTGCCAGCGACTGGTTCTGGGAGCTGGACGGCGCCGGTCGCATCGTGCGCTGTTCCGCGGCGCTGCAGCCCTTGCTGGGGTTTGCCCCGGCGTCACTGCACGGCTTGCACTGGTCTGCGCTGCAGGCAGTACAGGGCTCGCCGGATAGCCATAGCCGTCTGGCCACGTTGTTTGCCGCTGGCCAGCCTTTTCGCAACCAGGTGTTTTTGCTGGACTGCCCCGATGGTGTGCAGCGCCATATTTCGCTCAGTGCCTTGCCCTGGTTCGACGCTGCCGGGCAGCTGGCCGGTTACCGCGGCACGGGGCGGGACGTGTCGGATAGCCAGCAGCTACAGGCCACGCTGCGTCAGGGGCAGGCCGATATGGGGCAGTCGCTGGCTGAGCAGGCGCTGGCGCTGATCGACGCCAAGCTGGCGGCCGAGCATGCCTGCCAGGCCAAAAACCGGCTGTTGGCGAATGTCTCGCACGAGCTGCTGACCCCGCTGCACGGCATACTGAATTTTGCCGAGATGGCCAGGCTCAAGCTGGCGCGTGGCGACACCCAGCGCGTGGCCGCACACCTGGCGGCGATTGGCGAGAACGGCCAGCGGCTTTCCTATCAGCTGAACGGGTTGATTGACCTGGCCGCGCTGGATGCAGGGCGACGGCCGTTTCACTGGCAAAGCCTGAATATGCGCCAGCTGGTAGAAGACTGCGTCAGCCAGCACGAGCCGGCATGGCAGCCGCGCGAGCTGCAAATACGCGTAAGCAGCCACCCCTTGCCACGCCTGGTGGCCGATCATGGCAGCCTGATGCAGCTGCTGGGGCAATTGCTGGGCAATGCCATCCGTTTTTCACCGCAGGGCGGGGCGATCGAGCTCCAGATAGACCGCCTGGAGACGTGTTTGCAGCTGATGGTGCGGGACGAAGGCCCCGGGGTGCCTGCCACGGAAGCAGAGCGGATATTTGAAGCGTTCGAGCAGGGTAGCCTGGGGCAGGATAGTGGCCACGCGGGGCTGGGGCTGGCGATCTGCCGCCGCATTGCCCAGGCGCACGGCGGGCAGATACGGCTGGAGGCCGCTACGCACGGTGCCTGCTTTATCGTGCAGCTGCCCTTTGTCGCCGGGCAGCCCATGGCCGCTGTGCCCGCAATGGCACCGGCCGCCTGCCCGCAGGCGGGTTAGTCCTGCTGCTTGGGTGTGTCGCGCTGGCTGTCGTCGTCATCCATCAGGATGCGGTGGGCAGGGCCTTCCAGGTCGTCAAACTGGCCGGAGCGGGTAGACCACCAGAACAGCAGGCCGATAAAGAACACCAGCACGATGCTCATGGGAATCAACAGGTACAGGCTTTCCATTACTTACTCCGTTTGGTCAGGCGCAGGGCATTGCTCACTACCAGCAGCGAGCTGAGCGCCATGCCCAGGCTGGCAAGCCAGGGCGTGACCCAGCCGGCCATGGCCAGCGGCAGCGCCACCAGATTGTACAACGCGGCCCACGCCAGGTTCTGGCGGATGATGTGCATGCTGCGCGCGGCCAGGCCCAGTGCCTGCGGCAGGCGGCCCAGCTCGTCGCCCATCAGTACCATGTCGCCGCTGGCGCGTGCCACGTCAGTGCCGCCACCCATGGCCAGCGACACGTCGGCGCGCGCCAGTACCGGCGCATCGTTTACACCGTCGCCCACCATCAGTACGCGTGCACCGCCTTGCTGTAGCTGGCTGACATACGCCAGCTTGTCTTCCGGCGTGGCGGCGGCGCGGTAATCGGCAATGTGCAGTTGTGACGCCAGGCTGGCCACCGCCTTGTCGGCGTCGCCAGACAGCAGGTGGACGCGCAGGCCACGTGCTTGCAGGGCGCGGATCAGCGCCGCGCTGTCGTCACGTACCTGGTCACCAATGGCAAACACGGCGGCCACGCCGCGGCCATCGCCCAGCGCGATGATGGTGGCGCTGGCCGGCAGCTCGTCCGGCAGGCTAAAGCTGCCGCTTAGCCCGGCCACAAAAGCCGGGCGGCCCAGGCGCCAGCGCTGGCCGGCGATGTCGGCTTCTATGCCCTGGCCAGGCTGGTTGCTACGTTGGCCGCACGCGGGTAGCGCGGTGCCTTCCGCGGCTTGCAGCAGGGCGCGGGCGATAGGGTGCTCGGAGCCTTGCTCCAGCGCGGCGGCCATGGCCAGCGCTTGCCCGGCGTCCGGGTGATTAAAGCCATGGCTGGCCAGCAGTTGCATGCGGCCGTGGGTGAGGGTGCCGGTCTTGTCGAATACCACATCGCTAATACGCGCCAGCGTTTCCAGCGCATGGCCGCGGGTGGTGAGGATGCCCAGCTGCGCCATGTGGCCGGTGGCAGCGGTCAGCGCCGCCGGCGTGGCCAGCGACAGCGCGCACGGGCAGGACACCACCAGTACCGCCACCGTTACCCATAGCGCGTGTTCCTGGCTGCCGGCCAGGCTCCAGCCGATATAGGTGGCGGCGGCGGCCAGCAGCAGTACGGTAACAAACCACACGGCGTAGCGGTCGGCCAGCTCGGCCAGGCGCGGCTTTTCCGCCAGCGCCTGATCCATCAGCCGCACAATGCCGGCCAGGCGGGTGTCGCTGCCGGTACGGCTAAGGCGCAGCAGCAGCGGGCTGGCCTGGTTCACGCTACCGGCAATCACGCTGTCGCCAGCCTGCTTGCTGATGGGCGTGCTTTCGCCGGTGAGCAGCGCTTCATCCACGCTGCTGTGGCCTTCCAGGATGTCGCCGTCGCAGGGGATGGTTTCGCCCGGTTTCACCAGCACCACATCACCCACCGCCAGTTGGCTGACGGCCACCTCCTGCTGGGTCTGGTCTTGCGGCCAACCCGGTACCGCGTGGGCAAAGGCCGGGATCAGCTTCACCAGTTTTTCGGTGGCTTCGCCGGTTTTGCGCCGCGCCATGCTTTCCAGATAGCGGCCGCCCAGCAGCAGGAAGATGAACATCGATACCGAGTCGAAGTACACGCCGTGCTCTACCTTGTTCAGCAGCGCCCACAGGCTGGCCAGAAAGGCAGTCAGAATGCCGATGGTAACGGGGGTGTCCATGCCGACGCGGCCGCGCTTCAGGTCGCGCCAGGTGCCGCGGTAAAACGGTATGGCCGAGTACAGCACTACCGGCAGCGTGAGCACAAAGCTGGACCAGTGCAGCATCCACAGCCACTGGCTTTCGATTTCGCCATCCGGCGCCATGTACACCGGGTAGGCGTACATCATCACCTGCATCATGGACAGGCCGGCCACCCATAGCCGGTTCAGCGCGGTTTTGCGCTCTTTCTGGTGCAGCGCTTCCTGGCGCGAGGCATCGTAGGGGTGGGCGCGGTAGCCAATGGCGCTGATGGCTTCCAGAATCTGGCTGAGCTTGAGCTGGCGCACGTCCCAGCGCACGCGGGCGCGATGGGTGGCGTAGTTGATGTCTACCGACAGCACGCCCGGCAGCTTGCGTACGTGGTGCTCGTTCAGCCAGACGCAGGCGGCGCAGGTGATGCCTTCCAGCATCAGCGAAGCCTCGCGGATGTGCTCGTCTTCCACGTGCACAAAGCTGTGTTGCAGCGCTTCGTTATCGTATAGCTGCATCTGCTGCAGCAGCTCGGCCGGTACGGGCTCGGCCTGGCGCTGCTCGGCGGTGCGGTGCTCGTAGTAGTCGGCCAGGCCGCTGTCGATAATGGTCTGCGCTACCGCCTGGCAGCCGGCGCAGCAGGCTTGTTCGGTACGTTCGCGATAGCGGATAGGAAAAGCCTGCCCCGCGGGGATGGGCAGGCTGCAGTGAAAGCAGGTCGGGTTCATGGCGTGCTATTGTAGTGCAAGAGATGCTACTTGTTTTGCCGAGGGTCAATCATGTCCATGCAGCTGGTCACACAAAGCGCGCCGGGTGGCGCAGATACACTGGAAATCGCCTTTGCCGAAAAGCCGCAGCCGGCGCCCGGCCAGCTGCGCGTGCGCGTGCTGGCGGCGGGTATTAACCGCGCCGATATCGTGCAGCGCGAGGGCAAGTACCCGCCGCCCAAGGGCGCGTCGCCGGTACTGGGTCTGGAAATCGCCGGCATTGTCGATGCCGTTAATGGCCCGTCGCGCTTTCAGGAAGGCGATGCGGTGTTTGGCCTGGTGTCCGGTGGCGGCTACGCCGAGTACGCGTTGATCGATAGCAGCGCCGCGCTGCCCAAGCCAGACCTGATGAGCTGGGCCGAGGCCGCCAGCCTGCCCGAGGCGTGGATGACCGCCTGGTTCAACCTGGTTGACATTGCCGCGCTGCAGCCGGGCGAAACGGTGCTGATTCACGCCGGTGCCAGCGGTGTAGGCGCTGCAGCCATCCAGCTGGCCAGCCTGCTGGGCGCCCGCGTGGTAGCCAGTGCCGGTAGCGAGGAAAAGCGCCAGTTTTGCCGCAGCCTGGGGGCAGACGAGGTCATCGATAGCCGCCAAGCCGGCTTTGCGGCCAACCTCAAGGCACAGGGCGGGGTAGACGTGGTGCTGGACCCGGTAGGTGCCGCGCTGTTTGACGACAATATCGCGGTGCTGAAGCCGGACGGTCGCCTGGTGGTGATCGGCATCATGGGCGGCAGCAGCGCCACGCTGAACCTGGGCCTGTTGCTGGTAAAGCGGCTGCGCTTGCTAGGCTCCACGCTGCGCAGCCAGCCGGAAGCGGTGAAAGCCAGCTTGGCCGCCGCGCTGGAAGCCGAGGTGCTGCCCGCGCTGGCCGACGGCCGCGCGCGCGTCACGCTGGATAGCGTCTACCCGCTGGCGGCGGTGGCCGACGCTCATCGATATGTGGAAGACAACCGCAACCTGGGCAAGGTGGTGCTGAGCCTCTTGCCTGTCATCATGCCGTAACGATATTTCGCTAATCTGGTGCCAACAGCAAGTCGCTTCTGCTGGATGGACCTGGATGGGATGCGGGGTTGCCTTTGGACGGGCAACCCCTCTTTTTTGCCCGTCATCCACGCCGGTAGCCTGTGCTAGACTGCGCGCTTGCCAGCGGGGCACCCTCCGCCCCGCCCAACGAACACGAAAGCTACACCGCATGACTACCGGCAACGAGCCCTGGCGCCACGCCAAAAACCTGCAGCAAACCCTGGACACTCTGCTGGCCGAAGCCATCACCGCCAGCGGCCTGTGCCGCAAAATTGCCGAACAGCTGCACTCGCAGCAGCAATATCAAGGCGAGCGTAGCGCACTGTCCAGCAGCTTTGGCCTGCTGGTGCGCAACAAGAAAAAGAAAGAGTTCATCGGCGGCTGGCTCAATTACCAGATCAGCCTGTCCGGCGACGGCTTGCCGCAGCGCGCCGATGGCCAGCCGTGCGCGCCGGTACTGCACGTGGCGCACTGGGCTTGCGAGTTTGCCTTTGAATACGATGCTTATGTCGGCTTCCCCGCCAGCCAGTGGCAGCCGTGGCAGCAGCAGGGCGATAGCCTGCTGTGGTGGGAAGAAAGCGATAGCAGCTTCGGGCCGGAATGGACCTACACCCTGGATCTGGCGGCCTTGAGCAGCGAAGATGCACTGCGCGCTGCCGTGGTAGTGCCGGCGCTGGCGCTGCTGGCCGGCAAACCGGTAGCCGAGGCGCTGCCTGCCACCACGCCCGGCCTGCTGCGCTACAGCAGCGTGCCGGACGCCAATGGCGATACCGACCTGCGCGTGTCCTGATACCCGCGGGCAGAATCATGCGGCCAACCTTGCCAGCCAGGGTTGGCCGCAGTGCTTTTGGCGGTAGCCGATAGCAAAACACCCGGCGCGGGCCGGGTGTTTTGTTGTGCTGTCTGCGCAGTATGGTAGCGCTTAGATCCAGCTGATCAGCGTGTGGTTTTTCTTGCCGCGTTTCAGCAGGCTGTACTGGCCAAACAGGCGGTCGCTATCGGCTACCTGGTAATCCAGCGCCTCGATCTTGTTACCGTTGATGCTCACCGCGCCGCTCTGGATAAAGGTACGCGCTTCGGACTTGGACTTGGCCAGGCCGCCGGCCACCAGCGCGTCGATCAAGCCTGCTTGTGCCCGCTCGATCTGCACGCTGGGCATGCCGTCCTGCGCCAGCTGCGCCAGGTCGGACGCGGTGAGGTCGGTGACGCTGCCGCTGAACAGGCTGGCACTGATGCGCTGTGCCGCGTCGACCGCGGCCTGGCCGTGTACCAGCGCGGTAGCTTGCTCGGCCAGAATGCGCTGCGCCTGCGGCTTGGTGCCGCTGGTTTTGTCCTGCTCTTCGATGGCGTTGATCTCGTCGATGGACAGGAAAGTAAAGTAGCGCAGGAACTTGTACACGTCGGCGTCGGCGGTGTTCAGCCAGAACTGGTAGAAGGCGTACGGGCTGGTCTTGCTGGCGTCCAGCCACACCGCGCCGCCTTCGGTTTTGCCGAACTTGGTGCCGTCGGCTTTGGTGACCAGCGGCAGGGTCAGGCCGTACACCTGTTTCTGGTGGATGCGGCGGGTCAGGTCGGTACCGGCGGTGATATTGCCCCACTGATCGGAGCCGCCAATCTGCAGCTGGCAGCCGTGGCGGCGGTACAGCTCGGCAAAGTCGTAGCCTTGCAGCAGGCTGTAGCTGAATTCGGTGTAGCTGATGCCCTGGTCTTCGCGGTTGATACGCTGCTGAACCGATTCTTTCTTGATCATCTGGTTCACGGAGAAATGCTTGCCGATGTCGCGCAGGAACTCCAGCGCGCCCATGCCGCCAAACCAGTCGTAGTTGTTGGCCATGATGGCGGCGTTGTCGCCGTCAAAGCTCAGGAACGGCGATACCTGGCCGCGGATTTTCTCTACCCAGCTGGCAATCACGTCCGGGGTGTTCAGCTTGCGCTCGGTGGCCTTGAAGCTGGGGTCGCCGATCATGCCGGTGGCGCCGCCTACCAGCGCGATGGGCTTGTGGCCGGCCTGCTGGAAGCGCTTGAGCACCAGCACCGGTACCAGGTGGCCCAGGTGCAGGCTGTCGGCGGTAGGGTCAAAGCCGCAATACAGGGTCACGCTTTCCTTGGCCAGCAGTTCTTCGAGGGCAGCCGCATCGGTTTGTTGTGCAATCAGACCGCGTGCTTGCAGATCCTGGATAAGGGAGGCTTGGGACATCTGTATTGTTCTCCTGAAAGGGTCGGGGCGCAGGGCCCCACAGCAAAACGCCAAGTTTACCCGATTTTGCCGTTTTGCTGCGCTGGCACATTGTGGGCAACATTCGTTAAGCATTGCTTCAGCACGGCATACGCCGGCAGGGGTAAAATCCCTGTTGCATGAGGATGAGCTGGCAACAGCCGGCCAAAAGACGGGAGAGGGTAAATGAGTAACAAGGTAAAAGTATGGGATGTGCCGACACGCCTGTTTCACTGGACGCTGCTGGCCATGTTTGCGGGGATGTGGGCGTCGGCCGAAAACGGCCAGCTGCAGATTCATACCAAATTGGGCGTAGCCATGCTGGTGCTGGTGGTGTTCCGCCTGCTGTGGGGTGTGGTGGGCAGCCAGACCGCGCGCTTCAGCGATTTTTTCAAGCCCTGTCAGGTAAAAGCCTACCTGCGCGGTGAGGTCAGCGAAAACCAGCAGCCAGGCCACAACCCGCTGGGCGGGCTGATGGTGGTGGCGTTGCTGGGTGCGCTGCTGGTGCAGCTGGGCCTGGGCCTGTTTGCCGCCGACGTGGACAGCTACACCTTCGACGGCCCGCTGGCCAAGCTCATCGATAGTGGCCTGGCCGAGCAGGTAACCGAATGGCACGAAATCTGGTTCAACGTGCTGCTGGGCCTGGTAGGCGTACACGTGCTGGCGATTGTGGCTTACCGCAAGCTGAAAAATACCAACCTGGTGCCGCCGATGATTACCGGCAGCAAAACGCTGGCCGGCGAGGTCAAACCGCTGCGCTTTGCGCCGGGCTGGCTGGCGCTGGTGGTGCTGGTGGTGGCTGCCGTACTGGTGGTAGGCGGCTTGTCGCTGGTGTAACAGGGGTGGCTTAGGCACCAAGGCACGCTACGGCGTGCCTTTTGTTTTGTGCGCAGGTAGTGCGCGTATTACGCACGGATGGCCAAGGTTGGCCGCAGGGCGGGGGCGGGTGGCTGGCAGCGGCAGTTTTTGCGGCCAATGCTGCGTGAATCTGCCGTTAACCGGCTTTAACTGTAATCAATTTAGTACACGCGCGTTTCGTACCATAATGCAGGCAGAACCCAAGGAGACAACACCATGACCCGTCGTACCAAAATCGTCGCCACCCTCGGCCCGGCTTCCAGCGACCCAGAAACACTGGAGCGCCTGTTACAAGCCGGCGTCAACGTGGTGCGCCTCAACTTCTCGCACGGCAGCGCGCAAGACCATATCGACCGCGCCACCTTGGTGCGCAGCACTGCCGACAAGCTGGGCGTGCCGGTGGCCATCATGGTAGACCTGCAGGGTCCCAAAATCCGCGTCGGCAAGTTTGCCAACGGCAAGACCACGCTGACCAACGGCCAGCCCTTTATCCTGGACGCCGAATGCACGCTGGGTGACGACGGCCGCGTAGGGCTGGACTACAAAGAGCTGCCGGGCGACGTAGAGCCGGGTGCCGTACTGCTGCTGGACGATGGCCGCATCGTGCTGGTAGTAGAAAAAGTCCTGGGCAGCCAGATCCACACCAAGGTGAAAGTGGGTGGCGTGCTATCCAATAACAAAGGCATCAACCGCCAGGGCGGCGGCCTGTCTGCCCCGGCGCTGACCGCCAAAGATATCGACGACATCAAGGTGGCGGCGCAGCTGGAGGCCGACTACGTGGCGGTATCCTTCCCCAAGAGCAGCGCCGACCTGTACATGGCGCGCACGCTGATTAACGCCGCCGGCTGTCAGGCGCGCATCATCGCCAAGATCGAGCGCTGCGAAGCCATCACCAACCTGGACGACCTGATCAACTCCGCCGACGGCATCATGGTGGCGCGCGGAGACCTGGCGGTAGAAGTGGGCGACGCCGCGGTGCCGGCGCTGCAAAAACGCATGATCCGCGCCGCCCGCGAGCGTAACAAGCTCACCATCACCGCCACCCAGATGATGGAGTCCATGATCAGCAGCCCGGTGCCTACCCGCGCCGAAGTATCCGACGTGGCCAACGCCGTGCTGGACGGTACCGACGCGGTGATGTTGTCGGCCGAAACCGCTGCCGGCCAGTTCCCGGTAGAAACGGTCGAATCCATGTCGCGCGTGTGTATGGAGGCGGAAAACTCCAGCGACTACCAGCTGGAGCGCACCTTCCTCAACCGCGAATTCACCCGCGTAGACCAGTCCATCGCCATGGCCGCGCTGTTTACCGCCAATCACCTGCCGGTGCGCGCGCTGGTGTCGCTCACCCAGACCGGCTCTACCGCGCTGTGGATCAGCCGGGTGAATTGCGGCGTGCCCATCTACGCGCTAACACCCGATATCCGCACCTACCGCCGCCTGGCCATGTACCGCGACGTATTCCCCATGCTGCTGCCCGCCGCTACCGACCAGAAAAAACTGCTGGCGGCCGCCGAGCGCAAACTGCTGGAGCGCGGCCGCGTAGAGCAGGGTGACGTGCTTGTAGTAACCATCGGCGACACCGTGGGCATGATGGGCCACACCAATACCATGAAGATCATCAAGGCGGGCGAAGCGCGCTAAGCGCCCGGCCCCATGCCGGCTTCACGCCGGCTTGCCATGTGCCCAGTGCGGCCAAGCTGTTATCCCAGCTTGGCCGCACTGTCTTTCTGGTTCTCGATACAAATAGGCAAAACGCACTTTGTAGCGATCGTGCAAAATGCTGATTTCATTGTTCTGCAGAAACTCCGTTGCCATGTCATGGTCAATGACATTTGCTTGTTATGATGCTGAGTCATGAAAGACGGAGGGGCTATGAAGCCGGTACATTTTCTGTACTTTGCGGTAGCGGCATCGACCATATTGCTAGCCTGGGTGTTGCTGGGCAGCAAGCCGGACGACCCGCATGTCTGCCCGCCAGAGCGCCGCGTAGGCGATTTCTGCAAAACCACACTGCCGGGCGGCGTGATCTGGTTGCGGCAGATACCGGGTGTGGGTATTGATCGGTAAGCCACAGTGTGATTGCTAGCGAGCAATTTCCCACCTCTGCCCCTTGCCCAAGTCCTGCCAGCGCGATGCGGCCAACTCTGTCGGCTGTTTGGTGGCTGCTTAATGCATGTCACTGTCCGGGGGCGGCTGCTGCCCATCGTCCAGCAGGCGGGCGCTGGATTGTGACCAAAGTTGTAAAATGAAAAAGCATCTGCGCTTTGGCGTAGTGGCTTTTGGTATTTGTGACGCCAAAAAATGCTGACCAAAAAGCTGACCAAACAGCCTCAAAAAGCCCAAAAAAAAGCCCCGCAAGTGCGGGGCTTTTTTGCTAACTGCTTGATTTTACTAGAATCCGGTGGGGCGGCGACTACAGAATTGACTGCTAAAAACCAACACTGGCAATGTTTTTTTCAATTTGGACTTTGAAAATACCGTCAAAAATACCGTCACTTCCTTTGCGTTGCTCTTCTCGTGGAGCAAATGTCTTTCAGACTAATTAGTCGATCCTGGGCCTGCATAGCAGATGTGGTACTTAAGTCTCATTGTTACTCTGGCAGCGTCAGGCTCGTTGATCTCATCGGTGAGTCCACATTAGATGTGGTTTTGTCCGTGAGTGACTCAGCTCACCTCGTCACGTTTTCTTCAGGCCTACTTGCGATGGCCAACGTCTACTACCCGTCTTTGCAAAAATCCTCATGGCATTGGTTTTGTGATTAAAATGCCGCATTGCTCAGTCATCTAACCTGATAAGAATAAATCGCCATGTCTGCACTACAAACCCTGCTGACCACCTTTCGCAACGCCGCCGTTACCGAGCGTGAAAAAGGTACCTACTTCGAAGAGCTGATTGTCTGCTACCTCAAGAACGAAGCCACTTACCGCGACCTGTACAGCGACGTGTGGCCGTTTGGCGAATGGGCCGAGCAGTACGGCAATGGCTGGAGCAAGAAGGATACCGGTATCGACCTGGTGGCCAAGACGACAGACGGCGAATACCACGCTATCCAGTGCAAGTTCTACGCCGAAGACTACAAAGTCCAGAAAGCTGATATCGACAGCTTTTTCACCGCCTCCGGCAAGCAGCCTTTCAGCCGCCGCCTGATTGTTACCACCACCAACAGCTGGGGGCCAAATGCTGAAGACGCTTTGGTTAATCAGCAGCCACCGGTTACCAAGCTGGACTTGCAGGCACTGGAAGACAGCCAGATCGACTGGAGCCAGTACCAGCCTAAGCAAGCCGCTGTGCTAAAGCCCAAGAAGCAACTGCGTGACCATCAGATCCGTGCTTTGACTCGTGTTGAAGCCGGCCTGGCCAACGCAGAGCGTGGCAAGCTGATTATGGCCTGCGGCACGGGTAAGACCTTCACCAGCCTGAAGATTGCCGAGAAGCTGGTGGGGGCTGGCAAGCGCGTACTGTTCTTGGTACCTAGCTTGTCGCTGCTGTCGCAAACCCTCACCGAGTGGACGCAAGAAAGCACTACCCCACTGCACAGCTTTGCCGTGTGTTCCGATAGCGACGTGGGCAAAAAGCGCAAGAAAGACGATGACGTGGTTCAGACGCTGGCCCACGAACTGCGCTATCCGGCGACCACTGATGCGGCCAGGTTGGCCACAGAGATGGCCAAGCGTCACGATGGCGAGCACATGAGTGTAGTGTTCAGCACCTACCACTCCATCGACGTGATCAGCCGTGCTCAACTGGAGCATGGCTTGGCCGATTTCGACCTCATCATCTGTGACGAAGCCCACCGTACTACCGGTGCCACCTTTGACGGCGAAGAAGAAAGCGCCTTTGTCCGTGTACACGATGGCGACTACATTCGCGCTGCCAAGCGCCTGTACATGACCGCCACCCCGCGCATCTATGGTGATGGTGCCAAGGCCCAGGAAGAAAAAGGCGGCGTGGCGCTGTGCTCGATGGACGACGAAAGCCTGTTTGGCAAAGAGTTGTTCGTTATCACCTTCAGCGAGGCGGTGAAGGCCGGGCTACTGGTGGACTACAAAGTGCTGGTGTTGGCTATGGACGAAGCTCACATCAGCCGTAGCCTGCAAAACCTGCTCAAGGACGACAACAACCAGATCAAGGTCGAAGACGCTGCCAAGATCGTCGGTTGCTGGAAAGCGCTGTCCAAGCAAGACACCCGTGAAGACCTGGGCGACGATGCCGCCGCGATGCGGCGCGCCGTGGCGTTCTGCCAGGTCATCGAGTACCAAAGCAACGCCAAGACCCACAAGATCAGCTCCAAGAAGATTGCTGACATGTTTGCCGCCGTGGTGGAAGAGTACAAGGCCAGCAACCCGGACGAGGATTGCGCCACCCTCAAGTGCGAGGCAGACCACATCGATGGCGGCATGAATGCCGGTGAGAAAGACAGCAAACTCGCCTGGCTCAAAGCACCGGTGCCGGACGATACCTGCCGCATCCTCAGCAATGTGCGCTGCCTGTCTGAAGGCGTGGATGTGCCCGCGCTAGATGCCGTGCTGTTTCTCACGCCACGCAGCTCGCAAGTCGATGTGGTGCAATCTGTTGGTCGCGTCATGCGTCTGGCCGAAGGTAAAAAGCGCGGCTATGTGATCTTGCCGGTGGTCATCCCCTCTGGTATGGCACCAGACGAAGCCCTCAACGACAACAAGACCTACAAGGTGGTGTGGCAGGTGTTGCAGGCGCTGCGTTCGCACGACGACCGCTTCGATGCCATGATCAATAAGCTGGATCTGGTTGGCAACGACACCAGCAAGATGGAAGTGATCGCCGTCAGCGATAAGGTGCAGAAAAAAGCCGATAAGAAAACCGCTGCGACCAAGCTGGATAAAGGCAAAGGCACTTATGGCATTGGTAGCGCAGGGAAAGCTGCAGAAAACAAACCGGAACAGCAAACGCTGGAGTTTGAAATCGGTGAAATCGAACGCGCCATCTTTGCCAAGGTGGTGCAGAAGTGTGGTAATCGTCATCACTGGGAAGAATGGGCCAATGATATCGCCAAGATTGCCCGTACCCACATCACCCGCATCACCGAGATTGTAAAAAACGACTGTAATCACGACGAGCAGGTAGCCTTTCAGGGCTTGGTCGCCGAGCTAAAAAATGACCTGAACGGCAAAATCGGTGAGGAAGAAGTTATCGAGATGCTGGCCCAGCATCTGATTACCAAGCCGGTTTTCGATGCCCTGTTTGCCGACTACAGTTTTGCCAGCCATAACCCGATGTCTAAGGCCATGCAGAACGTGCTGGATCGGCTGCATGAGCACCGGCTGGATAAAGAAGCCGACACACTGGAAAAGTTCTACGCCAGCGTAAAACTGCGGGCCGAGGGCATCGACAAAGCCGAAGGCAAGCAGAAAATTATTGTCGAGCTGTACGACAAATTCTTCCGCAACGCCTTCCCGCGCATGACCGAGCGCCTGGGCATTGTCTACACCCCGGTGGAGGTGGTGGATTTCATCATCCACAGCGTCGAGCACATCCTGCAAAGCCAGTTTGGCCAGAGCCTGGCCAGCGACGGCGTGCACATTATCGACCCGTTCACCGGCACCGGCACGTTTATCACGCGCCTCTTGCAAAGCGGCATCATCCCGGCCGAGCAGCTCAAGAAAAAATTCAAGGGCGAAATCCACGCCAACGAGCTGGTGCTCTTGGCCTACTACATTGCTGCCATCAATATCGAGGCGGTGTACCACGGCATTGCCGGTGGCGATTACGTGCCGTTTGACGGCATCTGCCTCACCGACACCTTCCAGATGTACGAGAAAGAAGATCTGGTCGATCAGGTGCTGTTCCAGAACAGCGCGCGGCGCAAACGGCAAAAGGCGCTGGATATCCGCGTGATTATCGGCAACCCGCCGTATTCCGCCGGGCAAGACAGTGCCAACGACAACAACCAGAACGTGGCCTACCCGCAGCTGGATGCCCGCATCCGCGATAGCTACGCCGCCCGTTCCGCTGCCACCAACAAGAATGCGCTGTACGACAGCTATATCCGCGCCATTCGCTGGGCGTCAGACCGGTTGGGCGATAGCGGCGTGATTGGCTTTGTGACCAATGCCGGGTTTCTGGAAGCCAACACCGCCGACGGTTTGCGCCAGTGTCTGGCGGAAGAGTTTTCCGATATTTACGTCTTCCACTTGCGCGGCAATGCGCGTACTTCGGGCGAATTGCGCCGCAAGGAAAAGGACAACGTTTTCGGCATGGGCAGCCGCGCCCCGATTGCCATTTCGCTACTGGTGAAAAACCCGCACGCCACCCAGCATGGCCGCATTTTCTGGCACGACATCGGCGACTACCTGAGCCGCGAGGAAAAGCTGAACATCGTGAGTGAGTTTGGCAGCATCGGTGGCATTGCTGCGGCCAACCTTTGGCAAGCCATCACGCCGGACGCACATGGGGATTGGGTCAAGCAGCGGGATGCAGGGTTTGAAGGCTTTTTGCAGATTGGAAATAAAAAGCAAAAGTCAGACGTTCTATTCGAGAACTACACCAGAGGTTTAGAGACTGGGCGCGATGCTTGGTGTGTGAATGCCTCTGGTAAGTTGACATATCAAAATGTCAGCAAATTGGTAGATTTTTATCATGCGGAGTTAAGCAGATTTAATGCTTCTTTCACACATGGCGATGATGCAGATCGACTTGCACTGATTGATGATTTTGTAAGTCACGATGCAACTAAGGTTAGCTGGACGAGTAGTTTGAAGCAGAGCTTGGCACGAAATCACGCGATCAAAACTGATGCAAAACGTTTGGTAGTTGGCCTGTACCGGCCATTTCAAAAGCAGTGGATTTATTACCACGGCGCTTTGAATCACCGTGTCGGTCAATTGCCCCAAATCTTCCCCGATGTGCAATCGCCCAATCGCATGATTGTCATCAAGCAACGCTGGAACGGTGATGGCCAGTTGGCCCTGATGGTGGATCACATTATGGAGCTGCAAACCGATGGCGGTACGCAATGCTTCCCCCTTTACCTCTACGAAGAGGACGATGCCAAGCCCGCCAAAGAGCCGCAGCAAGATAGCCTGTTCGACAGCCCGCCCGCTGCTGCGGCCAAGGTTGGCCGCACGCGCCGCGATGCCATTACCGACGAGGGACTGGCGTATTTCGTGGCCGCTTACCCGGACATGCCCATCAGCGATGCTATCAGCAAAGAAGACATTTTCTATTACGTCTATGGTTTGCTGCACTCACCGGATTACCGTGAACGCTTTGCCGACAACCTCAGCAAAGAGCTGCCGCGTATACCTTGCGTGAAAGGCGCGGCCAATTTTCGGGAGTTCAGCAAAGCTGGGCGTAAGCTGGCCGAGCTGCATCTGAACTACGAAACCGTGGCCATGTACGAAGGTGCCAAGGTGGATACCAGCGGCAAGACGCTAACTGCTGCTGACTATCGAGTCGAGAAAATGAAGTACGGCAAGACCAAGGTTGTTGATAAAGAAACCGGCCAATCAAAGACTGTTGATGACAAAACTGTGCTGATCTACAACCCACGTATTACTGTAACCGGCATCCCGCTGGAAGCCTACGAGTACGTGGTCAACGGCAAACCGGCGCTAGACTGGGTAGTAGAACGCCAGCGCGTGAAACCTGATCCGGTTAGCGGCATCGTCAACGACGCCAACGATTGGGCCACCGAAACCATGAACAACCCGCGCTACCCGCTGGAGCTGTTCCTGCGTGTGGTGACCGTCAGCCTGGAGACGATGAAGATTGTGAAGGCTCTGCCGTCACTGGATATCTAAGTGAAAGTGCCGGGCCTGCCCGGCATTTTTCCGCCTGCTGCGAAATATCATGATTTATCACGAAACGATCATGATAATATCAATGGCATAAAAAAGTGGTTTTGGCAGAATTGTGGCTCCTCTATGCGCTCTTTAGGAGATCACCATGTCGAACCACAACGCTGATATCAAGAACGGTAACAAAGGTACATCCGGCACCAACAAGACTTACGACCAAAACCAGGGCAACCGGGGCAAGCAGCTGAATCCCAATCAGCAAGCGCCAAAACCGACCAAGAAATAAAGTCTGATCGTTTGAACGCTGGCGGGCTTGCCCGCCTTTTGGCACGAAAATATGGAACAGAACTCGCGAAAATATCGCTACACCAAGCAGCTGATCAATATGGCGTTGCGTGATGGCTGGACGCAGAAACAGATCGCTGACGCATGCCGTACTCAGCAGTCTGTCGTCAGTGCTTGGAAAAATGGTGCCAAGCAGGCATCCGAGCACCAGTTGAAGCCCTTGCTGGAAGTGTATGGCGCAAGATTGCGGAGAAAATCATTCCGGATTTATCACGATTTGCGTGTAGTGCCTGAGCAAGAGCCGGAGATCAAGCTGATCAAGGTTGAGGGCGAGGTTATCTTTTCGCATGCCTATGATACCTATCTGAGTTGCCCCCGATGCAATCCTGGTGAATGCAGGGATGATCGGCACCCGAAAAAACCTGTTCCGCAGCGCCGGATCATCATTCATGACCAAGGCGGGGGAAAGTTTTGCCTTGTGAAGCAAGAGCGGGTATTTAAGCCAAATTACCAAACGCTGTTTGCCGATGCGAATATTTTCAGAAGCAATGCAATAGCTCAGCTTTCGGTGGGGCAGTTACTGGTGCTTGTGGATGACAATCAATTTTACGAAAGTCAAAAAGAATACAAGTCTGACAAGCTGATGATTCGCACCTTGCTCCGTAAAGCTTTGCTAGAGCATGGCATCCCCCTGGAAGGGGTTGAGGAACACTTGTCAGTTTGATAGGCTAAGGAACCCCCAAGCAAAAAACTGTGGCCAGGTTCTGGCCCATTGATTTTGATCATGCGTGATCGTTGGTATTTCTCAGTCAGTTAATGCCCCGCAGCAAGGCCATTTCGCCCCTGCGGCGCTTGGAGAAATTTTTAAGGAAGACAACCACCTGGCGGTGCTGCTGTTCTAGGTGGTGGCGCAAGCTGGCTACCACCGAAAAGTGCTTGTCTTGATTAGGGAATGGGGCGGGAAGAAGGCCGGGCCACTTTGTATAAAGTCGCCCGGCTTTCACTTTTTCAAGGCTTTGCTGCGTGAGTCAGCTGGAATTCAAGCTACAACCACTAGCAGCAGTAAGATGCAGGCATCGCTGCAAGGGCGTTAGACTAACCATTTATGGTTACTATCGGCTTTAAAGATTGCCAGGGCAATGTAAGAGCCGAACTATCCCAAATAGAATGGCCCGTTTTGGTATGGAACATGGACATGTTCGATCAACTGCCGGACATGTCCATTTGCAGTGCGGACATGTTCGGTTGTCTGGTGGACATGTCCCCATTTTATTGGACTTGATTACTGCCATCTCGGTCGGTAGTTCTACTTCCCGTCTGGCTACAGGTAGTCCACCAGCGGAGCGTCCAAACCGCACAGTTTACTGAGCTGCACAAGGATGGGAGCCTCCAGCCGATGGTGATCTGTAAGCAGTTTCTCGTAAGTGTACCAGTGCATTCCAGTAGGCCTGTTGCCATGCCCATTCAAGAAACCTGCTTCCCAGCCCAAGCGTTCACGGACTTTATCAAGTTTTCGGCACTGGCGGTCATGCAGGCTTTCTCTTTGCACTTCGTACGCCATCTTGTGGCAGCGACGACATGCTAGTTTAAAGCCAAGGTATAGCAGGGCCGCCTTTCTGCCGCAGTGTGGGCAAGCAAACCAAACTCGTTGATGGCCATAGTTGCAAGGTGTAGTCACCAGCTGCACCGCCTGAGCAATATGGCAGCTTTGCTCGCGGTTGCTGATCTTGTAGCGGAAGGTAATGTACGCATCCGAGATCTCAATCCATATTGAGGCTTTTAGCTCCCCCGTATGGTGGTGTTTCCACTCCCAGGCGTATCTGTAACCAGGTACTAGCAGCTTTTTTCGGGCCAATTGGCGCACATCAATGTGCCGCAGGTCGGTTGTCAGCGGTTTTGTCATACGAAATCAATAGGCAAATTAATCAAAAACTCAGCTTTGCAGCTGTGGTGCCATCGGTCGATATGCGCCAGCCAGCCAGTGCGGATGGTATCGGCGTCACACTCACCGGACACCAGCTGCCGGCTAATGATGGTCAGGTGTTCGACCCACAAGTCATGCGGCCAACTTTCCAGCGTGGCTACTCGCGACACCAGTCCGGCCAGATCATCGGGGATGGGGTGGGGCGGAGCGGCGCCCTCCCGTCCGCTTGTTTCCGTGCGCCTGCAAAGATTCCCGTTTCGAACGGGAACTACGGGAACCACGGGAATCGATGGCCAAAGCCCTTGTAGGGAAAGGCTTTCAGGTTGGCAGTGCGGTTCCCATTGCTGATTTTTCGCTACGGGAACTGCGGGAACTGCGGGAACTGCCAGTATGGATAGGTCTAGTTTCATTGTTCGTCCTCCCATATCCCCGGCGTTATCAGGTACACATTCGATGGTTTGTTGCCCATGCCTGGCAGCTTGGCCTTGTAGGTGGTACGGTCATCTGATTGCGTCTTGAGCCAGCCACGGCCTGCCATCGACTTAGCCACACTTACCGGGTTGAATCCCTTGCATATCTCTTTGCGGAACGCAGCCGGCAGCACGTAGAACCACAGTCCGTCATCTTCCAAGCGCTTGAAGCCTGCTCTGTTGATCGTGCAAGCAGTGGCGGCGGGGTTGGCATCCCATGGGGTAAAGCGGCTTTCGCCGTGTGCCTCCAGAAAAGCACGTACCGCAGCAAGTCCTTCGCGGGTTTCCGCATCTCCGGCGCCGCCACGCCCGGATAGCCACTCATTGAACAGTCGCACGGCGGCGGCCATCGCCTCGCCTTCCTGCCAGCCAGTCAGCCCCCAAGTGGTGGCAATTTCGCCGGCCACAGCTACCAGGGCAAAGCGGCTGGCCGCCCTCACCACCTGGCCGGAGGCGCTGGGTGGCACGTCCTCTGCCAGAAAGCTGGCCCGTGCATCACGAATCAGGGTGGCGACGGCATCGCACTGCTGCACCAGTTGTTGCAGGAAAGCTCGCCCGGCGGTGCCGTGCTGCTGCTGGCAGGCTGCCTTGATAGCTTGTGACAAGGCAGCTCCGCTTTCCATGCCATGCAGAGTGTCGAACAGGCCAAGGCCTGCACCAGACTCGGCAGCGATATCAATCAGGCGGATTTCCTGTCCTGCCCGGCTTTGCTTGCCAGCTTCCTGCATGTGTTGTGTCAGGCTGATTTCACCCGCAGACAGCAGTAGCACGCGCCAGCGTGCTGGTGTTCGCATGGTGCCGTTGCGGCTGGCGCGGGCCTTGCCCTGGCCGTTGGCGATCAGGTAAGCGGATTCCCCTGCCTCGCGGGGATCTACCTGGGCCAGCTCGTCCAGTATCACCAGCAAATCATTACGGCTAGCACAAAGCCCCTCCAAGCCGTTGGAGGTGGCCCGCCACTTATAGCCGTAATCGGCAGGGCTGCCCCATACCGAAGCGGCGGCTTCCAACGCGGTGGACTTGCCGGCGCTCGATGTGCCAATTAGGTGGAAACCGCCAGACTCGTTAGCTAACTCGGCGAGTGGTGCAGCGAAGGCCAGCGACAGTGCAAACACCAGCCGGCTGTTACCTGCGGCCAACTTCGCCACCAGCTCGCGCCAGCCGGCAGCTGTGCCGGCCTGCACCATGCCCATGGTTTCATCTCGCTCGCTCTGCAAGAAGATGCCCTCGCCATCCTGCTGGCTGACTACATCGTCGTGCAGCACAAAGGCGCCGCCATGCCAGCCGGTTCTGCTGGTGCAGCGGACAAAGCGGGGTGGTGTGCAGCGTACAAGGTAGGCGTTCAGTAGCTCCCGCGCCTTGCGGGTGGGGTCGATGTCCAGTCCGCCCCGTGCCAGCTCTTTTGCCATCTCGCTACCATCGCCACATGTCAGCTCGGCAGGCATGGCCCAGCGGTGCGGTCTGCCTTCGGCGTCATCCCAGTACAGCAGCCGGCCCCAGTTGCTGCCGCGCTCGTCTCGGGTCTTGGCCTCAACACTCAGGGGCGAGCATATCCAGCGGGGCGGTCTTTCGCCTTCTGGGTCTAGCCAGTACACGCCTGGGCGGTGGCTTCCATAAATCAGCAAAAAACCAGGCGGTAAGCCTTGCGTGTTCCCGTGGTTCCCGTTCTCGTTTTCTGGCAACGGTAACCTGCCTATATCGCTGGAAGTCTCGCCAGTGCTAGATTCTTGATGCAGGTTCCCGTGATTCCCGTAGTTCCCGTCGATTTTAGGTAAGTCTGCATCCCCAACAGCAGGTAGGGGTGTTCCTTCTCTCTCATTTGCCATTGAAACGTAGCCCGACATATATAAATCGGTGTTTTTTTCTGGATTTGCGGGAGCCTGTACCGCCTCAGTGACAGCCAGCAAGCCGGCCAGCTGGTGCAGGTCGTTGTAGTCGCTTGGCGCTTTGCCATGCTGCTGGCGGTACTGCTCGATCTGTTCCTGGGTAAATACCGGCACCATCGAACGGCCACGGCCTTGCAGCAGCTCGGCGGCGCGGCTGGCCGCCTTTTGGCCGGTCAGGCTTTCGTCTGTATCACCGCACACCAGCACCTGCACATCTACCGGCAGGGCACTGGCTAGCCGGCCCGCGATCGTCACCAGGTTATGGGCGTTGAAAGCCACCACCACCGGCAAGCCCGTGGCTTGGTGCAAGGTGCAGCCCGTGGCCCAGCCTTCACACAGCAGCACGGTGTCCGCGCCCTTGATCTGGCCCAACACCAGCGAGGCACCTTTGACCTGGCCACCCGTCAGGAAACGCTTACCGCCATCGGCACCAATGATCTGTAGGTTCACCAGCTCGCCACCGTCCCGCAGCGGGATAAGCAGCATGTCGCGCAGTTGGGCCGCGCCCTTGGGCTGGATGCCCTTGGCCTGTAGGTAGGTGTGTTCGCTGCTGACAGCATGACCACGCCCCCACAGGTTGGCCGCTTGCTGCCGGGCTACGTCCCGCTGCTGCTGGGCTAGCGCCTCGGCCTCGGCCTGGGCGGCCTGTTGGTCGGCCTCGATCTTGGCCCGCTCCTCGGGGCTAGGTGGCTGGTAAGGCGCGGTCGGGCGGTAGCCGTGCTGGATGGCCTCGGCAAACAGGCTGGCAATGGTGATGCGCCCGGCAGGCTTAATGCTCTTCCAGACAGATCGTGCTGCCTTGGGCTGGTAGTTGTCGGCGGTGCGGCTCCAGTCATCCCAGATAGGGAAGCCGGCTTCGCCCAGCTCCGATTTCACGGCCATGCCGTGCATTACCCACTTGTCGCGGTCGTGGGCGTCCAGATAGGCTAGGGCGGCGCGGATATCATCGCCTGGCGCTCGGAGTGGGACGTTCATGAGGATAGCCTTGGCGACATTACTCATTTTGGCCTCCCCAGGTGTCATGCCGACCTTGTGTTTCTAGCCACTGTCGGATGTCTTCTACTTTCCAAGCAGTGACCCGTTCGGAGAGCTTGATTGGGGCCGGGAAGGTTTGACCTTTCACCCTTCGCCAGATTGTTGAGTCGCTGAGGGGGATGATGACGCGCAAGTCTGCAAGGCGAACAAAACCCGTAGCAGGTAAAGCGCCGTAGGAGGCGTGGTTGTCGTGGTGATGCTGGGCGCGCTTGGAGGTATTCGCGCTATCTGCTGGATGAGTCATAGTGTGTCACTCCGTCTATTAGAAGGGTGACGCCAATGTAAAAGCCCCTTCGCGGGGCTTCAGGCAACTGCCAAAGGCAAATGGCAGATCAAGAGTCTGCCAGCAAGCGGATAGCCTCGGAGAGTTTTTCTCTGATGTTACGAGTACTCATTCCGTAGAGGTTGGAATTTGGATGGTGTTCTATAAGCTCGGAGACTTCATTAGCAATAGATGCTGCGTTTGGCTTGTTACCCCGTTTGTACTTCCCACCTTTCTCTGCGAGCAGAAGAGCCATTCCTCCAAGCATTTTCAGCAGATTTTCGCGCTCAGTGGTATTGGTTTTTGATGGCTCTTCGTCTTCAGCATCCAAAGATGCTTCAAACCTCGTGATATCTGATGTACGCATAACCAGAACAGCATCATCGGGCAGTCCGCCTGCAGGGTAGCTGTTGTCCGCGCTTATCTTTTTGTCTTGATGGATATCTCGAACCTGATAGATGTATCCATCACCATTCTCAACAAATGTCCCATCAAGATCGATCAATGTAACAACAGGGCCGCTAGTCTCCATTTGGAGTCGATGATCCACGTCTAGCCTTTCTGCGCCTACCATGGATAAGGTGTAAATGCCAATCAGCTTTACCAGTCCATCTTTATATTCGAATACTTCTGAGTCAGTGCGTGGTCCTTTGTAAAGACGAACAGTAATTGCTGGATTTTCAATGCTTGGTACTTCTTGATACGTAGCCTCTTTAATCGGCACGCGTCTACAGCATTTTGCATAAGCATGATTTACGAAGTTTACCGACAGCCTTAAGCTTCCATCCAAGGCTAGCTGAAGGATATCTGCGACAGTTACTTGCCCGCCTAACGTCGTACTAAGCCTCTTGGCTGCATCTTCTAGCGTCAGCCATTGCTTAAGCTTGAATAGTTTGCTCATTGCTACCTCTGGGCGAAAATGTTTGTGATGCTGCTTTTAGGCTGTTTTGAACAGCGGAGTGACTTTCGCTCCGGCTTTCAAACTATCCAGATAATCTGCCCAGGCTTGCATCATCTTATTGCGTTCGGGTAAGTACTCAGCGTAGTTGTAAGTTGCCCGGATGCTGTTTCGCTCGGCATGTGCCATCTGACGTTCGATAGCATCACGGTTCCAGCACTGTTCATTAAGGAGGGTCGAAGCCATATGCCGGAAGCCGTGACCGGTCATAGTGTCTTTGTCATACCCAAGGCGTCGTAGGGCTGCGTTGACTGTATTTTCTGACATCGGACGACCATTGGAGCGCGCACCAGGAAAGACATAGCGGCCATTGCCGGTCAGCGGTTTCAGCTCAGACAGGATGGCCACAGCTTGGCGCGACAGTGGTACGACATGTTTTTCCCGCATTTTCATACGCGCTGCAGGGATGATCCACAGGGCATTCTCAAGATCAACTTCACACCATTCCGCTTGTCTCAACTCTCCGGGTCTGACAAACACTAGCGGGGCCAGCTTCAGTGCGCACTGGGTTGCCAAGGTGCCTTGGTAACCGTCAATGGCTCGCAAGAGCTCAGCGATCTTGGTCGGGTCGGTGATAGTTGGGAAGGATGTTTTAATCGTAGGTGCAAGCGCTCCCGTAAGGTCTGCGGCTGGATTGTATTTGGCACGACCGGTAGCAATCGCGTACCGAAATATCTGGCTGGTGTTTTGCATTGCACGATGCGCAGTTTCTATCGCACCGCGCCGCTCGATACGCTGCAGGTTGGTCAGTAGCTCAGGCGCTTCAATGTCGGCAATGGGACGGCTACCCAGCCAAGGGAAAATGTCGCGCTCTAGGCGGCGAATAATTCGCTCTGCGTGCCCATCAGTCCATGTTGGTTTGAACTTGGCAAACCACTCACGCGCTACAGCCTCAAGGCTATTTTCAGCTTGAAGAACCTTAATGGCTTTGGTCACCTTGCGGTGCTCGCCAGGGTCGATGTCTTCCGCTAAAAGCCGGCGAGCTTCGTCTCGCTTTTCTCTTGCATCTTTGAGAGTGACAGTTGGATACACGCCGATGGCCAAGGTCTTGCGCTTGTTGGCGTAGCGATAGTCCAACCTCCAGTACTTGCCAGTTTGATTAACCAGTAGGTACATACCTTTTTCATCCGCATACTTGGCGGGTTTGCCATCCGGTTTGGGTTTGGCGTTCTTGCAGGCGGTATCGGTAAGTGGCATGACGGTATCTCACTCTGACGGTATGCAAACTACCGTCATAGATACCGTCAGCAGAGACGGCATGTCAAGGCGCACGGTGACACGCCATGAGACAATAAAAAACCCCGAGAGCCTGGGCTGTCGGGGTTTCTGAAGCTTCATGACACGTCATGAAGTGGTGTTTTGGTGGAGGCGGCGGGAATCGAACCCGAAACCGACCGACCGCAAGTATTTGATATATCACCCTTTATCGTGCCGCATCTTTTTTAAGTGCGACAGAAGTGCGATTCTACCAATTTACTGCCTACTTTGCAGCTCAATCCACGCCTGCAACGCCGTCAGCTGCTCGGCGTTTTCCCTGCAGGTAAGGTAGTTGGCCGCGACGGTAGCGGCAAGGTCTTGAGCGGGGACGGGGGGCGCATCAGCAACTCCGGTGGCGTCGGGTAGCTCACCACGGACTGCGGCGTCGTGGAGCAGGCGGAAACCGCCAGGCAGAGCAGGGGAATCAGCCGGTACATAAACGGGCACCTCCTTGATGATGGTCTGGCCGACCTCGCGCACGGTGTGAACGCGGTCGACGTACTGGGTTACCACCTGCACGGTGGCTTCGGCCTGGCGCTGCCTTACGGTGGCCACTGCTACCGTCTGGATACCTGTGGCGGCATCCCACCGTGCCTGCACCTGACTGGCACCCTTTACCCAGCCAGTGGCAAAAACGGCAGCAGCCAGCGCCAGCATGGCTAGCCAGCGATACGAGGCGGGGATAAGGGTACCCATGTCACGCCACCTTTCCACCAGCAGCCGCGTAGGCGGCCACCAGGTGCTCAAGGCTGTGCTCGTTCTGGCCATAACCAGCGCCAGGCAGAGACGCCCAGCGGCTGCGGCACTTGCTGATGGCTGCAGCAACCTTGCCCCGTTTGAGATCGTCCAGCGCATTGCATTCGCGGATCAGCTGCAACGCGATGCGGTCCTGGTTCATCGGGCCGAAGTTCGACAGGCCAAGCTGCTTCTTGTAGTGGTCAAAGTAGCGCGCCAGGATCTGGTACCGGCCTGCAGCGGTGGACTTGATGCCCAAGCTTGGCAGGTCAATCAGGCGGCGGGGGTGATCGCTATAGCTGGCAAACAGGATAGGGCGCTTGGCCGTACTGCCCACCACCACGTTGTAACCATCGTCAGACAAGGCCAGCAGGTCCTTGCCCAGCTCGGACACGGCCAGCATGTCCAGAAACGCCAGCACGTTGGCGCCGCCGGCTTCTTGTGCGGAAATACGTGCCATGTCATTGCTCCTCGGTGTTGGGAACGCCCATCTTCTGGGCCCACACTTTCTCAAACTGGAAAATCGCCCGGCTGCCCATGTGTCCACTGATGCCGACCAGCGCGGCAGACAGCAGCTGAGAAACACCAGCCCACTCGCACAGGTAGAAGGTCACAACACCAGCAAACGCGCTGATGGCCAGCTCGCCGACGATCTCGGCCATGCTGATCTTGCCGTCAGCCTTCGCCCGGCGGATTGCGCCCGCCACGCCACCCAGTAGTGCTAAAGCCAGCACCCAGACGTACGTCAGCAAACTGTACGAAGTCGGGCTTTTGGCTACTTGGGCTGCCTCCTGAATTTCCTGCATACATCCCCCTTGAAATGAAAAACGCCCCGCACATGGCAGGGCTAGAAAGCAGAAGACCCGCCGAAGCGGGTCATTTGGTAGCGGCCAGTTCGGCCTCGGTGCAAGGGCGCCAGCGCTGGATGGTGGCACCCTCCGGCGTGGTGGCTTGCACCATGCACTGCGGCGGTGGTGTGGGCATCAGCGCTTGCGCGCCCATCTGCAGCAGCTGGGCGCCGGCCAGCGCGACGATGATCAGCGTGCCGATTTCGTAGGTTTTCATGGTGCGGTACCTTTCAGCTTTGCCAGCTCGCCCTGGACTGCTGCCAGCTGCGCTTTGACAGTGGCCAGTTCAGCCTGGGCTTTCTCTGCGGACAAGAGCGCGGCCGTGGTCGCTTCGCCCAGCACCTGAGCAAGCGCGACGCCTTGCTCACCAGCCACCGCCAGCTGCACTGGCGACTGCAGCTGACTGGTCAGCACCTGACCGTCTTTGACGACTTCGTAGATACGGACGTGGTGCGCACCGATGGTGCCGTCCGCGTTGTGGCGGATGAGTGTTTCGTAGGGGCGAGTTGTTTCGATGATAGACATACTTTTCCTTTAGCTCACAGGTGCGTTAGTACGGACATTGATCCATGCAGAGCCATTGCTCAGGCACAACGCAGGGCCGCCGCTGGCGTTACTGACGGTGATTACGTGGTCGAGATATGCTGCCGCCGATGGCAGCGTGGACGCGGTGTATCGACCGACGGAGACCGGCCCCGCTACCGCCAGCGCGCCAGCCACCGACAGCTCCATCAGCTTGCTGAAAGCGATACTGTCACCAGCGATACCGGCAGGCGCGCTATACCACTTATGGGCACCTGCTGAGGCGTCCTGGTCATACCGCGTGGCGCACTTCGATCCGATATAAGTCCATGCGCCAGAGTAGAAAGCGTTATTCGTCTGATAGTGCGAGTTCACATCACACGACACTGCCCACGACATGGTCTGGACTGCATTTTGCCCAGGGCCTGCGTTCGACCAGGCGCTAGGCGTCATGCCGATGCCCAGACTGCCGGCAGCAGTCAGTGCAGGCCGCTTCGCAGTCTCCACAAAAAGCTGGGCTAGATCCGCCATCAGCTTGCGCAGGCCATGAAGCCCGGGCAGCGTGGTCTCGCCATCGCTGATCGACACCACCCCCTGGCTATCTGCCCACGCCATAAAGGCTGACAGCTGCACATCCGTCAGGTTAAGCACCTGCCGCAGCAGGGCCATGGTTTCCGCGTCCGAGCCTTGCGGCACGATGCGCAGGATGGCGTAGGCCTGACCTGCCGCCGTCGCGCCCTGGTACGGCGTGCGCAGCTGCAGGGCGGTATCGGACGTGATTGCCGCCACCTCATACTGCTTGCCGTCTGGCCCCTGAAAAGCATCGCCGATGCTGGCGGCCGTCTGCCAGCGGGTATCGACGCCGCTGACATTGACACTGCCCGCAGTCACCGTCACGGTGCCGAGGCGAGTCCATGCAACACCCATGTGACACTCCCGATAAGAAGCCCGGCACATGGCCGGGCGGTTGTTTACATATATGCGTAGCCGACGGTGATGCCGCTCGACTCCTGCTTAGGCAGGCCGCTGATGACGAAGCTGCCACCATCATTGGCAATCACCACAGGAACGCCACCACCACCGGTCAACCACAGCGTCAAAATTACCGGCCGCCCACGCCCATGCCAGATGCCGACCGGCACTGGTCGCCAGTCAGCCTCGCCGGCGCGGGTGTAGTCGATAAATACCGAACCTGTCACCACGTTACCCAGCATGCGGCTATCGATACTGCCGCTGCCATCCGCGTTGATCTGGAAACCGCCCGCCGTACGGATAAAAGGCTGCGAGCCGGAGGCATTCAGATTCACGAAGGCCGTCCAGCTGCGGCTGTACATCACCCCCGCAGTGAGCGTGCCGACATCTGCAGTGATGGCAGACAGCTGCCCCACGGCCAGGTCAGACGCCTGTACCTGCGACTTTGTCGACAACGCACCCAGGCCGGCTACCCGCGATACATCGAGCGCCTTGCCCGCGCCAAAGATAACGGCACCTGCCGCATCTTTTATGGTCAGCCCACGGGTGTTGATCTGGTCTGCATCCACACTTTCGGATGCCAGCACGCGACGGCCGGACAGCGTGCCGTCGATGATCAGATCACCGGCAATCCCCACGGCCGGCGCGCCACCGATGCTGCCCACAGTGAATACCTGCTTTGGCGCATTGCCATTGGGCAGCGCCACCGTGAATGCATCGGCCAATACGCTGAAAGCACTGCCCTGCTGGCCGTTCAGCAAGCCGATACCGGCCACGCGCTGCTGGCCATCCGCCGTGGTGACAATGCGCACCGACCACTTGCCTAGCACGCCAGATACTGCATCTGCCCGTGCAGTGGCCTCCTGCTGAACCGCCGCAGAAGCCCCATCCACAGCAGCCTGCACGGTATCGATGCGGGATGCCAGGGCACTATCTGCCGTGACACGCGCAGCAGCTTCTTGCTCTATGGCCGCCTGCCGTGCGCCTTTTTCGGTCTGGAGGTTGGCCGCAAGCGTGGTGACTTGCTGACTTACCGCCGTATCGCCATCCGCCCGTGCTTTCTGCTCGACCAGCAGCGCCGCTGCTGTGCCACCCAGCTGCGCATCCAGCGCCAGCCGTGCCGTGGACTCGGCAGCCAGGCCATCGGCCACTGCCTTGATATCGAACTGCGCACGCGCCAGCCCCAGCCGTGCCGCCCGCGCCTGCTGCTGGCGGCGCTGATCTGCCACCAGCCCGGCGATGCCGCTACCCGCCAGGGTGTCCACTTGCTGCTGCAGGCCGTCTACCGCCTCGCTGTTACTGGCCACCGCGCCATCGGTGTAGGCAAAGGCTTGCTGTACGGCCAGGCTGATGCCGCTTTCCAGCTGCGTCAGCTTGCTCTCGGCCGCAGTCAGCCTGCCGCCTTGGCTTTCTACGCCAGACACGGCGGTGGCCAGCTTGCCGGCCTGCGCATCCAGCACCAGTTGTACGTCGCGCAGCTTGGTATCCACGTCCGTGGTGATCTCGGCGGTAGCTTTCAGCTTGATCTGGCCAGTAGCTGGGTCGATATCCAGAATGGCGTCAAACGCGCGGCGGTTAAACCGTGCCTCGCGGCGGCGGCGATCCGCCTCGATCAGCGCCGCGATACCGGCCTTGGCGGCCTGCTCGGCGGCCTCATTCAGCGCAGGGATCACCCGCGTAGCCACGTCCTGCGCCGTGACAATATCAGTACGCAGCAGGCCGTCCAGCGCCTCGCGCGATACCGAGCCATGCAGCTGCTGCAGCAGGATGGACGGGTCTTTTACCGTGGTGGCAGTGGCCACGGCCGCCGCGCTGCGATTACCCCAGCCGTCGACCAGCACCAGCTCGTACTGCCAGCTGATGCCCACCGACAGCCCGGCATGGGTCCAGCGGTCTGCCGGATACGCCAGGCTGGTGAGCAGAACCTTGCCACCACCCGCCGGCGTGCCATACAGCACGACACTGGCAATATCGGCCTGGGCGGGGTACTGCCAGCGCAGGCTGATCTGCATGGCCTCGCCCATCGCGGTAAAGCCGGTAACCGCCAGCGGCGGCGCACCGGCGGCCACGATGGTGATGCTTTCCGATACGGGCGCACTGATCGTGCCGCCTGTAAAAACGGCGGCTACCTGTACGTCGTACGCCCCGGGCTCGACATCTGCCTGCCACTGCTGGCCAGCTATGAGCGCCTCCGCCCAGGCACCACCTGTACGGCGCCAGCGCAGGCGGTACTGCGTCGCACCGGCTACGGGTGGCCAGCTGGCAGACAGCACCGGCACGCGCCGCTTGTCCACGGTAATGCGGCTGGACTCGGCCAGCGCCACCCAGCCCAGCAGGGGAAGGTTGGCCGCACGGGGCGGCACATATACGTATGAGCCCGACTCGGCCGCGTAGTACTCGGGCAGGTAGTCCACCGCGGTGAAGCGGAAACCATCCCCCGTAGGCGCTACGTCGGTGATCTTGACTTGCTTACCTGGCTGCGCGGCTTCGTCGTAGAACCACAGCCAGTCATACGGCACAGTGTCCGACTCGGACGGCACAGGCAGAGGGCCGTAATCATCAGCGGCCGGGATCAGGTCACGCAGCTGCAGCGTGCTGCTTTGGCCAGTACCAGGCTGCACGCGGTAGGTGTAGTAGCGGCCATCAGGGAAGCGCACGCCGACATAGCCACCGGCAGACAGCGGCACCGCTTTATCCAGCACCAGCGCGCCGCGGCTGCCGTCCAGTAGCCGACCGGAGTGCGACCAGCTGACCATGTCGTGGCTGATCATCACCACATCGCCTTTACCAGCGACCAGCCCTTCCTGGTCCGTCTCCCAGCTGATCTTGCGGCGCAGCAGATGCTGCGCGGCGGCCAACAGGTTAGCCTCGCGGCCGGCCATGTCTGCACTGGTGCAGCCCGCAAAGTCCAGCGTAACCTGGTTGCTCGGATTGACCACTCCTGGCACTACCTTGCGCACACTGTCGGCTTCCCAGCCTTTGGCGGCGTTGGCGAAGGTCACGATGACCTCGTCAGCCATCTGGCCACTGGCGTAGCTGACGCGGAACGAGCCCGCAACAATGTTGGCCGGCCCGAAGGTGGCCACGTAGGGCAGGCTGTCGTCATCCCACACCACACCGTAGCGGCCAGACTGCCATGTCAGTTGGCCACGGCCGCAGCGGGCAAGCTGCTCGGCCACGGTCTTGATACTGGCTGCGCGGTCCAGCACCAGGCTGCAGGTGAGGGCTTTGCGATCGCACCAGGCGGCAAACTGCTTGATGCTGGCGATATCTATGCGGCTGTCCGGCAGGCCGGCACCCCAGACACGGCGACCGCTAATGAAGCCACCGCGCAGAAAGTACAGCAGCAGCCATGCCGGGTTCTGGCTAACCTGGCTCACCCAGCCGCTACCCGTCCATACCGGCACCGCGATCTGCGCCACGGCGGACAGCTCTTCCAGCGCGCCGTTCAGCTGGCTGCTGGCCTTGATCTTGATGCCGACACGGCGCTGGCCGGTATAGTCGGCGCCGTCGTACTGATGGGTACGCAGCTGGGCCAGGGCAAACTGGCTTTTTTGGCGGCTGCTATCCACATCGGCACTGGTCTTGCGGATGCGCACTTCGTACTGGCCGCGGCCAACTTGCAAGAAGTGGCTGGCACGTACCACATTGACGGCATTGCCGTTCAGCACAAAACTGCCGGCACCAAAAGCTGCCCACGTAGACGCGCCTACCGACCGATACTGCACGTCGTAGCCGATCGCTTGACCATCCACACCGCCATCGTCGCGGGCGTAGTACGCCACGCCCTGGATATCCACGCTGATGCCGATGCAGTCCGCACTGGTCGTGCGGCTTATCCAGCCATCAGCCTGGGCGATCTCGCGGCCGGGCTCGGTATCCACGTTGCCAAACTCGGCCGGCAGCTTGCCGTCAGCACCGGCGTGATAGACGGTGACGCCCTGGTAATCGCTAAGCGGGGTATCGCCCAGCTTGAAGTCACCCAGCTGCAGATCGGACTGCAGGCCGAAGTGGAAGCTTTGTAGCAGGTATTGGTCTTGCCCCTCGAAAACCGTATACGGCTGGCCGGCCAGATCTGGCACGATACGATGCCTGCCCAGCACCAGCGGCATTGGCTCGAACGGGCGGACCCGGTTGCGGGCGCCGGTGAGGCTATAGGTTGGCGACTGCTCGACGCTGCTGCTATTACCCAGCGTACCTGCTGAGGCAGTCGGTGGCGGCAGCACGGCGTTCACCAGCATACTGCCGGCGATCATGATGCCGGCCTGAGCAATGCCGGCATTCGTCACGCCTATCGCGGAAAGAAAGCCCCATTCGGTGCCGACTGCCGCTTCGGCCAAAGGGCCGGCCGCCACGGCAATGGCTGCCAGCGCCACGGTGCGCAGCACCTTGCCGGCGCCACCACCGCCGCCACCGCGCACCACTGCACGAATCAGGATCTGGTCGTCTTTGCGCAGCCGGTATTTTGCCCAGGCTTCGCCCAGTGGGCGGCCATTCACCATGATGGCGTGCGGGTGGGTGTCGACCTCAATGCCGAGGCGGCGCAGGTAGCCACCCAGCGTTTCATTGCGCTTCGGCGGCAGGGTATACACCTGCCGTCCGGAGGTGGTCAGCGGGTGCGGCAGGTAGGCCGCACGCACGGCCTGCGGTACGGTCATTTCCATTTGTAAAATCCCTCGATCACGCAGTCGTCAACAAAATGCACGTCACCGCGCTGGCGCAGCGGCTGGCGGATGACCTCGCCAAAGCCGTCGTCGGCGTGCAGTACGTACCAGCGCCCGCCCATGTCGCACATGACGCCTATGTGCTGCAGCCGGCCACGCGCCAGCATCAGCACAGGATGGCCTTCGATCGGCTCTTGTACGCGCTCGGCCACGCTATCGCGGTGCGTGCGTATCTGGACATTACGGGCGAATGGCTGGGTGGCATGCTCGGCAGGCAGGGCTACTTCTAGCCCCAGCACCTCACGCGCTACGGCCTGGGCCAGCGCTGCACAGTCGGCCACGCCAGGCAGGTACTCGCGCCCCATGTAAGCGTCAGACCAGTGCGTCATCAGAAGCACCCCGGGGCGGTTTCTGGCCGGTAGCTGATGGCCACGGCCTGCAGGTTGAGGAAATCGACATAGCCCAGCGTGGCGGTGACGGCCGTCTGCGACACCTCGATGCCTGACATGTCCAGTGTGATGTCGTACTCAATCACCGACGGCTGACTGCGCAGCAACTGCATAACGCGGCACTGCGCGCCGATACCGCCGCGTGACAGCTCAATCCACTGCACCAGCTCGCGGCCGATGTTGTCGATGGTCAGCTGTGCTTGCGGTACGCGGCCTTCGCTTTCTTCCGGCAGCTGGATGTCGAAGGCGCACGCCAGAAAAAGGCGGCCTTCCACCGTAATATCCTGCGTGTCGCATACCACCCGCACCGGCTCGGCCAGGTCGGGATGGGTGATTTCCAGCAAGGTCAGCAGCGGCTCACTTGCCGACGTGGCGTTCAGATTCAACCGGGCGGCGTTCGACAGGTTGCGGGGCATTTCTCAAGCTCCAGAAAAGCAGAAGCCCCGCACTGGGCGGGGCTATCCGATGGTTTCGAGGGTGGCCGGCGTTGACCACAAATCCGGCCTGCCTTGCGGCTTCCAGCGCAGCTTCTCGGTAAAGCGGGCACGCACGGTCCTGCCACGTATCGGCAGGGTGAACCACGCACTGCCACCGGCTAGTGCCTGGCCGAACCAAGTGTCGAAGGCATCGCGGTTTGCCTGGCCGTCGATCAGCAGGCTGCAGCTACGCGTCACGATGGGCGTGCTGCGGGTTGGCCGCTGCTTGGGCAGGCCGCCGTCGGTGTCGGTACGCTTCAGACCGTAGTCGATGACCTCTTCGAAGTCGGCCTGGCCGATACGGACGTAAGTTGGTAGTGAGGGCATTGTCATGGCGCATCCTGAAAAAGAGGGCAGAACTACAACTACCCGCGCCTAAGTCGATAGGCGTTTTCGAAGGCGGTCGATACAGGGCCGCCTCGCTTCACATCTTCCAGCATCACACCAATCACCCATTGCTTGCCATCCCATTTGGGCTGGCTGGCAGTGGCGTTCACCGGTTGGCTGGATGCATTGGTTACATTGACCGATACGGCCACTGCCTGCGTGCCTTCGCTACTGGAGCGCACACCTAGCCGGCCTGAGCTGTCCCGAGCCAGCGGCATGATGGCCTCCGGTCCCGCTTCACCAAACAGCGCCATGGGCGCGACGGTAGGGGCGGTCGCTATCGTGTTGGTGAATGCGCCGCCGGTGGCGAAGGCCGTCAGCGGTTGGCCGCCAGCAAATGCATTGCCATTGGCGCTAGCGAAGAAACTGCTGATTGTTTTGCTGATGTCAGTGGTTTTGAATGCGTCCAGCCCACCTGCAATGGCCTTCTGTATTTGGATGCGTACGATCTGCTCCACCACCGAGTTGGCAAAGTCCTTCCAGCCTGCCTTGCCGGTCATGAAGAACTTGGTCAAGTTGTCTTCCATGCCCTTGGTGATAACGCCAAAAACCGATTGAATGGCCGCAGCGCCATCGGTGGCGCGGCGGGCATAGTCCTCAATGGCACTGTTTAGCGCTTTTGCTGGGTCACGGCGTGCTTTCTCTAGGTCCTCCGTATCGCCCACAACAGCCTTGCGCAGCCGCACTTCTCCGCGCAATTGCTCCAGGTACAACTCACTCTCTCCTGCGGCCTCAGCCTTGCTAAGCGCCTCCTCTGCCAACGCCACCTTCCTCTGGGCAATCTGTCCAGCGCTCATGCCCAGGATAATGATTTGCTCTCGTATCGATTCAGACTCTGTCCGTATTGATGCGTTTCTTGTTGCGGCATCCTGGACCAGCTGTGCCGTGTATTCGGCTTGCGAGTTTTGCCAATCATCGGTAGCTGCCTTTAGCTCATCAAGAGCCGTAAGCTGCGCCTCCACTTCTTTCAGCTCTTGTAGTTTTATTTCTTGCTGTAGAAGAGGTGCACGCTGAGCATCGGTTTTTGCCTTCCTCAGTCGCTCCTGCACTTCCAGCAATTTCTCTTGAGTCGCTGTCAGTTGACGAACGGCAGAGTCCTCCGAGAAAAAAAGGTCGATCTCGCGGCGGCGTGCGGCAATGTCGGCCTCAATGCTAGCCAGGGCGCCGTCACCAGCAGAAAGCCCGGTGCGGGCTTGCTTGGGCTTCTCCTCATATTTCTTGGCGACGATGCTCTTCGCCTGTGCTATCTGTGCATCAGACAAGGGCTTTCCATCGGCAGCTAGCGCTTTTGCCCAGCGATCGACCTCGGCCAATTCCTTGGCCATTTTCTGCGCCTTGCTAGCACCTGACTCCAGCAGTTTGTTGAACTGCATCTGGGCATTAAGGCCAGCGCGGCGATTTGCCTCGTTTTCCCCTTGCACGGTAGCGGTCTTACGGTCCAGGCTCATTGCCAACTCAATGGCTTTGCGCTCTTGAATCAGCGCCGCCCGATCTCCTTCGGTCAGCTCCATTCCGTCACGTCGGGTACCGCCGTAAAAGCCGCTTTTCAGCTTTCGATCAATGGCATCAAGCTGGTCTTGGTAGGTCTGTTTTCGTCCGAAATCTAGCAGTGCATCGCCAGCCTCGTTGATCTTCTGCTTAATGGCTATCCAGCTTCGTTCGATGATTCCTAGGTTGGCTTCCATTTCCCCCGTGCGACTGGACAGCGTGTCGAAGAACGTCAGCTGCGCCAGGTTGGCCGCATCCGTTTCCCGGCCTTGATCGATCAAGGCTTTAACCTGCTCGTAAGTGCTTGCCGTCAGGTGGCGCAGGCTTTCATCTAGCTTGAGTGATGCGCCAACTGGGTCTTTACCAAGCTGCTCGAACTTGCCGACCACATCGGCCACCGCTTCACCGGTAACGGCGGACCACTTCATCGTGGCTACTGCAAATTTCTCCAGGTTGTCAGCGGATACCTTGCCCGTGGCGACGAGGGCGGTAATCGCCTCCGCAGAAGCGGCTCGCGTACCGTCTAGCTCGTCCATCCGAGCCGCCATAGTCTCCAGCTGATCTGCGGTGGCACCTGCCGCATTGTTTGTCATGATCAGGGCGTCGGCGAAGGCCCTAGACTCACGGCTGCCCGCGTACAAGCTATATGAGAGAACCGCCGCAGCGGCAGCGGCGATAGTGAAGGGATTGACCAACCCCATGATGTACTGACCCATGGCCTTGGCTGCAGCACCCGTCCCGCCGAACATGTCCTTGATCTGTCCGCCTTGCTGAATAAACACCAGCATCGGGTTTTGGCCGCCGGCCAGGCTGGTGGCAATGTCGGTGAATTGTGCGGGCAGGGTGCGCATGGCATTGCTCATCTCGCCGGCTGTTATCCCAGATTGCCGCTGGCGCGAATTGACTTGGTCTAGCTGCTCCAGATAGGGCTTCAAGCGAGAAGGATCAACACCGCGCTGCTGCGCCAGCAGAGTGTAGTACTCGGACGTAGTCTTATTGCCAGCCTCCAGCATGGCGATTTGGCGCTGAATAGCGTTAGCGATGCTTCGCGTTGATGCCTCGATGCGTTTTTCCGCGCTCTCGGTACTGGCGGGAATCTGGCCAACGCCATCAGCAGCTGTCTGGCCTGCTGCCTTGGCGCGAACGCCCAAGGTATCCAGGGACTTCTCGATACGCGCAACACCCGCTTCCACGCCAGTGTCACGCATTTCGACCTCTACAACACCCTTGCCGATGGTCGTATCAGTCATGCTTTTCCCCAAAAGAAAAAGCCCCGCAAGTGCGGGGCTATGTAACGGCTATTGGCCTATTCCATGTAATTGATGGGTCTGTTGGTAAAACTACCATCAATCCATTCCATGCGTGCAGGATCCTGTATGTTCCCAAGCGCTCCGTCATTAAAAATGGCGACGTATAACTTCTCTCCCACATAGGCGCCGTAGCTATTCTTTGCATTCACAGAGAATTTCACTGCATATCCGGTCCACTGAATACCACCGTCGGCAGCATTGTAGTAGGCCTTTTTGGGCGCACTGAGGATTCTGTACTGTGCACTGTATGGGTCTTTCAAGAAGCCCTGCATTCGATCTTTGATCTGCTGTTCGATATTGCTAGGTGACTGGCCATAGCTTGCTGTCTGCTCTGGATAGCGGTAATGCACCTGAGCGCAGCCAGATTGCAGCGCGATGACTGCAATAGCAACCGCAAAAAAAACACGCATAAACCCCTCCATCATTGCTTGGAAATGACGGAAGGGTACACGAATGCCAACCTTCTTTAAACCGGATTGTTAAGAAGCCGCCCACGGGCGGCTTTACTCTTTTTTCATCGCGTGCGTCTTCTTGCGCCATGCGTCTTTTGCAACAAAAATCCTTTGCTTTGGTACTGTTTTTTAGTACCATAAACAAATGAAACGCAAACACCAAGCCACCCTAGAGCAGATTTACAGTCGCCCCGTCAGCGGCACAATACGCTGGAAAGATATCGAAGCGCTCTTCGTTGAGCTGGGCGCCGGGATAGAAGAGCGCGAGGGGTCCAGGGTGGGTGTTACCCTATTTAGCCAGGTGCGCGTGTTTCATCGCCCGCATCCGTCACCAGAGACGGACAAGGCTGCAGTAGCATCTATTCGTAAGTGGTTAGAGGAAAACGGAGTTAAACCATGAACAACATCATGATCATCAACGGCCAGAAGGCTACGGTGTCTTACGATCCCGAGATCGAGATGTTTCGCGGCGAGTTTCTCGGCCTGACCGGCGGCGCCGATTTCTATGCCGCAGATGTGGCCGGTCTCAAAGCAGAGGGCGAAGTATCGCTTCGCGTTTATCTCGATATGTGTCAGGAAAAAGGCATTGAGCCCTACCGGTCGTATTCAGGCAAATTCAATGTGCGCATTGCTTCCGCGCTGCATGCTGTTGCTGCCATGTCTGCAGCTGCGCAAGGCAAGAGCCTGAACGAGTGGGTGGCAGATGCCATCGAAGACCATGCAGGCCATATGGCCTGAGTGGCTCGGCCAGCAGTCGAGCACTGGCATGAAGAAGCCGCCCACGGGCGGCTTTACTCTTTTCCCTCCGCCAGCATAGCCAGCACTTCGTCTTCCATCACCTGGATGTCTGCTTCCAGCTGGTCGTAGGCGTCCTTGTCCAGCTCCATGCGGTCCATCATCCAGTACATCACGCTGTAGTCGAGGCCGACCGCTCCGCCCATCCCAACCCGCCACTGGGTACGCAGCCGCCGCAGTAGCAACACGGCGGGCCAAACGTCCGGCCAAACCTCTACCGGTGCGGCTGCAACGTCATCTGCCGTCAGGCCGAACGCATCCAGCTTGCTGACATCTGCTTCAGGCTCGAACAGGGCGCGGGCGGCCTCTCTCAGTTTCCCAGGCGCAGGCCGGTCAGTTTTTCGAAGTAGGTATTCCAGATCGAAACGGCAGCTTGATGGTGCTCGCTGACCAGGCGCTTGATATTGGCTTCGTTGAAGTCGTCAGCCAGGTCCCAGCCGCTGGCCATCTCCTTGACCAGCGCCACGTCGTCTTTGCTGCCAAGCTGTTCGGCCAGCGCTTTCAGCTCGTCTTTGTTGCGGTGCTTGAACACCATTTCCACTTTGGCCGGTTCACCTTCTGGCTGCGGAATGGCTACCACCGCACGGAAGGTGGGGGCGGGAATCAGGACCAGTTTGCGGGCCATGTTGAACTCCAGATTGCACCCCGCCAGCGGCGGGGCGGTGGGTTAGTAGCGGGTGAATTTGGCTTTAAGCGGCATGCTTGCCTCTACCGTCATCACGCTGCCTTTGCCGAGCTTTGGCGAGTCGTTGAAAGACACGAGGCAGTTGTAGAGCAGCTCACCACGGCCAGCAGGCAGGATGATGCGCAGAGCGATTGGTTCTTTGGCCTCATCTGCCGCACGCAAGGTGGCGTAGTAAGGCTGGCTCGGGTCATCGGCCATGGTCAGTTTGATTGCTGCTGCAGATTTGCCTCCAGGCGCCTGCTTTTCATCTTCATCTTCCAGGAACTGCACCGTGACGAATTTGGTTTCACCACCAGAGGTATCGACAGTCAGCACTTGGGGCACGTCCTGCCATGCCGAGATTTTGCGGAAGCTACCGGTGACACCGACCGGATAAATCGTGGTCTTGGTGCTGTCGATACCTTCCAGTTTGAAGGTGTCGGTAGCAGGGGCGGCACCCACCTTGACGATGCGGTCGGTAAGCTTCGGCCAGGTAGCGGTCAGCTCCAGATAGTCACCGGCAGACAGGCCGTGTGCGGCAGAGGTTGCCACCGCAGGCGAGGCATTGCTGATCGCGGTGATCGGCTTGGATGCTGCATAGAGGCTGGCCACTTGTACGCGGCTGCCATCTGGGAGGGAGAAAGACATGGGCGTCTCCTAAAAATGAAAAAGCCCGCGCGCGGCGGGCTGGTTGGTGCTGTAAACGTTGGCCGTGTCGGTCAGGGCACTGCCAGGTAAAAATCCTGCCGGAACCCGTACAAACCCTGCACCGGCTCATGATCAGCAACGGGGCCGGTGGCGATTTCGGCGAACAGCGGTGTATCGACCATGGCGGCTTGAATCTGGTCGCGCAGCTGGCAGGCTGCCAGCCGGCTAACAGCCCACCAGGTGAGCTGAATGCGCGGGCGGGTGGTGCTGCCGACACCCCCCAGAAACTGGATAGGTTGGCCGCCGACCTGCTGCCAGATGAGGTAGGGCGGTGCGACATCTGATGGCGCCGTGTCCGGGTATACCTGGCCGGCCACCAGCGGTGACAGCTGTGCCACCATCAGTTCTTCCTGCATCAGTCTTTCCCTTCCATTTTGTCCCGCATGCGCGCCAGTGCGGCCTGCAGAGCGGGGTTGATCTTGGCATCGTACGCCGGCCGTATGTACGGCTTGGCCGGTACCCACACCGGCCGCGACAGTGCGCCGGGCAGGTCGTAGATTGCCGGATCAAGCACGCCGAGCGTCTTGTTCTTGGCGTTGGGCTTGGTCTTGGCCTTCATTGGGCGGCCGTTGACGATCTTGTTGTACCGCCAGTGCCCGTATTCGATGTGGTGCCAGTGCGGCGCCAGCCGCTTGTTCACGCCTATCAGGTAAATCTGGCGCCCGGCTGCCGAGCGCTTCTCATCGTAGTAGCGGTAAATTGAGTCGCGCAGGCGACCTGATTTCTCGGGAACCTGCTGTTTCATTTCATCAGCCAGCACCCGTGCGGCAGCTGCGGCTCCGGCGATCATCACCTCGCCGCGCACTTTGTCTGCCAACTCATGCAACCCGCGCACAATCGCCGAGTCATCGAAGCCAATCCCGATGGCGTCGCGGCCAACTGTGGCTTTGGTCATGGCGCGGCCTTCACTTCAGCTACAGCCAAGTCGATGAAGTCGCCACTGGCCGCTGGCAATACGGCACGGATGTCGTACAGCACGCCCTTGTAGCGCACGCACATGTCCGTGGTCACCGCACGCGAACGGATGCGGATGCTCGCGGTAGCCTCCGCCGTCTCTTTGTCGGCCCGCACGAACTCGCGCCCACTGATGAAGCGCACGTTCGCCCAGATCGGGGGATTTTCTGACCAGCCCTTGATGGGCTGACCCATGCTGTCACGGCCGGTAGTCGTGTACGTGAGCAGGGTGATTCTGTGCTTAAGCTGACCTGCGCGCATTTACACCCCCGGCGGTATGCGATGCGGCCGCAGCAGATCACGCGCGCCGCGCGGCATTTCTACCGCCGAGACACCCACCGCCACGTCCTCTCGGTTCATATATAGGTGGCCAAGCGTCAGCAATATCGCTGCACGAATGGCGTAGTTCACCACGATGGGATTCTCTCCCGCTGTGCCTGCCGTTTTGGCCGTATCGAGGTCTTGCTGAGTGGCAAATACCTGGCGCCCCAGATAGTCGATGGCAGATTGTTCTGCGGCGCCAAGGTAAATCGTCATCAGCTCATCGGTCTCGTCCTGCTCAACACGGCAGTGCTGCCTGGCAATATCGAGGCTGATGAGCTGCATGATTATTCACCCTCGTTCTGCGATTGCTCTACTGCTTCGCCTGCCTGCTGGCGGCCAGTGGTTTTCTTGCCGGTCAGTACGCCGAGCTCACTGGCAGCTTCTTCCAGCTCGGGCGGGCATTCTTCACCAGCCTGAAATTCGGTCGGGTAGATTTCCTGGTTCTTTACGCCACGGAAAGGTTTGCTGAAGTACTTGGGCATGTTCGCCTCCATGAGAAAGGGCGGCCGAAGCCGCCCTGGTTAGTCTCTACGTCCGTTTACGCGGCAATCTGCAGCGCACGCAGCGGTTCTGGATTCAGCAGGCCGCCACCGACACGCTTGGTGGTGTAGAAGCTGACATACGGCTTGTTGGTCAGGTTGTCGCGCAAAACACGGATGCCGATGCGGTCGACAATCAGGTAGCCCTGTTTGTAGTCACCGAACATGATAGGCAGGGCATTGGCGGCAACGTCAGGCATGTCCGGAACTTCAGTGATGGCATAACCGCCCAGCGTAGCCGGCACACCGGCCGCGTAGGATGGTTGCCACAGGTAGTTGCCCTGGCCATCTTTCAGCTTGCGGATGACCGATTGGGTCTTGCGGTTCATGATGAACGACGCGTTGGCCGCAAAGGCAGACGGCAGGTCGTAGATCAGGCTGATGATGCTGTCTGCGACAATGCCGCCCGCCGAACCGCTGGCCACCTTTGCAATGGCGCCGTACGGGTGTTTGGCGGCGTTGGCATTGCCGGCAACATAGGTCAGCAGACCGAAAGGTTTGTTCGAGCCGTCGCCAGCCAGGAACGCAATGTTCTCCTGCTTGGCGAACTCGTCTTGAACCTCACCGGCAAGCCACACTTCCAGGTCAATCTCGGCATCGTCCAGGATTTGCTGAGTGGCCGAAGGGTTGGCGTAGATTTCGCCGGTTTCGAACTTCAGTTGCTGGAACTGGCCATTGCCAGTGTTGGGACGTGCTGCTGCTTCACCCACCCAGCCACTATTCGCCGCGCCGATGCTGAACAGCTTGGAGAACGCATTGGTCGAAATCGTTTGGACTTGGCAAAGAGAGCGCATCGGGGATACCAGCTTCAGCTTGCTGCCGATGGTACGGTCCCACTCGGTAGGTGTCAGGAAGCCGCCGTCAGTATCGGAGCCCTTGTTCAGGGCGGCCTGAGCTTCGTTTTTCTTCATATAGGCCATGAAGGCGGCCGAGTATTCCGGATCGCGCTTACCACCATCAGCGCTAGCACCAGCATTCGCTGCCATCTTGACGTGCAGGTCTTCCAGCTCCTTTTGCAGACGATCGACGTCTGCGTTGATGCGCTCTACCTTGCCGGCTTGGTCGCCAGTCGGCAGGCCTTTGCGCATGTCTTCCAGCTGGCGGGTGTGTTCGGCGCGGAAATCAGAGAAGCTCTTTTGCAGCGCCTCTACTGCTGCTTTGACTTCTGGGGTGCCCTCGGCACGTACGGCCAGCAGGCCACGGGGAATTTGTTTGTTCATGGGTTCACACTCTCAAAGAATTAGTCAGGGATTGAAGCAGGGCTACTTCTTCGCCAGCGCGCGGCATGGCAGCTTCGGCAGCGCTCGGCTTGCCAGAAAAAAGGGTCTTGAGAACTTCGCGGCGGCCTGCACGGGTGTGGCCGGCTTTTGCCATTGCAGCTTCCACAATGGCCATGGCCTTTTGTTGGCCGCACGATGCTTCGGTATGGGAAAGCGATGACGATGGAAGCAGGCCGGTAGCGAAGCCGTTGGCAACAGCAGCCTCAGCGGTGATCCAGGTCTCCTTGTCCATCATTGCGGCTACCTCTTCAGCATTGGCGCCGGAGCGTTCCGCATACACCTTGGCCATGGCCGCATCGAATACCGCCAAGCGGTCGGCGGCCTCGGTGAAGTCGTGCCGGTTACCCACTGCGACGGCCCAGGCGTTGTGAATCATGATGTGCGAGCTATCGCCCATCAGAATCTCGTCGCCGGCCATGGCAATAACCGAAGCGGCCGACGCTGCCACACCAAGCACGCGTATCGTCACCCTGGCCTGGTGCTCTCGGAGCAGGTTGTAAATGGCCACCCCCTCAAAGAAGTCACCGCCAGGCGAGTTCACGTTCACCACGATGTCCTGCTTGCCAATCACACGCAGTGCAGCGCCAATACGGTTTGCCGTGATGCCAGTGCCGTCGTCTGTCTTTCCGATGCGGCCATAGATAGAAATCGACTTATCCGTACTGTCGGCTGCTACTACACCAGGGTCCCAGCGCTCTAATGCATCTGGGCGCATATCGAATTGGATGTCACCCAGTTGAATATCTGCGCGGATTTCAGGCAGCTTTATCAGGCACATTGCTGTTGTCCTTTTGTGTCATTGGGTTGCGCAGTTGATCGGCTGCTGGATCAGCAGAGCGCGGCATTTCAGACAGGCCACGCACCTCGTTCTGCGACATCCAAGGGCCGTGGCCGCCGGCGCCGAGCGCCTTCGTAAAGAAATCCGCTTGGTCTTTCAGCGTGCCGCGAAGCAGGGCGCGTTCATTGAATTTGAAGTACACCTGATCCAGCTCTTTGTCGGTCAGGAATACCCGCGCCAGCGCCTGTTCCCACGCAACAAACCATGGGGCAAGCGTGTACTGCACGAAGAAGATGGCAAGCTGTTCCACGCCACTACCCCAGCTTGTGTCGTCCATCATGAGCAGTGGGCGCGGCACGCCGTAAAGCCGGGCCACCTCTTCGATTTGGTGGTTACGGTTTTCGATTTGCTGAGCTTCAGATGCCGTACTGGAGAAACGATTGGCCTTGGCATTTTCTTCCAGCACCATCCAGCTGCCGGCATTCTCGGCGCCGCCGTAGTTATCCTGCAGCGACTGCTTCATGCGGCTATACGCCGTATCGGAAAGCGCATTCGGCACTTCGATTGCGCCAGTTGCCATGACGCCCGTTTTGAATACCCGGCTTGCTGCTTTTTCCGCATTCAGTGCCAGCTGGATCGCCTCGTTGGCCAGCTCAGATCTGGCCAAGCCCTTGATGCCATCAAGCGACAGATCGCGCAGGTGGAATACCTCCCTGGCTGGCAGGGTGATGACGTTCCCGTTATCCAGCCGCGTTTCGTAGGTCATGCGCCATTCGCTGGTTAGCTTCGGCGAGGTGTGCAGCGGATTTAGCGGAATCATCCTAATGGGGCGCTCCCCAGCCCAGATAATTCGGGCATATCCGTTGCCGTGGAGCAGGGCATGCAGTTGCAGCAGGGATTTCAGTTCAATCGGCGTTAGCCAGTCGTTCGGCTTCCGCTTGATGAGTCGATGCGCAGGGTGCTTATCCACGACGGTCTTACTATCGCCGTACTCCATCAAATTGACCGGCAGCATGCCGATGCCGTTGGAAATCAGAGACACGCACCGCAAGACCGCCATATTGCGCAGGCTGTTGGCACCTTGCAGGCTCATGCCGCCCAAGCCTGAGCGTATAAACTCAAGTAGCCGCGGGTCGTCCAGGCCGGTGAAGGTCAGGCTGGCGCCGGCTTCTGCTCGCACCTCGGATGCAGGGCGCGACTGCTCGGCGGTGGCCGATGGTGCGCCACCAAATAGATTTCTTAGCCAGTTCATGGGGAGGCCTTAGATAAAACGGATACCGCGGGATTCGTACACGGATGGGCCACGGGCAGCAGGGCCGAGTGCCATCAGTTGCACGGCGTTGAATAGGGCCATCAGCGGGTCAATCTTGGCTGAGCCGCTGGCTTGCTTGGTGATCAGGATGGCGTTGCCTTTCGGCTCCACCATGGCGTTACCGACACACCAGGCCATCATCGGGCTGGCATCGTGCACCAGCACTTCTTCAGCCAGCTTGCGCTCAGCAGTCTTGATGGCACCACCCAATTTCCAGCCCTGGCTGATACCGATGATTTTGTCCTGCGGTACACCCGCAGCAACCAGCGCATCCAGAATCGTGCCAATCCCAGCCGGATCGAGCCCCGCTTTGTCTAATAAATCGTCTTCTTCAACCTGGGCGATGTAGCTAGCAAGCTCTTCCACATCCTCGCCTATGCGCTTGACCAGCGTCAGATGGCCATCTCGGGCGAAGTCGCGCAGGGCAGGGGCAATTTCCTTTCGGCGCTCCAGTACGGATGGGTGTGCCCATGCATGCATCCAGGCAAGCCATTCACCCGTCTCACGATCGCGGCCAACGATAGCCAGACCCAGCAAGTCATCCAGGCCGCCGCCGTCTATGCCGGCGGTGATGACCTCGCTACGCTTGATGATCTGCTCCAGCGTCAGGCCTCGTCGGCCTTGCTGCAGCCAGAAGTCAGCACCGGCCCAACGGCCCATCCGTAAGGCGAGGCCGATTTCTACGTTGAGGTGTTTGGCCAGAATCTGTTGAAATGTGCCATCAGTCTTGTGCTGGTTCTTGCGTAGCTGGTCGGACAGCCATTCACTGCTAACCGACCGGCCCAGGTTCGGGTTGGTGATGTGGAAGTTCTCGGGCAGCAGATAGCCCTTGTCCTTCAGGATCTGCTCGGGGAACTCATAGAGCACGCCTAACGATCTCGGGTCATGAATCTTGCCGTCCCGCACGTCGCGGAAGTACTGCAGCTTGTCGCGGAACACACCAGCGGGTGGTTCATCGCTTTGTGTGGTCAGAAAGATTACCCAGCCTTCTTCGCGGGAAATCTGGCCGCCCAATGCCTCGATGAACATGGCCTCGGCGCCGGACTTCTTGCCGAACAGCCAGTGCTCGTCCACCAGGATGCGGCCAGACTTCTTGCCGGATACGGTGTCAGTATCGGCTGCTACCACCTTCATGGACGCTTTTGTGGTCCGGTGGGTGATGGTGCGTAGGTGATCCTGCACGTGGAACAGGGCAGACAGCTCAGGGTCTGCCCGCACCATGCCGGCGGCCGGCTTGAAGCTGTTGTCTGCTACTTCTTTGGTTGGCGCAAGGATCAGGTGCTCCTCATCGTTACGCCAGCACAGAATCACCGCCGTCAGCATGATGCCGGCGGCGATGGTCGATTTCGTGTTCTTCTTGGAGATCAGCAGGTAGTACTCGCGGATCAGCTGCCTGCCGGTCTCGGCATCGTACGCGCCGAAGATAGCGGCAACGAAGTCGAACACCCACTCATCGCTACACTCGCCGAAGGTGGGCTGGCCTGGCAGGTCGACTACTTTCAGCGCCTTGAAAATCTCCAGCGCGTAGGCTGCCATGTCCGGGTAGATGGGCGGCGGAATGATCGACTTGCGATTGATCAGCCGCGCAGCCCAGTCTGGGCACGCAGTAGTCCATTCTGGCGCACCCATATCATTTCCCCACTAGCCTGAGCGGCGGCGGTGGCGGGGCAAACTTGCTGCCACCCTTTGCCGCGTTCTCAGCTGCCTTCTGCCTTTCGTCTTTCTTGCCTTCTTCACCCAGCTTGCGGTGCGTGTACGGCAGCATGGCCTTGGCCGCATCAATCCGCATGCGCGGATCAAGCTTCAGGTCGTTCATCGCAGCCTTCAGGAATGCCATCGGGTCGCTGTGCTGCATCGCCTCGCTGAGGTTGAAAGTAGGGGCTTGATCGTCAGCTTTACCCTTCTTCCCTGGCGCTTCCTTGGCCGCAGCGATATAGGCCGCGATGTTAACGTCTTTAACAAGGCGGGCACCCGCAGCGGCGGCCGTTTTCTCGCTGTAACCAGCCGCGATAGCCGCTTCCTTATTGGATTTGCCGGCAAGTTTGGCATCGGCAAACGCCTTCTTCTTGCCTGTTAAAGCCATTAACAATTTCCTCCAGAGGGGAAAAAATCTGCGCGTGGGAATACGGGCGGTCTAGAGGGCCGGGTATCCCAGACTTTGGACCACCCCCTGGGGTGCTGACCGCCTGGGGAATGCCCAGCGCCGACCCACAGCGGGCCGCTGCTGCACGGTCAGGCCTTCGGCTCTACGTCATGGGCTTCGATGATCTCAACCTCAATGCGCGGCCTGGACGTGCCAAGGCTGCCTTCTTGGTAGGTAGTGGAAAACACCCGCGTCGTGAGGTTGGCCGCATCAGGCACCAGGCCAAGTTGACCAGCCACCGCATGCAGAACAAGGCGATGAAGCTCTTTCTCGTCAACATGCGCCCGGTGCACAGTACGGTTCTGCCGGTCGCTGCTTACACTGATACTCATGCTGCGTTCTCCTCGCGCTGCTTGTCGCCGCTATGGCAGGGCGTGCACAGTGCCTGCCAGTTGGCCCTGTCCCAGAACAGTCGCTTGTCACCTCGGTGGGCAATGACGTGATCGACCACGTTGGCCGCAACCACCAGGCCTTTCGCCTCGCAGCGTACGCACAGCGGGTGCTCGGACAGGTACTGCTTTCTGGCCTTCTGCCAGTCGTAGTCGTAGCCACGCTGGGCCGCCGTCATGCCCTTGGTCCGCCAGCCACCGGCCTGCATGGTTGGCACGCGCTCATCACGCATCACCTGCAGGGTGGGCTTGAGCGTCTTGAGTCGGGACATGGCGAGTACCAAAAGCAAAACCCCGCAGGGCGAACCGTGCGGGGTTGGGTGTCTTGTGTTCGGTGGGCGTAGCTCGACCACCACGCCGTCAATATAGCAGACCCTTGGTTTTATTGGGTTGTGGTCGGGCTGTTCGCATATATGCCGAAATCAGTTTTACAAGCCATTCTATGTTAGGGGACTCCACACCAGCCGGCGGAAAGTAAGCGAGTCACCGGCATGCTTTTGACGCTAAAAATGCTTGTAAAAAGCTCAAAATGCGCAAATTATATGCGCAATGTGTAGTCGTAAGGACTACCTTGCATACCTGCAAAGGACGATGTTTTACAATGGACTCTGACGGAGTTGTCATGACTATACAAATGGTATTTTACACGCAGATCGGAAGCATTCTCGCGTTCATCCTGAGCCTATTCGCACTTTACCGTCTACTGGTTAGCTCAAAAGATGCAACCATTGAGACACTGCGGCAGCAGCTAAGCTTTCTTGAGAGCAAGATCAAAGCTTCCGCAGATGACGCACCTGACGTACTCATGAATCGGATCGAGAAGCGCACAGCTCTCCTCGAAAAGGAGTTACAAGAAGCGGAGAAAGAAAAAGAACCGCTGATCGCAGAAATTGACGAACTTAAGAAAAAGCTTGCAAATCCAGAGTCATCCGATCAGCAACAGGATTTGGTAAATCAACTTGTTGCGGTATCGCAGCACGTGGCACTGTTGGATGCTGAGCGTCAGCAGCTATCACGTCTACTCAGCAAAGCCGAGGAGCCGTACTGGAAGTTTCTCAGCAACGCAAATGGGGAGCTGTCGCCTGGTCGAAGAGCAATTGTAGGTGACATCGTCTCCTACCTTGGAGCAGACAAGGTTATTCGATCAGACCCTAAGGAACTAATGACTTTATTTGCTCAATTGGCAGCAGAAACTCGGGCCGCTGGGATGCATCCCAATGTAAATATCAACGGAGGTGCTTTTACCGGACTGCGTAGCGTCGGGATCATTAACGATAGAGATGACCTGACACTACTGGGAGTTTCTATATTCAAGTCAATCGCTAGAGAATTAAATCCCGCCGATTTGCCATTGAGATCAGCATAATTTCATCTGCAACCCATCGGCCGAGAGCAACGCATAAGCCTTAGCCACCCTCGGCCCTGGCCCTTCACGCTCACGCAGGGCGCTTTCCACCTTGCCCTGCGCCTGCAGCTTCACCAGCACGCTCATGATCTCGGCCTTTTCGAACTGGAAGTCGAGCGCGGCTTCCAGCTCGCCCAGGAACATCGGGCGTGGCGCATCTGCCAGAACCTCGCCTAGCTTAGCGGCCAAGCCATTGCCCCTTGGCTTCTTCATGCTGCACTCCGGTTCATTTCGCGCCAGATCCGGCCAAAGCGAACGGTGGCCGCACACAGAACCGTGTCGAATGCACTGGGCGACATGCCCAGGCTGCTGGCGATCTTCTCGTCTTCCATGTGCGAGCAGTAGATGTGCTTTGCCCTCAACACCAGCTTTTCCTGGTCGTGCATGGTATTCACCAGCACTTCGACCGCCTCGCCAGTACGCTGATCGTACTTGAAGCGGAACCGCTTCTCCATATCATCCGGGTACACATACCGGCTCGGGTCGTTCACCCAGCGCTTTTCGATGCCTGCGCAGGTGCGGCGCCAGTTGCCGGTGTCTACCGCCCAGGCTCCCCAGTGTTTCAGTGCTGCTGCTGGTTCGATCATGATTTCCCCCTTGGTCTTCGTGATCAGGCAGCGAACAGCGCGCCGTCGATGGGCGACACCAGCACTTCAACACCAGGCGTGCACGCATAGCGCTTGGTCATGTTCAGGCCGCATACCTGCACGTCGTCGTTCCACACCACACCGTTGATACCGTCGAAGATGGCTTTCACCACGTTATCCGCGTCTGGCTTCTTGGTCGGGTACACCAGGCCGGCCAGGGCCGCTGCTTGCTTACGCTTAGACCAGCTGGCCGGTACCGGCAGCAAGATCGCCATACGCACATTCACAGGGCCACTCAGCAGCGGGCGACCTTCCATGGCCTGCTGTGCGGCCAAAGCCACCAGCGTTTCGTAGCTGACGGTTTTCTCAGGCGTGTACATGCGGGCAAACTTGCCGCCGCTACTGGAGACCTTCGGGCGGCCTTTGCCTACCGGTGAGCCTGGAACAGAAAATTTAATGACGTTGCTCATACCAGTTCTCTCAGTCGTTTCTTGTCGATCACCACCACACCCGCCAGGGCCAGGCGCTCAAGCGTCTGCACGATGGCGCGGTTCATGGCGTTGCGGCGGTATTCCAGCGAGTGGCTGCGGCCGTTGTCGATTTCGTGGTGGCAGTGGATGCACAGCGAGGCGGTCAGGGCATCAGGGGCTTTCAAGGCCAGACCCTTGCCTTCGTTCCGGTGCGCTACCTGGACAGCGTCAGCGCTGCCACACAGTACACACTGCTCAATCATGCCCACTGCGGCCAACCAGTCGCTGTTTTGGCGGTAGTCATCACGGCGGCCAGTGCCAGGCGTATCGCCGGGGCGTGGCACGATCTTGCTGGGGCGGGATGTGCTGCTCATTCGTCAAACCCTCCACGCTGGGGGCGGCTTGGGGCGGTGGGCGTTGGCCGCCAGCCGGCTTGCAGGTTGGTCATGCGGGCATACTGGCCTTGCCAGCCCAGGCGCACTGGTTTGGGTTCACCCTGGCGGAACTTGCCGATACCCACTTCCACGGTGCCAGCGTCCGCGCTGTCGGGGTTGTAGTACTCGTCGCGGTACGGAAACAGCACGATATCGGCGTCTTGCTCGATAGAGCCGGAGTCGCGCAGGTCAGCCATCAGCGGGCGCTTGTTGGCGCGCTGCTCTACGTTGCGGGAAAGCTGGCTCAGCAAGATCACAGGGCAGCCCATTTCCTTGGCCAGCGCCTTCGTGGCACCGGTGATGTAGCCCATTTCATGGTTGCGGTTCTCGCCGTTGCCATGGTTCGGGCCACGCATCAGCTGCAGGTAGTCGATCACGATCAGGGAAGGGCGCCCGTGTCGGCGGGACAGCTGGCGGCTCTTGTTGCGTACCTGCTCGGGCGACAGGGCGGCGCGGAAGTCGATGTACATGCGCAGATCCTGCACCAGGCTGGCGTAGTAGGTCATGCGCTGCCAGTCGTCGTCTTCAAGCCTGCCGCTACGGATGGTGTCCAGCGAGATACCGGCCAGGCTAGCAATCTGGCGGTCACCCAGCTGGGTTTCGCTCATTTCCTGGCTGAACACGAATACCGGACCCACAAAGCGGGATACATGCTCCGCGATGTTCATGGCCATCACGGTCTTACCCATGCCTGGGCGGCCGGCAATGATGACCAGGTCGCCGGGCTGCAAACCCATCAGGCGAGCATCGAGGTCAGCCCAGCCTGTCGGCATGCCGTCCATCTGGCCTTCGGGCATGGAGTAGCGGCGGTCGATGTTGGCGATACAGCGCTTGGCCAGCTCCGTGGCGTCCAGGGTCTTTTCCTCGGCACCCTTGTCGGCGGTCAACATTTCCAGCGCACCGGCAGTACGGTCTACCAGCTCGGCGGCTTTTACGCCCTTCGGTGTCTGCAGCTGCTCCACCATCTCGGCAGTGATGTGGATGGCGCTACGGGCTACGGCCTTCTCCACGACGATATCGGCGTAACGGCGGATGTTGGCCGCAGACGGGGTGTTCTGTACCAGCGATACCAGGTATTCCAGCCCGCCCACGGTGTCAGCGTGGCCATGGGCTTGCAGTACCGCGGCCATGGTCACCGCGTCGGCGGGCTTGCCATCGGACAGCATGGCGAACAGGGCACGGGCAATCAGCTGGTGGGCACGGTCGAAAAACTGTTCCGGTACCAGGGTATCGCTCACCTTGTCCCAGGCGAGGTTGTCCAGCATCAGGCCGCCCAGTACCGATTGCTCGGCCTCCTGGCTGTGCAGCTGGATGAATTCGTTTTCGGCGCGCATCACTTCGCCTCCTGCTTTTTGCGGGCTTCTGCGGCGTTCATGGCCTGCACACCAGCAGTGGTGAGCTCGCATGTGCCGTCAGGCTTCAGGAACCACAGCCGGTACCAGTTGCGGCGCACGCAGGTACGGAACACGGCACGCCAGTCGGCGTATTGCTTGCCGTTGTCTTTGTACGCCTCACGGAACTCCACCCAGGCCAGCTGCAGGAATTCGATGCTGATGCCTGCATCGGCGGCGTATTCGAACACGGGGTCGTTTTCAGGGATCAGCTTCTCGCCGGATGCCTTGGCTGTGTCGCGCCACTGGGCAAAGGTCACCTTGGCGGATTTGGCACGGGGTGCACGCTTCGGCTTGGCCGGTATGTCAGCAGCAGATGGCTGATCACCGGAGGGGGATACAGGGGGAGTAGTACTTGTGTTTTGGTATTGTCTATTGTGTGTCTCGTTTTGATACGGTTCAGCGTATTGTTTTGATACGTTCGTATCGGTAGGCGTATCGTTTTGAACAGGGTCAAGATTCCAGCTGCTTGGAGCATTAACCGACACCAGCTGACCATGGCGACCCTTACGGGCAGATACCACATTCATGTCCAGCAGCTGCTGCAGGGCTTTACTGGCATTCGGGCGATGCAGGCCGGCCACCTCAGCCAGCTGGCTGATGGTGCAATCGTCTTCTACCTTGCCGTAACCAATGGTCTTGCGCACGATGGCCAGCGCCAGTTTCAGCTGGCGACCAGTCAGGTCTGCGGCCAATAGCGCGTCCATCAGCTCGTTAGGGATGGCAAGGAATCCGTCCTGCATGCTGGGTTTCTTTTCTGGGGCAGGGGCTGGCGTGCGATAGGCGGCCAGGTCTACCACTTTGCGGGCAGCGCTCATGGCATCAAGTCCTCGCGGCTTCGCGCACAGCAATTAGCAGCGGAATCAAGCTATCCAGCTGCTGAGCAATGGTTTTGCGCTCTTCGGAGTCCAGGCGTTGATCGGCAAGGCTGCTAGCCGACGTATGAATGGTGAGCCCAAACTGCGCCATCATCAGACGCACATGCTCCACCAGCTCACGCGGGCTGATTTCAACAGTGGCCTGCTCTACGGCAATGCGGCCAACCTTCAAAGCGATCGCGTTCACGGCAAAGTCCAGGCCCAGCAGCTCGATCACGTCCAGCAGCTCGATGGCCGTTGGCTGGTGGTCGCCGTTGTTCGGGTTGAACTTGGTGGCAAAGGTCCGCTCGTCCTTGCCCAGCTGGCGCGCGACTTCAGACAGGCCGCCTTTCTCACGCGCCTGCATCTGGATCAGACCGAATACGTCGCGGTGACGGGCTTTGCCGTCTAAGGTTTTGGGGTTCGACATGTAAACGTCCTTTCAGTGTTGCGTGGAGGTCAGGCGGCCTTGGGTGTAGTCTTCAGATCGTGCTGCTGCTGCCACTCTTTCTTGTCCATGGCATCAAGATCTGGATACATGCGGCACAGGGCGTATGCGCTACCTGGCGGGACGGTATCGCCCCACTTGGAAACAGCGGCTCTGGATATGCCTAGCGCTTTCGCTATGCGCGCCTGAGATCCACAACCGCCACCGAAGAATTTGATCAAGGTTTCAGTTTTCATACGCAGATGATAACTATAGTTGACACTCCATGCAACCCAAGGTTTGCTAATAATGCGCTAACCTTGGTTAACATGAGCACACTTGGAAATCGTATTCAGAAGGCCTTAGACGACCTGACTGAAGCTACGGGCAAAAAACACACCGCGAACTGGCTTTCCGTTCAGATTGGTGTGTCGCGTACTGCCGTTTATAAATGGATGAACAACCCCACTGCGGGGATTGATGGCGATAACCTCTTGATGGCCTCTAAAGCTTTGCGGGTGTCGCCGGAGTGGTTGCAGACAGGTAGGGACACGGGCCCTGTCAGTGGCGACTCCCCCGAGGCAAGCTATATCTACGCATCCAGCCCTGAAGACCTAGCGGCCAAGCTGTCGGAAAAGGGCAACGAGGATATTGCCAAGATCATCCAGCTACTCCTCGCGAACAAAGACAAGATAAGCGGCCACTAGGTCGCTTTTTTGTTCCTGCGTCGTTTTGCTGGCTTGCCAGCATCACCGTATTGGCGTTATCCCGCACACTCGCGGGATGATTTCCCTAGCCGACCGAGTACGCGCCTCCAGAGAAGAAAGGCGCATGAGCCAAAGCGACCTTGCCAAGCGGGCAGGTGTTGCACCATCTACCATTAGTTCGATTGAGCAAGGCCGAAGCAAGGGCACGACACTTATCGTCCCGATCGCCAAGGCGCTCGGCGTGCGGGAGGAGTGGCTAGTGAGTGGCAAGGGCAAGAAAGAAGCCGGTGTAGAGCCGGTAGCCGGGGAGCAGTACTACCTGGTGGCGAAGTCGCCTGAAGAGGCAGCCGAGCAGCTGCTGGCAAAGGGGGACGATGCCGTATTGCAGCTGCTGGCCGTTGTGATGAAGCTCAAGGAAGGGAAGGGTAGTTAGGCTGCCCTGGGTTCTGGTTGCGACAAGGCCGCAGCCAGATAGCGCCACAACAGGCAGCTATCGCCCTCCCTTTGAATTTTTACTGAGCCATCGTCCATAAGCTCAATGATCAGGCGTGCCCTTCTTGGTGCGGCCTGGGTGGTGTTCACGTCTGGCACTTGCAGTCCTATCTGTTTCGCTTAAGAGGATTGCAGATTAATTACCAATTTGCATACGTGACAGCGTAGAACTACCTACAAAAATCAAGCGCATCAAGTACGGCGTTTGTTTAGTCGCCGAGCCGTCATGACAAGTAACTTAATGTCGTCGTCGTCCAAGGTCGGCAACTCGGCCATCAGGGCTTCAATCTGCAGCTTCCGGCCTAGCGTGCCATCCCCGCTTACCAAGTAGTCCGTCGTCACACCCAAGTATGCCGCCAAGCTTGCAAGATGCCTTGGTTTAGGCTGTGTGCCTGCAAGCCAGCCGCTTACAGCCTGGGTACTTACCCCACATTCCAGTGCTATTTCCTTGTGCGTGCACCGCTTCTTGGACAGAAGCTGGCGCAGCCTGTCTTTTAGTTCAGCCACGGGCGGCACTATACGTAGTTCTACGTATATGTACCATCAAGCACACTTGCTAAATGATCAAGTTAATTCGAAAGATAGCCTAAAAGAAGCCATGCATTTTCAATGCTTTAGTTAAAGCATTTACTGTTAAATGTGGAGGGTTTGAGGCTGGCAGGGGGTGAGTTGCTGGATGGTCGCCGCGGGGTGCGCGGTCAACAAAAAACCCGCCGAGGCGGGTTTTGTAAGCAAAGGTGACTTGCTAGAAGCGAGGCCTAGACCGCAGCCAAGCGCTCTACAGTGTCAGGATACTGCGCCACCAATCTGATAAGCAGGGCCGCCTGGGCATTGGGCTTGGCTCGGCCCTGCTCCCAGTTCTCCAGTGTGCGTTCGTTGGTGCGCAGAATCCGTGCAAACACTGGCCGCGACATATGCAGGCGCTCGCGCAGTGCTGCCACATCTTGCGCAGTTACCTCTGGTGCAGGCTGACGTTCGATTGCATGGTTACGCAGCGTCATTTTGCCCTCGCGCTCAGCGGCCAGGGCATCAAAGCCTTCGGTCAGTTCGGCAAAAAGGTTACGTTTCATGGCTTGGCACTCCTGTGTTGCAGTTCGCGCTCCAGCATCTGTTTCAGTGCCTTACGCTCGTCACTGGACAGATCGGCTGCCTCGTCTTTGTCGTAAAGGGTAAACAGCCAACATTGATCGCCGCTCACCCACCAGTAGTAAATCACCCGCAGACCGCCGCGCTTGCCTTTGCTGCGCTTAGCGTCTGCATAGCGCAGCTTACGCAATCCGCCTGTACCCTGGATGACATCGCCGGCATCTGGCTGTTTGAGTAGCAGCTGCTGCAAGCCACGATAGGCTGCATCATCCAGATAGTCCGGCCTGTAGCGGGCGAAGGGTGGTAGCTCAACAAAAACTGCTTTCATAACAAAAGTGTACGCAAGTAACGTAGTGATTGCAATGGCCGTCGAGAAAAAACCCGCCGAAGCGGGTTTTGTAAACTGATGGCTACCACCAAAATAAGACAAAGCAGGAAAGGCTTACCGCCAGCAAAACACTTATCCAGAAGCATACGTTCCAGGTAACGTCTAACCAGAAGTACAGCCTACTGACTTTCCGTTCCTTCTTAGCCTTCTGCTTGTCAAGCCACTCCAGTACATCGACATCAATCAGAGGGTGGTACTTCTTTCGAAACTGCGAGGGGGTGTCCGGCATCATCGTCACCATGCAGCTCCCGTAGCATGGCCTCAAGTTCTTCATCTGTTAGCGCATCTTGGCTGTGTAGCTCAACGAGCAGTCGCCTTGCTTCTTCATTGCTAATGAAGTGAGCACTTGGATTGTCTGGGTCTGGCTTGAAGTATGGGCTCATGGCAGTCGCTCCTTGCTCGTACATCAACAATACTTTGCGTATATGTATAGTGTAGCAGGAACTGCAGGTGAGGGGCTTACGGTTGGTAGGGCTGGCCAAGAAAAAACCCGCCGAAGCGGGTTTTCCTAAAGATGAGATTTGAGTTGTGATGCTGGAAGATCAATCAATCCAGGCTGATCTTTGAATGTTTCAGTTATAGTTCTTGCTAGATCTAATAGCACAGCAGTAGGAATGTTAATGGTCGCGACAATCTCTTTAATCTGCGAATCACCTGGCTGTGTTATCGCCTGTTGTATGAAAGTCACTTTTGTATTGGCAGGGCCAATCATGCATGGTCCAATGCCATCCGCAGCAATGTGTTTGGCATTTTCGTCAATGGAGAAAAAAACAATTGCGCCATTTTCTTCATGCTGGATGATTCGTGCCATTTGGTATCTCTTCAAGGGTAAGAATTAAAAACTGAATAACTTATCAACTGCGGTGTATTGAGCTGAGGAGCCGCTTACAAATACGCTATTGTCAATGTAAACAGGCGTTACATAGTTGGTTAAGCACAAAACGCTCTTGTCGTGATGAAGATCTAGAGTGCAAAGAGGTTCGCCTGTGCTTGGATCAAACTCCTCTAGGTACGACTTTGGCGTAATTGTTTCAGCTTGCAAGTTTGCAGTTCTACGCAAATGAGTTGAAAACGAAACTATTTCTACAGAAACTGAAACATCAAAAAATCTTGCAATGTTTATTATGGACTTGAGAGTAAACTTCCCATAGCTAGGATCCTCAAGTCTTGCAATTGCACTTTGCTGAGTGTTTAGTGCTTTTGCCAAATCCGACTGGGTCATATTATTCTTTTCCCTGAGTAGTCGGATTTGAGTGGCAATCAAGTTCGCAATGTTGAGTGCGGATACTTCATTCCTGTAAGCAACATCGGATAACTTTTTAAGCCGCTTGCTTGGTTTAGTCGATCTCAACCTCGCGGGTAATTGCATTGCCGTTTCTAACTTCAGCCCATCGTTTTTTTGCAATAGCGCAGAACTCTTTTGGAGTGTATTGCTTCCCTTTGTGAGTAACCCAGATGACGATGGTAAACTCATTTTTGTTGGGGCCGAAGTATCCCATAGGTCTTTGCGGAACGTTGTTTGCAAGAAATCTGATTTCATAGATGTCTTTACAGTCACAGTCTTTACTCCAGTCTAACTTTTTAGCACTCGGATCCCGCCACATATGAGGCTGCTGGTCTCTTAGATAAAGAAGTCGCGTATCACATGCTGCTTGGCCCTTCGCATTGAGCTGGTCGTATGGTTCGCTGAAGGCACCGGAATCAGTCCGTGCATCTATCCACTCTAGTATCTTGTAGCTCATGATAGCACAATTTTGTTATATCTTTGTCAGCATGGTAGTTGTTTGGTTCCCTTGAAGCATGTTGTGGCTTTCCTGCTATCGAAATTTATGCATCCAAGGCACCGTCAATATGATGATGCCTTGCACAAGTCAAGGAGATCAGCCACCGCAGATCGACTCACACGGTATGCCGTCCTTGTCACGGTCCAGCTTGCCCACACCGCACTGCTGCAGGTAGAAGTAGGCCTCGTCGCAGCTGTTCATCTGCCCGCACTTGTGCTTGCCCTCGCAGGTGAACTTGGCACCGCTTTGCTTCTTCTGTGCCGCGTACAGTACGGGGTCTTGAATTTGCGGGGCTGCCAAAGCGTTAGCTCCCAACACCAGCAGGGCCAGGGCCAATAGCTTCGTCTTCATCCGTTATGTCCTCTATCAATCACACCGACGCCTGGCACACGCACCATCCCACACCGTTTGCACCGGTAGATGGTGCTGAACTCAATGCTGGGCGGTCTACGTTGCCACTGGTGCCGACGTAGCAGCCGGCAGAGCAGCAGGGTGGCCAGCTTCAAGCGTCCGCTACTGCGTCGTGGAAGTCGTGCTCATGCACGATCAGGATGCGCGAGCCTTCCTTGCGCATCTTCACGGCCTTTTCTACCTTGCGGCCGTAGCAGGCATACGCCCAGCACGGGTTACCGTCGGCGCCGATGATTAGGTAGTGCACTTTCTGCGTTACCGTGTTTACGAACTCCCCGCCGGCCTGGCGCACCACGTCGGCCAGCTGGTTGCGGGTGTAACGGCTGGATGCACCGGTGAAACAGAACACGCTGCCAGGCAGGGCGATATCTGGACACACCGCGCAGAGCCCCACGATGTCGCCATCGATCATCACTGGCGGGGCGGTGATGGTGCGGTCATCCAGTACGGCGATGAACTCGGAAAAGAAGCTGCGCAGCATCTTCTGTTCCTGTTCGTCGATCTTCTTGTCGGCCATGACGCTCACCACCAGGCTGTGAATCTCGTCGTAAGGCCAGCAACGCTGCAGGTGATCATGATCTGCCAGCCATGCAGACAAGCCAGTCAGCTCAGCTTCGGTGATAACCCCATCGGCCAGAATGGCGCCCAAGATGGCATGCAGGCGTTGCAGGTCGGTGGTGATGGCGTCGAAAAATTCCGAGGACTGGAGCTTGTTGCACAGCCACAGAATGTCGTCGCGCTCGTCTGCGGTCAGCACGCCATCGGCCAGGGCAGTGTTCAGTACCGGTATCAGCTCGTTGTAGGGGTGCCGGTTGGCCACCTCGGCATGCTCGGCCAACCAGTCATTCAGGAACTGAACCTCGCGGGCATTCACGGCCTGGTCGATGGTGATGCCTTCGACGATACCCACCAGCGAGTTGATCGATTTTTCCAGCCTGGCTGGGCCCGTGTAGTGGTGGTACTTGTAGTGGTCGAGGTGCATGGCTTGTCCTATGCCTTGGGTGCCAGCAGGTCCATCTTCATCTTGATGAACTCCACCTCAGTTAGCACGCCCTTGTCGCGCAGTGCGGCTAGCTTTTCCAGTTCGTCAGCGATGGACACAATGGTGCTACTGGCTGCAGCAGCATTTTGGCTGGCCGGCTGAGTGCTGTGGGTGATTGCCCGAAGTGACTCTAACTCAAGCTCATGTTGCCGCCTGCGCTCTTCTTCGCGGCGGTCTTCATCTAATAGTCTTGCTTGCTCCTTCTTTGCTTCCTCTGCCAGATCGGGGATTACCAGCAGAACAATAAGCCCAATTACTGGCGACAAAAAGAAAGCTAACAACCCGTATCCAGCCGCACTACGACCACGTATATCTGCGAAACCAGCGACACCGATGGCAAGAATCAACCATGTCAGAAAGATAATTTCCATCACATTCTCATTTAAAAACGACGATGACATCGATTATGCCAATGTGTAGGTGTTGCAACAATGACAACTAAAGTAATCAGTTTATGCAAACCAAGGTTGACATGATGAGAACCAAAGTTTACATTTCACCCCATCAGCACCGCACACGGTGCACAGCTCCTTAACAGATCACAGCATCACCCGCCCAGTCCGGGGCATTCCGTCAGGCAGACGGGCGCAAGACTGAACACCCAGCCCCAAAAGCCCCATGAGCGGTGGACAATGCGCGTGGATCGTAAGCGCACCGATGGGATGGCCCTTAACTTCAGATGACGAGTGGAGGGGCTGGGGGGCCTTCGAAAGAGGGTCAACACAAATGCCCGCTGTACCACAGTCGGCAGTCGTGTTGATCAACCAGGAGGTAAGTATGGAAGGGCAAAAAGTTAAGCTGAGCCAAGCGCAGAAAGACATGATTCTTAATGCACTTTGTGGCTATGTAGCAAATGGTGGCGTGAGTAATGTTGGTGAGTTGGCTGCACAGCTGGTTAGTGCAGCCAAGATAATTAACGCAGCGTGATCCTATCCAGCCTCACGTCCTCATCAATGTCTGTTTGGAGGCGGGAAGACAGGTTCTTGATAAAGTCCGCAACATACTCCGCTCGCGCAGAAAGTGCGGCACCTTCTCCAAAGAAGTTTGGGTCTGTGTTAGCGATTTGAATGGCGAAGTTAATGGCTAGGGTGTCGGCGCTACGTTTATTCATAACATGCTCCTGATGTGGTTTTGACAATGGAATGCAAAGCCTAGCACAAGAGCATTTATGGAAACCAGCCTGGGCGCAGGCCGTGGGGAATGGCGAAGAGAGTTCCACGTAAAAGCACAGTTCGCCTGGCTGCTCGGGAAGTCGAGCACCAACACGACAGGCCGCTGGTTACAAGTAGCGCTAGATATCGGTTCGCTGGTTGATGCGTCGCGCCAGTAGCCTGCCGTGTTGGTCACCAGCAGCGCATGAGTACCGCTGTAGCACCTCTGTCTGGGGACTGAATGGGACCGCAACCCTGCTTTATGGGAGTGGTGACCGACTACCAGCAACAAACAGGCGAGAGCGGCCTGAACCAACGGCTTGTCCGACTGGCCGCCGTAAGTGGCCAACAGATTAGCTAGGATGCTTTTTTCGGATGGTTGCCCGCAAACCAAGAGGCCACTGCTTGAAGGCGGGTCATTCGTCGCCATTCGGCATCATCAATAGGGCGGCCTGTCTGCATGGCAGTCGCTAACCACGCGGGATGCGTTAGAGCGCCAACTGCCTCAGTGTCACTGCTCGCTATTGAGTTGATTTCGTCCTGAACCTGCTCGGGCGTCAGGCTTGGCGCACGCTTCCGAATTTCCAAGTAGCGTGCCAGCTGAAGCTTCGCCTCGGCAGATTTTGCGCTTGGTTGGTAGGTAATTTGTATAGCAGCTAGAAATGCCACGAACAAGCCACTGACGATAGGGTTTGCCACATCAGTGGCAACAGCAGTGCCAAGAAACAGCTGGGCAAAGGTACAAAACCGATCCAGCCGCCCAAACAGGACGCTGTGCATCTGCTCGAGAAGGATGGAGTAGGTTAGGTTGAATTCTGGCTCGTGGCTTTCCATGGAGTTTCCTATTTTTTACCTGGAGGCGGCGCCGGAGTCCTCGGCATGTGATCAAACGCCGGTGTCAGATTCCCAGGCTTTGGCGTTGGGGCTGGCGTGGCTGGCTGAGCAGGTGCAGGGGCTGGCGTGCGAGGTACATGGCTGTTTGGTTTACCGTCAAAAGGCATTCTTTTCTCCGTGGTTGATGACATAGGCAAATAGATTCTGCCACGGCGACTGGCCCACGTCACGGGCCACCCGATTTCCCTGTGTGTTTCTCTCCTTGTCTCACCTTTGCCCCGCTACGTGCGGGGTTCTTTTTTTCCGGAGGTCAGCATGAAAGCCAAACCGATGAAGAAAATCACCGTGCACATCACCGAGCGTGATGGTCGTCGTTGGGATATGGACGTGCTGGCCAGCAGCACTGCCGCAGCCTGCATGACAGTGTTGAGCAACCTTGGCCGCATCGTGAAGGTGTGCGCCGAACCGAGCTACACCCCGCCGGAGGCCGCGTGATGTTGAAAGGCATCCTCCAGTCCGCCCTGCGGATGCTGGTGACGTTCTGCGTTTGCAGCCTGGTGCTTGCACTGGCCCAGGCCGCGGAGCAGTTCCAACCATGACCCACACCCTCTATCAGTACCAGACCACGCGCTGGGATGCCTTCCTGGGCACAGACATGACGCTCAGCCATATGTCGCCCGGGCCAGTACCGCCCAGAGCATTGAACGTTCAGGAGTACGCCCTGATGCCAACACTGCACAACCTTGACCACACCAGCCTGGCCAGCCTGGGCGCCACCATCCTGCAGCAGCTGCGCGATCCAACAACACCAGCCAGCGTGATAGAGAGCTTCCAGGCGCTGGTGGCTTATGCCGTGATGAATGCGGCGCCAAGCAAGCCATGCCGCACGCTGGGCGTGCTATCGCCAACTTTCTGCGGCTGGGCACTGGCTCAGCTGGACGAAACACAACCGGAGCCCACCGCATGACGACTACCCGTCACGTAATCGTGGACAACGAAACCCTGAGTACTGGCCCTGACGCGGTGCTGCTGTCGATCGGGGCGGTGGCTGTTGAAGTAGAACAGGGGCGGGCGATTGTGCTTGGCCACTGGTACCGCCGCTTGCTGCACTTCCCAGCCGCGGTGCGACAGCCTGGACGCGCGGTCACCAACGACACGCTGCGCTGGTGGTTCAACCAGGATGCCGCGGCATTTGGGGAAGCGTTCATGGCACCTGGCCGCATCGCGCTGCCACTGGCTATGTACTCGCTGTCCAGATGGCTGGAGCTCAACCCGTACCCGATATGGGGCAACGGCAGTGACTTCGACAACGCCCAGCTGCAGGACGCATTCAACCAGCTTGGCCTGCGTTGGCCGTATCACCGTAACCGCTGCCTGCGCAGCCTCAAGGGCCTGGCGCTGGACATGTACCCAGACACCCAGCTGCCCGCGTTTCCGGCCAACAAGATCAAGCACCACGCGCTGCACGATGCAGAGCATGAAGCTGATGTGCTGGCCACATTAATCAATGTGCTGGGTGCCAAGAAGGAGGCCGCCTGATGTGGTTCAAACAACTCTCGTTCTTTCAGCTGTCGCCAGAGTTCGTAATCGACAGCGATGAGCTGCGTGAAAGATTGGCCGCACGGCCATTCACGCCTCCCGGTGGTCTGGACTGGTTCGGGGAAGGCTGGGTACCACCGGCCCATCATGTTGATGGCCCACTTTACGAGGCGCGCGGCTACCGCCTGGTGGCGCTGCGCCGTGAAGACAAGGTGTTGCCGGCCGGTGTGATCCGCGAGTTTCTGGATAAGAAGGTGGCGGAGATTGAAGCCACTGAGCTGCGCAAGGTTGGCCGCAAGGAAAAGTCAGCGCTCAAAGACCAGATCACCGACGACTTGCTGCCGCGTGCATTCACCCGGGCAGGCCGCGTGATGGCCTATATCGATGACGGCCGCAGCTGGTTGATGGTGGATAGCAGCACGGCCAGCAAGGCGGAGAACCTGGTATCCACCCTGCGCGAGGCCTTGCCGCCGTTTCCAGCTGCGTTGCCGCGTACTGCGCGGTCACCCCACAGCCTGATGACGGACTGGTTAGCCGCAGGCGAGGCGGGCGAGGGCTTCGAACTGGATAGCGAAGCGGTGCTGGAAGACCACAGCGAAAACGGTGCCGTTGTCAAAGTGATTCGCACCGATCTGACCTCCGAGGAAATCCGCCAGCACATTCAGGCCGGCAAGCAGGTGACCAGCCTGGGCCTGATCTACCGCGAGCGCATCCGCTTTGTGCTGACCAGCCAGTTGCAGCTGAAGCGCCTGCAGTTCCTCGACGTGCTGCAGGAAGAGGCCAGCCAGACCGGTGACGATCTAGCCAGCCTGTTCGATGCCACCTTCCTGCTACAGGCTGAGGAGCTGGGCGATCTGGTTAACGATCTGGTGCAGGCGCTGGGCGGGCTCGACAAAGGGCAGCCTGATCTGTTCGACAAACCACCAGCCGACACGGGCGAAACGCCCTGGGCAGCGTAACGACACAGGCCACCCAAGCGGTGGCCTGGTCATTTCAAGGAACAAACATGCAACGCTACTACAAGATCACCGACCCTGCAGCAGTGGCCGCCATGGAGCAGTACGAAGCCAAGAAAGCCGCCCTGTGCACTGCAGCTAGCGCGTTCGCCAGCCACTTCGGTGGCACTGCCGCCTTCCGTAACGCCAGCTACTCATTCAGCTTCGCCGGGGTGGCGTTCAGCCCCCCAAAACCAACCGACCTGTGGCAGCACCCTGACGACCGTAACGCTTACATTCAGCGCCCGCGCGCACGGCTCAAGTCACCGATCAACAAAGACCTGAAAGAGCCTCACAAAGCACTGCTGGCGGAGTGGGGTGCCAAAACGGCGGAATGCTTTGTTGATGGCAAAACGGTAGATCGTGGCGAGGCCAACAAGGCTATCGGTTACAACGACGGGATGGCTATTCTGTGCGGCGACAGCTTCCTGGCTTTTGTGCACGACGGCGCCGTATGGGTGACGACCCGCCTGGATATCCGCAGCGATGCCGAGGAAATCACGGGCGGGCAGTTTGAGGCGGTGCGGTTGGCCGCAGAAAGCGACCTCAGCCTGAAGGCTGCCTGATAGGACCCAGCACCATGAGCCAACTCGACCTGTTCACGTTCACCAGCGACGACACGCCAGCCTTGCCGCTGGCCAGAGTGCACGGCGTCAACCCTGCCGCCTATCACCGCGACGACTGCCACTGGATCACCACCGAGCCAATGCCGGGCTATGTCCTGCGCCTGGGCTTCGCACGTGACACCGACGGCTGGCGCATGGCGGCGGGTTACCACTTCCCGGATATCGGCAGCATCGGGCCGGTGTTCGTCCGGTCGAACGTCTACGCCAGCTATCAGGAAGCGAGGCGGGCAGGGCTGGAGCGATTGCGGCTCATGGTCAACGGCCTGCAGCTGTCGTTTTCTATATCACCTGACAAGGCCGAGCGATTGCGCAGAGCCATTCACGAACTTACCCAGGCCGCCCAGTGCGGCCTTTCTCTTTTCAAGGACGCAGCATGACTACCCAGAACGTTTCCCTCGTGATCATGAAGGCCGAAGAGTTGGCCGCACTCACCAGCAAGATGCAGCAGCTTGAATGGCGCGCGGCTGGTTACGACCGGATGAAAGTCGTGTGTGATCAGCAGAAAGGCCGCATTGCCGATCTGGAAAACCGCGTGGCTAGCGCAGATGAAACCTGCCGTCAGTACTGGACCATCATTCAGAACGAGCGTGCGGAGGTGCGTCAGCTCAAGCATGTGCTGGCGTGCACAGAGGACACCACCGGCGAGGCTGCACACCTGCGCATTGCAGCCGCCGCCTTGGAAGAACGTGTGGTACTGCAAGAGCAGCAACTGGAAGCCGCGGACAAGCGCATCAAGGAGCTGGAAGCGGTACTGGTACTGAAGGGCCTGCCAGATGGCAGCCTGGACAATGTACTGCAGCTGGCGAGGGCGGCGTGATGGAACACCAGCAACCACAGCGGCCAACCTGCGCGGTGGGCGGCATGATCAATCGCAGCACCATCTGCGGCGCGGTTGTAGTGGGTGGCCACTACTGCAGCCACCCGGGTGAGTGCCAAAACAAGGTGGCGCCGGTGGCTGGCTCGCGCTACCCAGCAGACCTGGTTGAGAGCGACGGGGGTGAGGCATGAAAGAACGCCCGATTCTATTCAGCGGCGCGATGATCCGCGCCATCTTGGCCGGCCAGAAAACGCAGACACGGAGCGTGGTGAAGCCGATCCCGCAGATGGTCACGGATAAAAGCATCGTCCCATGGGAGGGCGACGCCGCCGCCCTGATGCGCTTGTTCGATCAAGTTGACCGCGTCTGCCCCTACGGCCAGCCTGGCGACCGGCTGTGGGTGCGGGAGGCATGGAAGGCGCACACCACGTTCGACCATTTGCCCCCGCGTGACATTCCACGCAGTCACATTTGGTATCTGGCCGACAGTGGCTACAAGGCCGAATCAAGAACCCGCGCCTCGATGCACATGCCGCGCTGGGCCAGCCGCATCCTGTTGGAAATCGTCAGCGTTCGCGTGGAGCGCCTGCAGGATATCAGCGAGGCCGACGCCGAGGCGGAAGGCATCGACTTCCTGCGCCACATTCCAGACGCCGACGAAACGCTCACCGCCCGCGACCTGTACGAATGCCTGTGGGACGGCATCAACGGCGAAGGCAGCTGGGCGGCCAACCCCTGGGTATGGGTGGTGGAGTTCAAGCGCGTAGAGGGGCAGCCACGATGACCCGCGAACACCGAGACTACCTGGAAGTGCGCGCCAATCTGCGCAGCAAAGACCTGGCCGGCAAGCCACTGCCGACCGCCCGTGACCGTGATATCCGCAATGCCGATGCCCGCCGTGAGATCGAGCGGCGTCGGATGGAGAAGGAGGCAAGAAAATGACCCCCGTCCAGATCGATATCTTTGCCGCCGGCGCCAAGCGCATGCAGATGACCGAGTCCATCGAGCTGACTATCCAGTCCATGCAGGCCTACGGCCAAGATCACGATCACTGGGGCATCGCATGGTCTGGCGGCAAAGACAGCAGCGCCACGCTGACGCTGATCATGTACCTGCTGGATACTGGCAAGATCAAGCGCCCCAAGTCGCTGACCGTGTTCTATGCCGATACGCGGCTGGAGTTGCCGCCGCTGGCCATCGCGGCACAGCAGATCATGGACGAGCTGGAGGAGCGTGGCGTGCATGTTGAGGTGGTACGCGCCCCGCTGGATAAGCGCTTCATGGTGTACCTGCTTGGCCGGGGCGTACCGCCACCCAACAACGGCACGCTGCGCTGGTGCACAGGCCAGATCAAGATCAGCCCGATGGAGGAGGCATTGCGGCAAAGGCTGGATCAGCTGGACGGCAACATCCTGATGATTACCGGCGTCCGGCAGGGCGAGAGCGCCATGCGTGACCGGCGCATCGAAATGTCCTGCGGCAAGGATGGCGCCGAGTGCGGCCAGGGCTGGTATCAGCAGGTGCTACCGAACGCCAGAGGGTTGCGCGGCCGGATCGCCACCTTGGCGCCGCTACTGCACTGGCGTGTGTGTCACGTATGGGAGTGGCTAAAGCACTGGGCGCCGGCTGCCGAGTTTGGCGACTGGAGCACCAGAACCATCGCCGATGCCTACGGCGGCGACGAGGCCGAAGAGGTCAATGCACGCACTGGCTGCATCGGCTGCCCGCTGGCCAGCGAAGACAAGGCGCTGGACACCATCCTGCAAAACACGCGTTGGCAGTACCTCACCCCACTCAAAGAGCTGAAACCTCTATGGCGTGAGCTGCGCCTGCCCCAGCATCGCCTGCGCAAGCCAGGGGCAGAGTTACTGAAGGATGGAAGCATTGCGGCTAACCCTCAACGCATGGGCCCGCTGACATTCGACGCTCGCCTGATGGGTCTGGAGCGCGTGCTTGCTATTCAAGCTGAAGTAAACCGCGTGGCCGGCGCCACTGGCCGCCCACTGATCGACCTGCTGAATGCCGAAGAAGAAGCCCGCATCCGCGAACTGATCAGCCTGAATACCTGGCCACAAGGCTGGGCCGGTGACGAGCCTATCGCCACCCTCCCCATGGATATCGTTTACCAGAACGGCGCGGTGCAGCCGCTGCTGTTTTAGGAGCTAGCTATGAACACCGAACACACCAACCAATCCACCACGGCGGAGCCGTTCGGCTACTTCAAGGCCGAGCCATTTGGCTGGACTGATTGCGAAAAAGGCGATGAGGGGGCTATTGCGCTGTACGAACGACCCCAAGCCCAGCCGGTGGCGCGTGATGTCCTGATGGCAGCCATGCGCGCAGCGGTGGCTGAGTGCGCCGAGATTTGCGATGTGTACAGCATCTACGATGGCGCTCGCTGCGCGTCCGAGATTCGCCACCAGATCATGAGTGACAAGTTGGTTGCCATCGCCGACCGCTACGCCGCCCAGCCGCTGGCAACTGCCGAGGATTCCTCGGTGGTTCAGGCTGGCGTGGCCGTGCCGGTAGGTTACAAGCTGGTGCCAGTGGACTTCATTCAAGGGTTTCATGCACTAGCGCACAACTACTCTCTGCAAGCGCAGGCACCAGACTACTACGCAGGGAGAGAGCGCGATGCGTTCAGCGCGGCATATGCGCGTTGCGGTAGCGACCTGGCAAAACTCCGCGCCATGCTCGCCGCCGCGCCGCAGGCTGCTGTGTCCGATGGCTGCCCAAATAATTACAAAAAGCTTTCCGAGTGGCTGGAGCATGAAAACGCAGTCTTACGGCAGAAAGCCGTGGCCGTGCCAGATGGTTACGCGCTGGTTCCAGTGGTGGCGAACGACAGAATGCGCGCAGCAGGAAGGATTGGCATTCAGCGCGGCATTAAGTTTGAAGCAGAGTTGACGCCAAGTGAATGCGGGTTAGTGTGGGCATATATGGTTGGCGCCGCCGCGCAGAAAGGCGGTGCGTGATGAAACGGAGCAAATGCGAAGTATGTGGGCACCGTGACTGCCAAGGATGGGACGAAATAAAGAAGCCACACGAATACCGCAAGGGGAACTGGTTTTTTGGCTGTCACTGCCCAGCATGTATGAAGGCACGAAGTGAGGCCGGCGGTTTCGTTGGGCTGATCGCAGAACTACAGAAGGGCGGTGCGTGATGCTGAGCATTTCCGATCTACACCCGCACGAACAGCTGGTGCTTGGCCAGATACGCAAGCACGGCGGCTTCACCGACTGGTGGATTTCAGAGGTGCCGCACCGGATTGCCGCCCTAGAAAAGCTGGTTAATCGCGGAGTTGTACGGGCAACTGGTGGCCAGTACCCATTTGCCACTTACGAAGAGAACAAACACCAAGGCCAGCCCAGCGCTGGCCTTTCTCATGGAGCATGACCATGGCTAAACCACGGAAGAAGTACGACCCACGGCGCCGTAGCCCCGAGCAAGGCATGGAGGCCATCTATCGCAGCATGACCCTGGCCGATACCCGTCGGCTGTCGATGGTTCAGCAACTACAGGTTATTGCCAATGCCCGCATGGCTGTGAGTGACTGCGCTAAAGACTACTGCCCGGCGCAGTTCAACATGCTGTCCAACCTGTACCGGATATCGAAAGCTATCGCAGCACCGGAAGGCCTGAACCTGCCGGCGTTCGCTGCCGTGTGCGATGCCGCATGGCAAAGCCTCATGGCGTACTACGAGAGCGAAATGGAAGGCGCTATCCCGCCTGATCTGCTGCGCCCCGTGAATGTGATGATTGATCACCTGGTAAGCATCCTGGAGCGCGTGCCTCTGAGCATGTACGAGGTGGCCGCCCGCGCCAGCGAGCAAGCTCTGTTCAAAGGGGTGTTCAGTCACTTCAAGGACAAAACCGAGCCGTGGGAGTGGGAGGCGGCACTCGCTGTTATGGATGGGGCAAAGGCGGGTGAATTGGTGGAGCGCTTCGGCCAGGACGAGGTGCGCATTGCCGAGGCGGCCAGGGTAGTAGGGGCGATGACCTACACGCTGCATGCAGACCGACTGCTGGACTTCCCGAGCGACATGGCGAAGCTGCGAAAGATCGGCCCGACGTTGCGGCCAGCCCTGGAGCAGATGATTAAGACCGCGATGGAATTTGAACAGGCCGCATGAAAGCGGCCATTTTTACGTGGAGTGGGACATGATGATCATGTTGAAGTGGGTGAAAATGGAAAAGTACTGCGAGCTGTCAGGGGATACCCCTGATGCCGTAGAGAATAAGCGCCGATCTGGTAAATGGGTTGAGGGCGTGCACTGGCGCATTCCGGCAGATGGCCGTGTCTGGGTAAACATGGAGGAGGTGCAGAAATGGGCAGAGACAAGCCAGCCATTGAAACGCCGCGCGGCATAAGCATTCGCCAGTACAGCACTGGCGGGCAGAGCCTCGTTATTCACTTTCAGTTTCGTGGCGTGGAATGCCGGGAAACGCTTAAAGGCTGGGAGGTGACCAAGGGGAATATCAAGGCTGCTGCAGGCCTAAAGGCCGAGATCGAGAAGAAAATCGCTTTCGGCACCTTCAGCTATCCGGAGTACTTTCCCGACTCCAAGCGTGCGGCGATCTTCGGGCAGGCGAGGGCAACTATCACGGTGGGAAAGTTGCTGGAGGAGTACCTCAAGCTGGCGGAGCGGACACTCAAGGCAAGCACAGTGAATGACTACCGCAAGTCCATTCAGGGCGATCTACAGGCTGCCTTCGGTGCAAAGCGGATTGTTGATCTCACCGCAGCTGACATCCGCGACTGGGTGGTATCCAAGGCCGTAACCGCCAAGCGCATCCGAAACATTCTTACCCCGCTGCGCAACGTACTGGAGCAGGCCATCGTCGATGGCCTTATCCAGAAGAACCCATTAGACCAGGTGGTGATCAATAAGCTGATTAGCCGGGAGACGGCAAAAACGGACTACGAGGTAGATCCGTTTAATGAGGCTGAGATTGTGGCCATTCTGGAGCATTGCGGCGAGGGCCAGGGCCGGAACCTGTTGCAGTTTGCTTTCTACGCAGGCCTGCGCACCAATGAACTGATTGCACTGGAGTGGCAGGACATCAACTGGATTGATGGATTGATTCGTGTACAGCGCGGCCAAGTCATGAAAAAGGTGGATACCCCGAAGACCAGTGCCGGTGTGCGTGATGTGCTGATGCTTGAGCCTGTGCGGCAGGCACTGCTACGACAGAAGGAACACACCTTTCTGGCTGGCGGGCGTGTTTTCTACAATCCTAGGACCGGCGAGCCATGGGAAACGGACGCCCAGATCCGCAAAACGCTATGGACGCACGTGCTGAAGCGAGCCGGTGTGCGGTACCGCAATCCCTACCAGACGAGGCACACCTACGCCTCGATGCTGCTGTCGCGTGGTGAGAATCCGTGGTGGCTGGCAACGCAGATGGGGCACGTGAACATTGAAATGATCATGCGGCACTATGGCCGGTGGATCCCAGACTCGTCCAAAACCGGATACAAGCTGGTAAATGACTGGGCGCTACCGCAAGCCCCAGGTGCAGAAAAGACTGCGTAATCGCACGTGCGATAAAAGTGCGATGTGAGTGCGAAGAACGTGCGGAAATTGAAACGCCCCGAAACGGTCTTAGACGGTTTGCAGTTTGGCTAAAACCTTGCCTGTGCTGCGCTTGCTGCCGTCTATCGCCGTTTCAGGGCGTTGGGTTTCTGGTGGAGGCGGCGGGAATCGAACCCGCGTCCGGAAATCCTCTACGAAGAGATCTACATACTTAGTCGTGTCATTTGGTTTTAACCGCTACCACGCCGACGGACAGGCTGGGTATTGGCGAGTTACCTTAAGTTTAGCCCCTGATCAAGTAACCCGGTCAAAGGCGATCTGATGTGAAATGACTCTACCGGGGTTGCCCCCACAGCCCATCAGCAAGCTGCTGTAGAGTCCAGCGGCGATTAAGCAGCTAGAGCGTAAGTTTCGTCGTTTGCGACTAAATAAATTCAGTGTTTAACGGGATGACTGAAATCCCGGTATGCCCTCATCCGCTTCGCAACCCCCGTCGAAACCAGGTCGCCCCCAGATAAGAGCGCAGAGTATAGCGCCATTCCCGCGCCAGCGCTAGCGTGCAGGGCTTATTGTACGGGGGATAGCGCTTCGATCAGGGCGACTTCCTGGGTGTAGCTCAGGGCTTTCAGGCGTTCCAGCAGGGCGTCACCGTCGGCCTGGTGTTTTTGGTCCAGCTCGTCGTGCAGGATGCGGCTTTCTACGGCCAGCCACAGGCCGCGGCACGATTCGGCGGTTTCAAAACGGGTGCTGCGCAGTACTTCGGCCACCAGGCGCAGCTCGTTGTCGCTGAAGCGGCGCGACAGCATGGCTTGCTCGCGGCGGATGATCTCGGCGTAGCGGTCGCACATTTCCTGGATGCGCGCGTCCAGCGGTGGCTCGGCGGGGGTGTCTTCCAGCGCTTCGGCGTTGTACCAGGCGGCGGCGTCCAGGGTGATGCTTTCGGCGGCTTCCTGCCAGGCTTGTTGCAGGGCCTGGGTGAACTGCGGGTTGGCCGCAAAGCTCAGGTTGAATGCCATGGCGGGGGGCTCGTCGGGGTGGAGCAGGGCGCCGTTGGCGGCCAGCTCGCCGTCTTCGGTGCAGCCGACTTCGGCGCGCCAGATGCCTTCTTCTTCGGTGGCCAGGTTGTCTACCAGTACTTCCAGGTAGGGCAGCGCCAGCGCCTGGCCTTCGTCGGCGGTGACCAGGCGGATGGCGATATCAAACAGGTGCTGTTTGGCCAGCGTCATGATCTGCAGGCCGTTGTCGTGGCGCAGCAGGGTGTAGCTGCTGCCGGTGTCGTATACGGCCAGGTCGTGCGCGTCGCGCGCGCTTTTGCTGAGGGTGCCGTTGAGCTGGCTGGCCAGCTGATTTATATCGGTATCTGGCGCACCGTAGCCAGTGCGATAGTCAAGGTGGGCGTGCCACAGTGCGTTCCAGTCGTACATTTGTGTTCTTTCTTGCTAGAAAACGGCGCCAGTGTACAGAAAAAATCACGGGAAAACTGTAGAGTTGGCCGCGGCATGGTAGAATCCGCGCGACTTTTTAAAATGACGTATCCCCATGACCCGACAAATTCGTAACATCGCCATTATTGCCCACGTTGACCACGGCAAAACTACCCTGGTTGACCAACTGCTGCGCCAATCCGGCACTTTCCGCGAAAACCAGCAGGTTGACGAGCGCGTAATGGATTCCAACGATCTGGAAAAAGAACGCGGCATTACCATTCTGGCCAAGAACACTGCCATCGAGTACGAAGGTGTTCACATCAACATCGTTGACACCCCGGGCCACGCCGACTTCGGCGGTGAAGTAGAGCGCGTTCTGGGCATGGTGGATGGCGTACTGCTGCTGGTGGATGCCGTAGAAGGCCCGATGCCGCAAACCCGTTTTGTGACCAAAAAAGCCCTGGCCCTGGGCCTGCGCCCTATCGTGGTCATCAACAAGGTAGACCGCCCGGGCGCACGCCCTGACTGGGTGGTAGACCAGACTTTCGACCTGTTCGACAAGCTGGGTGCGACCGACGAGCAGCTGGACTTCCCGATCATCTACGCTTCCGGCCTGAACGGCTTTGCCAAGCTGGAGCTGGAAGAAGAGTCCGATAACATGCGCCCGCTGTTCGAAACCGTGCTCAAGCACGTGCCTACCCCGCCAGGTAGCCCGGACGCGCCACTGCAGCTGCAGATTTCTGCACTGGACTACTCCACTTATACCGGCCGCCTGGGTGTTGGCCGCGTACTGAACGGCCGTATCAAGCCAGGCCAGGCTGTGGTGGTGATGAACCATGACGACCAGGTGGCTTCGGGCCGTATCAACCAGGTGCTGGGTTATAAAGGCCTGGACCGCGTGCCGGTGGAAGGCGCCGAAGCTGGCGACATCATCATCATTTCCGGTATCGAGGATATCGGTATCGGTGTGACCATCTGCGACAAAGAGCAGCCGGTTGGCCTGCCTATGCTGTCGGTGGATGAGCCTACCCTGACCATGGACTTCATGGTGAACTCGTCGCCACTGGCCGGTACCGAAGGCAAGTTCGTGACCAGCCGCCAGATCCGCGACCGTCTGACCAAAGAGCTACTGACCAACGTGGCCCTGCGTGTTGAAGACACCGAAGACTCCGACGTGTTCCGTGTATCGGGCCGTGGCGAGCTGCACCTGACCATTCTGCTGGAAAACATGCGTCGTGAAGGCTTCGAAATGGCTGTGGCCAAGCCGCGCGTGGTGTTCAAGGAAGTGAACGGCGAGAAGTGCGAGCCGTACGAAAACCTGACCATCGACCTGGAAGACTCCCACCAGGGTGGTGTGATGGAAGAAATCGGCCGTCGTCGTGGCGAGCTGACCAATATGGAATCGGATGGCCAGGGCCGTACCCGTCTGGAATACCATATTCCGGCACGTGGCCTGATCGGCTTCCAGTCCGACTTCATGACCATGACCCGCGGTACCGGCCTGATGAGCCACGTATTTGACGACTACGGTCCGGTAAAAGCCGACCTGCCAGGCCGTCACAATGGCGTGCTGATCTCACAAGACAACGGCGAAGCCGTAGCCTACGCACTGTGGAACCTGGAAGACCGCGGCCGTATGTTCGTGTCCCCGGGCGACAAGCTGTACGAAGGCATGATCATCGGTATTCACAGCCGTGATAACGACCTGGTAGTGAACCCGCTGAAAGGCAAGAAGCTGACCAACGTTCGTGCCTCCGGTACCGACGAAGCCGTACGCCTGACCACCCCGATCAAGCTGACGCTGGAATCGGCCGTGGAGTTCATCGATGACGACGAACTGGTGGAAATCACCCCGAAATCCATCCGTATCCGCAAGCGCTTCCTGCAAGAGCACGACCGTCGCCGTATGTCCAAGCAAGAAAACTAAGCAGCGTTTAGCCTGCTGACCATGCCGCCCCGGTGCAAGCCGCGGCGGCATTTTTCATGCGCGGTATGCCTGAAAGGTTGGCCGCAGCTTGCGGGGGCGGGGTTGGTGGCGGTGCTGGCGGGCAGCTGGCATTTGCTTGTCAGCCTGGGGGTGGTTTTCGGGCGTGGCCGGGTTTAGATTCGGGTGGCCAGCAGGCCGTCGGCTACGCAAGCCTGGTCGCGGCCGTTGCGTTTGGCTTGGTACAGCGCCTGGTCGGCTTGCTCGAATATGCTGCGCACGGTGGCGTCTTGCTCCGGGGTGTCAGCGTAGATGCCGATGCTGCAGCTGACGCGCCCCAGTGGGCTGCTGTGGTGCGGTATCTGGCGCGAGAGCAGGCGGTAGCGCAGCTCGGTGGCGATGGCTTCTGCCTGCTTTTGCGGCGTGTCGGGTAGCAGCAGGGCGAATTCTTCGCCGCCAATGCGTGCCACGGTGTCCTGCGGGTTGCGCACCATGCTGGCGATCACCTGGGCGATCTGGCGCAAAATGTCGTCGCCAGCGGCGTGGCCGTAGTGGTCGTTGTAGCGCTTGAAGTGGTCGACATCCAGAATCAGCAGCGCCAGCGGCTGTTGTTCCAGCTGGCTGTGCTGCAGGGCCATTACAATGCGCTCGTCAAAATGGTGGCGGTTGGCCAGGCCGGTAAGCTTGTCGGTAAACGCCAGCTTTTTAAAATGACTTTGCAGCAGGAAAAAATTGCTGGCGGCGGCCATCATGATAAACAGGCCCAAGGTGGCGGTGCCCAGCTCGATGTGCAGCAGTTGGTACAGCAGGGTGTCGGCCAGCACCATACCCGCGACAAACAGGGCGGCCTGGCGTATGGGGTGCTGGCTTTTGCGGCGGTGGGCCAGCAGCTGCCAGCCTAGCGCCAGTGCCAGCAGCAGGCTGGCGCGCCAGCCTGGCGATAGCGGCGTGGCCAGGGTGTTTTGCTGCAGGCCTTGCGCCAGTGCGGCATTGATGAATACGCCGCTGCTTTTGGGCTGGCCGCGCTGAATGGCGGTGAAGTGCTCGTCGCCGCTACCGGCGGCAGTGACACCGATAAACACGGTTTTGTCTTGCAGGCGCGGATCTGGCTGGTGGCTTGATAGCAACTCCGCCATGGATACGGTGGTGAAACTGGTGTCGCTGTCCAGGTAAGGCAGCAGGCGTGGCAGGTTGCGCCCCCAGTCACCCGGGTTGGTGCTGGTGGTGGCGGCGATGTTCTGGTCGGCTACCAGGGCGGCAAACGATGGCAGGCGCGTGTCGCCAGGCCCGCTGGCTAGGTAGGTGCGGCGGAGTTCGCCATTGCTTTCGGGTGGAAAGTCGCTCACGCCCACCCCGCGGGCTGCATGCGCCAGCATGGGTAGCGGCAAGGTTGGCCGCAGGGTATGGCCATCCGACTCGGGGAAGGCGGGCAGGTAGACTTTGCCGTTCTGGGCGATAGCGCGGGCTAGCGCCTGGTCGGACTCGGGGTGTTCAGAATGCTCGGCCAGCAGCAGGTTCAGCCCCACAGCCCTGACGTGGCCCAGCTTGCCGATCGCTTCGGCCAGCAGCTCGCGCGGCCAGGGCCAGCGCCCTAGCTGGGCCAGGCTTTTTTCATCGATGGCCACAATCACGATCTGTTCGCTGGCGTTGGGTGCCAGGGCCTGGTTGATCAGGTCCTGTACGTGGTAGTCCAGTGTCGAGGGGGCCATGCCCAGCCAAAGTGCGGCCAGTGGCAGCAGGATGCCGGGCAGGGTGCGTGATGTGGGCATGGGCATGGTTAATCGACCAGCAGGATGTCATCCAGTTCTGTGGCCTGGTAGCCATCGGGTGTGCTGACCTTGTAGCTCACGCGATAGCGGCCGCTGAACAGGCGCTCGCTGTCTTGCCATGCAGGCTGGCTGTTGCTGTAGACAAAGGCCTGGCTGTCTCGCCCCAGCAGCTGCAAGGTGAGCTGGTAGCGCGCATTGGCCAGCGGGTAAGGCCGGCCGCTGATCTGCATGCCGCGCGGGTAGCTGGCGCGCCACAGGCCGGCGTCTGCCTGCAGGCTGTAGGTCTGACTATAGGGGCCGGGCTTGCCTTGTTTGTCCAGGCGGGCAACCTGCCAGTACCACTGGCCACCTGCCTCCAGCTGGCGCGCGCTATCTGGCTGGCTGATATCCCAGCTGGCGGCGACGGGCTGCATGTCTGGCTGGCGGGACAGCAGTACGCGGTAGCGCGTGCCGGTGTCGCCACTAAAACGGAAGGCTAGCTCGCGGCCGGCCAGGCGGCTGCCCTCTGCCGGGCTGAGTACCAGCGGCGGGGCAGGGTGGGCGTGAACGATGAAATTGTGCTGTGCCGGGTAGCCCTGCAGCCCGTTGGGCAGCTGGCTGCGCACGGTAAGCTGATACTGGCCATTTTCCAGCGCGGGATACCACTGCGCCGTTTTCAATAGCTTGTCGTCCATCATGCGGCGGCTGGGTTGGGTGCGCATCAGGTTGGCCTGATACGCAGCCATGCCTTCTGCCGGCTTCCACTGCAGGATGGCAGGTGAAAAAGACTGCACGGCAGCAAGCGGGCTAAGGTCGGGGGCGGGCGGGAGTTTGATGCTGCCGCCAGGTGCTTCGCCACGGCGGGTAACACTGCCAAAACCGGCGCCTACGGCCTGGCTGCCGCTGTGGCCACTGACTTCTACCTGGCCTTCTACTACCTCGGTGGCCGAGCTGTCCGCGTCGGCCACGTTTACGCGAAAGCCCGTGCCGCGTACGGCGGTAATGGCACTGGGTGTCTGGATGGTGTGCCGGTTTTGCATCAGCGGGTTTTTCACCACGCTATTGTCTATGCTGCCGCTTTCTATGCTGAGCCAGGTGTTGCTGGCGCCAGTGCTGGGAAAGAACGTGGCTTCCTTGATGGCAAAGCGGGCATTGGGGCCGATGCTTACCAGGCTGCCTTCTTCCATCAGCAGTTTCAGCGCGCTATTGGGGCCGGTGCGGATAATCTTGCCAGCGGCGAGCGGGTAGCGCTGGCCTGCCTCCAGGGCCTGGCCGTCCAGCGTGGCGTCGCCTACCAGGTCGGTTACCGTGGCGCTGGCACTGTGCTGGCGCATCAGCTGCAGCGGAATGCGCAGCGTGGTGTCCGGCTTGAGTGCATACGGGTTGCGTATGGCGTTCAGCTTTTGCAGTGCCGGGGCGTGCGCCAGGGTACTGAGGTGCACACGGGCGATACTCCACAGCGTGTCGCCGGGTTTGATTGTGTATTGCCAGTCACCATTGTCGGCGTGGCTGGCACTGGCTAGGCAGAGGGTCAGGAGTATCAGGCGTTGGGCGTGCATGGCGGGCCGAGGCAAATTGAATAAGTTGATGCGGAATAATTACAAAACGATTTTAAAACTTTTAACAGCGGCGTGCAGGAAAAGCGCCACGGTCTAAAGTGTGGCATGGCAAACCAAGGGTGAAATGCCATGCCGTTTGCCTGCATTCTTACAGGTGCTTTAGCAGCTCGGCGGGCTGGTCGATACTGATGTCGGCTTGCCAGCTGGCGGTATCGTCGCTGTCGGCAATATAGCCCCAGTTTACCAGCACGGTTTTCATGCCTACGGCGCGGCCGGCCTGTATGTCGCGCTCGGCGTCGCCCACGTACAGGCAGTGGTGCGGGTCGGTATCGATCAGGCGGCAGGCGTGCAGCATGGGCGCCGGGTCCGGTTTGGCCACGCCCACGGTATCGCCGCTTACCACCACGGCGGGCGGCACGGCAAACGGCAGCGCCGGCACCAGGCGGTCGGTAAAGCGCATCGGCTTATTGGTGATGATGCCCCACTGCAGGCCGCGTGCAGCCAGCGCCAGGATCAGCTCGTTGATGCCGTCAAACAGCGTGGTGTGGCTGGAAAAATCGTGGTCGTATTGCTCCAGAAAGCGCAGGCGGTACTCTTCGAAACGCGGGTGGCTCGTGTCGATGCCGAAGCCCAGGCTCACCAGCCCGCGCGCACCGTGGCTGGCAATGGGGCGTACCGCTGCGTACGGCTGTGGCGGCAGGTTTTCTTCGGCCAGCAGGCGGTTAAGGGCGGCGCCCAGGTCGCGGGCGGTGTCGGCCAGGGTGCCGTCCAGGTCAAACAGTACTGCCTTGATCATGCAAGCGTTCTCCAAAAAAATGCGGCCAACCTTGGGGGCAAGGTTGGCCGCAAGTTTACGTCAGCCCTAGCGTACTGTCTTGCCGAGGAACAATTTGTAGGCCGGGTTATCGGTTTCTTCCACATACGGGTAGCCCAGCTGCGCCAGGAAGGTCTGGAAGGCCGCGTCGTCCTCGCGCGGCACCTGGATGCCGATCAGCACGCGGCCGTAGTCGGCGCCATGGTTGCGGTAGTGGAACAGACTGATGTTCCAGCCGGTCTGCATGGCTTCCAGAAAGCGCATCAGCGCGCCCGGGCGCTCGGGGAATTCGAAGCGCAGCACGCGCTCGTCCTTCAGCTGCGGGGCGTGGCCGCCTACCAGGTGGCGAATGTGCAGCTTGGCCAGCTCGTTGTCGGTGAGGTCCAGGCCGTCCAGCTCGTTGGCCTGCAGGTCGGCCACGATGCGGCCAACGTCTTCGCGGCCGGTGATCTGCACGCCCACAAACACGTGCGCAATGCTGGGGTCGGCAAAGCGGTAGTTGAACTCGGTAATGTTGCGGTTGCCGATGACGCTGCAGAACTTCTTGAAGCTGCCCGGTTTTTCGGGGATGGTCACCGCAATCACCGCTTCGCGACGCTCGCCCAGCTCGGAACGCTCCGATACGTGGCGCAGGCGGTCAAAGTTCATATTGGCGCCGCAGTTGATGGCCACCAGCGTTTTGCCGCTACAGCCTTCGCGTTCCACGTAGGCCTTGGCAGCGGCCACGGCCAGCGCGCCGGCCGGCTCGGTAATGGAGCGGGTATCTTCAAAGATATCCTTGATGGCGGCGCAGATGGCGTCGGTATCCACCAGCATGATCTCGTCCAGCAGCTCGCGGCAGATGCGGAAGGTTTCTTCGCCTACCAGCTTGACGGCTACGCCATCGGCAAACAGGCCCACGTCTTTCAGCTCTACGCGGTAGCCGGCTTCGATGGATTGCTTCATCGCGCTGGAGTCCACCGGCTGTACGCCGATGATCTTGATTTGCGGCTTCAGGCGCTTGATGTAGCTGGCCACGCCCGCGGCCAGGCCGCCGCCGCCGATGGCCACGAATACCGCCTCGATATCGCCCGGGTGCTGGCGCAGGATTTCCATGCCGATGGTGCCCTGGCCGGCAATCACGTCCGGGTCGTCAAACGGTGGGATGTAGGTCTTGCCGGTTTCTTCCACCAGCGTCATGGCGTGCTGGAAGGCGTCGCTGAACGATTCGCCGGCCAGAACTACTTTGCCGCCACGGCGGGTCACGCCATCAATCTTGATGGCTGGCGTGGTGGCGGGCATCACGATGGTGGCTTCCAGCCCCAGCTTGCTGGCCGATAGCGCCACGCCCTGGGCGTGGTTGCCGGCGCTGGCGGTAATCACGCCGCGCGCACGTTGCTCGGGGGTGAGCTTGGACATCTTGTTGTAGGCGCCGCGCAGCTTGAACGAGAACACCGGCTGCAAGTCTTCGCGCTTCAGCAAAATGGTGTTGCCGGTGCGGCGGCTTAGGTTGGTGGCGACCTCCAGCGGGCTTTCGATGGCCACGTCGTACACATTCGAGGTTAGGATGCGCTCCAGATAGTCCTTGGGGTGTGGCATGGTTATTTATTCCGAGTAATTTTTTTGTCCCTGAAAAGGCAGATTAACAGGAACTAAGCTGCCTGCGAAGGGTATAAAAACCTTTGTACTGCGGGCTCCCACCCTGTTGTGCCGGCCTTGTGCCAGGCAATATTTTGTATCCCGTGGCGCAATCTCTCCCGGCCCGGCGTGTATAATGCCCGGCTGTTTTGCGACAAACCCACCGTCTATCGTTTCAATGAAAAAAACCACCTCGCTTTTGCTGACGGCAGCCTTGTCGCTGTCCACCCTGGCACACGCCACCACACCGTTTGTGCCACCTGTGCCGGAAATCGCCGGCAAGGCCTACTTTATTACCGATTTCTACAGCGGGCAGGTTGTTGCCGCCCGTGACCCGGATACCCGTATCGAGCCTGCGTCGCTGACCAAGCTGATGACGGCGTACCTCACCTTCAAGGCATTGAAGGAAAAACGCCTGACGCTGGACCAGATGCTGACCGTGTCGCAGGTGGGCTGGAAGCAGGAAGGCTCGCGCATGTTCCTCGACCCGAAAGTGCCGGTGTCGGTGGACAATCTCATCAAGGGCATGATCGTGCAGTCCGGTAACGACGCCTGCGTCACGCTGGCCGAAGCCATTGCCGGCAGCGAAGAAGTCTTCGCGCAGATGATGACCACCGAGGCCAAGCGTCTGGGTATGAGCGCCACCAGCTTCAAGAACTCGACTGGCCTGCCGCACCCGGAGCACTACACCACCACGCGCGACCTGGCCACGCTGTCTACCGCCATCATCCACGACTTCCCCGAGTTCTACCCGATCTACTCGATGAAGTCGTTCAGCTACAACAACATCACCCAGCCGAACCGCAACCTGCTGCTGTACCGCGACCCGAACGTGGACGGCATGAAAACCGGCCACACTGCCAGCGCCGGCTACAACCTGATTGCCTCCAGCAAGCGCGATGGCCGCCGCGTGGTGTCGGTGGTGGTCGGCACGGCCAGCGAAGAAGCCCGTGCGGTGGAAAGCTCCAAGCTGCTGAATTACGCGCTGCAGTTCTTTGAAACGCCCAAGCTGTACGACGCCAAAAAGCCGGTGTCGGAAGTGGCCGTCTACAAAGGTGCCAGCAGCAAGCTGCCGGTAGGCTTTGCCAGCGACGTGTACATCACCGTACCCAAAGGCCAGGCCAGCCAGCTGAAAGCCGACCTGACCACCACGCAGCCGATGATCGCCCCGGTGGCTGCTGGCCAGACCGTGGGCAAGCTCACCGTGAGCCTGGCAGGCAAGGTTGTGCTGGAGCGCCCGGTGGTGGCGCTGCAGGCTGTGGAAGAGGGTGGTTTCTTCAGCCGCCTGTGGGATAGCATCAAGCTGTGGCTGGGCTGGTAATTTGAATGGTTGGCCGCATCTATGCGGCCAACCCTTTTTGTATTCAGGATGTGCATATGAGCAACCCGACAAGCGATATCAAAGACCTGCTGGAATTTCCGGCTCGCTTCCCCATCAAGGTGATGGGCGAGCGTACCGATGCCTTCCTGCCGACCATCTTCGAAGTAGTGCGCCTGCACGCGCCAGACCTGGAGCTGGCGCATATCGTGTCGCGTGACAGTTCCAGCGGTAAATACGTGTCGCTGACCGTAACCGTGACGGCTACCTCGAAAGAGCAGCTGGACAATATCTACCGTGCACTGTCCGGCCACCCGCTGGTGAAGTGGGCCCTGTAAAACATGAGCCGCATCGTCAAACACTTGGGGCAGGTTGACTACACGCCCACCTGGCACGCCATGCAGGCGTTTACCGAAGCCCGCACCGACGCCACGCCAGACGAGCTGTGGTGCCTGGAGCACCCGCCGGTGTATACCCTGGGCCTGGCCGGCAAGCCCGAGCACCTGATCATGCCCAGCAGCATCGAGGTGGTGAAGTGTGACCGTGGCGGCCAGGTGACCTACCACGGCCCCGGCCAGCTGGTGGTGTATCTGATGATCGACTTCAAGCGCATGGGCATAGGCGTGCGCGAGCTGGTGCGTCGTATCGAGCAATCGGTAATCGACCTGCTGGCCGAACTGGGCATTACCGCCTACGGCGACGTGAACGCGCCGGGGGTGTATGTAGCGGGCGAAAAAATCGCTTCGCTGGGGCTAAGAATCAAAAACGGTGCGGTGTACCACGGCCTGAGCCTGAACGTGGACATGGACCTGACACCGTTCAGCTGGATTAACCCTTGCGGCTATGCCGGCCTCAAGGTGACGCAACTCAAAAACCACGGAGCCACCCTTACCGTGGCAGAAACCGCCGCGCAACTGCTGCCCCACCTGGAGCGCAACCTAGCGGTGACGAAGGAGACAGCATGAAACTGGACAACCAGGCAGGCGTAAAACACAAAGGCGCCGACAAGACCGCACGTATCCCTATCAAGATCGTGCCACTGGACGAAAAGCTCAAAAAGCCGGAGTGGATTCGCGCCAAGCTGCCCAATGGCCAGCGCTTCAACGAGATCAAGCAGATCCTGCGCGACCAGAAGCTGCACACCGTCTGTGAAGAGGCTACCTGCCCGAATATCGGCGAATGCTTCAGCAAAGGCACGGCCACCTTCATGATCATGGGTGACATCTGCACCCGCCGCTGCCCGTTCTGCGACGTAGGCCACGGCCGCCCGAACCCGCTGGACGTAAACGAGCCGCGCCACCTGGCCGAAACCGTGGCCGCGCTCAAGCTGCGCTATGTGGTGATTACCTCGGTAGACCGCGACGACCTGCGCGACGGCGGTGCCCAGCACTTTGCCGACTGCATCAGCGAAATCCGCAAACTGTCGCCCGACACCCAGATCGAAGTACTGGTGCCGGACTTCCGCGGCCGCCTGGACGTGGCGCTGGACATTCTCAGCAAGAACCCGCCGGATGTGATGAACCACAACCTGGAAACCGCACCGCGCCTGTACAAGCAAGCGCGCCCGGGTGCCGACTACATCCACTCGCTGGAGCTGCTCAAGCAGTTCAAGGCGCTGTGCCCGGATGTACCGACCAAGTCCGGCATCATGGTAGGCCTGGGTGAAACCGACGAGGAAGTGTATGAAGTGATGGCCGATATGCGCCGTTACAATATCGACATGATCACCATCGGCCAGTACCTGCAGCCTACCGACGGCCACCTGCCGGTGCTGCGCTACGTGCACCCGGACCTGTTCAAGGCCTTCGAAAACAAGGCTTATGAAATCGGCTTCAAGCACGCTGCTGTCGGTGCCATGGTGCGTTCCAGCTACCACGCTGACGTACAAGCCCACGAGGCTGGTGTTGTGGATGCCAGCGCGATTGTCGGTTAACGCCGGCTAGCCTGGGCACCGCATCACCGCGGCCCTGGTGCGCAACAGCCCCCGTCTGGCCAGGCCAGGCGGGGGCTGTTTGTTTTCGGGCGGGTGTTGTTGGCCGCACGAGTTGGCGGTGTCTGCCTGTGCCATGTCTGGCTTGGCAGTTTGCCGGTGGCCAGTTTCCGGTGCGTCTGCCGAGCCATGGTGTACGGCAGGCTGCGGCCAACGTTGGCCGCAGTGCCCGGTTTACTCGGTGGGGCAGCCTGCCTTAGCGCAGCTTTTCCAGCATCTGGTAGTACCACATGCCGGCGGCCAGCAGCGGGTTGCCCAGCTTGCTGCCCAGCGGTACGCGGATATGTTTGCAGGCGGCAAAGGTGTCGAACTGGCTTAGCGTGCCGGTGATGGCCTCGGCCATGATCTCTCCCATGATGTGGCTGCTGGCCACGCCGTGGCCGGAGTAGCCCTGGCAGTACCACACGTTGTCCGACAGCTTACCCAGCTGTGGAATGCGGTTCACCACAATGCCCATGGCGCAGCTCCACTGGTAGTCGATCTGCACGCCCTTCAGCTGCGGAAAGGTGCGCTCGATGCACGGCAGCAGCTCGGCAGCGATATCGCGCGAGTCGCGGCCGCTGTAGTTGGCGCCGCCACCGAACAGCAGGCGGCCGTCGGCCGTCATGCGGTAGTAATCCAGCACAAAGCGGCAGTCGTACACCGCCAGGTCGTGCGGGTTCAGCGTGTTGGCCAGCTCGCCCAGCGGGCGGGTGGTGACAATGCCGCCCATGGCCGGAAAGATCTTGCCGCCCAGTTGGTCTTGCGCCAGCTTGTGGTACACGTCGCCGGCCAGCAGGATGTGGCGGGCGTTGACGCGGCCGTGGGCGGTGACGATGGCCGGGTGCGGGCCGTGCACGATGTCCAGCACCTCGGTGTGTTCGTACAGCCGCGCACCCAGGCTGGCGGCGGCGCGCGCTTCGCCCAGGCACAGGTTGAGCGGGTGCAGGTGCAGGTTGCGGCGGTTTTTCAGCGCGCCGCAGTACTGTTCGGTGGCCAGGTGCTCGCGCACGGCAGCTGCGTCCAGCAGGGTGACGTCGTCGCCCATGCCGCGGCGCTGCGCTTCGTCGTAGCTGGCTTGCAGCTCGGCCATGTGTGCCGGTTTCATCGCCGCGTGCAGGTGGCCGTGCTTGAGGTCGCAGGCAATGCCGTAGCGCGCCACGCGCTGCTGGATGATGTCGTGACCGCGCCAGCGCAGCTGCCAGATGAAGTCGTCCACGTCGTCGCCCAATGTCTGGCGCATCTGCTTGCGCATGGCCTCATCGCCCGACAGGCTGCCGGTGACCTGGCCGCCGTTGCGGCCGCTGGCGCCCCAGCCGATCTTGTTCTGTTCCAGTAGCACCACGCTCAGGCCGCGTTCGGCCAACTCTACGGCGCTGGCCACGCCGGTGAAGCCCCCGCCAATGATGGCGACGTCGGCTTCCACCGTGCCTTGCAGCATCGGGTAATCGCTTTCCGCTACGATGGTGGCGCTGTAGTAGGAAGGGCTGCGCGGCTGGCTGCCGTGCTGGGCGCGTGCGTTCATGGGTTCTCCTTGTGGCTGGCCGGTGCGGGGGCGTGGCAGGATAAGCAGGCTGGCGCTGCCAGTATTTTTATAGCGACGTTGGGATGGGTAGTTCACCGTGCCAAGCGTGGCAGGCGCTAGCTTGCGCCAGAATTACACGTGAGTTAAATCATCACTTTCTTATGTAAACTTTTGCTTTTTCTCAACCAATTGGCGTCTTAGCGCGCGCAGGGTAGCTCGTTCCATTGCGTGGTCCAGCGCGGCGAGCGCAGCTCCTGCCGCATGGCCCAGCCGTCGTGCAGGCTTTCTGCGGCCAACCTTAGCGTGCCGCGGCCGAATTGCTGGTTGATGCGGTCCAGTGTTTGCATCAGCTGCTGCCGGCGCGGGTTGGCCGCACTGCCGAACAGGCTTTGCTGGCCGTGGTGGCTGTTTTCCAGCGCCATCAGTACCACGCCGGCTTTTTTGTAGCTGCAGTCATCGCGATAAATCTGGCGCAGGCCGGCTAGTGCGGCGCGGGTAAGGTCGGCGCTGTCGCTGCTGGCGCCTGGCAGCGCCACGGCGATCCAGCCGCGGTATTGGCGGTCTTGTTCGCGAAAGCGGTTGGTGCGGATGCTGACGCCCACCAGGTTGGCCAGCCCGTGCTGGCGGCGCAGCTTTTCTGCGCAGCGGGCGGCGTGGTGGCTGATGGCGCTGGCCAGGGTGTCAAAATCGGTGACTTGCCGGGCAAAGCTGCGGCTGGAGATCAGCTGCTGCTTGTCGGCGTGGATATCGTCGGCGCCGACGCAGGCTTCGCCGTTGAGCTCGGCCACGGTGCGCGCCACCACGATATTGAAGCGGCGCTGGATGTCCGCTACGTTGGCTTGCTGCAAGTCCAGCGCGCTGCGGATGCCGCAGGCGGCCAGCCGTGCGGCCAACTGCCGTCCTATGCCCCACACCTCGCCCACGGCCAGCCGGCCCAGCAGTAGCTGCTGGTAGTGCGGTGCCAGCCAGTCCCAGCCGAATACGCCCTGGCATTGCGGCCGTGTCTTGGCGACGTGGTTGGCCAGCTTGGCCAGCGTCTTGCTGCGGCCAATGCCCACGCAACAGGGGATGCCGACGCTTTGCAGCACGTCGGCGCGAAGGTTGGCCGCGTGCTGGCGCTGTTCGGCAATACCGTCCAGGTGCAGGAAGCATTCGTCGATGCTGTACACCTCTTGCTGCACGCCCCAGCGCGCAATCACCTGCATCATGCGCCGGCTCATGTCACCGTATAGCGCGTAGTTGGAGCTGAATACTGCTACGCCGTGGCGGCGGCACGGCTCGGCCACCTGGTGGTAGGGCGCAAAGCCGGGAATGCCCAGTGCTTTGGCTTCGGCGCTGCGTGCCACCACGCAGCCGTCGTTATTGCTTAGCACGATGATGGGCTTGCGGGCCAGGTCGGGGCGGAACACGCGCTCGCAGCTGGTATAGAAGCTGTTGCCGTCCACCAGCGCAAACTGGCTCATGGCAGCAGCCGCCGCACGCAGGCGCTGACCACGCCCCAGATGTGCAGCTCCTGGCCGGGGCCGATCTCGATGGGCGGGTAGGCCGGGTTGTCTGGCAGCAAGGCGGTGCGCCCGTCACGCTGGTGCAGGCGCTTGACGGTGAACTCGCCGCAGACCACCGCCAGTACGATGTGGCCGTGGCGCGCCGGCAGGCTGCGGTTTACCACCAGCAGGTCGCCGTCGTGGATGCCGGCATCCTGCATGCTGTCACCGCTGACGCGCACCATGAAGCAGGCGGCGGTGTCGTCGATCAGGTAGCGGTTCAGGTCCAGGTGGCCTTCCAGGTAGTCGTCTGCCGGTGAGGGGAAGCCGGCCGCCACACGGCTGGCGTACAGGGGCAGCGTACCGGCGTGGGGCGTGGGGTGGGGCAGCATGGTGGCGTGCATGGCAATCTCCTTTTTTTGATTATGTACAAAATCAAAAAACTTGCCAAGCCAGGGCAGACAGCCCGACGCTACGCTGCCTGATCGGTTATCGAAAGTGCGGCTTTGTTGCTGTTTGCCCCTGAAAACTGGCCGATTAGTGCAAATGACGCTCTGCGGCCTGCGTGTTACATTACGCTCAACCTGTTGACGGGGCGGCACAGCGGCCGCCCCTTGTTCATGGCGCACAAGGCCGTGAACTGCCCCCTGAATACCGCAAAGGAGCTTGTTGTCGTGGTAAACATTGCCGAACTCGAACCCCGTGCCGTCTGGGAACACTTCCAGACCCTGTGTGATATCCCGCGCCCGTCCAAGCACGAGCAGGCGCTGCGCGACTACCTGAAAGGCTGGGCCGAGCTGCGTGGCCTGGAAACCGCCGTGGACGAGGTGGGCAACCTGGTGGTGCGCAAGCCGGCCACGCCGGGCATGGAAGACCGTATCGGCGTAGTGCTGCAGGGGCACCTGGATATGGTGTGCCAGGCAAATACCGGCACCGAGCACGACTTTTTCAACGACCCGATCCGCCCGGTGCTGAAAGACGGCTGGCTGATCGCGGAAAACACCACGCTGGGCGCCGACAACGGCATCGGCGTGGCGCTGGGCCTGGCCGTATTGTCCACCGACGACATTGCCCACGGCCCGGTAGAAGTGCTGATGACGCTGGATGAAGAAGCCGGCATGGGCGGCGCGCTGGGTTTGTCGCCGACGCTGCTGCAAGGCCAGATGATGATCAACATCGATACCGAAGAGTGGGGCGAGTTCTATATGGGCTGCGCCGGTGGTATCGACGTGAACGTACGGCGCACTTACGCACAAGAGCCACTGCCGGCTGGCTACACCGCGCAGCAGCTGGTGGTGTCCGGCCTGGTAGGCGGCCACTCCGGCGCCGATATCCATCTGGGTCGTGGCAATGCCAACAAGGTGCTGGTGCGCCTGCTGACCGAGTTGGCCGCAACATTGCCACTGCGCCTGGTGTCGTTCAACGGCGGTACCGCCCGCAACGCGCTGTCACGCGAAGCCTTTGCCGTGGTGGCGTACCCCGCGGCCCAGGCCGAGCAGGTAGCTGCCGCCATCGATGCCTATCAGGCACTGATGCGCTTCGAGCTGGCTGGTGTGGACGAAGGCGTCACCATTACGGCCAACCCTGCAGCGGCCAGCAGCATGATGGCTCAGGCTGACCAAGACGCCATTCTGGCCGCTTTGCACGCCGCCCCGCACGGCGTAAAGCGCATGAGCCAGCGCGTGGCGGGTGTGGTGGAAACCTCCAACAACCTGGGCGTGATCGCCATCGGTGACGGCAAGGTGTTTGCCAACTTGATGGTGCGCTCGTTGCTGGATAGCGGCTTCCGTAACCTGGCCGCCGAAATCGTGGCGCTGTTCAAGCTGGCCGGCTTCGATACCGAAACCGAAGGCGGCTACCCGGGCTGGGCGCCGAACCCGGCGTCGCCGCTGCTGGCGCTGTTCCAGCGCGTGTACCACGAGCAATTCGGTGCCGAGTCGGGCGTGCAGGTAATTCACGCCGGCCTGGAGTGCGGCATCATCGGCGCCAAGTACCCGCAGATGGACATGGTGTCGTTCGGCCCCAATATCCGCGGTGCACACGCACCAGGCGAGCGCGTGGAAGTGGCCTCGGTCGGCCACGCCTGGAAATTGCTGCAAGCGGTACTGGCGGCCGTGCCGGCCAAAGCCTGACCTTCCCGTATTTCCCCTGACACGGGCACAGCGCCCGTTTGCACCCTGCCTCTCACCTGGGCAGGGTGTTTCTTTTTGTGCTGTCAGATTGCGGCATGACATGGTGATGTCAATAAGCGACAACCCGCTAGGGTAATGATTTATAGATATTTTTGGCTTGCCGATAGGTCTTGTTATAGTGCCGATTTGATTTAATCGTCATTTTCAATTTAAACAAAATCTATCGAAATGGCTGGGCGCTCCGCGGCCCGGCCAGACAGAGCCTTACCATGCCTATCTATTCCCGCCCACTACGTTCTTTCTGCCACGCGCTGCTATGCCTGCCAGCCATCATGGTGCAGGCGCAAACCGGCCAGGCTGCCACCCCGGCCCAGCTCGACGCCCGCGAACAGCAATTGCAGCAACAACGCAGTGCCCAGCAGCCGCAGCCCGATGCGCCCGATGTCCACCTGCAGCCCGCTACCACGGTGCCACTGCAACGCTATCACCGTGGCGAGGCACCATGCTTTGTCATCAGCGACCTGCGCCTGCAGGGCGACAGCGCCGGGCGCTTTCAATGGGCGCTGGCCGCCGCCGATCGTGACAGCAGCGGCCGCGAAGACATACTGGCAGGCCACTGTCTGGACGTAGCCGGCATCAACCTGGTAATTAACCGGGTGCAGGCGGCCATTCTGGCGCGTGGTTACATCACCACCCGCGTGCTGGCCGGGCCGCAACAGCTGGCGACCGGCGTGTTGGCGCTCACGCTGATTCCAGGACGCATCCGCGACATACGCTACGCCCAGCCGGCTGCCGAGCGCCTGCACGCGGCCAACGCCTTGCCGATGCAGGCAGGCGACCTGCTGAACCTGCGCGATATCGAACAAGGGCTGGAAAACCTCAAGCGGGTACCGACTGCCGAGGCCGATATCCGTATCGAACCCGCCGCCGCCAGCGACGCGGCCCCGGGCGATAGCGACCTGGTGATCCAGTGGCAGCAGGCCAACCCTTACCGCTTTACCCTCAGTGCAGACGACGGCGGCAGTAAAAGTACCGGCCTGTACCAGGGCAGCGCCACGCTGTCGTACGACCATCTGTTTACCCTGAACGACCTGTTCTACCTTACCCATAACCACGATCTGGGTGGCGGTGCCGATGGCGAACGCGGCAGCGAGGGCTACGCCTGGCACTACAGCATCCCGTTTGGCTACTGGCTGCTGGCCTACAGCGGTAGCCGGCACCGCTACCACCAGGCAGTGGCGGGTGCCAGCCAGACCTATCGCTACAGCGGCAAAAGCGAGAGCAGCGAGCTCAAGCTCAGCCGGCTGGTGTACCGCAATGCCGTGCGCAAGCTCACCCTGTCACTGAAAGGCTGGCAGCGCGGTAGCAGCAACTTTATCGACGACACCGAAATCGAGGTTCAGCGCCGCCGCACCGCCGGCTGGGAGGCGGGTGCCAACTGGCGCGAGTTTCTGGGCAGCGCCACGCTGGACGTGAACCTCGCTTACCGCCGCGGTACCGGTGCCCGCAATGCGATGCCGGCGCCGGAAGAGGCATTTGGAGAAGGCCGTTCGCGCCCCCGGCTGTACCAGGCCGACGCGCAACTGGACGCGCCGTTTGCGCTGGGCGGGCAAAAGCTGCGCTACGGCCTGGCCTGGCGCGCGCAGTGGAACCGCGGCCCGCTAGTGCCGCAAGACCGCTTTGCCATCGGCAGTCGCTACACCGTGCGCGGTTACAACGGCGAAAACCAGCTCAGCGCCGAACGCGGCTGGCTGCTGCGCAACGAGCTGGGCTGGCAGCTGGCCGGGCAGGAACTGTACCTCGGCTACGACTACGGCCGCGTGGCCGGCCCCAGCGCCAGCCTGCTGCTGGGCCAGCGCCTGGCCGGTGCCACGCTGGGCGTACGCGGCCGGCTGGGCAGCCTGGCCTACGACGCCTTTATCAGCCAGCCGCACGGCTACCCCGACTACCTGCGCGCCGCCCGCACCACCGGCGGTGTCAGCCTGAATCTGCAGTTTTAACCAGGAGCTGCGCGATGAACCAGCACTGCTACCGCCTTGTTTTCAACACCCACCGCCGCATGCTGATGGCTGTGGCCGAGATCACCCCGCAACAGGGTGCCGATACGTCACCCACCCGCGCCCGGCCTGTAGTTGGCCGCCTGTCTGCGGCGCTGCGGCCACTGGTAGCCTGCCTGCTGTTGGCGCAGGGGGCGGTGTGGGCCTTGCCTGCCGCCGCGCAGATCGTGGCCGACCCTGCCGCGCCAGGTAACCAGCGCCCGACGGTGCTCAGCACCAGCAGCGGTGCGGTGCAGGTCAATATCCAGACCCCGTCCGCCGCCGGCGTATCGCTCAACCAGTACCGCCAGTTTGATACCGGCACCGCTGGCACCGTCCTCAACAACAGCCGTGTCAACGTGCAGACGCAAAGTGCCGGCTGGGTGGCGGCCAACCCGTGGCTGGCTACCGGCAGCGCCCGCGTCATCGTCAACAGGTCAACAGCCAGAACCCGTCGCTGCTGCGCGGTAAGCTGGAAGTGGCCGGGCAGCGCGCCGAGGTCATCATCGCCAACCCGGCCGGCCTGCAGGTCAACGGCGCCACTTTTCTGAATGCCAGCCGTACGGTACTGACCAGTGGTAGCCCAGTAATGCAGGGTGGCAACCTGGACGGCTACCGCGTCAGCGGCGGGCAGGTCAGTATCGCCGGTAACGGCCTGGATACCAGCGCCAGCGACTACACCGCCATTCTGGCGCGCAGCGTGGCGGCCAACGCCGGCATCTGGGCGCAGCAGCTGCAGGTGGGCACCGGCAGCCAGGCGTATGCGGCGGACGGCAGCGGGCAGGGTGCGCTCGCGGCCAGCGGGCCGGCGCCGGCGTTTGCGCTGGACGTGGCCGCGCTGGGCGGCATGTACGCCGGCAAGATTATGCTGGTTGGCACCGAATACGGGCTGGGCGTGCGCAACGCCGGCAAGGTGGTGGCCGGCGCCGGCGGCTTGCGCCTGCAGGCAGACGGGCAGCTGCTGAACAGCGGCACGCTGGGCGCCACCGATGCCGCCGCTGATGTGCAACTGCAAACCGGAGACGTGCGCAACGACGGCACGCTGTCGTCAGCGCGCAACCTGCAGCTGGACAGCAGCGGGCAGCTCAGCAACCAGGGCACCCTCAGCGCCGCACGGCAGCTGACGCTGAACGCCACGCAAGTCGATAACGCCAGCAGCGGCGCCATCGACGCGCAGCGGCTGGCCATCACCACCGTCACCCTGAGCAATAGCGGCCAACTGCGGCAAAGCGGCAGCCAGGCGCTGGCCCTGCAAGCTGGCCAACTGCAGAACAGCGGCAGTATCGGCGCCTTGCCGGCCCAGGCGGCGCCGGGCAGCGGGGCACCTGCCGGGGAGAGCAGCGGTGGCGCCGGCTCGATGGTGGCGCCGCCACTACCGTTACCCGAGGTCGCTCCCGCTACGGGCAGCAGTGTGCAAGCCGCCGCGCCCGAGGCGCTGCCGGCAGGCAGCGTACTGGTAGGCGGGCTACTGGATAACCGTGGCCGCATCTTGGCCAATGGCGGCATCGATCTGGCCAGTCAGGGTGGCTTGGTCAACCACGGGACGCTGGCGCTAGGGCAGCTGCAGGTGGGTGGCGAGCGTTTCGACAACAGCCAGGGCAGCCTCAGCGCGCAAGCGGCCAACATCGACACCCTCAGCATCGGCAACCAGCAAGGCAAGCTGCAAGTACAGGGCGACGCCGTACTGCATAGCCAGGTTTTCGATAACAGGGACGGTCAGATCGGCGCCGGCGGCAGCCTGCAATTACGCAGCAGCCAGCTGGATAACCAGCGCGGCAGCGTGGTGGCCGGTCAGGCGCTGACGGTGCAGGGCGAAGCACTGGACAACCGCGACGGCGTGCTAGCCAGCCGCCAGGACGGTGCCAGCCTGCAGTTGACTACCGTTGACAACCAGCGTGGCCAACTATTGGCCGCCACCACTTTGCAGCTGAGCTCCGATGGCGCGCTGGACAACCGCCAGTGCAGCATTCAGGCCAGCTCGCTACAGCTGCAGGCCGCCAGCGTAGATAACCGTGGGGGCACGCTGGCCGCCGATACCTTGTCCAGCCGCAGTGGTGTGTTCGATAACAGCGGCGGGTTGATGCAGGCCAGCCAGCAACTCAGCCTGGATACACAGGGCCAGGCGCTAACGAATGGTGACAGTGGCAAGCAGCGCGGCATTTTGTCGGGTGGCGGGCTGCAACTGAACGTCGGCGAGCTGGCCAACCTGGCTGGCGGGCGCATCCAGGCTACCGGCCGGCTGCAGCTCGATAGCGGTACGCTACATAACCAGCAAGCCAGCATCAGCGGCCGCGAGCTGGTACTGCAGATTGGCCAGCTGCACAACGAGGGCGGGCAGATTCAAGCCAGTGGCGCCTTGAGCGTTGATACCCATGGCCAGGCGCTGGCCAACGATGCCGCGGCCAGCATTATCAGTGGCGGCCCGCTCGGCCTGCATAGTGCCGGGCTGCTCAACGGTACCGGCAGCATCATTGCCAGCCAGCAAGGCTTGCAACTACAGGCTGACAGCGTGCGTAACGCCGGCCTGCTGGCGAGCCAGGCTGCATTGCAATTGCAGGCAGCCGGGCTGGATAACCGCAACGGCCAGGTGCAGGCCGCCACGCTGGATATTCAGCTGGCCCATGGTGCGCTGGACAACCGCCAGGGCCTGTTGCTGGGCAGCCAGGCACTGACACTACAGGCCGGCAATATCGACAACCGCCAGACCGGTAACACAGAACAGGGTATTCAGGGTGGTCAGCTGCAGTTGGCCGCAGCCGGTATCGATAACAGCCAGGGCCAGGTGCGCAGTGCCGGCAACAGTGTGCTGCAACTGGGTAACCGGCTGGATAATGCCGATGGCACCGTGGCCAGTGGCGGCAACCTGCAGCTGACGGCGGGGGGCGTAGATAACACCCGCGGCCAACTGCAAGCCGGGCAAGACCTGAAGCTGATCGCCGATAGCCTGAGCGGCAGCGGCACGCTGGGCGCCGGCCGGGATGTGGCCCTGCAGCTACAAACCAGCGTGATATTGGCCGGCAGTACCCAGGCAGGCCGCCATCTGCAGCTCACCACACCCGGTAGCCTGAGCCACAGCGGCACCTTGCGCGCTGGTGGCCAGGCCAGCCTGCAGGTGGGTGCGCTGCATAACCAGGCCGGAGCCGAAATCAGCGCCCAGGCGCTAGGTATTACCGTAGCCAGCCGCGTAGGCAACGCCGGCCTGATCGATGCAGGCCAGCTCAACATTCGCGCGCCCGAAGCCATTGTCAACCAGCCGGGTGGCCGCCTGTACGGCGACCGCGTGGCGCTGGCAACGGCCAGCCTGCTCAATCAGTCTGATGCCAGCCGTGCGGCCACCATTGCGGCGCGGCAAGACCTGCAGCTGGGCGTGGGGAAGTTGATCAATGCAGAAAGCAGCCTGATCTACAGCGATGGCAATCTGGCGATTGGCGGCCAGCTGGATAGCCAGCAGCGGGCAACCGGCAGCGCGCAACTGGCTCACAACCAGTCGGCCACCATCGAAGCGCAGGGCAATGTGGCCATTGCTGCCGACACCCTGCGTAACGAGCGGCTACGCACCAGCATTACCCAGCAAAACAGTATCGACGAAACCGCCTACATGCAGGTGGCTAGCTGGCAGGGTAATGGCCACAACGGTGGTGACTTGCGTAACTCGGCCAATTATCGCGCCTATGAAATCCTGTACCTGAACCCGGCGGATATCCTCAGCAACGACACCTTCATCACCCCGGATGGCAAACAGCTGGGGCGCGCTGTGGTGAAACTCACTCCGCAAACCAGCAGCTTCTTTTTTGCCTCTGGCCGTTTGTGGGGAGCCACAGGAGAGCGCTGGCGTACCAGTGTCCCCGCTGAAACCACCCGCACCATTTACTACCTTTGGCGGCAAGATGCCCAGGCTAGCCCGGATCAGCTCGCCGGCGGCGACGACCCCTTTGCCGAGCTCACCCCCAGCGGCGGTGGCGGGGCACCTGACTTTGCCTATCAGTACGACGGCGTACAGTACAGCCCGCAATACGGTACCTGTAAGAACAACTGCATCCAGCTGGTGACGCCCTATCAGCTGGATGATCCCGCCCATACCATTGTTTACCGCCTACAGCACCCCAGCCAGGAGGCGGGTAACGAGGTAGCCCGCATTGCCCACCACACCGCCATCGACGACGTACTGGCCGCTGGTGCCGGCGCTGCCGCCGTCATTCGTGCCGGTGGCAATATGCAACTGAACCCCGGCCAGCTACTGGATAACCGCTACAGCCAGATCGCCGCCGGTGGCAGCCTGCTGGTAGATGGCAGCAGCGAAGGGCAGGGTAGCAGCAAGGTCGTCAACACCGCCGCCACGTTGTACCGCTTGCACCAGTTCAGCAATACCCACATCACCTACGGTATGGGCAGCTACCAGGGCTCGGCGCCCGATATCCGCGAAACCCTGGGCAGCGTGGCTGCCAGCATTAGTGCCAACCCGGCGCTGGTGATCAACGGTGGCGAGGTCAGCAACCTGGACCAAGGCCGCAACGCGCCGCATGTACAAACCCCTGCCGCCCCAGGTGCCGAGGCGGCCAACGTGCGTGGCGGTAGCGATGGCATCATTCGCGTGACCCCGCCAGCGGGCGCCATGCCAGGGCAGGTGAGCACCAGTAGTGTCAATGTCACGCTGCCGCGCAGCAGCTTGTACCACACTACCGCAGCCAGCAGCCCCTACCTTATCCAGACCGACCCTGCGTTTACCCAATACCGCCAGTGGCTGGGCAGCGACTACATGCTGCAAGCCATGGCCATCGACCCTGCCACTGCCCAGCAACGCCTGGGGGACGGCTTCTATGAACAAAAGCTCATCCGCGACCAAGTGGCCCAGCTTACCGGCCGCCGCTTTTTGAATGGTTACGCCAGCGACGAGGCACAATACCGCGCGCTGATGGACAATGGTCTGACCTTTGCCCGCCAGTACGGCCTGCGCCCCGGCGTAGCGCTCAGCCCCGAGCAAATGGCGCGCTTGAGCAGCGACATCGTGTGGTTGGTGGCACAAACCGTCACCTTGCCCGATGGCAGCCAGAAAACCGAACTGGTGCCGCAGGTGTACGTCAAGCTCAAGCCTGGCGACATCAGCGCCGACGGCGCGCTGTTGGCCGCAGACCGCCTGCAGCTCAAGCTGGCTGGCGACCTGACCAACCAGGGCCAGATTGCCGGCCGCCAATTACTCACCATCAACGCCGACAACCTGCACAACCTGGGCGGCAAGCTGCAAGGGCAAGACATCGCCCTGCAAGCGCGTACCGACATCCACAACCTGGGCGGCGAGATTCGCGCGGGCAGCAGCCTGCAGCTGGCCGCCGGGCGCGATATTGCCGTGAGCAGCACTACCCACAGCCAGCAGTACGGTGGCGGCGACAACCGCCTGCAGCAAACCAGCATCGAGCGTGTGGCCGGCCTGTATGCGGATGGCGGAGCCGGCGTGCTGCTGGCCAGCGCCGGGCGCGACCTTACCCTGGCTGGTGCCCAGCTGGCCAACAATGGCAGTGGCGCTACCGTGCTGCAGGCCGGGCGTGACGTCAACCTGGCCACCGTCAGCAGCGGCGAAAGCCGCGACGTACGCTGGAACGCCACCGACCGCCTGCACAGCAGCCAGAAAGCCGAAACCGGCACCAGCATCCGCACCGCCGGCGACCTTGCCATCATGGCCGGGCAAGACCTGAACGCCCGTGCGGCCAACCTGGCCAGTGACAAGGGCGCCGTTGCCCTGCAAGCCGGGCGCGACCTCAAACTGGTGAATGGCGAAAACACCCGCAATGAAGACTGGCAAACGCAGAGCAGCAAAAAAGGCCTGCTCAGCAGTAAAACCACCAATGAAAGCTACCAGCGGCAGCAAACCGACATCGTCAGCAGTAGCGTGTCCGGCCACAGCGTCAGCCTGCAGGCCGGTGGCAATATGGCCATCCAGGCCAGCCAGGTGGTGAGCGATCAGGCTACCCGTCTGCAAGCCGGCGGTAATATCGCCATTACCAGCGCCACCGCCAGCGATAGCTATAGCAGCCAGCGCGACGAGAAAAAATCCGGCCTGATGGGCGGCGGCGGGCTGGGCTTTACCATTGGCAAGGCTGCGCAAGGCAACGTCAATGGTGTCAGCACCACCCTGGCAGTGGGTAGCACCGTGGGCAGCGTGCAGGGCGATGTGGTGATACAAGCCGGCAAAGACCTGCAGCTCAAAGGCAGCGACGTCATCGCCGGGCAGGACATCACGATGGCCGCACAAAACGTGCGCATCGAGCACGCCGAGCACACGCAAACCCAGCAGACCTCCAGCTACAGCAAGCAAAGCGGCCTCACTGTAGCGCTCAGCGGCGGCGTGGTAGACGCCGCACAAACCGCCGTCAGCGCCGCCCAGGCCGCGGGCAACAGCAACAACAGCAGGTTGGCCGCACTGCAAAGCGTCAAGGCCGGTCTGGCGGGTTACCAGGCGCTGCAAACCGCGCAGCAGGGCGGCGGTAGCGGCGAGGTGGCCGACCCGTCGTTTGCGGGTGTGTCGGTCTCGCTGGGCAGCCAGCGCAGCCAGAGCCAAAGCCAGACCAGCAGCAGCAACGCCAGCAGCAGCGAGCTTAACGCCGGGCGCAACGTACACATCATTGCCACCGGCGACGGCAGCAAAGGCGCCGACGGCGTCGCCAATACCGGCGACCTGGCGGTGATCGGCAGCAGCATCAAGGCGCAGAATGTCACGCTCGACGCCGCCCGCGACATCACCCTGCAGTCCGCGCACAACCGCAGCGACACCACCGGCAGTAACAGCAGTAGCGGTGCTGCCATCGGCGTTAGCGTCGGCGTGGGTAGCGGCAAAGCCGGCATCAGCGTGTTCGCCAACGCCAACCGCGCCAGCGGCAAGGAAAACGGCGACACCGACAGCTACACCGAGACCAACATCGCCGCCGGGCAAACCCTCACCCTGCGCAGCGGGCGCGACACCGCCCTCACCGGCGCGCAGGCCAGCGGCGACAGCATTGCGGCCAAGGTTGGCCGCAACCTTACCCTCAGCAGCCAGCAAGATCAGGACCACTACGCCAGCCAGCAGCGCAGCATCAGCGCCGGTGGCAGCGTGGCCATCATCGGTACTGGTGGCGGCGTCAACGCCAGCCTCAGCCGCCAGCGTATCGACAGCCAGTACCAGAGCGTGGCCGAGCAGAGCGGGCTGTACGCCGGGCAGGGCGGCTTCAACGTGCAAGTGGGCGGCCATACCCAGCTGAACGGCGCCGTCATCGCTAGTACTGCCAGCCCCGAGCATAACCAGCTCAGCACCGCCACCCTCGGCTGGCAAGACCTGCAAAACCGCGCCGAATACCGCGTGGAAAGCCAGAGCATCGGCGCCAGCAGCAGCGCCAGTGCCAGCGGCAACCTCGCCGCCAACGCACTGGGCAACGCCAGCACCGTGCTGAACGGCGGCCACACCCAGGGAAGTGCCAGCAGCAGCACGCTGGCCGCCATCAGTGCCGGCAGCCTCACGGTGCGCGACAGCGCCGCGCAGCAGCAAGACATCGCCACCCTGCGCCGCGACGCCACCGGCACCGCCAACGGCCTGAGCCCCCTCTTCAACAAACAAGCCGAGCTCGACCGCCTGCAAGCCATCCAGCTCATCGGCGACATCGGCCAGCAAACCCTGCAGATCGCCAACACCCACAAACGCGCCGAGCTGAATGCCGCTACCGAGCGCGCCAAAGCCGACCCCCTCTACGCCAACAGCGCCGACTACCAGCAGCTGCAAGCCACCTGGGGTAAAGGCGGCAGCGTGCAGCAAGCCGTCACCGCCGTTACCGCCGCGCTGCAAGGCCTGGCCGGGGGCGACGCCAGCGCTGCCATTGCCGGTGCTGCCGCGCCTTATCTGGCCACCCAGATCAAGCAGCTCACCACCGACCCCGCCACCGGCCAGGTCAACACCGCCGCTAACGCCATGGCCCACGCGCTGCTGGGCGCCACGATCGCCGCCGCCAAAGGCGACAACGCCGTGGCTGGTGCCGCCGGCGCCGGTAGCGCCCCGCTGATCGCCGCCACCTTGGCGCAAAACCTGTACGACAGCGACGCGGCCAACCTCACAGAAAGCCAGAAAGACACGGTCGCCGCCCTCACCACGCTGGCCGGCAGCCTGGCGGGTGGCTTGGCTGGTGGCAACGCCGCGTCGGCGCTGGCGGGCGGGCAGGGGGCGAAGAATGAGGTGGAGAACAACTCGCTCAACACCCGTGCCGCCGCCACCCTGATGCAAAAGCTGCGCGCCTGCGCGGGCCGGTGTGATGTGGCGCAGCTTAGCCAGGACATCCAGCAACAAGAACAATACTGGGATAAGGTCGTGGCCGAGCGTTGCGGCGGCGCCGGTGCCAGCCTGGCGGTGTGCGCCAGCACGCTGAATGGCTTGCAGGAAAGCCTGTCCTTCATTTCCAGTGCGCTAGGCATGGCCAAGACCCCGCAGGAACGGGCCCTGCTGCTGGCCACTTACAACGAGCAGGTACGCGACATCAACACCGCGACGGCGCAGTTTGAGAAACTGGGCGCCTCGGCTAGCGTCATTGATACGTTCATGACGCAAACGGCGCTGATTCTGCCGGACTTGGCGTTGTCAGTCGGTGGTAACGGCCGGCCTGAGCTGGCGGTGAAACCAGCGGCGGGTGGGCAGAGTGCAGGCGTGTCGCCGGTTATCGCCACGTCTGGCAAAGTGGATAAGGTTGAGGCGCTATTTGGTCAGACCTTTGCCAGTATTCCCTTGTCGCACACTGCCGGCAAACAGAATGGGGATCTGGGTGAAACGTTGGCGTTGCAGCTGCTAAACGAAAAAACCACGCTGAATTTTCAGCCGTTGCAAAATCTAAGTGGCCACGGTTGTGATGGCTGCGCCGTGGCGATTCATGGCGATACCATTACCGTGGTGGTGATGGATGCCAAGTCGTCCCAGATGGGTGTTGGTGGGGCGAAAAATACGGCGGGGGATCCGGCGGAACGGTTGAATGGATGGCTACAGAATGCTTCTATTTCAGGAGATAAAGCCACACCAGAAAACCAAGTACTGGCAAAGGCAATCCAAAAAGCATTGGACAGCCAGGCTAAAGTGCAGGGCATAACTATTAAAGTAGGAATACCAGCACCAGGTACCACGGGTGCTGCAACATTCAAGGTGGAACCATGGCCGAAGTAAGTTTGCAGTGTGTCAGAATGGATATAAACCCTAAATGGCCGAGGCTCAAAACAATTCTGGGTCGAGAGAGAGCATTGCGGGAGCGGTACGCATTGTTAAAGGTTGATACAACGCTGAATACGATTATTGAATATGTCACGAGAGAGGATGCTTCACCGCAGCAGCTGATCCCGAATAAGCAAAATGTGACTGATTATACAGCGCAAATGAAAGGCAGTACGTGGGCCCACAATGCTTTGGCGCTAGCACCTGAAGACCCTGAGTGGTTGACCCGCGTGGCGAACTGGATGCGTTATTATCAGGTAGGAATACGCCAAGCGTTCTTCTGGCATCACCGTTTTGGTATTTTGGCGCCAGATCATCCTCATGGCTTACGTATGTTAAGTATCGTTAGTAGCGCCAACATGCTTGCCGCTATGGCCATTCTCGGCTGGAAAGATGCAGTCATTTATCAGGGTTACCTCACGCATGCTGCGCTGAATAATGATTACCAGCTGCGGCTGGAGTACCGAGAGGAACACCGCCGGGCGCAGGCTTTCATGTTGCGGCTGTTTGCCAGCTGGGTGGGCGATGCCGACCACGCCTGGCCAGCCTACGCCTACGACGAACCGGTTTACGAAGCCCTGCTGCAGCACTGGCGTACGCCAGATCCGGCGGCGTTGGTGCCGTGCCTGCTGGCAGCCTGTGACCGCCATACCCACCAGGCCGGGCGTGACACGCTGACCAAGTTCTACGACTTCAGCACCGAGTGGGACCTGGGGCGGGTGCCGGTGGAAATCCTGTTGTTGTTCCGGCTGCGCGAATGGGAAGGCCTGGCCAACCCGTTGCTGGGCCATCCGTTGATGGCTGCGCCGTATCATCAGTTACCCCCGCCGCAACCCGTGCCACCGCTGGACGAGTTGATGCAGGGTGTGGTGAAGCGTGCTAACGAGGATTGGCCAGGGGTTTACGAAGAGGTGTTATCGCTAGCGTCACTCAAAGCCAGTGCGACGCAAAAGGGCTAACAATGACCGGAGGCGGGGCATGTACGCCGGCACCCATAGCGGCGCTACCTGCACCCGGTGAGGGCTCAGCGTGTTTGCCAACGCCAACCGCGCCAGCGGCAAAGAAAACGGCGACACCGACAGCTACACCGAAACCCATATCACCGCCGGGCATGTCCTCACCCCGGGCAGCGGGCGCGACACCAAGCTCCCCGGCGTGCTAGCCAGCGCTAACGCTATTGCGGCCAACTGAATCGCCTCTGCTGCTATAGAAACGAGGAGGCGGTTGGTGGGATGCCGCGGCGCTTGTGGACACTCCTGCACAATGGTTGGACCACCACATCAATAGAACAACAGCCCCGCTGATTATCCAGGCGGGGCTGTTGTTTGTCTGCCCGGTATGGCAGGGCGGGTGCGGCCAACCTTAGTTGGTGCGGAAGCGGCTGAAGCTCTGGCGAATTTCTTCGGTGAGCTCGCTCATGCGGGCGGCGGCACGGGCGGCTTCGTCGGCTGCTTCGCGGTTGCGGTGGGCGATGCTGGTAATGCGTTCTACCTCGCGCGATACCTGCTCGCCGGAGCGCGCCTGCTCGGACAGGGCGCTGGCAATGGATAGCACGCTTTGGCCCACGTTTTCGGTGCCGTCCTGGATAGCCACGATGGATTCACCGGCGCGCTGGCCTTGGGTGGCGCTGGTATGGGCACGCTCTACCGACTGGTTCATGGCTTCTACGGCTTGCTGCGAGCTGACGCGGATGGCGCCGATCATCTGGGCGATCTCGCCGGTGGCCTTGGTGGTGCGCTCGGCCAGTTTGCGCACTTCGTCGGCTACAACAGCAAAGCCGCGGCCTTGTTCGCCGGCGCGGGCGGCCTCGATCGCGGCGTTCAGTGCCAGCAGGTTGGTCTGGTCGGCCACGTCACGAATAACCGATACGATGTTGTCGATGGTTTGCGACTGGCGACCCAGCTCGTGGATGCTGCCTGCCGTGCTCTGGATCAGGGTGCTGATGGCGTCCATTTCTTTCACGGCACCCTTGATCACTTCTACGCCGTCGCGGGCGTCGCCACTGGCGTTGCGGGCAGCCATTTCGGCGCTACCTGCACTTTGGTGCAGCTCGCGTACGCCGACGGCCATTTGCTGGATAACTGTTGCCATTTCGTCAGCGGCGCGGTTCTGTTCTTCGCTACGGCTCATCAGGCGTTGCATGGTATCGCGCAGCTCTTGCGAAGCGTTGCCGCTTTCCTGCACGCTGCGCTCTACGGTGCGCAAGGCGTCGTTGAGTTCGCGTGTCATGCGCGACAGGTTGTACAGCAGCGAGCTGTTGTCGCCCTTGCTCAGGTTGACCTCTACGCCCAGGTTGCCATGGGCGATTTCCTTCATCACGGTGGCGGCGTAGTCGGGTTCGCCACCGATCTGGCGGGTAAGGGTGCGTGCTATCAGCAGGGCCACGACGATGCTGGCCCCCACGCTGGCGATGATGGCGATAATCGCCGCTACCATGGTGTCACGCAGGGTGCTGGTCGTGGATGACTTCTGCTCTTCCATCACCTTGGTGTGGTGGGCAATCAGCTTGTCCAGCTGCATGCCCAGCAGGCCTTCCTGTGGCTCCATTTTCTCGCTGACGATGATGGAGGCGTCCCATTTCTGCTTGGTAATCATGGGGATAAGCTTGTCGGTGAGCCGGTTGAATTCTGCTAGCGACTTGCCGATTTTTTCGACCAGTACCAGCTCTTCCGGGTCGGACGAGATTTCCTGCATCAGTTTGAACTGCTGGTTGGCCGTAATGACGGATTTTTTCAGGATCGCCATTTTTTCTTCTACCAGCTTGTCGTCACTCTCCAGCAGGATGGTGCGTGCCGCATTGGTGGAGGCAAGTAGCGAGCCGCTTAGCGTACGCGAGTACTGGATCACCGGAATGCGGTGTTCTACCAGCTCGGAAACACGCGACTGGATCACCGTCAGGCGGTAAAGCGTAAAGGCGGAGCCCAGAACCAATAGCAGGATGACAGCACCAAAGCCCAAGCCCAGGCGCCGTGCCAGCGTCAATTTCCCCATGATTTTTTCCTTGCAGATGTGCTTTGATTGGGTGGTGACGGCTATCGGGTGGCCGTCTGTTTTTTATGTGCTTTGATATTAAAGCGAGTAGGGCTGTTTTTAAAGGACTGAATGGGAAATCGACTGACGGAGCTGGTATTTTTTGATTGGAAAAGCCATGCGTAAAGCATGGGTTGCGGAGTGGTGCTCAGGGGGCCATCTGGCTGCGTAGCTGGCGAATATGTTCTGTAATCAGCACGTAAGCGATGGAGCGCTCGGCTGGTATGGCCGGTAGTGCGTCGATATCGAACCAGGCGGCGTCTTCGATCTCGCCTGGCTGCGGTGTGATGTCGCCACTGTGGTATTCCGCCACAAAAGCCAGCATCAGCGAGTGCGGGAAGGGCCACGATTGCGACATGGCGTAGCGCAGATTGTGCAGGCGTACGCCAACCTCTTCGAACGCCTCGCGGTGTACGCAGGCTTCCAGCGTTTCGCCAGGCTCGACAAAGCCGGCCAGTGCGCTGTACATGCCGGGCGCAAAGTGGGGGCTGCGCGCCAACAATATTTCGCGGCCACGGGTAATGAGCACCATCATGGCGGGGGAAAGGCGTGGGTAGTACACCTCGCCGCATGCGGGGCAATGCCGCCCTTGGTCGTGCGCATGTGCTTGCAGGGGGGCGGCGCAGGCGCTGCAGTAACGGTGTGTCTGGTTGAAGCGGTGCAGCTGGGCTGCGCGGGCCAGCAGGGCGCTGTTGTCGGCCGGTAGCGTATACAGTGCCTGGCGCAGCGTGACTTTCTGCCAGCCATCCGGGGCGGGGCCAATCAGTTCGGCGCTATACAGGTTGGCCGCATCGTTGTGCCCGATAAAGCGAGGCGTGCTGTGCGGGCCGGGTGGTGCGTCGGGTAGCTGATTTTGTTGCAGGTACAGGCTGTTACCGTCGAACAGGCACCAGCGTGTGGGCAGGTGCGGGTTTGCTTGGGCGGGCAGGTGCAGGCTCATGGGCGGCGGCGGGTGGGGTATTGGGCTGATTATTCTACGCCGCGCGGCAGCAGGTGCGTACTTGTCCTGATGATTCAGGCCGCGATGAGTGGTGCTGTCTGGCAGGCTGGTGCGCCTTGCTCATCTAGCTGTATCAGCCAGTGAGCATGATGCAAGTCGGGTAGGCTGCCCTGCAGTGTGCAGACAATAGTGCGGCCGCGCACGGCCAATGCGGCCAACTTGCGCAGTAGTGCTGCACGGGCTGTGGGTGCTAGCAGGTTGGCAGGGTCATCCAGCAGCAGCACGGGTGCGTGGCTGGCTAGCTTTTGTGCCAGGCAGGCCAGCTGGCGCTGTGTTGCTGTTAGCGCGCCCAGCTTTTGCCGGGCCAGCTCGCTCATTTCCACTATGTGTAACGCTTGATTTACGGCTTCGTGATCGATTGCTTGTGGCCGCGCCAGCCAGTGCGGGCGGCTACGGGCTTGCATGACGAAATCCCCCAGCCGTTGCCGGCTGTAGGTGGTGGCCTGCGCGTCCAGGCGGGCGATGGCGACTTGGCCATGCGATAGCGGTTGGCCGAATAGTTGGCCGCAGACTTGCCCCTGCTGCCCGCTTAGCGCATCAAGCATAGCGCTGCGGCTGTGTCGATCCGGGCTGGTAATCAGGGTGAGGCGGTTCGCTGGAATGCGTAAACCATGACATTGCTGGTGGCATCCGGTTGAGGGCAGGCAGGTCTGCAGCTGTTGAATATCGTAGGCAAGCTCAAGCATGGTGTTTTCCGCGAGACGGGGAGCGTTGGCGTGCGCTTTGCATGATGTTTGCGTGCGCATGGCTTATTTGATAATAAATCTCATTATCGAAAAAAGCAATGCGCCTGCGTCATACTTGTCTCGCGGATTTTCTTACCAGCGCGGCAGGCTTTGCTGGCAACTGCGTGCTTCGTCGAGCAGGCGGCTAAACAGCTCGGCCACGCTTGGCACATCGTCAATCAGGCCTTGCACCTGGCCGATCAACTGTACGCCTTGTTGGTGGTTGCCTTCTTCAATCGCCAGTCGGATGGATTCGGTGGCTGCGCCAAATTGCGCCAGCTGGCGCAGGGATTGTGGCTGCGTCAGCATGCCGCCTATCACCACCTTGGTTACCGGCATGCCGAGCTTGCGGCTGACACCCATCGCGCGCCAGCCTGCGGTCAGCAAGCCTAATGGTTTGCGGGTGGCTTTGCGTGCGGTGGCAGAATCCATTACCCGGCACCACAGGCCATCAAAATTCTTGGAATAAATGGTGTCGCCTACGCCGCGCTCGCGGATCATATCCTTGGTGCGCTGGTGCACCGGGCTTTCGCGTGTCATGGCCAGGCGGCTGCCCATCGCGATGCCATCGGCCCCCAGAGCCAGGGCGGCAATCAGGCCGCTACCGGTGCCAAAACCGCCTGCTGCAATAATCGGTAGCGACGACACCTTGCGGATGGCGGGTATCAGTACCAGCGAGGTGGCCTCGCCACCGTGTGCGGCGGCTTCGTGCCCGGTTACCAGCAGGGCGTCGACGCCGGCTTTCTCGGCCGAGATGGCGTGTTTTTCGGTGACCACCGTGGCGATTACTTTACCGCCGTACTCGCGTGCACGTTTGACGATCCAGTCACCTTTGCCCAGCGAAAAATTGATTACCGGCACTTTTTCTTGCAGTGCTACCTCGGCGTTTTCTTTGGCGCCCGGCATCATCAAGGTGCAGCCAATGCCGAATGGTTTGTCGGTTAGCTCGCGGATGCGGCGGATGGCGGCGCGGGTTTGCTCGGCGTTCAGCGGGCCGGTGGCCAGTATGCCCAGGCCGCCTGCGTTGCTGGTGGCGGCAACCAGTTCGGGCACGGCAATGTAGCTCATGCCGGGGCACACCAGAGGGAGGGCGATGCCGAAGGTGTCGGTGAGGCGGGTCTGCATGGTAGGTCACTCTAGTCTGTGTGCTGTGATGCGGTATTCTTGTCAGAATTCCGATAATTTTTCAAACGGACGTTTGATATGTATCTCGTGCTGATTGGTTGGCTGTATGTGGTGCTGATGCTGGCGGTAGCGCAGGAGAGCGCGATTCGCAGCGGCATCATTGTGTTTTTCCTGGGTGTTTTGCCCACTTGGCTCATTTTGTGGATAGTGCGCCGCCGACAGCTGCGCAAGCAGAACCCCGATGGTGATATCTGAATGGCTTGAAGGGTTTGGTTCGATAGTGCTAGAATTGCGAGTTCCCTCAATTTTGGGGGATATCACGCACATCCGTACCAAAGGGTGCCCGCTAGCGGGTTGTCTGTACGGATGGAGGCATAACCCTTTTGGAGATTCAGAATGTCCACCAATGTGACCATGCGTCAAATGCTTGAGGCCGGCGTACACTTCGGCCACCAAACCCGCTTCTGGAACCCGAAGATGGCTCAGTACATCTTTGGCAGCCGCAACAAGATTCACATCATCAACCTGGAAAAAACCCTGCCGCTGTTCGTGCAGGCTCAGGAATATGTGCGTCGTCTGACTGCCAACAAGGGTAACGTTCTGTTCGTGGGTACCAAGCGTCAGGCGCGTGAGATCGTCCGCGAAGAAGCCACCCGTGCAGGTGCGCCGTTCGTGGATCACCGCTGGCTGGGCGGCATGCTGACCAACTACAAGACCGTGAAGCAGTCCATCAAGCGTCTTGAAGACAAGCGTGCCCAGCTCGAAGCTGGCGATCAGTCCGGTTTCAACAAGAAAGAACTGCTGGACCTGCAACGCGACGTTGAAAAACTGGAGCGTTCGCTGGGCGGTATCAAGGATATGAAAGGTCTGCCGGACGCGATCTTCGTAATCGATACCGGCTACCAGAAAGGTGCTGTTGTTGAAGCCAAAAAACTGGGTATCCCGGTAATTGGTGTTGTTGATACCAACAACTCGCCGGAAGGCATCGACTACGTTATCCCAGGTAACGATGACTCCAGCCGCGCTATCCGCCTGTACGCTCGCGGTATCGCCGATGCTGTTCTGGAAGGCCGCGCTCAGGCAATCCAGGAAATCATCGCTGCTGAACCGGCTGCTGCCGAGTAAGCAGAAAAGGGGCGAAAGCCCCTTTTTTTAGACCTCAGTTTCAACGTATCCGAATATATTCAAGGAGTTCACCATGGCGGAAATCACCGCAAAGATGGTATCCGACCTGCGCAATGCGACCGGTCTGGGCATGATGGAGTGCAAAAAAGCACTGGTAGAAGCTGAAGGCGACCTGGCAAAAGCAGAAGAAATCCTGCGTATCAAGTCCGGTGCCAAAGCCTCCAAAATGGCTGGCCGTGTAGCCGCTGAAGGTATCATCGGTTCTTTCGTAGCTGGTGGCGTTGGCGCCCTGGTTGAAGTGAACTGCGAAACCGACTTTGTTGCCAAAGACCCTACCTTCATCGCCCTGGCTACCGCTGCAGCACAAGCTGTTGTAGAAGCCAACCCGGCCGATGTTGAGGCGCTGTCTGCTGTTGTGATCGACGGCCAGTCCGTAGAAGACATCCGCAAGGCTGCCATCGCCAAACTGGGCGAGAACATGACCATCCGCCGTTTCGTACGTTACGAAACCGACGGTGCCATCGCTACCTACCTGCACGGCGCGAAGATCGGCGTGATCGTTGACTTCAAGGGCGACGAGCAAATCGGTAAAGATGTGGCCATGCACGTTGCCGCGTCCAAGCCTATCTGCGTATCCAAAGCCGAAGTGTCTGCCGACACGCTGGAACAAGAGCGCAAGATCTACACTGCACAGGCTGCCGAATCCGGCAAGCCGGCTGATATCGTTGCTAAAATGGTTGAAGGCCGCGTGAACAAGTTCCTGGCTGAAGTGACCCTGCTGGGTCAGCAGTTCGTCAAGAATCCTGACATCACTGTAGAAAAACTGCTGGCCGAAAAAGGCGCTTCCGTAAAAGCATTCGCCATGTTTGTTGTTGGCGAAGGCATCGAGAAGAAAGTGGTTGACTACGCTGCAGAGGTTGCCGCTGCTGCCAAGCTCTGATCGCTAGCTTAAACTGATCGAATCAACGGCACCCTGCAAAACAGGGTGCCGTTTCGCAAATTAAAGAAACTCCAACCGCATGCCAGAGGTAATCATGAGCCAATCCCCCGCCTATAAACGCATTCTGCTGAAACTTTCCGGTGAAGCCCTGATGGGTGATGACAGCTACGGGATTAACCGCAACACCATCCAGCAGATTGTTGGCCAGATCAAAGAGGTTGTCGACCTGGGTGTGCAAGTAGGTATCGTGATTGGTGGCGGTAATATTTTCCGCGGCGTAGCGCCTGCCGCAGCCGGCATGGATCGTGCCACGGCGGATTACATGGGCATGATGGCCACGGTAATGAACGCGCTGGCGCTGAAAGACGCCATGACCAAGGCCGGCCTGATTGCACGTGTGCAGTCCGCGCTGACCATGCAGCAGATTGCCGAGCCGTATGTGCGCGGCAAGGCCATGCAGTACCTGGAAGAGGGCAAGGTTGTGATCTTTGCCGCAGGTACCGGCAACCCGTTCTTTACCACTGACACGGCAGCCGCGCTGCGTGGCATGGAAATGAACGTGGACATCATGTTGAAAGCGACCAAGGTAGATGGCGTCTATACCGATGATCCGAAAAAGAACCCGGATGCCGTGCGCTACCAGACCCTGACATTTGACGAAGCCATCTCGCGCAACCTGAAAGTCATGGACGCGACTGCCTTTGCCCTGTGCCGTGACCAGCAACTGAACATCAAGGTATTCAGCATCTTCAAGCAAGGCGCGTTGACCCGCGTGGTGCTTGGCGAAGACGAAGGCACGCTGGTACACTGCTGATTTTAACGAATCCTCATAGGCGGAAACGGCGCAAAGCCGCTTTCCGCCTTGTTTTTCAGAAAGACAACGGGAGTAATCATGATCAATGACGTGAAGAAGTCGGCCGAGCACAAAATGCAAAAAACGCTCGAAACCTTCAAGACCGATCTGGCCAAAGTGCGCACCGGTCGCGCACACGCCGGCCTGTTGGACCACGTTATGGTGGACTACTACGGTAGCGACGTGCCTGTAAATCAGGTGGCTAACGTTACCAACATCGATGCACGTACGCTGGGCGTACAGGCTTGGGAAAAGAGCATGGTTGCCAAGATCGAAAAAGCGATCCGCGATAGCGACCTGGGCCTGAACCCATCCTCCATGGGTGAGCTGATTCGCGTGCCGATGCCGGCGCTGACCGAAGAGCGCCGCCGTGACCTGATCAAAGTGGTGCGTGCCGAAGCTGAAGGTGCGCGCGTGGCCGTGCGTAACGTACGCCGCGATGCCAACAACGACTTCAAGAACCTGCTGAAAGATAAAGACATCACCGAGGATGAAGAGCGCCGCGGCCAGGACGATATCCAGAAGCTGACCGACAAATACATTGCCGAAGTCGATAAAGCGCTTGCTACCAAAGAAGCTGAACTGCTGGCCGTATAAGGGGTAGCCCTTGTTTGCAAGTTCTACTCAAGATGTGCCCGAGGCGCCGGCGGTGCCTCGGCATATCGCCATCATTATGGATGGCAACGGGCGCTGGGCCAAAAAGCGCTTTCTGCCCCGCGTAGCAGGGCACAAGCGCGGCCTGGACGCCGTGCGTGACACGGTAAAAGCCTGCAGCGAGCTGGGTGTGGAGTTTCTGACCCTGTTTGCTTTCTCCACCGAAAACTGGCGCCGTCCGGAAGAGGAAGTCACCTTCCTGATGGAGCTGTTTTTCGTGGCGCTGGAGCGGGAGGTTGAGCGCCTGCATCGCAACAATATCCGCCTGAAGGTCATTGGTTCGCGCGAGCGCTTTTCCAGTGCCATCCTGGCGCGTATTGATGCAGCAGAGAGCCTGACTGCGGCCAACACTGGCCTGACGCTGACGGTGGCGGCCGATTACGGCGGGCGCTGGGATGTCTTGCAAGCGGTAGCCCGCCTGCAGGCACAAGGGGTAACGCAGATAGACGAAGCCGCGTTGGCCGCCAATTTGTCTACTGCCTACGCGCCCGAGCCGGACCTGTTTATCCGCACCGGTGGCGAGCAGCGCATCAGCAACTTCCTGCTATGGCAGCTGGCGTATAGCGAGCTGTATTTTACCGACCTGCTGTGGCCCGACTTCGACCGCAAGGCGCTGGAAGGCGCGCTGGCGTCTTTTCATGCGCGCGAACGCCGTTTTGGCCGCACCAGTGAACAGCTGCCCGAAGCGCAACGCCGAGGCTAATTCATGCTGAAAACGCGTATTCTCACGGCGCTCGTCCTGCTTCCTTTGATGCTGGCGGCGCTGTTTTTCTTTCCTCCCCATGTCTGGGCTGCTTTTTCCTGGCTGATCATCGGCTTGGCACTATGGGAATACAGCCGTATGGCACGTATTACCGGCCCGCTGCAATGGGGTTATCTGGCCGCATGTACGGCGCTGGCTGCTGCGGCGTGGTGGGTGGCTTACATGCCAAGCGCCCTGGCGATGAGCGCTTCGCTGCTGGTATGGCTGGTTTTGGCGCCAATGTGGTTGCGCAAACGCTGGGCCATTCCCACCGGGCTGCCAGCCATGCTGCTGGGCATATTGCTGATGTTTCCCGCCTGGTTTGCTTTTCTGGCGTGGCATCCGGATAACTCGGCCATCAGCGGCAAGCAGTTGCTGGCGGTGATGGGTCTGGTTTGGGTGGCCGATGTGGCGGCGTATTTCGCCGGTAAAACCTTTGGCAAACACAAGCTGGCTCCGGCCATTAGCCCGGGCAAAAGCTGGGAAGGCGTCGCAGGTGCGGTGGTGGGTGTGGCTGCTTATGTCTGGTTCGTTAATGATCTGGGCTGGCTGAACATTCCGTTGCCGCTGGTGGTGCTGTTGCCACTGGCCATGGGGCTGACTGCGGTGAGCGTAGTGGGCGATTTGCTGGAGTCCTGGTTCAAGCGCAGTGCTGGCATCAAGGATAGCAGCAGCCTGTTGCCAGGCCACGGTGGCGTCTACGACCGTATCGATAGCCTGATTGCCGTTCTGGCTGTATCGCACGCGCTGCGTTTGCTGCTTGCATGAGTACTGCATGACTATTCAATTGATAACCATACTGGGCGCTACCGGTAGCATAGGTACCAACACGCTGGACGTGGTAGCCATGCACCCGCAGCGCTACCGTGTTTTTGCCCTGGCGGCGCATAGCCAGGCCGACAAGCTGTTTGCCCAGTGCATGCAGCACAAGCCGCGTTACGCGGTGTTGATCGACCCGCAAGCGGCTTCGCGTTTGCGTCACTTGCTGGCCGAGGCGGGTAGTGACACGCAGGTATTGCAAGGCGAAGCTGCGCTGACGGACGTGTCTACCGCCAGCGAGGTTGATATGGTGATGGCGGCCATCGTCGGCGCCGCCGGCTTGCGGCCAACCTTGGCCGCTGCGCGTGCAGGCAAGCGGATTTTGCTGGCGAATAAAGAGTCGCTAGTGGTAGCCGGTGACCTGTTCATGCGCGCCGTGCGCGAAGGTGGTGCCACGCTACTGCCTGTCGATAGCGAACACAACGCCCTGTTTCAGGCGCTGCCAGCCGGTTTTGATGGCGACCTTGCCGCTGCTGGCGTGGTGGAGCTGATTCTGACGGCTTCGGGCGGGCCATTCCGCCACCATACGTTGGCGCAACTGCAACACGTTACCGCTGACGATGCCTGCAAGCATCCGAACTGGGTAATGGGGCGCAAGATTTCGGTGGATTCTGCCAGCTTGATGAACAAGGGGCTGGAGGTAATCGAAGCGCACTGGCTGTTCAATACGCCTGCCGAGCAAATCAAGGTGGTTGTGCACCCACAGAGTGTCATCCACTCCATGGTGCGTTACCACGATGGCAGTATTCTGGCGCAGCTGGGTTCGCCGGATATGCGCACGCCCATCGCCTACGCCATGGCGTGGCCACAGCGCATTGCGGCGCCAGTACAGCCGCTGGATTTCCTGACCATGGGTGCGCTGACGTTTGAAGCCCCGGATTTGCAGCGCTTCCCTTGCCTGAAGCTGGCCTTCGATTGCCTGAAGGCGGGTGGCGATGCCTCGGCGGTGATGAATGCGGCCAACGAAGTCGCGGTAGCCAGCTTCCTGGCGGGGCGCATCGGCTTCCTGCAAATACCGCAACTGATTGAGCGGGCCTTGTCGCATAGCGACTTGTCGCTCAGTGGCGATCTGGAAAGCCTGCTGGCCAAAGATGCCGCCACGCGTGCGCTGGTGAGTGGCTGGGTGCCGGCATGACTATCCTGGCCTTTTTGCTGGTGATTGGCGTACTGGTCACCTTTCACGAGTTTGGCCATTTTCTGGCGGCGCGCCTGTGCGGCGTGAAAGTGCTGACTTTCTCCATCGGCTTTGGCAAAACCATTTATGCCCGCACGGTGGGTGAAACCGAATGGCGGCTGGCGTGGATCCCGCTGGGTGGCTACGTACGCATGCTGGACGAGCGCGAAGCACCGGTTGAAAGCCAGGATCGCCCCCGTGCCTTTAACCAGCGCCCGGTGTGGCAGCGCATGGTTATCGTGCTGGCCGGTCCGCTGGCTAACCTGCTGCTGGCGGTGGTGCTGTTTGCCGTTACCATGAGCGGCGAACAAACGCGCTTGCAGCCGCTGGTTGGTACCGTGGCTGCACAAACGGCAGCCGCTGCGGCCGGTGTGCGTGCGGGTGACCGTATTGTTAGTGTGAATGGCACGCCGGTGGCGGATTGGGCCGACGCGCGCCAGGCCATGGGCATGGCCATCGTCAATGATGGCCAGTTGGCCTTGGGTCTGCAGCGGGCAGGGCAGCCGGTGCTGGCACGCCTGGATTTGCCAGCGTTCGGGCTGGAAAAATTCGACCAGGCCACCATGGGTAAGCTGGGCGTGATGCCAGCGCGCTATCTGCCGCAAATTGGTGCCGTCTTGCCCGGTGGCGCTGCCGCGCGCGCCGACCTGCAGCCAGGCGACAGGCTGATAGCAGTGGCGGGCAAGCCGGTAGCAAGCTGGGAAGCATGGGTGCTGTGGGTGCATAATCACCCGGGCGAGCAGTTTGACCTGACGGTGCAGCGCGCCGGCAAGCTGCTGCAGTTGCCGCTGCGCCCGGATAGTATCGAGCAGGATGGCGTGAAGGTTGGCCGCATCGGCGCAGCCCCTGCCATGGATGAGGCCTGGCTGGCCAGCTTGCAGCAGCGTGTGCATGTGCCTGTTAGCGATGCCGTGCCCGCCGCGCTGGCGCGTACGCTGGACTTGTGCCGTAGTACACTGGGCACGCTTGCCGCCATGCTGACGGGCGGGGTTTCGCTGGACGCACTCAGTGGCCCGCTCACCATTGCCGAGTACGCAGGCAAGAGCGCCGATATCGGCGTGATCGCTTTGCTGGAATTCATGGCGCTGATCAGTGTCAGTCTTGGAGTATTCAATCTGCTACCCGTGCCGGTGCTGGATGGCGGGCACTTGCTGTATCATGTGGCAGAACTGATTCGGGGGCGACCGCTTCCCGATCGCGTGTACGAAGTCGGTCAGCGTCTGGGGATGGCTTTCATTCTGACAGTCATGATGCTGGCCCTGTTTAATGACTTCGCCCGGTTGCTGGCCGGCTAGGATCATAACAACTATGAACAAACGCTTTCTTGCAGCCGCTGTTGCCGCTGCCTTCTTGTCCCCGGCCTGGGCCGCGGACAGTTTTGTTATCAAGGACATTCGTGTTGAAGGCCTGCAGCGTACCGAGCCGGGTACCGTCTTCAACTATCTGCCGCTGAAAGTGGGTGATACCTTTACCCAGCAGCGCGCAGCAGAGGCTATCAAGGCCCTGTTTGCTACCGGCTTTTTTAACGATGTGCGTGTGGAGTCCGACGGCGACGTGCTGGTGCTGGCGGTGAGCGAGCGCCCGGTCATTGCCCAGTTGCAGGTCAACGGCAGCAAGGAATTCCCGAAAGAGCAGTTGATCAAGGCCATGAAGGACAACGGCCTGGCCGAATCACGTATTTTTGACCAGGGCTTGCTGGATCAAGCGGTGCAAGAACTCAAGCGCCAGTACTTCAGCAAGGGCAAGTACTCGGCCGAAATCCAGACCCAGATTACCCGCCTGGAGCGTAACCGCGTTGCCGTGACGCTGGATATCGTGGAAGGCGTTACCGCCAAAATCAAGGATATCCGCATTGTAGGCAACCGCGCCTTTGATGAAGATACCCTGCTGGACGAGATGTCGCTGACGCCTTCCGGCTTCATGACCTGGCTGTCGCGTTCTGACCGTTACTCGCGCCAGCAGCTGTCTGCCGACCTGGAAAAACTGCGTGCCTACTATCTGAACCAGGGTTATGCCGAGTTCAATATCGAGTCTACGCAGGTGGCCATTAGTGCCGACAAGCAAGACATGTATGTCACGGCCAACCTGTCCGAGGGCAAGCAGTACAAGATTTCCGATATCCGCCTGGCGGGTGACTTGCGCGTGCCGGAAGCCGAACTGCGCCAGCTGATTAGCGTCAAGTCGGGTGCGCTGTTCAATCGCGAAGAAATCAATAATTCGATTGCCGCGCTGACCGAGCGTTTGGAAGCCGATGGTTACGCCTTTGTCAGCGTGAACCCGGTACCCGAGATCGACAAAGAGAAAAGTACGGTTGCCCTGACTTTCTTCGTCGACCCGGGTCGTCTGACCAGTGTGCGTCGCGTGAATATTGCAGGCAATACCCGTACCCGCGACGAAGTCATCCGCCGCGAGCTGCGCCAGCTGGAAAGTGCACAGTACAACGGTGCCGCGATCAAGCGCAGCAAGGAACGCCTGGAGCTGCTGGGCTACTTTGAGACCGTCAACATCGAAACCCCGGCTGTCGTGGATACGGCAGACCAGGTGGACATGAATGTGGTCGTGAAAGAGCGCGCTACCGGCTCGATCAATGCCGGTATCGGTTACGCGCAGGGCGATGGCCTGCAGCTGAGCGCCTCGGTATCGCAAGCCAACGTGCTGGGCTCGGGTAAGTCTTTGTCGTTCAGCTTCTCCAATGGCAAAACCACCAAGAATTCCACCATATCGTTTACCGATCCGTACTACACGGTAGATGGTGTCAGCGTGGGCTACGATCTGTATCGCCGTGTCTATAACCCGTCCGCGACCGATACCAACAAGTACAAGACCAGCACCACCGGTGCGGCCGTACGCTTTGGTGTGCCGGTAACCGAGTTTGACCGGATCAACTACAGCTTTGGTGCGGAAAATACCGCCATTACGCTGTTCAGTGATAGCCCGCAGCGTTACAAGGACTTTGTTAAGCAGTACGGCAAGTCCAATATGACGCTGCTGTCTTCCGCCGGCTGGTCGCGCGATACCCGCGATAGCGCCCTGTGGCCAACGCGCGGCTATAGCATGGGCGTCTATATGGACGCAGGTATGCCCGGTGGTGATATCCAGTACTATCGCATGTCGCATAACCAGGCATGGTTCTGGCCACTGTCGAAAAACTTCACCCTGGCAGCCAGTGGCGAAGTAGGTTTCGCTAATGGCTATGGCAAAACCAAGCGTTTGCCATTCTTCCAGAACTACTATCTGGGCGGCCTGGGCTCCGTGCGCGGCTACGAAAACGGCAGCATGGGTCCGCTGGATACCAATGGCGACGCGCTGGGCGGTACGCGCAAGATCACCAGCTCGCTGGAGCTCTTGTTCCCGTTCCCTGGCATGCGTGATAACCGCAGCCTGCGCACCAGTCTTTTTGTAGATGCCGGCACCTTGTGGGACCCGAAAGAAACATCGGTAAGTGCATCGGATGGCCTGCGCTACTCGTCTGGCCTGGCGCTTACCTGGCTGTCGCCTATTGGCCCGCTGAAATTCAGCTACGCCATTCCGCTGAAAAAGCAGAGCGGCGATCAGTTGCAGCGCTTCCAGTTTACGATTGGCCAAGTGTTCTAAGGAGTTCGCATGCCATTCAAACGTTTGCTGCCAGTACTGCCTTTGTTGCTGGCGTCGACTTTTGCTACCGCCGCCGATGTCAAAATCGGCTACGTCAATACCGAGCGGGTATATCGCGAGGCTGCACCTGCGCTTAATGCGCAGAAAAAGCTGGAGCGCGAGTTCGCCAGCCGCGAAGCCGAGCTGAAAAAGCTGGCCGCACGCGGCAAGGAGCTCGAGGCGCAATTGGCCAAGGGTAAACCGAGCGATGGCGAGCGTCGTGCCATGGAGCGGGAATTGGCCTCGGTCGACCGTGAGTACCAGGCCAAATCACGCGATTTTCGCGATGACTTGAACCAGCGCCGCAATGAAGAGTTTGCTGCGGTGCAGGAGCGGGCTAACCGTGTGATCAAGCAGCTGGCCGAGCGTGAACAGTTCGACCTGATCCTGCAAGACGTGGTGTACGTAAGCGGTAAAATGGACATCACGCCCAAGGTGCTGAAAGAGCTGGAGAAATAGGCCGCAAGGCTTCTTACAACACTCGAAGCCGACGCCAAGTCGGCTTCGTCATTGCTAGAACCCATGAAACTATCCCACATTGTGGCCACCCTGGGAGGTGAGCTGCGCGGCGAAGACCGCGATATCGACCGCCTGGCGTCCATGGAAGAGGCGGGCGCTGGCCAGATGACCTTTCTGGCCAACCCGAAATATCGCAGCCAGCTCGATAGCACTAGCGCCGGTGCAGTCATCGTCAAGCCGGCGCTGGAAGAGGCCGCCAGCAAGGTTGGCCGCAGCCTGATTCTGGCAGCGGACCCGTATCTGTACTTTGCCCGTGTCGCTACGCTGCTCAATCCGCAACCTGCTGCCGTTCCCGGGGTGCACCCGCGAGCCGTGATAGGCGAGGGGAGCGTGATCGCGGCCAGCACCGAGGTGCGCGAAATGGTCAGCATCGGTCGCCATGTCACCATTGGCGAACGTTGCGTCATTCACCCCGGGGTGGTGATCGGCGATAACGTCACCATTGGCGACGATGCGCTGATCTACCCCAATGTCAGCCTCTACCACGGCTGCCGTCTGGGTAATCGCGTGATTCTGCACGCCGGAGCCGTGATCGGTGCCGACGGTTTTGGTCTGGCGTGGAATACCGACCGCTGGTTCAAGATTCCGCAAACCGGCGTGGTGGTCATTGGTGACGATGTCGAAGTCGGCGCCAATACCACCATCGACCGTGGCGCGCTGAAAGACACCATTATTGGCGAAGGCGTGAAGCTGGATAACCAGATTCAGCTGGCGCACAACGTGCAAGTGGGCGCACACACCGCCATGGCCGGCTGCGCGGCCGTCGCCGGCAGCACCAAGATCGGTGCGCGCTGCACCATTGGTGGCGCTGCGCGCATCATTGGCCACCTTGATATTGCTGACGGTACCCACGTGGGCGCCGGTACCCTGATTTCCAAATCCATCCGCCAGGCCGACGCCTACACCGCGGTGTACCCGATGGCCACCCACAAAGAGTGGCTGGCCAACGCGGCCCACCTGCGGCACCTGGGCGAGCTGGTTACCCGTGTCAAACAACTTGAAAAAGCGCTGCGACAAGCGCAAGACAATAAGGATCCACAACCATGACTGAAGCCGTGAATAACGACGCTGCCGTATCCATCGACGTACGCGAGATCATGCGCTACCTGCCGCACCGTTACCCGTTTCTGCTGGTAGACCGTGTGACCGAGTTTGTGGCCAACGAACGCATCAAGGCCATCAAGAACGTGACCATCAACGAGCCGTTCTTCATGGGCCATTTCGAACAATACCCGGTGATGCCAGGTGTACTGATCATCGAAGCCCTGGCGCAGGCTGCCGGTATTCTGTCGATCCGCAGCGAAGGCGAGCGCCCGGAAAACGAGCTGTACTTCTTTGTCGGCATCGATAATGCCCGCTTCAAGCGTCAGGTCGTGCCAGGCGACCAGCTGACGCTGGAAGTAGAACAGCTGGCCATGAAGCGCGGTATCGCCAAGTACAACGCCCGTGCGCTGGTAGACGGCCAGGTGGCCTGTGAAGCGCAAATCATGTGTGCCAAACGCGAGGTATAAATATGGCCATTCATCCTACCGCCATCATTGCTGATGGCGCGCAGATTGCCGATGACGTGGAAATCGGCGCCTACAGCATCATCGGTGCCAATGTCAGCATTGGTAGTGGTACCTGGGTAGGGCCGCACGTGGTGATCGAAGGCCATACCAGCATCGGCAAGAACAACCGTATCTTCCAGTTCTGCTCGCTGGGCGCCGTACCGCAAGACAAGAAATACGCTGGCGAGCCGACACGCCTGGAAATCGGCGATGGCAACACCATCCGCGAGTTCTGCACCTTCAATATCGGTACCGCGCAAGATGTCGGCGTAACGCGCCTGGGCAATAACAACTGGATCATGGCCTACGTCCACCTGGGCCACGATTGCCAGATTGGTGACAACACCATTTTTGCCAACAACGCCACGCTGGGCGGCCACGTCCACGTGGGTGACTGGGTGATTCTGGGTGGCTTTACCAGCGTGCACCAGTTCTGCCACATTGGCGACCACGCCATGACCGCCTTCTCCAGTGCCGTGGCGCAAGACGTGCCGCCGTACGTGATGGCGCACGGCAACCGCGCTGTGCCGGCCGGTATCAATGCCGAAGGTCTGAAGCGTCGCGGTTTCAGCCCCGAGCAGATTCGTACCATCCGCAATGCCTACAAAGCGCTGTACCGTAAAGGCTTGCCGTTTGATGATGCCCGTGCCGAGATCGAAACCGAAGCCGCTACCGGCAAGGAAGAGTTGGCCGCATTTGTCCGTTTCTTTGCTGCTGCCAGCCGCGGCATTATCCGTTAGACCATGACAGACAAGCTGTTTACCCGCCCGGGTGCGCTCAAGGTGGCCATGGTCGCCGGCGAGGCCTCGGGCGACCTGTTGGGCGCCCATTTGATGGGCGCGCTGAAGGCGGCGCACCCCGATGTCGAGTTTGCCGGCATCGGCGGCCCGCGCATGCTGGCGCGCGGTTTTACCAGCCAGGTACCACAAGAGCGGCTGGCCGTGCGTGGCTACGTAGAGGTGCTGTCGCGCCTGCCCGAGCTGCTGCGTATCCGCCGCACGCTACGCGATACGCTGCTGGCCGAAAAGCCCGACGTGTTTATCGGTATCGACGCCCCGGATTTCAATCTGGGGCTGGAAAAGTGGCTGAAGCAGGCCGGCCTGCGCACGGTGCACTACGTCAGCCCGTCGGTGTGGGCGTGGCGGCCGGAGCGCGTGGTGAAGATCGGCGATAGCGCCGACCAGGTGCTGTGCCTGTTCCCCATGGAAAAACCGCTGTACGACGCTGCCGGCGTGCCGGCCACCTTTGTCGGCCACCCGCTGGCCAGCGAGATCGATATCGCGCCGGACCAGAACGCCATGCGCGAACAGCTGGGCCTGCCCAAAGCCGTGCCGGTTTTTGCCTTGTTGCCAGGCAGCCGCAAGAGCGAGCTGGAGTTTATGGGCGGCCTGTATCTGGATGTGGCACGCCAGCTGCTGGCGCGCTACCCGGACGCGCAGTTTCTGGTGCCGCTAGCCACGCGGCCAACCATGGACCAGTTCGACCAGCTGCTGACCCGCCACAAGGCGTGGGATCTGCCTATCCGCAAGCTGTTTGGCCATGCCCAGATGGCGATGATCGCTGCCGACGTGGTGCTGGTTACTAGCGGGACGGCCACGCTGGAAGTGGCGCTCACCAAAAAACCGATGGTGATCAGCTACAAGTTGTCGTGGCTTACCTACCAGCTGGTCAAGCGCAAGCTCAAGCTGCCCTACGTCGGCCTGCCCAATATCCTGGCCAAACGTTTTGTAGTGCCGGAACTGTTGCAGAAAGAGGCGACGGTAGAAAAGCTTACCGCTGCCGTAGCCGAGCTGTACGACAACCAGGATAGCCGGCAAGACATCATTGATACCTTTACCGCGTTGCATCATAGCCTGAAGGCCGATTCGGCACGGCTGGCGGCCGAGGCCATCCTGAAGGTGGCGCGATGCTGATCTGCGGTGTGGACGAAGCCGGCCGCGGCCCGCTGATCGGCTCGGTGTTTACTGCGGCTGTCATTCTGGACCCGGCGCGGCCCATTGTCGGCCTGGCCGACTCCAAAAAGCTCAGCGAGGCGCGGCGCGCTGCGCTGGCGCTGGAGATCAAGGAAAAAGCGCTGGCTTGGCATATCGCCAGCGCTACAGCGGCCGAAATTGATCAGCACAATATTTTCCAGGCCACCATGCTGGCTATGGTGCGTGCGGTCGATGGCCTGGCCATCACCCCCGGCAAGGTGCTGATCGACGGCAATAAAATCCCCAAGACGCTAACGCTGCCGGCCGAGGCTATTGTGAAGGGCGACGCCAAGGTGCAGGAAATCTCCGCTGCGTCCATCCTGGCCAAGACCGCGCGCGATGCCGAGATGATTGCACTGGACGCGCTGCACCCGCAGTACGGTTTTGCCCGCCATAAAGGTTACCCCACGGCCGAGCACATGAAGGCATTGGCGCGGCACGGCGCATTGGCCGAGCATCGCCGCAGTTTTGGCCCGGTGCGCCTGCAGCTGGCCGCCGAGCAGGGCAGCCTGTTTTAAAGTTGGCCGCATGCGCAAAGCCAGCTTTCCGCCGGTAGTCGATACCGGCACCCGTGTGCTGATTCTGGGCTCCTTGCCCGGTGATGCCTCGCTGGCGGCGGCGCAGTATTATGCCCACCCGCGCAACCAGTTCTGGCGCCTGTTGGGTGTGGTGGCCGGCGGCGAGTTGGCCGCATTGCCGTACCCGCAGCGCCTGGCGACCATGCAGGCATTGGGTGTAGGGCTGTGGGACGTGGTGGCCGAGGCCACGCGTAGCGGCAGCCTCGATAGCGCTATCCGCGATGCGCGCGCCAACCCGCTGGCGGCGCTGGTGGCCACGCTGCCGGCCTTGCAGGCGGTGGCGTTTAATGGCCAGACCGCAGGCAAGGCGGCACCGGTTTTGGCTGGCTGCGGCGTGGATGTACTGGTGCTGCCGTCCAGCAGCCCGGCGCATACGCTGGCTTTCGATAAAAAACTTCAAGAATGGCAGGCGCTGCGCCGATATATGGTTTAAGCCTATTTCGCGGGTGCCTTTCATGAATCGTTATTGCATCTGGTTTGTTACGCCGGGTAACCCGGTAAGCCGTCATGCCGAGATCACACTTGCCGGCACGATTCATAACCACCATGTGCTGGAAGATATCGAAAAGCGCCTGGCTGGCAGCCTGCAGCTGCCGCATATCCTGATTACCGACTGGAAGCGTTTCGAAGACCCGCCTGCGGCCAATCCTGTGGCAGCCTAGGCCGATAGCCGTATTACCGTACAAGCCGCGTCTGTGAGAAGATGCGGCTTTTGTCATTCATGCTATCCGACTCATGCAAACCGTAGAGCAAACTCGCGACTGGCTGCTGTCGCGCGCCCGTGTGCCTGCCGCTACCGAAACTGTCGGCCTGCTGGCCGCCGCTGGTCGTGTGCTGGCGCAAGACCTGGTCTCCACCGTGGATGTGCCCCCTTGTGACAATAGCGCCATGGATGGCTACGCCGTGCGCGCCGCCGATGCGGCTGCCGCGTTGCCGGTAAGCCAGCGCATACCGGCCGGCAGCGTGCCACAGCCACTGCTGGCGTCCAGCGCCGCGCGCATCTTTACTGGTGCTCCGGTGCCACCGCTGGCCGACGCCGTGGTGATGCAGGAGCAGGCCGAGGTGCAGCCGGATGGTAGCGTGCGTTTTACGGCGCCAGTCAGCGCCGGCCAGAACATACGCCGCCGTGGCGAAGACATTGCCAGCGGCCAAACGGTGCTGGCCTGCGGCCAACGTCTGCAAGACGCCGACCTGGGCTTGGCGGCTTCCATCGGTGTGGCTAGCCTGCAGGTATACCGCCAGCTGCGTGTGGCGGTGTTCTTTACCGGCGACGAGCTGGTGGAGCCGGGTACGCCAGCCGGTGCCGGCAAAATCTACAACTCCAACCGCTACTGGCTGGTGCCGGCGCTGCGTGCGCTGGGCTGCCAGGTGCTGGATCTGGGCATTATCCCCGATACCTTGGCCGCGACACGCCAGGCGCTGCGCGATGCCGCTGCCCAGGCCGACGTGGTGATGACCTGTGGTGGCGTATCGGTGGGCGAGGAAGATCACGTCAAAGCAGCGGTAGAAGCCGAGGGCGAGCTGCAGCTGTGGAAAATCGCCATCAAACCCGGCAAGCCGCTGGCCAGTGGCCGCGTGGGCGAGGCTGACTTTATCGGCCTGCCGGGCAACCCGGTATCGGGTTACGTGACGTTTGCCGTACTGGTGCGCGATTTTCTGCGTGCCCGCATGGGCGAGGTGGTGCCAGCGTGGCAGCCGCTTTACCACCTGCCAGCTGCATTTGACTGGCGCAAGCCGGATACGCGCCGCGAAGAATACCTGCGCGTACGCGTGGCGCAGCAGGGTGGCCAGCTGGTGCTGCAACGCTACCCGAACCAGGGCTCCGGCGTGCTGACATCGTGCGCCTGGGCCGATGCGCTGGTGCGCTTGCAGCCAGGCCAGCTGGTGCAGCCGGGCGACATGCTGCCGGTGTACGCGCTGTGACACGGCTGGTTTTCGAGCGCGGCGGCCAGTGCATTGCCGAGCTGGAGGCTAGCCCCGGCGATGCGCTGATCGACGTGGCGCGCTTTCATGATGTGCCGCTGCACTGGCGCTGCGGGCAGGGTACTTGTGGCACCTGTGCCGTGCGCCTGCAGCATGCTTCGCAGCCGCAGCAGGTTGAGGTTGGCCGCAAGGAGCGCAACGTGCTGCTGCGCGCAGGGCTGTGTAGTACCAGCGCGGCCGCGAGCGAGCAGTGGCCGGATACGCCGGAAACGGTACGCCTGGCCTGCCATTTATACGTGGGCGATGTGCCTTGGCACATCAGCCTGCCAGACGATTAACCCGCTTTAGCCGAGGTATGCCATGCCCAAGAAACTATCTGTCAATGCGGTAAGCCTGGCGCTGGATAGCGCCCAGCTGGTGCACGATAACCTGTCCGGCGCGGTGGCTATTGGCGACACGCTGTGGGTGGCTGGCGACGAAGCCTGCGGCCTGGACCGCCTGCTGCGCGATCGCACAGCTCAAGGCCTGCACTTTGTGGCAGACCGCCATTACCCGCTGTCTGACTATCTGCCATTGCCAGACAGTGCCGATATCGAGGCCGACCTGGAAGGCCTGGCGGTGGCCGATGGCTACTTGTGGCTGGTGGGCTCGCACGGGCTCAAGCGCAAGGCGCCACAGCCGGCGCGTGATGCTGCGGCCAACCTCAAGCGCCTGGCCACGGTAACGCACGATGGTAATCGCTGCCTGCTGGCACGCATCCCGCTGCTGGACGAGGGCGATGGTGTGTTCTCGCTGCAAAAAAACACGGCAGACGGGCGTACGGCCGCTACGCTGAAAGGCAAGAAGAAATATAACGAACTGACAGCACTGCTGGCCGAAGACCCGCAACTGGCGCCGTTCATGGCCATACCCGGCAAAGACAACGGCTTTGACATAGAAGGGTTGGCTGCCGTAGATGGCAAGCTGTTGCTGGGCCTGCGCGGGCCGGTGCTTCGCGGCTGGAGTTGCCTGCTGGAGGTACGCCTGGAAGCGCGCAAAGGCGAGCTGCGCCTGGCGCCGCTGGATGATAGCGGCTTGCTGTACCGCAAGCACTTTCTGCCGCTTGCCGGGCTAGGCGTGCGCGATTTGCACCTGGATGGCGACGACCTGCTGTTGCTGGCGGGCCCGACCATGGTGCTGGATGGCGCTGTGCGTGTGTATCGCTGGTTGGGTGCGCGGGCAGCGCTCGCCGGAGTGGCTGCGGGCGAGGGCGCGGCCTTGTGGTGGGAAGGCGTGGCCGAGCATATGGTGCTGCCGCACGGCAAAGGTACCGACCGCGCCGAGGCGCTGTGCAGGCTGCCGCCGCACTGGGCCGGGCAGGATGCCTGGCTGGTGCTGTACGACGCGCCATCGGCCAAGCGCAAGCCGCAAGCTGGCCTGGTGTACGGTGACCTGATGACGCGCTAGGGCGCGGTAGGCAAAAGCTGCGTACAATGCGCGGCTGTTAAATGACGAAGCAAGTAAAGGAAAACACCATGTCGCGCAAGAAAAACGATATCGACGAGCTGGACGACGAAACCCTGGCGCTGCTGGCCTGGTGTACCGAGGTGGAAGCGCATCTGGTAGCCGCCGGCGCTAGCGAGGCAGAAGCACAAGACCACATCGAAGAACAGGCCGAGTGGTATACCGATATGTTCTACGATGGCCTGAGCCCTGCCGAGGCAGCCAAGCAGGCGCTGGCATGAAGCAAAGGCTGGCCGTTATCGATTTCGAAACCACGGGTATCGGGCCTGGGGCGGATGGCCGCGCCACCGAGATCGGTATCGTGCTGCTGGAAAACGGCCAGGTGGTGGATCGTTATCAAAGCCTGATGAATGCCGGCGTGTGGGTGCCGCCGATGATCCAGCAGCTCACCGGCATCAGCAATGCCATGCTCAAGGCAGCACCGCCGGCCGCGCAGGTCATGCGCGAGGCGGCCGCTTTTGTGGGTACGGCACCATTGGTGGCGCACAACGCCAGCTTCGACCGCAAGTTCTGGGATTACGAGCTGGGTTTGCTGGGGCTGCAGCGCCAGCAAGACTTTGCCTGCACGCTGCTGTTGTCACGCCGCCTGCTGCCCGCGGCGCCGGATCACAAGCTGGGCACGCTCACGCGCTGGGCCGGCTTGCCGGCCACCGGTCGGGCGCACCGCGCGCTGGCCGACGCCGAAATGGCGGCCAACCTGTGGCAGTACTTGCAGCACACCGTGCAGCAACGCCACGGCGTGCGCCAGCCCGGTCACGATCTGCTGTGCAAGCTGCAGAAAGTGCCCGCCGCCAAGGTGGCGCAGTACCTGCAGCAAGTGGCCACGGCCTGAGTTGTGGCGCCAAACGTTCAAAAACAAACCCCGCCGCGGCGGGGTTTGTTGCGTCAGGCGAGGTGGTTCAGGGTTGGCCGCTGACCATGTCGCCGCTGACGAAGAAGGCGCCACCTGCCACGTGGTGCAGGCTGCGCAGGCCGTCATGGCCATCGAAATGCCAGCGGCCGTCGCTGAAGACGCGGCTGTCGGCTTGCGCGGCGACGACCTCGGCGATGAACAGGTCGTACTGTTGCTGGTTGTGCGGTTCCTGGATGATGCGGCATTCCAGATAGGCACTGCAGCCGGCAACCAGTGGCGCACCAATGCGCTGTGCCGGCATCGGCACCAGGCCACTGCTGGCAAACTTGTCGCAATCGGCACCGCTGGCACTGCCAGCGGCCACCACCGCCTGAGCCTGATGGCGGCACGGTACGTTCAGGGCAAACTCGCCTGTGGCCTCCATCAGCTTGCGGGTGTGGGTGGCCTTGTCGACGACAACCAGTATTTTGGGCGGGTCAAAGTCCAGCGGCATGGCCCAGGCAGCGGCCATCACGTTTTGCTGGCCGGCGTGCGCGCTACTCACCAGTACGGTAGGGCCGTGGTTCAGCAGGCGGTAGGCTTGCGCCAAAGGCACGTCTTGCAGTGTGTCCATCATTCACGTTCCCAAATGGTCGTTGTCACCGGCGTGCCAATGCCCGCTTTTGCCACCTTGCTTTTCCAGCAGCCGAACCCCGGCGATTTCCATGCCGCGATCCACAGCCTTGAGCATGTCGTATACGGTGAGCAAACCGGCCATCACGGCGCTGAGGGCTTCCATTTCCACACCGGTGCGGCCAACGGTTTCTGCGGTAACGGTAATGTGCAGGCGGCTGGCGTCGTCTTCGGCGCTGAAATCTACCGCTACGCGACTTAGCGCCAGTGGGTGGCACAGTGGAATCAGGTCGGCAGTGCGCTTGCTGCCTTGAATGGCTGCAATGCGGGCAATGCCGATTACGTCGCCTTTCTTGCTGGTGCCGGACTGCAGCAGGGCGTAGGTGGCTGGCTGCATGGTGATATGGCCGGTGGCTACCGCCACGCGTCGGGTTTCTGCCTTGTGGCCTACGTCAACCATGTGCGCCTGGCCACTGGCGTCAAAGTGGGTAAGGGTGGGCATGATGCTCGCTTGGTAAAGGGATATGGCAGGCACGATACCTGTAGCGGCGGCAGGCGACAATCGGCCAGAAGCATGAGGCGGGCAAACTGCTGTTTTGATGCGCCCCGGTCTGTTGCTGCCAGGGCTGTCTGGCTGGCCGGACAGGGCGCTGGCATCACGCACTGTTCAATTTGACGCTGCATGCTATACTCGCCCCTTGCTTTAGCTGCCTGGTTTTGCCTGCTTTGCAGGTAAACACGCTGCTTAACAATACAAAATTCATGGCGCAGGAAAGCAAAATCAGCATGGTTCCCCGAGCATTTCTTGCTCAACCCGTTGGTCTTTCCCGCTTCTGGCTTCAACCCCACACCTTTTGAATCTAAGGATTGGACATGCAAGTACAACTGGAAACGTTGAGCGGCCTCGAGCGTCGCATGAGCATTGCACTGCCGCTGGCTGCAATCGACGCACAAGTAGCCGAGCGCCTGAAGCGCATTGCCCGCACTGCAAAAATTCAGGGTTTCCGCCCAGGTAAAGCACCGGCCAAAATCGTTGAAGCAAACTACGGCGCACAAGTGCGCGAAGAAGTGCTGGGCGAACAGGTTCAGCAAAGCTTCTACAAGGCCGCTGTCGAGCAAAAACTGCGCGTAGCTGGCTACCCGCGTTTCGAACCGGCCGAGGGCGATGCAGAAAACTTCAAGTTTGCTGCTGCTTTCGAGGTTTACCCGGAAATCACCATCGGTGAGCTGGCTGGTAAAGACATCGAAAAGCCGAACACCGAAGTGACCGACGCTGAAATCGACAAAACTGTTGATATCCTGCGCAAGCAACGCACCCGCTTCAACCGCGTAGAGCGTGCAGCTGCTGACGGCGATCGCGTGATCATCGACTTCAAAGGCACCATCGACGGCGTAGCCTTCGAAGGCGGCAGCAGCGAGAACTTCCCGTTCATGCTGGGCCAGGGCCAGATGCTGCCAGAATTCGAAGCCGGCATCATCGGCGCGGCCGAAGGCGAAACCAAAACTGTGGCCGTGAACTTCCCGGCTGACTACCATGGCAAAGACGTAGCAGGCAAAACCGCCAGCTTCGACATCACCGTGAAAAACGTTGCTGCTGCCGAGCTGCCGGAAGTGAACGAAGAGTTCGCCAAGCTGCTGGGTATCGCCGACGGCGATGTAGCCAAGATGCGCGCAGAAATCCGCAAAAACGTGGAGCGTGAAGTAAAACGCCGTCTGTCCGCCCAGGTTAAAGAAAACGTGATGCAGGCGCTGATCGATGTTACCCCGATCGATCTGCCTAAGGCACTGGTAGAGCTGGAAGTTGGCCGCCTGATGGACCAGGCTCGCAAAGACCTGGAACAACGTGGCATGCAGCTGAAAGACATGCCGCTGCCGGCAGACCTGTTCACCCAGCAAGCCGAGCGCCGCGTGGCTCTGGGCCTGATCCTGGCTGAAGTGGTAGAAGCCAACAAGCTGGAAGCCAAGCCGGAGCAAGTTAAAGCCCTGGTAGAAGAATTTGCCGAGAGCTACGAGCAGCCACAAGACGTGATCGACTGGTACTACGCCGAAGCCGGCCGTCTGGAAGGCCCGACTTCCATGGTACTGGAAGACAGTGTGGTTGAATTTGTGCTGGGTCGCGCCAATGTTATCCAGAAGGACGTTTCTTTCGAAACCCTGATGGGCAACAACGCCTGATCTGTTTAACTGATACCGGAGAGGTCGATGAAATCGATGTTTGAACCGCAAGGTATGGGCCTGGTGCCCATGGTGGTGGAGCAAAGTGGCCGTGGCGAACGCGCCTACGACATTTTCTCCCGCCTGCTGAAGGAGCGTATCGTGTTCCTGGTCGGCCCTGTTACCGACGAGTCGGCCAATCTGGTGGTAGCACAGCTGCTGTTCCTGGAGTCGGAAAACCCGGACAAGGACATCTACCTGTATATCAACTCGCCAGGTGGTTCCATTACCGCCGGCATGTCGATCTACGACACGATGAACTTCATCAAGCCGGACGTTTCCACCCTGTGCATTGGCCAAGCAGCCAGCATGGGCGCCTTCCTGCTGTCGGCAGGCGCCAAGGGCAAGCGTTTTGCGCTGCCGAACAGCCGCGTGATGATCCACCAGCCGCTGTTGTACGGTGGCGGCCTGAGCGGCCAGGTGACCGACATCGAAATTCATGCCCGCGAACTGGTGAAAACCAAGGCGCACATGAACGAGCTGCTGGCCAAACACACCGGCCAGACCATGGAACAAGTACAAGCCGATACCGAACGCGACAACTTCATGTCTGCCGAGCAGAGCCGAGAGTACGGCCTGATCGACAAGGTGCTGAGCTCGCGTCTGGATGCGGCCGTTTAATTCGGGATGTCTATCTGATGGCAGATAAAGGCAGTAAGGACAAGCTGCTGTACTGCTCTTTTTGCGGCAAAAGCCAGCACGAAGTGCAGCGACTGATCGCCGGCCCGCAGGTCTACATTTGCAATGAGTGTGTAGATCTGTGCGGCGACATCATTCGCGACGAAACAGAAGCGAAAATCGGTGCTGCAGACGAGCAGGGCGAAGCACCAGCCCTGCCGACACCGCAGGAAATCCGCGCCTCGCTGGACCAGTACATCATTGGCCAGGACCCGGCCAAGAAGTCGCTGGCCGTGGCGGTATACAACCACTACAAGCGCCTCTACACGCCCAGCACCAAGGACGACGTAGAGCTGTCCAAGAGCAACATCCTGCTGATCGGCCCTACCGGCTCCGGCAAGACGCTGTTGGCGCAGACGCTGGCCAGGCTGCTGGATGTGCCGTTTGTCATTGCCGACGCCACCACGCTGACCGAAGCCGGCTACGTGGGCGAGGACGTTGAGCACATCATCCAGAAGCTCTTGCAAAAGTGCGACTACGATGTGACCAAAGCCCAGCGCGGCATTGTGTATCTGGACGAGATCGACAAGATTTCCCGCAAGTCGGAAAACCCGTCGATTACCCGTGATGTGTCCGGCGAAGGCGTACAGCAGGCTCTGCTGAAGCTGATCGAAGGTACGGTAGCGTCGGTACCGCCGCAAGGTGGCCGCAAGCACCCGAACCAGGAATTTATCCAGGTGGATACCACCAATATCCTGTTCATTTGCGGTGGTGCGTTCGATGGTCTGGAAAAGATCATTCGTCGCCGCTCCGAAAAAGGCGGGATCGGCTTTGGTGCCGAGGTGATGTCCAAGGAAGACGGCAAATCCATCAGTACCCTGTTCCGCGAAGTGGAGCCGGAAGACCTGATCAAGTTTGGCCTGATTCCCGAGCTGATCGGCCGCCTGCCAGTGGTAACCACACTGGAAGAGCTGGACGAAGAGGCGCTGGTAAGCATCCTGACCCAGCCGCGCAATGCCCTGATCAAGCAGTATCAGCGTCTGTTTGCCATGGAGCAGGTCACGCTGGAGGTGCTGCCTTCCGCCCTGCGCGTCATTGCCAAGCAAGCGCTGATTCGCAAGACCGGCGCGCGTGGTTTGCGTTCGATCCTGGAGCGCTCGCTGCTGGATACCATGTACGAGCTGCCATCTCTCGAAGGTGTCAGCAAGGTCGTGGTAGACGAAAAAGTGATCGAGCTGGGTGAAAAGCCTAGCTATATCCTGCAGCAGGAAGATGCTGCACCGGATACGGCCCAGTCAGCCTGAGTCTGGCCAGGCAGTGAAACAAACCGCCCGTAAGGGCGGTTTTTGTTTGCAGCTACTATTAAGTGCTTTAGCATGCTTGATATGGATGAATTTGCCCTAATTTGTCCTGTTAACTGAATTCCACCAAGAGCAAGGTTAGGTGATATGCCACAGCCCGCCGAACTAAAAGATCAAACCACACTGGCCCTATTGCCGCTGCGCGATGTCGTTGTGTTTCCGCACATGGTGATTCCGCTGTTTGTCGGCCGCCCCAAATCTATCAAGGCGCTTGAAAAGGCCATGGACGAAGGCAAGCAGATCCTGCTGGTCGCCCAGCGTGCTGCCGACAAGGACGAACCCCTGTCGGAAGACCTGCACGAGATCGGCACCATTGCCAGCATCCTGCAAATGCTGAAGCTGCCAGACGGCACCGTCAAAGTGTTGGTAGAAGGCAGACAGCGCGCCAGGTTGGCCGCAGTGCAGGATCACGAAGAATTTTTTACCGCCACCATCGACCCGTTGCCGTTTGACAGCGAGGATACCCCCGAGGTGGAGGCGCTGCGCCGCGCACTGCTGGCGCAGTTCGAGCAATTCGTCAAACTGAACAAGAAAATCCCGAGCGAAGTATTGTCGTCGCTGTCGGGTGTGGATAAGGCTGGCCGTCTGGCCGACTCGGTGGTGGTGCATCTGCCGCTGCGTCTGGAAAGCAAGCAGGAAGTGCTGGAGATGTTCGACATCAAGGCACGTATCGAGCACCTGCTGGCCATGATGGAAAGCGAAATCGACATCCTGCAGGTAGAAAAACGCATCCGTGGCCGCGTAAAGCGCCAGATGGAGAAGAGCCAGCGCGAGTACTACCTGAACGAACAGGTCAAAGCGATCCAGAAAGAGCTGGGCGAGGGTGAAGAAGGCAACGACCTGGACGAGCTGGAGCGCAAGATCAAAGCCGCCGGCATGTCCAAGGAAGGTCGCGAGAAAGTCACTGCCGAGCTGAAAAAGCTGCGCATGATGTCGCCGATGTCGGCTGAAGCTACCGTGGTGCGTAACTACATCGAAACCCTGATTGACCTGCCTTGGAAGAAAAAGACCAAGATCAGCAAGGATATCGATGCGGCTGAGGATGTGCTGGATGAAGATCACTTTGGCCTGGAGAAGGTCAAGGAGCGCATTCTGGAGTATCTGGCAGTGCAGCAGCGCGTTGACCGCCTGAAAGCGCCTATTCTGTGCCTTGTAGGCCCGCCAGGCGTGGGTAAAACCTCGCTGGGCCAGTCGATTGCCCGCGCCACCGGCCGCAAGTTCGTGCGCATGGCGCTGGGTGGTGTGCGCGACGAGTCTGAAATCCGCGGTCACCGCCGCACTTACATCGGCTCCATGCCAGGCAAAGTGCTGCAGAACATGACCAAAGTCGGCGTAAAAAACCCGCTGTTCCTGCTGGATGAGGTGGACAAGCTGGGTGCCGATTTCCGTGGCGACCCGTCTGCCGCGCTACTGGAAGTGCTCGATCCGGAGCAGAACCACGCCTTTGCCGACCATTACGCCGAGGTGGACTTCGACCTGTCCGATGTGATGTTCGTGGCCACGGCCAACTCGCTGAATATCCCGGCGGCTCTGCTGGACCGGATGGAAATCATCCGCCTGGCCGGTTACACCGAGGACGAAAAGGTCAATATCGCCACCAAATACCTGCTGCCCAAGCAGATGAAGAACAATGGCGTGGTAGAGGGCGAGCTGGTAGTGCAGGAAAGCGCTTTGCGCGACATCGTGCGCTATTACACCCGTGAGGCCGGCGTGCGTAGCCTGGACCGCGAGATCGCCAAAATCTGCCGCAAGGTGGTAACCGAGCACAGCAAAAAAACCGCCACTGGCAAGGCTGTCAAAACCACCGTCAGCAGCAAGACGCTGGAAAAATACCTGGGCGTGCACCGTTTCGACTTTGGCGTAGCCGAAGAAGAAAACCGCATCGGCCAGGTTACCGGCCTGGCGTGGACCGAAGTGGGTGGCGAGCTGCTCACTATCGAAGCGGTCGCTTTGCCTGGCAAGGGCAATATCATCCGCACCGGCCAGCTGGGCGAGGTGATGCAGGAGTCGATTACCGCCGCCATGAGCGTGGTGCGCAGCCGTGCGCGCTTGCTGGGAATCAAGCCTGATTTCTACGAAAAGCACGATATGCACATCCACGTGCCCGAAGGTGCCACGCCAAAAGACGGCCCGTCGGCCGGTATTGCCATGACCACGGCGCTGGTTTCCGTGCTCACCGGCATTCCGGTTCGTGCCGATGTGGCCATGACCGGCGAGATTACGCTGCGTGGTGAAGTACTGCCTATCGGCGGCCTGAAAGAGAAGTTGCTGGCCGCACAGCGCGGTGGCATCAAACGTGCGCTGATACCGAAGGGCAACGTGAAAGACCTGGCCGAGATTCCGGCTAACATCAAGAACAAGCTGGAGATTTTGCCAGTCAAGTGGATTGATGAGGTTTTGTCATACGCGCTGGAACGCGAGCCGCAAGCGCTGGCAGAGGAGGCCGTGGCTGTAACGCCCGCCACTGCTGAACTTGCGACAAAGTCCGCGCCAATGACACATTAATGACTCATTGTTTTGATTTGCTGGTAAAACCGCGCTAGCATCAGCTTTCAGGAGGGGGTGAAAACATGGTCACCCTCGCTGAAAGCCGCTTGACACAAGGATTTTGCCCTTGCTATAAAGCTAGCGGTTTTATTCAGTACTCCGTACACCGAGAACGACGAAAGGGGACTTAACGTGAACAAGTCTGAACTGATTGACGCTATCGCCGCCAAGGCAGACATTTCCAAAGCAGCTGCCGGTAAGGCACTGGATGGCATGATCGATGCCGTAACCGATGCGCTGAAGGCTGGCGACACTGTCACTGTTGTAGGCTTTGGTACTTTCTACGTAGGCGAGCGCGCCGAGCGTAGTGGTCGTAACCCGAAGACTGGCGAGACCATTACTATCGCTGCTGCCAAGTCTCCGAAATTCCGTGCTGGTAAGGCACTGAAAGACGCACTGTAATCAGCACCTGCCCGGTGCTTGCACCGGGCGTCTGCATGCCAGTCACTCTGTATGGGTTTGCGTAAGCAGGCTCCACCAGACAATCAACAAGGTGAACGGCCAACGTTCACCTTGTTTCTTTGGTAGACCCCGAAACGTCATGTTTGATTTCGTTCAAAATAACAATACCGCCATCAAGATCATTCTGGGTGCGGTGGCGCTGACTTTTGTCGGCTTTGGTGTTGGCAGCTACAGTGCCGCCGTAGAAGACCCGTATCTGGCAAAAGTGGGTGACGCCAAGATCTACCAGAAAGACGTGGAGCGTCAGCTGGAAGGCCAGCCTGCCAACGCGGCATCGCGCCAGGCGGTACTGGAAAACCTGATTCGCCAGGAAATGCTGCTGGCCGAGGCGCGTGGCCATCATCTGGCCGTGTCCCCGCAGCAATTGCGCACCGTGATTGCCGCTATCCCGGCATTCCAGGATGGCGGTAAATTCAGCGCCGCACGTTATACAGAATTCCTGCAAGGCCGTTACATGACGGCGGATGCATTTGAAGAGCAGGTTGGCCGCGACCTCTTGCTGCAAGCACAGGTCGCCCCCTACCTGAACGGCAGCTTTGTGTCCCGCACGCTGGCCGAGCGTATGAGCGCCCTGGTGTCCGAAGTGCGCGACGTGCGTACCTACACCCTCAAGCCAGAGCAGTTCGCTGCGGACGTCAAGCTGGATGATGCTGTTATCAAGGCCTACTACGACGCCAACCTGAAGCGCTTCAAAACCACAGACCAGGCGCGTCTGGAGTATGTGACACTGTCGCAAGACGCCATGGCACAGGCGCTGACCATCAGCGATGCTGACGCTAAAGCGTATTACGACAAGAATGCCGGCGAGTTTTCGTCCGAAGAGCGCCAGGTGGCGCACATCCTGCTGACCGTAGACAAGAACGCACCCGCAGCCGATAAAGCCAAGGTCAAGGCGCAGGCTGACGCCATCCTGAAAGAAGTGCGTGCCAACCCGGCCAAATTTGCCGAGCTGGCCAAGGCGCGTTCGCAAGACCCGGGCTCTGCGGCCAACGGTGGCGACCTGGGCTTCTTTGGCCGTGGCGTGATGACCAAACCGTTTGAAAGCGTGGCTTTTGCCATGAAGCAGGGCCAGATCAGCGAAGTGGTTGAAACCGAGTTCGGCTATCACATCCTGCAGCTTAATGCGATCAAGGCCAGCGATTTCGAGTCGCAAAAAGCCGCCGTAGTAGACAAGCTGCGCAAGCAAAAAGCCGCCGCTGCCTACCGCGCTGCTGCCGAAAAAATGGGCGAGCTGGCCTACCAGCAAGGTGATTCGCTGAAAGCGGTAGAAACGGCGCTAAACCTGAAAGCCCAGCAGAGCGAGTTGCTGCCACGCACCGGCAAGCCTGGTGACGCGGTATTGGGCAACGCCAAGCTGCTGGAAGCCGCATTCAGTGATGATGTGCTGAACAAAAAGCACAATAGCGAGCCGGTGGACGTAGGCAACAACACACTGGTAGTGGTGCGTGTGGCCGAACACCAGCCTGCGCGTCAGCGTGCGCTGGCCGAGGTGCAGGACACCATCCGCGCCGAGCTGGTGGCCAAAGAGGGCGCCAAGTTGGCCGCACAGCGTGGCACTGCCATGCTGGCCGAGCTCAAAGCCGGCAAAGCCGCGGCATTTGCCTGGGGCGAGCTGAAAAACCTGTCACGTCGTAACCCTGCCGGCACCCCGGTAGCCGAGCTGCGCGCCGTGTTTGCGGCCAACCCCAAGCAGCTGCCAGCGTTTGCCGGCGTGAAGCGCGATAACGGCGAATACGTGCTGTACAGCATCGACAAGGTGCAGCCGGCACAAGCCCTGGCGCCGCAGGAGTCTGCCCAGCTAGGCATGCTGTTGGGTGAAATGTCGTCGCAAAGCCTGATGGCAGCCTACCTGGAGCAATTGCGCCAGAAGCACAAGGTGGTGATCAGCCAGACGCCGGCCGAGCAGTAAGCGGCTAGTAATGGTGGTATGGAGTGAAAGCCTGCTTGCACTGCAAGCAGGCTTTTTGCTTCTGCCGTGGTGAGCAGCAGGCAAGAAAAAAGGCCCCGCGAGGGGCCTTTCATCAACAGGCAGAACCGGATCAGGCGGCGAAGTTGTCGGCCACGAAGTTCCAGTTAACCAGCTTCCAGAAGCCTTCCAGGTAGTTCGGGCGGCTGTTGCGGTAGTCGATGTAGTAAGCGTGTTCCCACACGTCGCAAGTCAGCAGTGGCTTCTTGTCGGTGGTCAGCGGGGTAGCAGCGTTGCTGGTGGATACCAGGTCCAGGCTGCCGTCGGCGTTTTTCACCAGCCAGGCCCAGCCGGAGCCGAAAGTGCCTACGGCACAGGCAGCAAAAGCTTTCTTGAACTCGTCGAACGAGCCCCATTTGGCGTTGATGGCATCAGCCAGCGCGCCGGTCGGTTCGCCGCCAGCATTCGGGGCCAGACCGAACCAGTAGAAGGTGTGGTTCCATACCTGAGCGGCGTTGTTGAAGATGCCGCCGGAGGATTTCTTCACGATCTCTTCCAGGGAGGCGTTCTCGAACTCGGTGCCCTTGATCAGGTTGTTCAGGTTGGTGATGTAGGTCTGGTGATGCTTGCCGTAGTGGAATTCCAGGGTTTCTTTGGAAATGATCGGCGCCAGGGCGTCCAGTGCGTACGGCAGTTCGGGCAGTTTGTGTTCCATCGTGCTCTCCAGAGTTAACAAGCAAAACAGCATGCGCTGTTCGACTGCTACAGTTTACTGTAATTGGCCGGCATCGCCAATTGTTGACCAAATCACTACACTATATAAGCTAATTCTTTTTGAGGTTCGTCACGTGCAGTTCGATGTAATCGTGTTAGGTGCCGGCGCTGCCGGCATGATGTGCGCGGCCACCGCTGGCCAGCGCGGCCGCCGTGTGCTGCTGCTGGACCACGCTACCAAGCTGGCGGAGAAAATCCGCATTTCCGGTGGCGGGCGCAGCAACTTCACCAATATCCATGCCCGGCATGACTGCTATGTGTCAGATAACCCCAATTTTTGCCGTTCCGCATTGGCGCAATTCACCCCGCAACACTTTATCGCCATGGTGGAGCGCCATGGTATTGCCTACCACGAGAAGAAGCTGGGTCAGCTGTTCTGTGATGACAGCAGCCAGCAGCTGATCGACATGCTGGACGCCGAATGCCGCGATGCTGGCGTAGACCGCCGCATGGGCGTGCAGGTCGGCGAGGTTGGCCGCAGCGATGGCGACGGCTTTACTGTGGCAACCAGTATCGGCACTTTTCGCTGTCAGTCGCTGGTCGTGGCCACGGGCGGCTTGTCGATACCGCAGATCGGCGCCACCGCCTTTGGCTACCAGCTGGCCGAGCAGTTTGGCCTGCCGGTGACCAAGCTGGACCCGGCGCTAGTGCCGCTGACCTTCCACGTGGACGACGCGGCGCGTTTTGCCCCGCTAGCTGGCGTGTCGCTGGACACCGAAGTGCGCATCGGCAAGGTGCGTTTTCGCGAGAACGTGCTGTTTACCCATAAAGGCTTGTCCGGCCCGGCCATCTTGCAGATATCCAGCTACTGGCAGCCGGGGCAGGAAATCATTATCGACCTGCTGCCGGATACCGATGCCGAGGCCTGGCTGGAAGCGCGGGCCGGCAGTGACCAACTGCTGGCCAATGCCATGGGCGAGCTAGGCTGGTCCAAGCGCTTTGCCGAAGCCTGGCTGGAAGGGCAGGGGGCCAATGTACGTGGCCGCGACCTGTCACCGAAAAAGCGCCGCCAGCTGGCCGAGGCCCTACATCACTGGCGCGTGCTGCCTAATGGCACGCAGGGCTATAAAAAGGCCGAGGTTACCCGCGGTGGCGTATCAACCAAGGCGCTGTCATCCAAGACCATGATGGCCAACGATGTACCCGGTTTGTTCTTTATCGGTGAAGTCGTCGATATCACCGGCTGGCTGGGGGGCTATAACTTTCAGTGGGCGTGGTCTTCCGGCTTTGTGGCAGGTAAAAACTGCTAGAATCACAGCCAGATCAGGCAGGGGGCTTTAGGCCGCCTGCACCCAGGGTTGGCCGCGGCCAACCTTTGTTGTCTTGTCGGGTAAGCCAGGATTTATGAGCGATTTTGATATCAACGACGCCTCTGTGGCGGCCATTCGTACACCACCACACTCTATCGAAGCCGAGCAATCGGTACTGGGCGGCTTGCTGCTGGATAACAGCGCCTGGGAAAAAGTAGCCGACCTGCTGACGGATAGCGATTTCTACCGTCACGATCACCGCATTATCTTCCGCCACATTGCCCGCCTGGTGGACATTGCCCGCCCGGCCGACGTGGTTACCGTGTCGGAAAGCCTGGATAAAAACGCCGAGCTGGCCAGCATCGGCGGCCTGGCCTACCTGGCCTCGCTGGCGCAAAACACGCCGTCTGCGGCCAACATCCGCCGCTACGCCGAAATCGTGCGCGAGCGTTCGGTGATGCGTGCGCTGGCGCAGGTGGGCACCGAGATCGCCGAATCGGCCTACAACCCGCAGGGGCGCGACGCCGCCCAGCTGCTGGACGAGGCCGAGGGCAAGGTGTTCCAGATTGCCGAATCTACTGCCAAGTCCAAGCAGGGCTTTCTGGAGATGCCGGCGCTGCTGAAAGAGGTGGTCGAGCGTATCGACATGCTGTACAGCCGCGACAACCCGGACGAAGTGACCGGTGTGCCTACCGGCTTCCACGACCTGGACGCGCGCACCTCCGGCTTGCAGCCGGGCGACCTCATCATCGTGGCCGGCCGCCCGTCCATGGGTAAAACGGCCTTCTCCATGAACATCGCCGAGAACGTGGCCATCGAAACCGGCCTGCCGGTGGCGGTGTTTTCCATGGAAATGGGTGGCGCGCAGCTGGTTATGCGGATGCTGGGCTCGGTAGGCCGCCTGGATCAGCACATTCTGCGTACCGGCAAGCTGGGTGACGAAGATTGGCAAAAGCTGACCTACGCCATCGGCAAGCTGTCCGACGCGCCGATGTACATCGACGAAACACCCGCGCTGACTGCACTGGAGCTGCGCGCCCGTGCCCGCCGCCTGGCGCGCCAGCACGGCGGCAAGCTGGGCCTGATCGTCATCGACTATTTGCAGCTGATGAGCGGCTCGGGCCGTAATGACAACCGTACCGCCGAGCTGGGCGAAATCTCGCGTGGCCTGAAAGGCCTGGCCAAAGAGCTGCAAGTGCCGGTGATTGCGCTGTCGCAGCTATCGCGTGCGGTGGAGCAGCGTACCGACAAGCGCCCGATGATGTCCGACTTGCGTGAATCCGGCGCCATCGAGCAGGACGCGGACTTGATTATCTTCATGTACCGCGAAGCGTATTACAAACCGGACGAAATCGACCTGAAAAACCAGGCCGAGGCCATTATCGGTAAGCACCGTAACGGCCCTACCGGCCGCGTACGGCTGGCCTTTATTGGCCAGTACGCCAAGTTTGACAATGCCGCTACTATCGGTATTTCCGGCTGGGCAGATTCTGACGAATAACACCCCGTGCCAGCTGCCAAGGTTGGCCGCCTACCTGTAAGAGACGAACATGAGCTACTTCGACAAACACGTTTTCATCTGCTGCAACCAGCGCGCCGAAGGCGAAATGTGCTGTAACAACCACGGCGCCAGCGAGCTGCTGGGCTATATGAAAGACCAGATCAAGGCGCGCGGTCTGGCGGGCAATGGCCAGATTCGTGTCAACAAGGCCGGTTGTCTGGGCCGTTGCGACGAAGGCCCGGTAATGGTGGTTTACCCGCAAGAGACCTGGTACACCTTCATCGACAAAGAAGACATCGATGAAATCGTGGAAGAGCACATGGTGAATGGCCGCATCGTGGAAAGGCTGAAAGTCTGATGCTCAAGCAGCTGCACAAACTCGATATCGCCGGCCCGGCAGGCAAGCTGGAAACCATCTTTATCCCTGCTGTGGGCGATACCACCGGTATTGCGGTGATCTGTCACCCCAACCCTACCCAGGGCGGTACCAATACCAATAAGGTCGTCCAGACCGCCGCCAAATCGCTGTCGCAGCTGGGTTATGCCTGCTACCTGCCCAATCTGCGTGGCGTTGGGGAAAGCGAAGGCACGCACGATTACGGCATGGGCGAGGTAGACGACGTACTGGCCGTGGTGGCGCATGCCCGCGCCGAGCTGGGCCAGCTGCCATTGGCGCTGGCCGGTTTCTCTTTCGGCGGCTTTGTGGCCGCCCGCACGCGAGCACGCATCGAGGCGGACAAACTATTGCTGCTGGGCGTGGCCGTAGGCAAATACGAGATCGCTACGCCGGATGTGCCTGCCGATACGCTGGTGATTCACGGTGAAGAGGACGAGGTTATTCCACTCGCCGCGGTCATGGACTGGGCGCGCCCGCAACAGCTACCGGTGGTGGTGCTGCCGGCTGCCGGCCACTTTTTCCACGGCCGCCTGATTCAGCTGGGCAACCTGATCAAACGCTGCTGGTAAGGTTAGCCGCAGCCGGGCAAAAGCACCGTACTCGATGAGGGTACGGTGCTTTTTTTGGGTCAGGCCGCTTGCGGCTCGCTGGCCAGGCGTAGCTGGCATTGCTGCAGCGTGGCGCGGGTAAGGGTGAGCAGGATGCGCTGCCGGCGCTGTAGTTGCGCGCTGTGCCATTGCCACAGCGGCCCGGGCAGCGGCACGCCACAGGCCTGGGCCCAGTGGCGGTATGCCTCATCGTATTCCCGCTGTAATGCCACGCTGTCGTAGCCTAGCGCGGCTTGATCGGCAATCAGGCGTAGCAGCAGGCGGCGGTAGTGCTCGGGCTGGTGGCGGTCTTCTTTCAGCCAGTGGCTGCCCAGGCGGGTTTGTGCCAGCAGCAAGGCTGCCAGGAGTTGCTGGTGGCTGCGCCAGGCGGTACGCAAGGCGGTCAGGGTGGTGTCTGGCGGGAGGGTGGCAGGGCGCATGGCGATCTCCTTTTGTGCAGTGCACAATGCCATTTATAAGCCTTGTCTTTTATCGATGGCAAGCTCGATCGCTGTGGTTTTGCTTGCGTGCGGCAGAAAAAAACGTTTTGCAACAGAGGTTTGCTATTGAATGCGGCGGTTGAGCTGCTAGAATGGATTATCAATAGCCGAGGTGCGTCATCATGGCTCTTAGCATCAATACCAATATCAGTGCGCTGAACAATCAGGCGCAGCTACGCCAGACAGAGCAAGCCAAGCAAAAGGTGCTGGCCCAGCTGGCATCCGGCAAGAGCATCAATAGCGCGGCGGACAATGCCGCCGGCTTGGCGGTAGCGGAAGGGCTGCGTAGCCTGCAGCTGGGGGATACCCAAGGCATTCGTAATGCCTATGATGGCGTGTCGCTGACGCAGACTGCTGATGGTGCTTTGTCGCAGATTACCCAGAACAGCCAGCGCCTGGAAGAGCTGGCTGTGCAAGCGGGCAACGGTACCCTGAGCGCCGAGAACCGCGCGGCTTTGCAAAAAGAGGCCGATCAGCTCACCCAGGCGAATTCACAGATTATCGACAGCACCACCTTTAACGGGCAGCCGCTGTTCAACGGCGGGAGCACTTCAACCTTTCAGGTGGGCGGGCAGGGTGCGTCCAGCGAGCAGCTTAGTGTTACTGCAGCGGATCTGACCAGCGGCGCCAGCAAGCTCAATGGTTACAACAGCAATGGCTCTGCTACCGGCACTATCGATCTGTCCAATCCGGGGGCAGCGCTGTCGCAAATCCAGTCTGATCTCAAGCAGCTGGGCAGCTATCGTGCAGACCTGGGGGCAGCGGCTAACCGTTTTGGCACCGCCATCGAGAACCTGACCACCTCGTCAATCAATACCGAAGCGGCGCGTAGCCGCATACAGGATGCCGATTACGCTGCCGCCAGCAGCGAACTGGCGCGGCAGCAGATTCTGAGTAATAGCAGCCAGGCTGTACAGGCGCAGGCAAACCTGACACCGCAGTTCGCGATGAGTTTGCTGCGCTAGCAGCAACGGCAAAAAAAAGCCCCTTGTTCACACCAAGGGGCTTTTTCACGTCTGGCTTATAGGGTGTTCATGGCGCTGCGTACACAGTTGCGGCCTTGCTGCTTGGCCTGGTACAGCGCCATGTCGGCTTCCATGATGAGCTGGCGCAAGCTGTGCTGGCCTGCCATGCCACCGGCGATACCTATGCTGGTGGTTTGCTGTATGGCCTGGGCGTCGCTGGTCTGGATCGCGTGTGCCGCCAGCGCTGCTCGGATGTTCTCGGCGATCAGCGGCGCCAGGTTGGCCGCATTGCCGGACAGCATGATGACAAACTCCTCGCCGCCGCTACGGCCATACAGCGCATCAAACGGGGCCAGCTGCGCGCGTAGCAGGCGTGCCAGGTGCGCCAGTACGTCGTCGCCGGCCTGATGGCCGTGTCTGTCGTTTACCTGCTTGAAGAAATCCAGGTCCAGTACCAGCAAGGCCACGGGCTGCCCCGCGTGCTCGGCAAGGCGCTGCTGGGCCTGGTCGTGAAACGCCCGGCGGTTGTACAGGCCGGTGAGCGGGTCGTGCATGGCGAGCTTGTACAGGCGGATTTCCAGCGCTTCAAAGCAGACAAAAATAAACGCCAGGATCTTGGCAAACTCCAGCAGGATAAGGACGTAGTTTGCGATCGCAAAATGCGGCGAGCTGGCCAACTCGCCCTGGCTGTAGTGCATGGCCAGCGTAACGCGCCCCATCTGGGCCAGCATCAGCAGCAACACCAGAGTGGTAATCAGCCGGTAGCCCAGGCGCTGGCGGTGCGGGCTGCTGACAAATACTTTTAATGTCAGCAGGTTGAACATCATATAGCAGGTGCTGTATAGCGCTGCGCGTTGCTCAAAATAGGCCGGAGCATTGGATATGGCCAACAGCAGGGCGCTGGCCAGCAACACCAGGGAAAACTGCAGGCGCCAGCGTACCGGCCGTTGTTCCAGCGCTAGCGCACCACTCCAGGTAAGCGACAGGGCAACAAAGAGTACGATATTGGCTACCTCGACGGATAGCCACAGCGGAATGGCCGGGCGCAGGGCGATAAGCAGCATGCTGACGCTGGCCAAAATGCCGCCTACGCCCCAGTGCCGCAGTGCCTGCTCTTGCGGGTAGCGCAAGCCCATCAGCAGCACCGCCAGGGTAAGCAGGGTAAACGTGGTGAGTTGCACGACGTACAGCGTGCCTAGATGCAGTTGCATTGGCTGCTCTGCTTGAAGCTGGAAGCCTTAATGATAAGCAATGCTTACGGTGTCGTCGACTGTGCTGTTTAACCTGGTTTGCATAAGCTGCGCAAGTAGCTGCCGGCGGTACGCAAATCCTGCTCGATAGCGGCGCGCACTCCATTGGCATCCTTGGCCAATAGCGCTTGCAACAAGGCGCTATGCGCGTCGTTCATGGTTTTCCACACCGCCAGGTCCTGGTGTAGCTGGTTGGAAATAGGGCCCACGTACAGCCATACGGTTTCAATGAGTGACAGCAGTACTGGCGAGCCACTGGCCTGGTAGAGCAGCAAGTGGAACTGTTCGTTAGCGTCCAGATAGGCTTTGACGTCGTCTGCCGCGATTGCCGCGTCCATGGCGTGGCAGAGTGTTGCCAGCGCGGTGCGGCCGCTATCGTCCAGCCGGCTGGCGCCCAGCCAGGCGGCCTGGCCTTCCAGCAGGATGCGGTTCAGCAGGATGTCGTCAAACTGGCTCACCGTCAGCTGCGGTACAGCTACGCCACAGTTGGGGATGTTCACCAGCGCTTTTTCTGCGGCCAACCTTTGCAATGCGGCGCGTACCGGCATCTGGCTCACGCCCATCTCGTCGGCCAGATGCTTGATCTTCAGGCGCTCGCCAGGTAGCCAGCGGCCCAGCATCAGCCAGTGGCGCAGCGTGTCATAGGTTTCGTCTTGCAGGGTAGAGGCGTTGGCAGTCTTCATGGTGTGTGATGCCCGCAGCGGTAGCCGGCGCATGCGGTGGGGCGAGCTTTACAGGTTCAAGGGTAGGTGGCGCTCGTCAGCATAGCAGAAACGCCACAGGCTGCGCCGCAAAGATTTGATCAAATGTTGACTGCGACATTTGATCAAATATACATTGCCAGCCATCAGGCCTGCATTTGCTGCGGTTTTCTGTTTGGCAAGGGATGCATCGCTGGGCAAGGACGGGAAGCAAAGGGCTTACCAGAGGAGAGCAAGCATGAACGACACACTGGCCGCATTTATACGCCAGCACCAGATACACGAGATCGAGTGCGTGATACCGGACATGACCGGCGTCGCACGCGGCAAGATCGTACCCAAGAACCTGTTTCTGGCCGAGGACAGCATGAAGATGTCCAAGGCAGTGCTCACTATTACCGTCAACGGCGAGTTTGCCGAGTTCGAGCGCTTTGCCGGCGCCAACGACCCCGATATGGTGTGCCGGCCGGACCCGGCCACCATCCGTCTGGTGCCATGGGCCATCGAGCCGGTGGCGGTGGTGATCCACGATTGCGAGGATTTCGACGGCAAACCGGTAGGCATCTCGCCGCGGGCCGTGCTGCGCAAGGTGCTGAAGCTGTACGAAGACAAGGGCTGGCGCCCGGTGGTAGCGCCGGAGATGGAGTTCTACCTGATCCGCCAGAACAACAACCCGCACGAGCCACTGCGGCCGCCGTCCGGCCGGGCTGGCCGTTCCGAGGTGGGCCGCCAGTCGTTTTCCATCGATGCGGTCAACGACTTTGACCCCTTCTTTCAGGAGCTGTCCACCTTTTGCCAGGCCGCCGAGCTGAACGTGGAGACACTGATCCACGAAGTAGGCGCCGCGCAGATGGAAATCAACTTCAGCCACGGGGACGCCATGTCGCTGGCCGATCAGGTATTCCTGTTCAAGCGTGCGGTGCGTGAAACCGCCTACCGTCACAATATCTTCGCCACCTTCATGGCCAAACCGATGGAAGGCGAGCCGGGCAGCGCCATGCACATCCACCAGAGCATCGTCAGCACCGATACCGGCGACAACATTTTCTCGCTACCCGATGGCAGCCCCAGCCCGCTGTTCTTCCACCACATTGGCGGCATGCAGCGCTACCTGCCGCAAGCCATGCCGATGTTCGCGCCTTACGTGAACAGCTACCGCCGCCTGAGCCGCCACACGGCCGCGCCGATCAACGTGCGCTGGGGCTACGACAACCGCACCTGCGGCATCCGCATCCCACCGTCCGGCCCGGCAGCACGCCGGCTGGAAAACCGAGTGCCCGGCGTGGATGTGAACCCCTACCTGGCGATGGCCGCCACGCTGGCCTGTGGTTACCTGGGCATGGTGCAGGCGCTTGAGCCGTCAGCGCCGATGGACGACAGCGCCTACGACATGGACTACGAGCTGCCACGCAGCCTGGAGGACGCGGTCGAGCTGATGCAGGCCTGCCCCGAGCTGGCCGACATCCTGGGCGAAGAGTTCGTGCAGGCGTTCTGTGCGGTGAAAGAGAAGGAGTTTGAAACCTTCAACCGCGCCATTACCGCCTGGGAGCGCGAGCACCTGCAGCTGCACGTCTGACAATATCGATAATAGACAAGGCGCCGCCAGGGTTGGCCGCAGCCTTGCCACACAAAGGAGAGCACCATGACCAAGGTACGCCATGGCATAGATTGGGATAAGGCCCAGGCCCTGATGGCCGCCGAGCGCGATACGTTCATCAGCCGCATGCCGCGTTCGCGCGCGCTATCGGCCGCCGCTGCCGACCACCTGCTGTTCGGGGTGCCGCTGCACTGGATGAACGACTGGTCGACGCCGTTTTCGCTATATGTGGACCAGGCGCGCGGCGCGCGTTTTCGCGATGTGGACGGCCACGAATACGTGGACTTTTGCCTGGGGGATACCGGCGCCATGTTCGGTCACAGCCCGCAGCCGGTGGCCGACGCCATCGCCCGCCAAGCGCAGCGCGGCTACACCGCCATGCTGCCCAGCGCCGACGGCGTGTGGGTGGCGCAGGAGCTGGCGCGTCGCTTCGGCATGCCGTACTGGCAGTTTGCGCTGTCGGCGTCCGACGCCAACCGCTTTGCCATCCGCTGGGCGCGCGCCATTACACAGCGTAGCCAGGTTTTGATTTTTAACGGCTGTTACCACGGCACGGTGGACGACGTGTTCGTCGACCTGATAGATGGCCAGCCGCAAACCCGTGACAGCCTGCTGGGGCAGGTGTACGACATTACCCGGCATACGCGCAGCATCGAGTTCAACGACCTGGCGGCGCTGGAAGCCGCGCTGCAAGACGGGCAGGTGGCCTGCCTGCTGGCCGAGCCGGCCATGACCAATATCGGCATGGTCTTGCCCGAGCCCGGCTTCTGGCAGCAGGCGCAGGCGCTATGCCGCCAGTACGGTACGCTGCTGCTGATCGACGAAACCCACACCATCAGTAGCGGCCCTGGCGGTTACACCGCTGCCCACGACCTGCAGCCAGACTTGTTCGTGGTGGGCAAGCCGGTGGCGGGCGGGGTGCCGTGTGCCGTGTACGGCTTTACCGAAGACGTGGCCCGCCGTGCCGAAGACGCCAAGCGCCAAGCGCCGCCGGGGCATAGCGGCATCGGTACCACGCTTACCGCCAACCTGCTGGCCATGGCCGCCATGCGTGCCAACCTGGCCGAGGTGATGACCGACGCTGCCTATCAGCACATGTTCGGCCTGGCGGAAAGGTTGGCCGCAGGGCTGCGCGAGGTGATCGCCCGCCGCCGTCTACCGTGGTGCGTCACGCAAGTGGGGGCGCGTACCGAGTTCCAGTTCACCGCGACGCCGCCACGCAATGGTAGCGAGGCCGATCGTATTCTGGACGGCGAGCTGGAGCACATCGTGCACCTGTTTCTGCTGAACCGCGGGCTGCTGATCACGCCATTCCATAACATGATTCTGGTGTGCCCGGATACCCGTGTGACCGACGTGGACCGGCTGGTACAGGCTATCGACGAGTTTGCCATCGCGGTATCTGCCAGCTAAGCGTCACGCCACGGGCTGGCGTATCAGCCATTGCCAGCCTGTGGCTATGCTATTGAAATGTGGCGTTTTGCCGGGCGTTTGCTAAACTGGTGCACCCCCACGCCGGCTGCACGACATGAACGCACAGCACACTACAGACGAACACGCCCCCGCCACCCGTTACGACCTGATCATCCGCCTCCCCGAATCCCCGGATATGGCGCTGCTGCAACAGCAAGCCAGCACCCAGCTGCAGCTGGGTCACGACAAGGCCACGCGCCTGATGCAGCACCTGGAGCAGCGTGGCGCCACCCGCATCAAAGCCGATATCGCGCAGGATGAGGCCGAACGTACCGCACAAAACTTCCGCGATGCCGGTTTCCAGGTGGAAATGAAGCCTGCGCTGGCGCTGCTGGACAAACATGCCAGCCTGACCGATAGCGAGTGCCCCGGCTGCCAGCGCATGATGCGGCCAACCCCGCAGCGCCAGTGCCCGTACTGCCAGATTTACCTGGACAAGATCGACCCGGAAAAGCTGCGACTCAAGCAGATTCGAGACGAAGAATTGCGCAAGCTGAACGCACGCCTGCAGCGCGAAAGCGAACTGGGTAGCCGCCAGAGCCAGGAAGACAGCGAGCGTGCGCTACGCAACCGCATCCGCGCTGAACTGGAAAAAGAGCTGGGCTTGCATCAGCCATGGATGGCTTTCTTTCGTGGCAGCCGTGGTGTGCTACGCGCTGGCGCCATTGTCGTACTGTTAGGCGGTGCATTCTTTGGCGGATACCGTCTGGCCTCGCCATCGGGCCAGTCGCTGGCACCCGAGCAACAGGCCGCCCTGGCACAGGGGGTACTCAACCGGATCATGGGTGGCGGTCTGTCCACGCAGCCAGCCGACCTGGCGGCATTCGCGCAGTCGCCGGATGGTGCCTTGCTGGCGCAGGGCAGTAGCGATTCGCTTTTGGCCAGCCCGCTGAACGGCGAAGCCAGCGCAAGTGGGGAGTGGCAAGGCGTAGCGGCCAGCCTGCAGAAGGTGGCCGCACAAAACGGTGCCGCGCTCGGTGAAAAACAGAACCTGGCGCTGGCGCTGGTGGTGGCGCTGGCAGAAAGCGGACAGGCGCAGCGTGCCAACGAACTATTGGCGCGTTTGCAGGCCACGCCGGGCTACCAGGCCGACAGTGCCCGCAGTGCCGAGCTGCTGGCCAGTGCCTGGGTGCTGACGCAGCGCCCCGGTGGCATCAGTGCGCAAGCGCTGGACGAGCTGGGCACCCAGGCCAGCCAGCTAAAGCCACAGGATGCCGCCGTGTTCTATGCCCGCGTTGCCAGCATGCTGGCCGCCAGCCCGCAGCTATCCGCCAGCGTGTGGCAAGCCTGGCTGGATAAAGCCCGCGCACAGCTACCACTGCTGTCTGGTGCGGTGATGCGCGACTACACCACCAGCCAGCTGCTGCGCTGGCAGGCCCAGGCGCAGCTGAATGCCTTGCAAGCCAATGCGGCCAAGGGGCGATGGACGGAGGTAAAAACGCTGCTGGGCCAGCTCCAGGCCAGCCAGGCCGCCACGCCGGGCCCTGCGCTTACCCTGCTGCTTAGTCAGGGTGAGCTGGCCGCAGGCCACGCTCCGGCCGCCGCGCAACAGCTGGAGCAAGCGTATACCCTGGCCGCACAAGCTGCCGCCAAGGGTGACCCGGGCCTGGTGCTGTCTGCGCTTGCGGACCATCAGGGCGCTTTGGCCATGGCCCCCTTGCTGGCCAAACTTGATGGTGTCGTGGCGGCGCAGCAGGCTAATCTGCACGCGCCCTTGTACGGTGCCATGGCGACTATCGCTGCCGCCGCCGGCATGGAAGAAGCCAGTGCGCTCTACCAGCAGCGTGTGGCCGCAGCACTCACCGGTAGCGAAGGCCGGGATGAGCAGATTCTGGCGCTGAGTGTGAGCTGCAGCACCCGGCTGGCGCAGTACTATCTGCGCACCCGCCAGCCAGCGCTGGCCGAGCGGCAGCTGCGCAAGTCGGCCGCCGTGGTGGTGCCCTTGCTACCCGAGGCGCCGGCCAGTAGCTAGCCGGCAGGCTTTTTTGCGTTGAGCCTGGCGAGTCAGGCGTTATTGCCCAGCATCTCGCTGGCGTGCTGGCGCGTCGTGGCGGTAATGTCCTCGCCGCCCAGCATGCGGGCGATTTCCAGCACACGGCCTTCTGCGTCCAGCGGCGCAATGCGGCTTACCGTCCGGCCGGCCGCACTGGACTTGCTTACCCGCCAGTGTTGATCGCCGCAGGAAGCCACTTGCGGCAGGTGCGTCACACACAGTACCTGGTAGCGCTGGCCCAGCTGTTTGAGCAGCTTGCCCACCACCTCGGCTACGCGCCCGCCAATGCCGACATCCACTTCGTCAAAGATCAGCGTCGGAACGCTGGCAACCTGGCTGATGACGACCTGCATCGCCAGGCTGATACGCGACAGCTCGCCACCGGAGGCCACCTTGGCCAGCGGCCGCAGCGTGCTGCCCTGGTTGGCCGCCACCAGGTATTCGATGGTTTCCAGGCCGTGGGCGGTGGGCTCGCTGGCGGCGGATAGCTCGATGGCGAAACGGGCGCCTTCCATGGCCAGGCGTTGCATTTCGGTGCTGATGCGCGCTGATAGCTCGCTGGCAGCCTGGCGGCGCTTGCCGGACAGGCTTTCGGCCTGGGCGCGGTATCGTGCCAGCGCGGCGGCTTCTGCCGTGGCCAGTGCTTCCTGGTCGGTAGCGGCTTCCAGTGCGGCCAACTGTGTTTGCCAGTCGGCCAGTTTTTTCGGCAGGTCTTCCGGCTGGCAGCGATACTTGCGCGCCATGCCCATCAGCGCATCGATACGGGCTTCTACCTCGATCAGCTGCTGCGGGTCGTCGTCGAAGCTGCTGCCGTAATCGCGCAGGCTGTACACCACCTCGCGCAGCTCGGCGTCTACCGAGTCCAGTAGCGCCAGCGATTCGGCCAGACGGGTATCAAAGCCCGACAGCTTGCCCAGGCGGTTCTGCACCTGCGACAGCAGCGACAGGCAGTTGCCGTCCATGTCGGACAGTACGTCCACGGCAGACTGCGCCGATTGTGCCAGCTCGGCAGCGTTGGCCAGGCGCGAGTGCTGCTGGTTCAGCTGTGGCCATTCGTCGGCTTGCAGCGCCAGCTCGGCCAGCTCGCCGATCTGCCAGGTCAGGCGTTCGCGTTCCACCTCGGACTCGCGCACGCGCTTTTCAGCGTCTTCACGCGCCTTGCGGGCGTGCTGCCAGTCTTGCCAGGCGGCGCGCACGTCTCGCGACAGCTGGCTGGCGCCGGCGTAGGCGTCCAGCAGGCCGCGTTGCATCTCGGGGCGCACCAGCGACTGGTGCGCGTGCTGGCCGTGGATGTCCACCAGATACTCGCCCATGCTCTTGAGCTGGCTCTGGGTGGCTTGCTGGCCGTTGATGAAGCTGCGCGAACGGCCGTTGCGGTCCACCAGGCGGCGAATCAAGAGCTCGCTGTCGTCACCCGACAAGGCGTTATCTGCCAGCCAGGCTTGCAGGTCGGGCTGGTGGGCGATATCGAAACTGGCGCTGATTTCGGCACGGTCGGCACCGTCGCGGATCTGGCCAGCCTCGGCGCGGTCGCCCAGCAGCAGGCCTAGCGCGTCCAGAATGATGGATTTGCCGGCACCGGTTTCGCCGGTCAGTACGGTAAAGCCGGGCTCGAACTCCAGCTGCAGCTGGTCCACGATGACAAAGTCTTTGACGTTGAGCGTAAGCAGCATGGTGTTATCTCACAGCAGGCGCTCGCCCCAGTGGAGCTTGTGCCGCAGCATGTCGTAGTAGTTGTAGCCGATAGGGTGCAGCAGCTTCAGCGTGTTGCGGTAGCTGCGCACGATGACGCGGTCCATTTCCATCAGGTCGCAGTGTGACTGGCCATCGAAATGCACACGCGCATCCAGGCCGCGCGTCAGCATGAATGACACTTCGCAGCTGTTGCTGATGGCAATCGGGCGGTTGTTGAGCGACTGCGGGCAAATCGGCACCAACGCCACTGCTTGCAGGGTAGGGTGCAGGATAGGCCCGCCGGAGGCTAGCGAGTAGGCCGTAGAGCCGGTGGGCGTGCTGATGATCAGGCCGTCGGAGCGCTGGCTGTAGACAAACTGGTTATCGACAAATACCTCGAATTCGATCATGGCGCCCAGCGCGCCACGGCTGATCACCACGTCGTTAAAGGCCAGAGCGCTGGCGATTTCGGCGTCTTCGCGAATCACCGACGCCTGCAGCAGGATGCGTTCTTCGGGCACAAACTGGCCATCCAGAATGCGGTCGATGGCGTCCAGCATTTCGTGCAGCGAGATATCGGTCATGAAGCCCAGCCGGCCCTGGTTGATGCCGACCAGCGGCACGCGGTAGGGGGCCAGGACGCGGGCTACCGACAGCATGGTGCCATCGCCACCCAGTACGATGACCAGGTCGGCCAGCTTACCCAGGTCTACTCGCTCCACTACCGGATAGCTGCCGTCCGGCAGGCCGGTGCAGCTCTCGGCGTCGACCACGATATGGAAACCGCGGCTGGTAAGGTGTGCGGCCAACTTCAGCAGCGATTCGATGATCTGTGGCTTGCTGTGGCGTGCCACCAGGCCGATTTTATTAAAAAGACGTGTCATTGCGTGGTGTCTTGCGCAGGCACCGGCTGTACCGCATCCAGTGCTTTCAGGTAGAAACGTACCAGCTCGGCCAGCGAGTTGATATCCAGTTTTTCAAACAGTTTGGCGCGGTGGGCTTCCACCGTGCGGGGCGACAGTGCCAGGTCGCGGGCGATTTCCTTGCTGGAGCGGCCCTCGGCTACGTAACGCAAAATAAGGCGCTCGCGCTCGGTAATGCGCTCCAGTTTCTGGCGCACTTCCTGGGTCTCGGCTTCCTGCTTTTGCTGCTGGATGCTGATGCGGATCGCCTTCTTCAGGCTTTCCAGCAACTGCACGGCGTTGATGGGCTTGGTCAGGAAGTCCACCGCACCGCCACGGAAAGCGCGGCGGCACTCTTCCAGGTCGCCATGGCCGGTAATGAAGATGATGGGCATCTGGATGTTCTGCAGGTTCAGCATGTCCTGCAGCGCCAGGCCGGATGTTTGCGGCATGCGGATATCCAGCACCAGGCAGCCGATCTCGTCTGGGCGGAATTTTTCCAGAAACGCCTCGGCGTGTTCGAAGGTCTGCACGCGCAGGCCCTGGGTGCCGATGAGCAAGGCTAGCGAGTCCCGTACGGCCGGGTCGTCATCAATGACAAAAATCGTTGGGGTCATGGATGCCATTACACACTCACTCCTTCGCTTTCATAAGGGGTATTCATAACCGGTAATTCAAAGTAAAACTCGGCACCGCCGGATGGCAGGTTGTCGGCGCACAGCACGCCTTCCATGTTTTCGATAATGGTATGGCTGATGGTCAGGCCCAGCCCCATGCCCTGAGACTTCGAGCTGAAGAACGGCTGGAAAATGCGCGATCGTACCTCTTCCGGCATGCCCGGGCCATTATCACGCACGCCTATGCGTACGCGGTTGCCGCGCTGCTCGCTGTACAAAAACAGCCGGTGTTCGCCCTCGGTTTCCATCATGGCTTCCATGGCATTCTTGCACAGGTTCAGGATGACTTGCTCCACCTGGATGGTATCGGCAAAAACTAGCGGCAGGGCGGCAGCCAGGTCAGTTTTTACCTGTACCTGATGGCCGCGCAGCTCGGGTTCGATCAGGGTCACGATATTCAGTACAGCCTGGTTCAGGTCTACCGGCACAAACTCGGCTTGCTTGCTTGCCACGAATTCTCTTAGTTTTTTGACGATATGCCCAGCCCGCTGCGCTTGTTTTACCGAGGAGCGCAGGGCGGAAATCAGCAGGATACGGTCCGGCTCTTCGTCTTCCAGCAGGCCCAGACAGGCCTCGTTGTAGCTGACGATGGCAGATAGCGGCTGGTTGATTTCGTGGGCAATGCCGGAGGTCATCTCCCCCAGCGTGTTGATACGCGCCACACGGGCCAGCTCGGCCTGGTGCTGCTTGAGCCGCTCTTCGCTGCGTTCCAGGGCTTCTGCCATGCGCTGGCGTAGCGGCGCCATGTCGCGGAAGGTAATTACCAGGCCACGCATGATGCCATCGGGGCCCGGTAGCGGTGATACGGTACCTTCTACATAGAAAACCTTGCCGCCCTGGTCGATATAGGCATTTTCCGGCAGATCGACTTTCTGCCCGGTTTGCAGGCAGGTCTGCAGCGGGTCAAGCACGGCTTCCCGCGCCAGATCAAAACGCAGGCGCCAGATCTCGCCTAGCTGGCGGCCAATGGCTAGCGGGGCAGACACATTCAGCAGCAAGGCGGCTTTGGGGTTCAGGTACTCCACCTGCAGGTCGCGGCTCATCACCAGTACCGCATCATCGATGTTTTCCAGCGTCACCATCGCTTGCTGGCGCTCGCGGTGCAGGGTGTCGTGGTAGTGCTCGCTTTGCAAACGCTCGTTATGTTGCGAGGCGGCAATCAGCAGTAGCAGGGCGTTGATCAGTGCCGACGCGCCCATGGCCAAAGCGTATAGATACCAGGGAATATGCCCGGGCGAGGTTGGCCGCGTAATGGATAGCTTGTACGGGAAGTAGTCGCGATCTATCGATACCTCGCTATAGCGCGCTGGGAACAGCAGCTCCCCCAGCCAGCTGTTGCTGGTAGCTGCCTGGGGTTGGCGTATGGTAATGGCCGGCATGGCCTGCGTTGGCATGGTGGGGGTCAGCCGCACGCTAAGCTGCTGAGCGTTGCCGCTTTGCATGGCCAGCAGGGTTTCTGCCTTGATGCCTACTGTAATCACGCCGATGGCTGCGCTGATGCGCTCATCGGGCGAAGTTGGCGCTACGCCTTCTGCATAAATGGCTTTGACAAAACCAAAGCCGTGGCCGCCCTCGCGCATCTGGTAGGGCTGGGTAATTTCAATCTCGCTGCTGCGGATGGCGCGCTGTACCGCTGGGCCCAGAATGGCATCCTGCAGGATATCCAGGCCCTGCATGAAGTTGTACTGGTTGGCGGAGGGTGGCTCGGCATCGACTAGCGGGATATAGAACGGCCGTGCCGGGGACGGCCGCCACAGCTGGCTGTTCAGCCAGCCAGGGTCGCCGTTGCCCTGATAGTCTTTGATAAAGAAGGGCTGATAACGCTGAAAGCTGATGGAGGCTTCGTAGTTTTCGCGCTCGGCCAGGCTGACCTTGGGCTGGAAACCCATCAGGTAGATATAGGGGTAGCGGTTGCCTATGCCTTGGGCGTATTGCCGGAAACGCAGCTTGTCCATGCCATAGTTGGCTGCAGACAGTTCGGTAAAGCCGTATACCGCGGTTTCGCAGATCAGCAGGCGCTCTTCCAGCGTTTTCTTGATATGCAGGCTGGCCGCGTCAAACTGCTGTTGCCGGCTTTCTTCGGTGAGCAGAATGGCCACCACCAGAATGGCCATGGATAGCAGGGCCCACAGCAACAGAAAGGTGCCTTTTACCCGCCAGGGCAGCTCTTTGACAATGTGTGGCCATTGCCTGATGCGGAAAAACCCGGTATTGGCCGGGGCGTGCGCGCTAGGAGTCATGTTGGCCGTGACGGTAGAGGGGGGCTAATTGTAACGCAGGATGGCTGAAAATCTGCAATTGGCATGCGGCAAACCCGGCAGGGGCAACCCTGTGGCAAGCTGAAGGTGGCGGCCGCATGGCCACCACCTTGTAATGTGCATTCAGCTTGTTTTCAGCAGGCCCGGCAGGCTGCGGTACAGCTTGTGCAGCTTGGGTGAAATCACCACCTGGCAATAACCGGCATTCTGGTTACGCTGGTAGTAATCGTGGTGATAGCTTTCGGCCGGGTAAAAATGGCTGGCGGGCTTGACTTCGGTCACGATGGCGGCCGGGTAATCGCCACTGGCATCCAGCTGGCGGATCATGTCCAGCGCTTCTTGCTGCTGGCTGTCACTATGCGTATAGATACTCGAGCGATATTGCGTGCCGATATCGTTACCCTGCCGGTTTGGCGTGGTGGGGTCGTGGGTAAGGAAGAACACCTGCAGCAAGGTGGCATAGCTGATGGTGTCAGGTGCATAGTGCAGCTCGATGGCTTCGGCATGGCCGCTATTGCCACGGCACACGCTTTCGTAGTCCGGGTCGGCCAGATGGCCATCGATATAGCCTGGTATGACTTCTGTCACGCCTTCCAGCTGGCGGAATACCGCCTCGGTGCACCAGAAGCATCCCCCGGCAAATGTCGCTTTGGCAATGGTCATCAGACAGCTCCTTTCATGCTGTGGCGTGCCAGCATGGCACGCACGGTTTGGCAATGTATGGCGACCGTATCGTCTATGGGGACGGCGTAGCCGCCCGCCATCACGACCGCCAGCGGCCACTGTTTTTGCTCGCACAGGTCGAAAACCCGGGTGTCGCGTTGCCTCAGCCCGTCCTGGCTGAGGCTTAACCGGCCCAGGCGGTCGCCTGCATAAGGGTCGGCACCAGCCAGATAAAACACGATATCGGGCTGAAAGCCCGCAGCCAGCGTGGCTAGTGCCTGATCCAGCGCCGCCAGGTAAGCGCTATCGTCCGTGCCATCCGGCAGATTTACATCCAGCGTAGATGCCACGCGCCGGAAGGGGAAGTTCTTTTCCCCGTGCAGGGACAGGGTAAATACCCGCGCATCAGCGCCAAACAACTCGGCGGTGCCATTGCCCTGGTGTACGTCCAGGTCGATGACGGTAGCGCGGCGAATCCGCCCTTCTTGCTGTAATACACGGATGCTTACCGCCACATCGTTGAATACGCAAAAACCGCCCCCTTTGGCGTGGCCGGCGTGGTGTGTGCCACCGGCCAGATTCACCCCCGCGCCATACAGTAGCGCGCTGCGTGCGGCTGCCAGCGTAGCCCCCACCGAGCGGCAGCTGCGTTCTACCAGGGCCTCACTCCAGGGCAGGCCGATTTCGCGCATGATGGCAGGGGCTACGCTGCCGTCGAGCATGCGGCCAACGTAGTCGGCATCGTGCGCCAGCATCAGCTCCGCCGGCGTGGCAGCGGGTGCTTCTGCCAGCCGGTCGGGCGCCAGGCTGGCGACCGCTTGCCCCAGTAGCGCGTACTTTTCAGCCGGAAAGCGGTGGCCAGCCGGCAGCGGCATGGGGAACTGGTCGGTACGGTAGATCAGCACGGCGCGTCCAGCAGACGAAAGCGTGGCTGTGTGACGCCATCAATCGTGACCTGCTCGCAAAACATGGCCAGCGGGCGTACCCACAGCCCCATGTCACCGTATAGCGGGCGGTATACCGCCATCAGCTCGTGGCTTTCACTGTGGCGGGCAAAGTCTATCAGCTGGTAATGGTTGCCCTTGTAATGCTGGTAACGCCCCAGCGCTGGCAAAGTGATATCGGTTGTCATGGTGCGCTCCTGCTAAGTTGGCCGCATTGTGCCGCGTTGCGGCTGGCTTCACAAATCAGCGGGGCGCTGCCAGCTCATGGTCAGAAACACCGTGTCCGGCACAAAGCCCATTTCTCGATACAGCGCCTGCGCACCGTGATTGCTGTGCGCGGTTTCCAGCCACAGATTGCCCCCGGGCGGAATGCTTTGCTGGATAGCCCGCAGCAGTGCTGCCGCTATACCATGCCGGCGCCAGTCGGGCGCCACATACAAGTCATGCAGCAGATCGTTGCGCGCCAGGCTCAAGGTGGAATAGCCGCGGTAACACAATGCCACAGCTACCAGCTGGCCAGCCTGGCTAGCGAGCCACAGCGTGGCCTCGCCGGTGCTAAGGCGCGCCTGCAGGTAGGCGGCCAAGGCCGCCGTATCGGTGGGTAGCTCGTAAAAAGCGCGGTAAGCGGCCAGCAAGGGCAGGGCACTGGCGATGTCGCTCGCATCGCCCTGGCGCAGGTGGATGCCTGCTGGCGTGGTGTCGGGTGGCGTGCTTGTATACAATGCGCTGCTCCTTAAGTATTGGCGGTAAACATGAAAATTGTACTGGCCCCGATGGAGGGCCTGGTAGACGACGTCATGCGTGATGTCCTGACGCGTATTGGCGGTATCGACTTGTGCGTGACCGAGTTTGTACGCGTGACCAACTCGCTGCTGCCGGTGCGCACCTTCGAGCGGCTGGCGCCGGAGCTGCAAACCGGTTCGGCCACGCGTTGCGGGGTGCCCGTGCGGGTGCAGCTGCTGGGTTCCGAGCCGGAATGGCTGGCACAAAATGCCGTGCGTGCCGCCGAGATGGGGGCCGTAGGGATAGACCTGAACTTCGGCTGCCCGGCGCCTACCGTAAACCGGCACCGTGGCGGTGCAGTATTGCTAAAAGAGCCCGACGTTCTTTATAGCATCGTGCGCGCGGTACGTAGTGCGGTGCCTGCCAGTACGCCGGTTACTGCCAAAATGCGGCTGGGTTACGAAGACACCAGCCTGACGCTGGAATGCGCCCATGCCATCGAGCAAGGGGGCGCAGAAGAGCTGTGCGTTCACGCGCGTACCAAGGTAGAGGGCTATCGCCCGCCTGCGCACTGGGCGTGGCTGGCACGTATCCGTGAGGCGATGACGATACCGGTGGTGGCCAATGGCGAAGTCTGGACCCTGGAGGATTATCAGGCCATTCGCGACATCAGCGGTTGCGAAACCGTGATGATAGGGCGCGGCCTGGTATCCAGCCCCGACCTGGCCTGGCGCATTCGCCACCTGCAGCAAACCGGTGAAATGCTGCCCCCGGCAGCGTGGTCGCAGGCACTGCTGTGGCTACGCGATTTGACAGAACAATGTCAGTTGCGTGCCGATGGCGGCCGTTACGCGGTAAGCCGCAGCAAGCAATGGGCAAAATTGTTGCAGCGCACTTATGGCGAGGCGGAAATTTTCTTCAATGAAATCAAGCGCATAGAGAGTGGTGAGCAATTGATGACCGTGTTTGATCGCCACATTGCCGCTGCCTAGGTATTTTTACGCATAGTCACCAGGCCGCATGAGCCTATATCATTCAACCATCTTCTGAAATTACTGCTTCCTCGCAGCCTGTTCAGAGGCGGGCTACGGCCCGAACTTATAAAACCTCCTGACTTGTGACGATTCAGGAGGTTATTTTTTTGCCCGCCCACACGTCATAGCCGCATTCAGTATGGATATTGGCGTATCGGCCGACTCGCCGTGTTGCCGTGTGTATCTACCTGTGTCTTGACACGGTAGAATCGTCACATTCCAAACCAGCATTATCCTCCCGGCATTATCCATGCGTATTATTCATACCTCCGACTGGCATTTGGGTCAGCATTTCATGGGGAAAAGCCGGCAAGCCGAGCATCAAGCTTTTCTGGATTGGCTATTGCAACAAGTCGCAGTGCAACAAGCCGATGCCGTGCTGGTGGCGGGTGATATTTTCGACACCGGCGCCCCGCCCAGCTACGCCCGCGAACTCTATAACCGCCTGGTCGTGGCCCTGCACGAGCTGGGCGTACAGCTGATCCTGCTGGCTGGCAACCACGATTCGGTGGCCACACTGGCCGAGAGTCAGCCTCTGTTGGCCAGGTTGAATACGCTGGTTGTACCGGCGATCGACGCAGAGCCGGCGCGTATGGTGCATCTGCTGCGCAATAAGCAAGGCCAGCCCGGCGCGCTGCTGTGCGCGCTGCCGTTTATCCGCCCGCGTGACGTGATGCGTAGCGAAGCCGGCCAGAGCGCCGAGGATAAGCAACGCTCGCTGCAGCAAGCCATTGCCAGCTACTACCAGCAGGTATACGACGCAGCCTGCGCGCAGCGCACGGCGCTGGGCCTGCCGCTGCCCATTATTGCCACCGGCCACCTTACCACCGTGGGGGCCAGCAGCAGCGAAGCGGTACGGGAAATCTACGTTGGTGCGCTGGAGGCGTTGCCTACCGCAGCCTTCCCGCCGGCGGACTACATTGCGCTGGGCCATATCCACCGCCCGCAGCGGGTCGGTGGCCTGGATCATATCCGTTACAGCGGCTCGCCCATCGCGCTGGGCTTTGACGAGAGCCGGCAGCAAAAAGAAGTATTGCTGGTTGAGCTTGATGGCGGTGGCGTACAGCACATTAGCCCCTTGCCGGTGCCGGTATTTCAGCCCATGGCCCAGCTGCGTGGCACGCTGGCTAGCCTGGGGCCACAGTTGGCCGCAGCCGCGCAGGCCGGTAGCAGCACCCAGCCGGTATGGCTGGAAGTATGCGTGCAGGCCGACGACTACCTGGCCGATCTGCAACACAGGCTAGCGCAGCTGTGCGATGGTTTGCCACTGGACATACTGCGCCTGCGTCGCGAGCGCCCGCAGCAGGCCGCCAGTCTGGCTGGCAACCCGCGCGAGACACTGGACGAACTCAGCCCGCAAGAGGTGTTTGCCCGCCGCCTGGCGCTGGAAACCCTGGATGAGGGGCTGGCTAGCGAGCTGGCTACCCGTCATCAGCACATCCTGCAGCAACTACAGGCAGGGCAAGCATGAAAATACTAAGCGTACGCCTGAAAAACCTGAACTCGCTGCAAGGCGAGTGGCAGATCGATTTCAACCAGCCACCATTGGCCGATTGCAGCCTGTTTGCCATTACCGGCGCCACCGGCGCCGGCAAGTCCACCTTGCTGGACGCTATCTGCCTGGCGCTTTATCACGAAACGCCGCGCCTGAAGAGCATCTCGGCGGGGGGGAACGACATCATGAGCCGCCACACGGCTGACTGTCTGGCCGAGGTGGTGTTCGAAGTCAAAGGCCAGTGCTATCGCGCCTTCTGGAGCCAGCGCCGCGCGCGGGACAAAGCCGATGGCGCCTTGCAGGCACCCAAAGTCGAGCTGGCACACGCGGATGGCCGCATCCTGAGCAGCCAGGTCAACGACAAGCTGCGCCAGACCATTGCGTTGACCGGCCTGGATTTTGCCCGCTTTACCAAGTCCATGCTGCTGGCCCAGGGCGGTTTTGCCGCCTTTCTCAACGCCAGCGCCAACGACCGCGCCGAGTTGCTGGAAGAACTGACCGGCACCGACATCTACGGCCAGATCTCGCAGCGCGTATTCGAGCACACTCGCGAACAGCGCCAGCTACTGGTACAGCTGCAGACCCGCGCCGGCGCTGCCGACCTGCTGGACGATGCCCGCCGGCAAGACATGCAACACGAGCTGGCGCAATGGCAGCAGCAGGCAGGCGATAGCGCCAGCGCTTGTCAGCAGATAGCCAGGCAGATGCACCTGCAGCAAGACCTGGCCGCCGCCGCACAGGCTGCGGCGCTGGCGGCGCAGCAGCTTCAGCAAAGCACGCAAAGCTGGCAGGCTGCCGCGCCCTGGCAAGCCAGCCTTGACGCCCACCAGCCTGCGGCCGCCATACGGCCCCTGCAGCACGCCTACCAGAACACCGCGGCACAGCTGGCACAGCAGCAACAGCAGCACCAGGATTTGCAGCAAGCGCTAGTCAAGGCGCAGCAAAAGCTGGCTGCCGGCAAACAACACGCCCTGTCGCTGGCACTGCAGCTGCAAACAGAAGCCGACGCGGCGTTGCAGCACGCCACTCGCCAGCACCAGCAGCTGACAGACAGCCTGGCCCTGCGCAGTCAACATGCCACGCTGGGGCAGTGGCTGCCCTTGTGGCAAAACCAGCTTGGCCAGCTGGCTGCACAACGCCAGGCATTGCAAGCCGAGCAGGCAGCGCAAGCGCACAGTCAGCATCGCCTGGAGCAGCAACAGGCCAACGTGGTGACACTGGCAGCGCAGCTGGATGCCGCACAAGCAGCAGCACAGCAAGCCGAGTTGGCCGCACAGCAACAGCAAGCCACGCTGCAGGCGGCACTGCAAGGGCAAGACCTGGCCGGATTGCGCCAGCAGTGGCAACAAGCCCAGCAGTACAACACTCAGCTTGCCCAGCTAGCCGGCCAGGCTGGCGAATTGCGCACGCTAAGCGCCAGCCTGCAACAAGCCCAACAACAGCAGCACACGCTACAGCCGCTGTTGGATGCGGTGCAGCTGCAGCTGGACACCCAGCGCCAGCAGTACAAAACTACCCGCAAGCTGCTGGCCGACCAGCAACACATCCTGCTGCTGGAACAGCGCATCCAGAGCCTGGAGGCGCATCGTCAGCAACTGCAAGCCGGCGAAGCCTGCCCGTTATGCGGCGCGCACGAACACCCGGCTATCCATCAATACCAGCAGCTGGATAGTGCACCCACTCAGCAGGCCATTACCCGGCTGCAAACCGAGCTGGAGGTGCTGGAGGAGCGCGGTCGTGCGGTCAACCAGCAGCAGGCCCAGCTACAGGCCAGCCTGCACGCTGCCGTACAGCAACAGCAAAGCCTGCAGGCCAGGCTGGATGCACTATCGGCTAGCTGGCAGCGCCAGGCAGACCAGCTTGGCCTGCCGGAACAGGGCTGGCAGCATGCGGCGGTGTGGCCAGACCTGCTCGATGCTGCCAGCGTTAGCCTGGCCGATAGCGCCCGGCGGCTAGAAGCGGTCGACGCCGCTAGTCAAGCCTGCCAAGCAGCACAAGCTCGCGCGGCACATACTGCCCAGTTACAACAGCAGGCTGCCAATGAACACGCACTGTTACTGCAAGCCGTACAAGACAGCCAAAAGCAATGGCAACAGCAATGCCAGCATGCCGCACAGCGGCAAGCACAACTGAAGCAGCTGGAAAGCACCCTGGGCAGCAGCCTGGCTAGCGCGTCTTATGATCTGCCCGTGCAGCCGGAAAGCTGGCTGGCCGAGCGCCAGAAAGAATGGGCGCAGTGGCAGACGGATCAAACCGCATTGCAAACACTGGCTAGCGCCTTGCAACAGCTCGCGCAGCAGAGCCAGCAAGCACGCAATGCCGTAGTGCATTGGCGCGCCCACTGGCCTGCCGGTGCCGAGCCCTGCGCTGCGGCCAACCCTGCTGCCGAGCTGGAAGCCCAGGCAGCCAACCTGCCTCTGCTGGAACAGGCTGCCAGCCAGTTGCAAGGGCAGCTTGCCCAGCAACAACAGCAGCTGCAGCAAGCAGCCGATATGGCAAGCGTAGTGAGCGTGCAATGGTTGCAAGCGCTGGCTGACAAGTGCTTTGCCGATGAGGCGGCCTGGCGGCAGGCCTTGCTGGATGACGCCAGCGTACAGTCTTACGAAGCTCAGCTAGCGCAGCTGGCCAGCCAGCTGGCGCAGCACCAGGCGGTGGCCGAGAGCAGCCAGCAAAGGTTGGCCGCAGCCCAAGCCGAGGCCGCCGGACTGCCCGCACTGGCCGAGCTGGAGCAAGCCCACGCCGCCCACGACGCCAGCCGCCAGCACGCCCTGACACGGCAGGGGGCGTTGCAAAGCCTGCTGGACGACGACGCCCGGCGCGGCGCCGAGCAACAGCAACTGCTGGCCGACATGGCGCGCCAGCAAGCCGAGCTGGATATCTGGTTGCGGCTCGACAGCCTTATCGGCTCCGCCAAAGGCGACAAATACCGTAAATTTGCGCAGGGCCTGACACTGGACAACCTGATACACCTGGCCAACCGCCAGCTTGCCCGCCTGCACGGGCGCTACGTGCTGCAACGGCAGCCGGGTGGCGAGCTGGAGCTGGATATCGTGGATACCTGGCAGGGTGACACGCGGCGGGACACCCGCACCTTATCCGGCGGCGAAAGCTTTCTGGTGAGCCTCGCGCTGGCGCTGGCACTATCCGACCTGGTGAGCCATAAAACATCGATAGATTCGCTATTCCTCGACGAGGGCTTCGGTACACTGGACCCGGAAACGCTGGATGTCGCGCTGGATGCGCTGGATAGCCTGCACGCCAGCGGCAAAATGATCGGGGTGATCTCCCACGTGGAAGGCTTGAAAGAGCGCATCCCGGTACAGATACGTGTTCACAAGGGCAGTGGTGGTTTGTCTACCCTTTCTCTCGCTACTCACAGCGCCTAAGGCGCATCAAGAAGGATACGCATGCATACTCCACGCCTTGTCTCGACCCGTTTATGTCTTTTGGGCCTGGCTGCCAGCCTGCTGCTTGGCTGCACCAGCCTGCCGCCAGAGCCCCGCGGCCCGCTACGCACCGAACAGCTTTATGTGCTGACCCAGGACATGGTGCTGATCCGTATCAATGCCAGCCAGCCCTCGCGCGAGCTATCGCGCCAGCCTTTGAGCGGTTTGCCAGCAGGCGACACTCTGGTGGGGATCGACTATCGCGTAGCGCGTGGCATTCTGTATGGTTTGTCGCGCGCAGGGCGTATTTTCACCATCGCGCCGGAGAGTGGCCAGCTAAGCCAGGTCGGGCCGCCGTCAGTACTGCCGCAGCTGGCTGGGCAGCGTTTCGGGTTTGACTTCAACCCGGCAGTGGACCGCATGCGTATTGTCAGCGACCAAGGCGCCAACCTGCGCATGCACCCGGATACTGGTGCGCAAATCGATGGCAATGCTGCACAAGATGGCGTACAGCCAGACAAAAACCTGCACTACGCCGATGGTGACAGCCAGGCCGGCCAGCAGCCGGTGATTCTGGCCGCTGCGTATACCTACAACGCCCGAAACGACAAAATTACCACCCTGTACACTATCGACGCCTTGCGCGGTACCCTGGCCATGCAAGGCTCCAAAGAAGGCGAGCAACCCTTTGTTTCGCCGGATAGTGGCCAGCTGCGTACCGTTGGCAGCCTGGGCTTGCCGGCGCTGGACGTATTGGGCATGCAGCCTGGCGGGGTAGGGTACGGCGACTTGCAGGCCGCGTCGCTGGATATTTCCGACGTGAAGAACACGGCGTTTCTGGCCGCGCGGCAGAAGCTGGGGGCCAGCCAGTTGTACGAAGTGAATCTGCAAACCGGCAAAGCCAGCCGTTTGGGGCGCATTGCCCAGGGGCAGCCCTTGGTCGGGCTGGCCATTATTCCCTGACCCGGTACCAAACAAAAAGCCGCCAGTCGATGGCGGCTTTTTTCATGGCATGGGCTGTGTATCAGGCACCAAACCAGCCTTGGGTTTCCGCGTACGCCAAACGCTCGGCCAGATAGGCCCATAGCGCAGGGCAGCCTGCTTCGATGGGCTCGCGAATGCGGCCAACGACACGCTGATAGCTAATACCGTTTTCGCGCCAGCTCTGGCCGTTATTGGCCAGGTTCAGCAATACCGGCATGGCACGGTCTGCCGCATTGGCAAAACGTGATTCGGCGGTTTCTGCCGCTTCAAACTCCTGCCACAACGCCAGGAACTGCGCACGTTGCGCGTCAGGCAGCAGGCCAAAAATGCGCTGCACCGCAGCCAGCTCGGCTGCTTTGCGCTCTTCCCAGCCTTCTGTGGCGTAAACAATGGTGTCGCCGGTGTCTATTTCGCCTATATCGTGCACCAGCAGCATAGCGATAACACGGTTCATGTCCACCGGCCCGGGGGCGTAAGGCGCTAGCGACGCAGCCAGCATGGCGATCTGCCAGCTATGCTCGGCGGAGTTTTCCTGGCGGCTTAGCCCCAGTGGCCGGGTTTTACGGGTAACGCCCTTGAGCTTATCCAGCTCCAGGATGAAATCAACGATCTGCTGCATGATTGGGCTTTCTGGAAAGAGATAACCATTTTAACCGAAGCCGGCCAAGCCTGGCGTTATACGCCGGGTTCACTATCCAGGTGGCCCAGCTTGACCGTGCGCGCCAGTATCTCGTTCACCTGTGCCATGGCTTGTGATTCGGCCAGATTCACCTGCTGCTGCAGCAGGCGAAGCACAAGCCGCAAGCAGCCGTAAACCTGTTGAGCTTCCGATTGGCTCACTGCGTCCAGCCGGTTTTGTCTGGTTGGTACATGGCGGCGTTCATGCAGGCTGCGTTGCCCTGCGGCCGTGCCGGTCATGGCGGGCTCTGGCGCATAGAACCGCACCGGCAGCGGCCATTCGTCTGCGGGCGGCATGATGCGGCCGGTGAGCTCGCCAATCACCTGTTCAAATTCCTGACAAAGTGCATGCGCCTCGGCAAGCTGCCGGTGGTGCAATACCCCCAGCATGGTCTTGTCGCGCAGCAGGCTGCTACGGCGCAGGATAAAACGCAGCTTGCCCTTGGCCAGTGCCTGCACCGCGGTGTAATCGCCACCACGTGCCGCATCCCGCAAGGTGTCCAGCCAGCGCGCCCAGCTCAGGAACTCGCCCGATAAGGCCGAGGTATCTTGCGCTGGTGGAGGCATGCCCTCTTTTTTATTGGTATTGGCAGGAAACCATGGGCTTAATCCGTTTTGTAATGCGATAAAAGGTTTGCGCTGTATCCGGCTCATCAAACACTCCCGTCAATACTTGCCTAGGGTAATTATCAGGTCAAATACGGCAGGGCTTGAGTGTTAAAAACGATATTGATTGGTTATCCAATACTGAATGCGGTGATTCTATAATTAATCACCGCACCTAGTGCGTGCCGCTCTTTTGTCGGTATCGGGAAACCACCGCAGGATATTGCGCCAATGCAGTTGGTTTTGCCATTTCTAATAAATGCCATTCTTGGATGCGCCCGCTTGTCGCGAAAATACTAGCCTGGCAAGGCATTGGCGCCATGAGAGCAAGGCAGCTTGGTATTGCGTGGCAAAATGGCATGTCTGGCCTTCCTTGCCCGAGGGTGTGGCACGCCGGCAGTAATACTGTACCGCCCGCAGTAAGCGGTTTATTGGCCGTGTCGGCGGTCATTGGGTCGCGCGTGCGAATAGGGCGCGATATTCAATTTTCAAACCTTGCTTGAATAGCAGCGCGCTACCTTGATAGAAAATGCTGTGCCGCCAGGTGCGTTTATGCCAGCAATGCTGCCAAGCCGTATTCATCGATAAAGTCCAGCATGGCAGTCAGTGCCGCAGGGCGGTGGCTGCGGCTGGTGTAAACCGCGTAATAGTGGTTATCCGGCACGGGGGTGTCCGCAAGCAGGTGGTGCAAATGGCCGGCCGCCAGATCCTGTCGCACCATGAAGCGGGGTAGCAGGGCGATGCCGGCGCCTGCCAGCGCAAACTGGCGCAGGGTATTCAGGTTATTGGCACGCAGTGTGGCCTGGCTGGCATCAATCTGCACGCTCCCCCCCGCTTGTTGCAATGGCCAGTATGGCAGCACGGTATGTAGTAGCAGCTGGTGTCGGGCCAGGTCGGCAGGCTGTTGCGGCCAACCTTTGGCGGCCAGATAGGCCGGAGCGGCCACCACCACCCGGCTGACAGCGCCTACCTTGCGCGAGACATAGCTGGAATCCGCTAGCTGCCCGGTGCGTAGCGCCAGATCGATGCGTTCGGCCACCATGTCCAGCTGCGCATCCGTGATGACGCAGTCTATGCTTACCGCCGGGTAGCGCAGGGCAAAGGCGGCCAGCAGCGCCGGCAAAAGCAGGGTGCCGGAGGCTTCCGGCGCGGTAATGCGTAGCCGCCCGCTGGGCGCGTCACGCAGGCGCGAGATAGCCGCCTCAGCCGCATCGGCAGCGTCCAGCATGGCCTGACAGTGCACCAGATAAGCCTGGCCTGCGGTGGTAAGGCTAAGCCGCCGGGTGGTGCGCTGTAGCAGGCGCATGCCCAGCCGGCTTTCCAGCTCGGCCACGCGCTGGCTCAGGGTGGATTTGGGTAGCCCGCAAACGCGAGCGGCGGCGGTAAAGCTGCCTTCGTTTGCCACAAGGGCAAACAAGGCCATGGCGTCCAGTTTCATGCTGATTGTCCGGCATTACAGATAGTCTTTCCGGATTATAGTGACTAATCACCTCAATCCAATCGCGGCATACTGGCTGGCATAGTCAAGTCACCAAGGAAACCGCATGCCCATTACCGTGATTGCCACCCTGGTTTGCCAGCCCGGCCAGCGCACCGCCGTGCTGCCACTGCTGGATGCCTTGCGCCAGGCTACCTTGCAGGAGCCCGGCTGCCTGCAATACATACCCAACCTTGACCCGTCCGCACCCGACTGCGTGGTGATGGTCGAGGCCTGGCGAGACCAGGCCGCGCTGGATGCGCATACCGCCAGTACTCATTTCCAGCATTTTCGCGAGCAGGCCGCACCGTTGCTGGCCAGTCTCGATATCCGCTTGCTGCAACCGCTCTGACCCTTGAAAGGAATACAGATGAAAGCCATCGCCGCCTTTGCTGGCCTGCCCGCCGACCATCCGCAGTCGCTGCAGGACATTACCTTGCCCACCCCGGACGCCCGTGGTCACGACCTGCTGGTGCGGATAGAAGCCATTTCCGTTAACCCGGTAGATACCAAAATCCGCAAAAGCCTGCCGCAGCAAGCGCAAGACAAGCCCAAGATTCTGGGCTGGGATGCTGCAGGGGTGGTGGAAGCCGTGGGTGAGCGGGTGACCTTGTTCCGCCCCGGAGACCGCGTGTGGTACGCCGGCGCCATTCATCGTGATGGCAGCAATTGCGAGCTGCAGCTGGTGGACGAACGCATCGTTGGCCGCATGCCAGGCACGCTGGGCTTTGCCGAAGCTGCAGCCCTGCCGCTAACTGCCATTACCGCATGGGAGCTGCTGTTTGACCGCCTGCGTTTGCAAGAGGGGGCTCATCAGGGCGAGCGATTGTTAATCGTGGGGGCTGCCGGTGGCGTGGGTTCCATCCTGATTCAACTGGCCCGTACCTTAACCGGTTTGCACGTCATTGCCACCGCATCACGGCCGGAAAGCCAGGCATGGGTGCGCGAGCTGGGTGCTCAGGACGTGGTCAACCACCATCAGCCGCTTGGCGAAGGCCTGGCCGCGCTGGGTATAGCCGAGGTGGACTACGTGATCAGCCTGAACCAGACCGATCGCCATTTCGACGAAATCGTCAAAGCATTGAAACCGCAAGGCAAGCTGGCGCTAATCGACGACCCGGAGCCGATTGATGTCCGCCAGCTAAAACGCAAAAGTATTTCGCTGCATTGGGAGCTGATGTTTACTCGTTCGCTGTTTGCTACGCCTGACATGATTGCGCAGCATCGCTTGCTGGAACGTGTGGCCGGGCTGGTGGAGGCGGGGCGTATCCGCAGCACGCTGGGCACGCAGCCAGGCACGATCAATGCGGCCAACCTGCGTCATGCCCATGCCTTGCTGGAAAGCAATGCCACCACCGGCAAGGTCGTGCTGGCCGGCTGGGCTTAACCCTGCCAGGTACGGCGCTGCCATGGCGCCGCGCCGTACTTAGCATTTGCAGGTGGTAGCGTTATAATGGCCGGTTGAAAATGAGATAAAGGTCTACGCCGTGCGCTATCGTCTAGCTGTTCTGCCGCAATACCTGCTGCCAAAACAGGCACTTACCCTGATGGCGGGGCGTATTGCCAATACCGAAGCCGGCGAAGCCACCACGCGTCTGATACGCTGGTTTATCGAACGCTACCAGGTCAATATGGCCGAAGCAGCCGACCCGGATCCGGCCAGCTACAGCAGTTTCAACAGCTTTTTCACCCGCGCACTCAAGCCGGGTGCCCGCCCGCTGGCGTCGGCCGCCTTCATTTGCCCGGTAGATGGCGCCATCAGCCAGTTTGGCCCCATCCGGCAAGACCAGATTTTCCAGGCCAAAGGCCACGAATACAGCACCACTGCCTTGGTCGGCGGCGATGCTACGCTGGCTGCCAAATTCAATAACGGCCACTTTGCCACCATCTACCTGAGCCCACGCGACTACCACCGCATTCATATGCCGGCAGATGGCCGCCTGCTGCGCATGATCCACGTGCCGGGCGATTTGTTTTCGGTGAACCCCACTACCGCCCGTGGCGTGCCTGGACTGTTTGCCCGCAACGAACGCGTCGTATGCGAATTTGAAACCGACAGCGGGCCTTTCGTGCTGGTGTTGGTGGGTGCCACCATTGTGGGCAGCATGGCTACGGTATGGCACGGCGTGGTCAACCCGCCGCGCAGTGGCGAGGTACGCGAGTGGCGCTATGACGACCAGCAAATACGCCTTAAAAAAGGCGATGAGATGGGCCGTTTCCTGCTGGGCTCTACCGTAGTACTGCTTTATCCCAAAGAGACAGTACGGTTTGATGGCAGCTGGCAGGCGGGTAAACCCGTCCGCCTGGGCGAAGCCATGGCCGAGCGCCACCACGCCTGACGCCAAGCCGAGCCCGACGCGGCGCGTTGCCGCCCGGCCATGAAAAAGGCCCTCGAATCATCGAGGGCCGGTTAGCAAACCAAAGCGCCGCAAGGCGCTTTTGTCTTACTGTGCTGCCGAGGCTGCTTTGGCTGTATCTGGCGTCAGGCCTTTCCAGCTACCGGCTTGCAGCTGGTACAGGCTAACCGCACCATTCTTGATGTCGCCATTCGTTTCGAAGGCAATCTCGCCCGTCACGCCTTGCAGCTGAGTCTTGGCAATTTCCGGCAGGAATTTTTTCGGGTCTGCGGAATCGGCACGCTTCATGGCATCCAGCAGGACGCGGGCAGCATCGTAGGTGTAAGGTGCATACGCCTGGATATCGGTCTTGAAGCGGGCTTTGAACTTGTCGTTAAAGCTGGCGTAGCCCGGCATGGCTTCTTTTGGTGCGCCGGCACTGGATGCGTAGGCGCCTTCGGCGTCTTTGCCTGCCAGCTTGGCAAACTCAGGCGTATTTACGCCATCCGCGCCCATGAATGCAGCTTTCATGCCCAGTTTGCGCAGCTGCTTCACCATCGGGCCGGCTTGGGCATCCATGCCGCCGTAGAAGATCAGGTCGGGATTCTGGCCTTTCAGCGAGGTCAGAATGGCCATGAAGTCGGTGGCGCTATTGGTGGTGTACTCGCGTTTCACAACCTTGCCGCCCGCGGCTTCTACCGATTTGGCAAAGTCATCGGCCAGACCTTGGCCATAGGTGGTACGGTCATCGATGACGGCAATGCGCTGCGCTTTCAGCTGGCCAACTGCAAATTTGGCCAGTGCCTGGCCTTGCTGCAAGTCGTTGGCAATGATGCGGAAGGTGTTGTTATAGCCTTGCTGGGTGAATTTCGGGCTGGTTACCGAACCAGCTACCATCGGCACGCCGGCATCGTTGTAGATGCGCGAAGCGGGGATAGCTGCACCAGAGGTTAGGTGGCCAACGACGGCGACAACGCCGCTATCGATAAAGCGCTGGGCGACTTGTGTCGCCGCCTTGGGGTCTGCCTGGTCGTCTTCGGAGACTACTTCAAATTTTACTTTTTTGCCGCCCAGCGTCACGCCCTCGGCATTAGCTTCTTCAATAGCCAGCTGTACGCCATTGTCTGCGTCACGCCCCCAGTGGGCAAACGGGCCGGTTAAGGGGTTGGCCGAACCGATTTTTACCGTCAGCTGCTCGGCACTGGCTGCAGGCACACTGCTTTCGGCCGTGGCTGCTTTGTCGGAAGCGCCGCACGCGGCGAGGGCGGCAGCCGTAGCGGCTACCAGCGATGCATTAATGATTTTGTTCATGGTAAAGCTTGTCCCTGCCCCTGCGCGGGGGCATTGTTTTATAGGTGATGGCAGGTGGATTTCAGGCGTGATACCCGCCCTGTTGGGGCCGGTAGTACAGCGGGCGCGTTTTCTGCAAACCCATGGGTGGCGGGTGGCAAGAAAAGCAGGGAGTGGCGAAAGGATACAATCGGCACTGCAGCGCAACATATTAGCCAGCGATGTATTGTTGCGCAAGTGCAAATGAAAAACGGCGCCCGAAGGCGCCGTTTCAGGGCGATGCCAGCAAAAATTACTGGGCAGCGCTAGCAGCTGGTGCGGCAGAAGCCGGGCCGCCTACAGTGGAAACCACTTCCCATTTGCCACCTTTAACTTGGTAAACGGTTACGGCGCCGTCTTTGATGTCACCTTTCTCATCAAAGGCGATCGGGCCGGTTACGCCGGTGTAGTTGGTTTTGCCAACTTCAGCCAGGTAGGTTTTCGGGTCAGTGGAGCCAGCACGTTTCATGGCTTCTACCAGTACGCGAACAGCGTCGTACTCGTACGGAGCATAGATCTGAACTTCGGTGTTGTACTTGGCCTTGAACTTGTCGTTGAAGGCTGCGAAGCCAGGCATCTTGTCACGCGGCATGCCGCAGCTGGAGGAGTACTGGCCTTCGGAAGCTTCGCCAGCCAGCTTGATGAACTCCGGAGTCTGCCAGCCATCGCCGCCCATCAGCTTGGCCTTGATGCCTAGGCGCTGCATTTGCTTGGCCAGTGGGCCTGCTTGTGCATCCATACCGCCGTAGAAGATCACGTCCGGTGCAGAACCCTTGATCGAAGTCAGGATGGCGTTGAAGTCAGTCGCGGTGTTGGTGGTGAATTCGCGTTTAACGATAGCGCCACCTTTGGCTTTGATCGCTTTTTCGAATTCATCAGCCAGACCTTGGCCGTAAGCAGTACGGTCATCGATGATGGCTACTTTTTTGGCTTTCAGGCCATCAACAGCAAACTCACCCAGTGCCTTACCTTGCTGAACGTCGTTGGCGATCACGCGGAAGGTAGTTTTGTAGCCCTGTTTGGTGTAGTCAGGGTTGGTGGCGGACGGGGAGATTTGTGGCAGGCCAGCGTCGGAGTAGATTTTGGATGCCGGGATGGTAGTGCCGGAGTTCAGGTGGCCGACAACGCCAACAACACCTGCATCAACCAGACGCTGTGCAACCTGGGTGCCGATTTTCGGGTCGGCCTGGTCATCTTCGGATACCAGTTCGAATTTGACTTTCTTGCCGCCGATTTCAACGCCTTCAGCGTTCAGATCTTCAATGGCCAGCTTGGCGCCCAACTCGTTGTCTTTACCCAGGTGGGCAATCGGGCCAGTCAGCGGCGATACTTGGCCGATTTTGACAACGGTTTCACCGCCAGCTTCAGCAGCTGCGGCGGATGCTTCGCCAGCCGGTTTTTCTTCCTTGTTGCCGCAGGCAGTGAGTGCAATGGCGGCAGCCGCAAAAAGGCTCAGACGAGCAAATTTATTCATCTTGTGTTTCCCCTGATCTTAAGTCTGTGACTTGAAAAACCTGCGTTACATCTTTTGGATGAGCAGATGGCAAGGATTATGCGGAGCCGTTTCTTTCAGTGTCAACGAAGGTCGCAAACAATGTTTTGAATATTGTTCGACACAATTTTGTCGCATGCCTCTTTATGGTGTGCTGCACCATGCACTTATTGAACAAAGTTTTCATAAATGAACAAAGGCGCACCATTGAGGTGCGCCTTTGTGAAAAAAATTAGCCTTTTTCTAGCTTTTTGCGCCACAGCTGCGGGCACGTAGCTGTCGCATTTCTGCATCATCCGGTGTTGTTATCCAGCCACCCAGGTTGGCCGCAGCGATCTCTGCCAGGGCGGTAATCCATGCCGGGCGCTCGTTCAGGCAGGCGATATAGCGGTATTCCTTGCCGCCGTGAGTCAGGAAATCTTCTTTTCCTTCCATGGCAATTTCTTCCAGGGTTTCCAGGCAGTCGCCCACAAAGCCAGGGCACATGACGTCAATTCTGGATACGCCATCACGTGCCAGCTGTGTGAGCACCTCGGTGGTATAGGGCTTGATCCACTCTGCCTGGCCAAACCGGCTCTGGAAGCTGACAACGTATTCCGACTTGCTCAGCCCCAGTTCTTCGGCCAACAAGCGGCCGGTTTTTAGGCATTCGCAGTGATAGGGGTCGCCTTTGTCCAGCGTGAAACGTGGCACGCCATGAAAGCTCATTACCAGCTTTTCTGCGCGGCCATTCAGGCGCCAGTGCTCCCGCACGCTATCGGCCAGTGCTTGTATATAAGCAGGATGGTCGTGGAAGTGGCGCACGGTGCGTACCTCCGGCATATTGCGCATTTTTTGCAATGTGCGGAATACATCGTCCAGTGCCGTGGCACTGGACGAACCTGCGTATTGCGGGTAGAGCGGTATGACCAGCAGGCGCTCCACGCCGGCTTCCCGCATCTTGAGCATGGTTTGCTCGACGGATGGCTGCCCATAACGCATGGCGTAGTCCACCACCAGGTTGCGCATGCCTTGTTCGCCCAGCAAGCCTTTGAGCAGTGTGGTTTGCTTTTGGGTGTGCACCAGCAGGGGGGAACCATCCGGGGTCCAGATGGTGGCGTATTTTGCCGCGCTTTTTGCCGGGCGCACATTCAGGATGATGCCATTGAGAATGAACCACCAGATTGCCTTGGGGATTTCAATTACCCGGCTATCGGACAGAAACTGCTTGAGATAAGGGCGCAGTGCTTTGGCAGTGGGTGCAGCAGGCGTGCCCAGGTTGATGAGCAGAATGCCTGTTTTGGGCGTGTAGTCGTGGCGAAATGCGGGTTCTTTCAGCAGTGCGGGCATGATTTGTCCAGTACAAAACGAGTGCGCCTAGCTTAACCGGCTAGCGATAAAAAGCAATGGCCGCAGGGCGGCCATTGCAGATGAAAAGGGCAGGGTGCTTATTCCTCGCGCATGGGTACCAGTACGCTGCGGTTACCATTAGTTTCCATGGCAGATACGATACCGGTAGCTTCCATTTGCTCAATCAGTCGGGCGGCGCGGTTATAGCCTATGCGTAGTTGGCGCTGTACCGATGAGATGGACGCTTTGCGGGTTTTAAGCACAATGGCCACCGCCTCGTCGTACAGCGGGTCTGCCTCCATGTCGCCGCCGCCGGCAGCGCCCATTTCACCCCCTGCATCATCGCCTTCCGGTGTGCCGGTGAGGATGCCGTCGACGTAGTCCGGTTCACCCGTGGTCTTGAGGAACTCCACCACGTGATGCACCTCTTCATCGGCCACAAAAGCACCGTGCACGCGCAGCGGATAGTTGGTGCCGGGTGGTTGGTACAGCATATCACCTTGCCCCAGCAGGGTTTCAGCGCCCATTTGGTCCAGAATGGTGCGGCTATCAATCTTGCTGGACACCTGGAAGGCAATGCGGGTCGGGATGTTGGCTTTGATCAGGCCGGTGATCACGTCTACCGACGGGCGCTGGGTGGCCAAAATAAGGTGGATGCCCGCCGCACGTGCCTTCTGCGCCAGGCGTGCAATCAGTTCTTCGATCTTTTTGCCGGCAACCATCATCAGGTCGGCCAGTTCGTCAATTACCACCACGATCAGCGGCAGCGCTTCCAGCGGCTCCGGCATGTCGGGGGTCAGGCTGAACGGATTGGGTATCTTCTCGCCGGCTTTTTCGGCGTCACGAATCTTCTGGTTAAAACCCGCAAGGTTACGCACACCCAGTTTGGACATCAGGCGATAGCGACGCTCCATTTCCCCCACGCACCAGTTCAGCGCGTTGGCCGCTTGCTTCATGTCGGTTACCACGGGAGCCAGCAAATGCGGAATGCCTTCGTATACCGATAGCTCCAGCATTTTCGGGTCCACCATGATCAGGCGGGCTTCTTTTGGCGTGGCTTTATATAGCACCGACAGAATCATGGCGTTGATCGCTACCGATTTGCCTGAGCCGGTAGTACCCGCCACCAGTACGTGCGGCATTTTAGCCAGGTCGGCCGATACCGGTTGACCTGCAATATCCTTGCCCAGCGCCATGGCCAGCTTGGACGGCATGTTCTGGTAGCTTTCCGAGCCCACGATTTCGGACATGCGCACAATCTGGCGTTTCGGGTTGGGTAGCTCCAGCCCCATATAGGTTTTACCCGGGATGGTTTCCACCACGCGGATAGACACCAGGCTCAGCGCGCGCGCCAGGTCCTTCATCAGGTTGACGATCTGCGCGCCCTTTACGCCGATGGCAGGCTCGATTTCATAGCGCGTAATCACCGGGCCAGGGTAGGCGGCGATGACCTTTACATCCACGCCAAAGTCAGCCAGCTTGCGCTCGATCAGGCGCGAGGTGTATTCCACGGTTTCGGCGGATACCGGTTCACCTTGCTCCTTCGGCGGAGCCAGCAGGGTAAGGCCCGGCAAGGCCTCATCACCCGGGGCGGCAAACAGCGACTGCTGAACCGGCTTGACTGCCTTGGGCGACACCGGCACCTCGAGCACAGGGGCTTCTATGCGCACCGGTGGCTTTTCGTCGATTTTTTTCTTTTCCTGCACCACTTTTTCTTCGCGCTGCTTGGCTACCTCGCGGCCGATTTCGCGGTCTTTGCTGGCCTGCCACGCTTGCCATGCACCGACAGTAGCGTCTTCAATCTTGCCGCCCAGGCTTTCCATCAGGTTCAGCCAGGACAAGCCGGTAAACAGCGAGGTGCCAATGGCAGCCAGCACCAGCAGGAGCAGACCCGCCCCGGTACCACCAAAAGCATGTGCGGCGGCGTAGCCAAGCGACTTGCCCAGCATGCCGCCTGCCCCTGCCGGCAGCGCCAGTGCCTTATTGCCCAGTATCAGCGCCTCGATGCTGGCTACGCTGACAAGGGTTACCAGGAAACCCAGCAGCGCGGCCCAGGTCATGGGGCCAGTCTGGAAGTCGGCTTGCTCGATCTTGCGGTAGCCCCAAGCAATGGCGAACAGGCAGAAGCCCACCAGCAGCCACGCAGCGTAACCAAACAGGTAGAGCAAGATGTCAGACAGCCAGGCGCCAAAGGTGCCGCCGTAGTTGCGGATTTGCGTATCTGCCGAGCTATGCGACCAGCTAGGGTCAGCCGGGCTGAAACTGGCCAGTGTGATAACCAGATAAACAGCAGTAACAGCCATGAGCAACCACCAGGCTTCGCGCAGCAGGGCGGTAAGCTTGGGTGGCAGGGGTTGGGTATTTCGTACGGCAGCTTTACGCTTGAACAGGCGCATTGTTATTTAATGTATGAAGTCAGCCATGCATTATATCGGCAATTTACCCGGTATCTTATCGATCACTTTACATTTAATACGGATAAAGTGCGCCAAGCACGCGCAAACCGCGCGCGCCGGTGACTTCCGGCAGGTTGGCCGGCTTGCGATGGCAGAAGCACCAGCCCAGCCAGGCAAAGGCGGCCGCCTCCACTTGTTGCGGCCCCAGGCCCAGCGCCTCGGTAGTGTCGATATGAATACCCGGCAGGTTGGCCGCAAGACTGGCCATCAGTACAGGGTTCTGCGCCCCGCCGCCGCAGACATACAACTCCCTGCAGCAAGGGGCAAAGCGCTGCACGGCCAAGGCAATACTGTGGGTGGTCAATGCCAGCAGCGTCGCCTGCACATCGGCATCCGGCACCGCCCCGTGCTGGCGGGCGTGTGCGGACAGATGGGCATCCAGCCAGGGCAGATCAAACAAGTCCCGCCCCGTGCTTTTGGGCAGGTTGGCCGCAAAGTAGGGCTCTGCGAGCAAACGCTGCAGCAAGGTACTTTGCACCTGCCCGCTGGCCGCCCACGCGCCCGATGCATCGTAGTCCAGGCCGCGGTGGCGGCGGATCCAGGCATCCATCAGCATATTGCCCGGCCCGGTATCAAAACCGATTACCGGCTGGCCTGGGCTCAGGCGGGTCAGGTTGGCAATGCCGCCAATATTCAGGATGACACGTGGCACCGTGGCACTGGCAAACACCGCCTGATGAAAAGCGGGCACAAGCGGCGCACCTTGCCCGCCTGCCGCTACATCGCGGCTGCGCACATCGCCAATCACATCAATGCCGCATAGCTCGGCCAGCAAGGCGTGATTGCCAATTTGCAGGGTATAGCCCTGCTGCGGAGCATGGCGGATGGTCTGCCCGTGGCACAGTACCGCCCGGATATCGGCGGCCACCAAGCCGGTAGTGTGCAGCGCCTGCTGCACAGCCTGGGCATAAAGTGTGGCTAGCGTATTGCCCAGCAAAGCGCTGCGCGCCAGCTCGTCATGCCCCACCGGTTGCAGCGTTAGCACCTGTTCACGTACCGCGGCGGGATAGGGTACAAATGCTTCGCCCAGTACGCGCATAGGGCTATGCGCAAAGTCCACGACAAGGGCGTCCACACCGTCCAGGCTGGTGCCGGACATCAAACCGATATAAATCTCAGACATAAAAAAGCCCTGGCTAATGAAGCTGCCAGGGCGATGCATGGGTGGGCAGGGTTAGTCGAGCTGCGCCACGCTGACCGGAATATCCCTGAGCAGCTGAAGGTTGGCCGCAAGCTTAACGCTACCCTGGCGGAAGGCCAAGCGCTGGACGGGTGTCAGGCCCGGTACAGGCAGGGCAGTCGTGGCAGGGTCGACAGGCTGCCCATCGATCAGCACTTCCATATGCAGATGCGGCCCGGTAGAGCGGCCGGTGCTACCGACAAAGCCGATAATGTCGCCGGCTTTTACTTTTGCCCCGGCGCGCAGGCCCGGCTGGAAGGCGCTCATATGCGCGTACAGCGTGGATAATTTATTGCTGTGCTTCAGCACTACCACATTGCCATAACCACTTTGCTGCGCCACCGTTGCCACCGTGGCGTCAGACGGGGCGGCAATCGGCGTGCCGCTGGCGGCCGCGTAGTCTACCCCTTCGTGCATGCGCAGCGAGCGCAAAATAGGGTGAAAGCGCATGCCAAAGCCCGAGCTGATGCGGGCTGCAACCGGCTGCATGGTAAAGCCTTTTTTCAACGGCTTGCCGGCCGCATCGTAATACGCGCCCGATTCGCTATCGTGCTCAAAATAAAATGCCTGGTAAACCTTGCCGCTGCGCACGATCTCGGCGCCCAGAATATTGCCGCTGGCCAGTGGCGTACCTTTGTATTGCAAGGTTTCGTATACCAGGCTGATCTTGTCGCCCGCGCGCAATTCAGTTAGCGGGAACTGGTCGGCAAAAATCTCCGACAAGCCGGTACGTACCTCCACTGGCACGCGCGCCTGCGCCAATGCGCCGGTGGCACTGGTTTTTACCAGTACGGAGCGCACGGTCTGTACCGTCTGCATCTCGGGCGCGTCGGCGCTGGCTTGCCATTGATCGCCTTTTTTCTCGATCACCACCAGTATCTTCTCGCCATTCTCGTCATCATTCAGAAAACGCAGGCCGAACAGCTCACCCTGGTCGTTCAGTTCTACCGACAAGGTGGCGCCAGTACGCAGCTTCAGCAGGTCGCGCGATAGCGGGCTGGCGTGAATGAAGCGCGTCGCCTCGCCATCGTCTACGCCCAGGCGGTTTAGCAGGCGTGCAATCGTGTCGCCGCGCTGTACTGCCTCATCCCGCCAGTAACGCAGACCTGAAGCCTGGGTTGTCGGCAGTGCCGGCAGCGTCAGCTGCTCGGTAACCTGCTGCGCCAAAGGTGCCGCAGGTTGCGGAAGCGTCTGCTCCTGGGTAATGGCCAGTGCGGTTAGCGCCCCCATAAACGGCAAGCTGGCAGCGGCACCCAGCCAGGTCATGGGGTTATTTATCAGCTGCGCCACCCACTTTTGCGGGAAGCCCAGCAGTTTGCGATAATTCATGTTCAGTCGACTCGTGTGGCATAAGCCTTCATCGCAAAACGAATCAGCTTAAATACTGCGCTGCAAAACTACGCCTTTTGCAGCAGAAAATATCAAAGCAGGGCATGCTAGCAAAATCGTCGCGCCACTGCAAACCAGAAACCCTAGCCAAATCAACCCACTAGTCAAACTGGCAGTGAAACCTGCACCAAGAGACAGTGCGCAGCGGATAATGGTTCGACACGCATCTAAAATTGTTTTGTTAAAAATAAAAATCAGCCCGGCACCTTTATGAAACTCACCTTGCACCTGCCCGGCCTGGCCTGGTACGACGCCCACGATGGCGCAAGCCTGTGCCGCGACCTGAGCACCCCGGCACTTTCCTTACTCTTGGCGCGCGGCCAACGTAGCGCACACCCAGCCCACCCAAGCGAGCACCTGTTGCACAGCTTCAATCTGCCCGAGCTTGCGGTGGCCGCCACCCTGGCGCGGCAGGCAGGGTTATCTACCGCAGGCCGGCATTGGCTTATTGCAGACCCGGTTAACCTGCGGGTAGACCGTGACCGCGCTCTGCTGGGTGATGTAGGCATCATGAACCTGGCACAGCACGAAGCCGACCAGCTTGTTGGCAGCCTCAACCAGCTTTTTGCCGAAGACGGTTTCGTTTTTCACGCACCCACGCCCGCACGCTGGTTCATTTCATTACCAGCAGCAACCGGGGCCAGCTTTACGCCGCTGCCGGATGTTATCGGCCAGGACATCAACCACCACCTACCCGGCGGGCAGAACGGTATGCGCTGGAGCCGCTATCTCAATGAAATGCAGATGCTGCTTTATACCCATGCGGCCAACGATGCCCGTGAGCTTCGCGGCGACACGCCGGTAAACAGCGTATGGCTTTGGGGGGAGCAGGGCAGCGACAGCCAGGCGCCGCAGGCCTTTGCCCCGCTGTTATATAGTGACAACCCGCTCTATCTGGCACTCGCCACAGAATGTGGCATGGCGATAGACGCCGCCCCCTACCAGTTTGCCGGCCTGCAAGGCGAGCATGTTCATGTGGTACTGGATCAGTTGGAAGCTGCAGCACAATTTTGCGACGCCTGGGGCTGGCGCGAAACGATCAAGCGGCTGGAGCAAGACTGGTTCGCCCCCATGCTGGCCGCACTCAAGGCCGGCCAGCTACAATCGCTCGAACTCAGTTGCGACGGCGAAGCCGGCTTTACCCTGCGCATTACGCCGCGCCAGCTATGGAAATTCTGGCTATCCGGCCAACCTTTAGCCACCCTGTACCCGCAATGACCCAGATCACCACCCGTAGCTCCCCAGCCAACTGCCAACAGAACTTGTGCGAGCAGGGCATACACCCGCTCATGGCGCGCCTGTACGCCGCTCGTGGCATCGAAAGTGCCAGCGATGTGGATTACGCCCTCAAAGGCCTGCTGCCTTATCACAGCATGAAGAATGTCCAGGCCATGGCCGTGCGGCTGGCCGATGCCATCCACCAGAAGCAGCGCATGCTGGTGGTCGCCGATTACGATGCCGATGGCGCCACCGCCTGCACCGTGGCAGTAAAAGGCCTGGCCGCCATGGGTGGCGTGATTGATTTCATCGTGCCCAACCGTTTCGAGTACGGCTATGGGCTCACACCGGGAATCGTCGAGTTGGCCGCACAAAGCCAGCCAGACATCATTGTTACCGTGGATAACGGCATCGCCAGCGTGGCGGGTGTAGAGGCTGCCAAGCAGCGCGGCATCGAGGTACTGATCACCGATCATCACCTGCCGGGTGACACACTGCCGGATGCGCTGATCGTGAACCCCAACCAGCCAGGCTGCGAGTTCCCCTCCAAAAACCTGGCAGGGGTGGGGGTGATGTTTTACGTACTGATGGCACTGCGCGCCGAGCTGCGCCAGCGCGGCCACTTTGCGGCCAACCCCGAGCCAAACCTGGGCGAGCTGCTGGACATCGTGGCGCTAGGCACGGTAGCCGACGTGGTCCGGCTGGATCGCAACAACCGCATCCTGGTAGATAACGGGCTGCGCAGAATGCGGGCAGGGCGCATGGCACCCGGCATTGCCGCATTGTTTCGTGTCGCCGGTCGCGCAGCGCACAAAGCCAACACCTTTGACCTGGGCTTTACCCTGGGGCCCAGGCTGAATGCGGCAGGGCGCCTGGACGACATGAGCCTGGGCATAGCCTGCCTGCTGGCCGGTAGCGAAGAGGAAGCCATGCGGCTGGCGCAAGAGCTGGACCGCCTCAACCGTGAACGTCGCCAGATCGAACACGGCATGCAGGACGAAGCCTTGGCGGCGCTATCTACCATCGATGCCGACAAGCGCTACACACTAGCACTGTACCGCGATGACTGGCACCAGGGCGTAGTAGGCATCGTGGCCTCTCGCCTGAAAGAAAAATACCACCGGCCAACCATCGTTTTCGCCCCTGGCGACGAGGGCGAAATCAAAGGGTCAGGGCGCTCGATACCCGGCTTTCACCTGCGGGACGCGCTGGATCTGGTGTACAAACGCCACCCTGGCATGATCCTGAAATTTGGCGGCCACGCCATGGCAGCAGGGCTGACTATTGCCGAACAGTCCTTATCGGCATTCCAGCAGGCTTTCGAAGAGGTGGCGCAAAGCCTGCTGGACGAAAGCACCTTGACACGCACGCTGGAAACAGACGGCAGCCTCAGCGCCAGGGAGCTGAACCTGCCCACGGCAGAAGCACTGGCTGCCGAGGTATGGGGCCAAGGCTTTGCGCCGCCCACATTCCAGGACAAGTTCCAGGTCATCAGTCAACGCATGGTTGGCGACAAACATCTCAAACTGCGGCTAGCCAAAGATGGCGTGCAATGCGACGGTATGGTGTTCAACCGTACCGAGTGGCTGCCAGAAGAAATTCACGCCGTCTACCAACTTGCGGCCAACGAATGGCAAGGCCGCAAAGAGCTGCAAATTTACCTGCAGCACGTTGCGACATAAGCCCGATGCTGGCGCTTGAAGCTGGATGGCGATGCTCTTGCCATCCAGCTCCAGGCGCCAGCATTAATGATAGCCAAGGGAGAGTGGTGACCAGAGGGGCAAAAGGAGGCCGTTTTCCGTACTGAATTTGACATAATAAACATTATACGACGTAAATACTAAACCCCTGAGGGGGCTTTCGAGCCTTCAACTGGGCTCATTAACGTCGTCAGAACCATCAGACCGGCCACGGCCAATGCGCCGATCTTTTTGCGAAAATCCGCCCAAAACTCCTTCTTTTCAAAGGATTTTTCGCGCTCCATGTTTGCTGCAGCAATGATTTCTAGCGGGTCTAGGTTGAGCTTGTTCGCCACCATAATGCACGCGTAGTCATCCATCACGTTACGCCCGGATTTGTAGCCGCTAAGCGCCTGTTTGCTGATTTTCAGGGCTTCGGCTTTCTTTGCATCCGGCATATCTCCGAGCATTTCTAGTGCTTCTTGAAGGTAATCGACCGTCAGTTTCATCCTGATTTTCCTTGATTGTACGAACCCCCGTACTTAGCATTGCCTTGTACGAGGGTTCGTACTCTGTATATCAAATCAATTCTAGCATTCTGAAGGTAGCCACCATGCAAGCAATCGCAATAGGCCTGTCCAAGATGGCCGGCACATCCAAAGGCTCAGGCAACCAATACGAGATGCACCGCCTGACCATCATCATTCCGAACAAGAACGTTTCTTCGGCCAAGTTCAACAAGTTTGGCCTTGGTTTTGAGCCCATGGACTTGCCCGTAGCCGAAGCCGCGTTTGCCAAGCTGGGTTCCGTGACATACCCGTGCCGTATCGATCTGACCATGGATCACGAACCACGCGCTGGCAAAGTTGAAGCTGTCGTGGCTGGGTTCACCGGTCAGCCTGTTTTCATCGATATGACAATGCCTGCAGCAGCCAAACCGGCAGCCTGATTATGTCCCGCGTTTTCGTTGACGGCATTCACATTCAGCAGCGTTACACCGGGTCTATTGACCCTGTAACGCTGGAGCCCGTTGACGCGGTTCGCCGCGTCAATTCCGGCTTGGCCATGAAAGTGAATACCGACGACGACGGCGAAATCACCGAAATTGTTTGGGCTGCGCCTTCCAAGAAATTTAGCGAAGGTTCTTATCAGTCCATGGTCGCCATAAAAAGCGATGGCCATCTTGTTTATGCCGAAGGTAATCCGGGGCGTCTGTCACGCCCGGATAACCTGTTTAACCTCGACTTTGACGCAACGGTTGATCGCCTCAATCGTTGCTTGAAAGCCGAAGGTCTTCCGGGGTTTTCTGCTGGTGAACGTCAGGAAGTCGAGCCGCAGCACTGGACAGACTACAACGTAGCCCACGGCATTTTTCACGAATGGACTGGTGCCACGGTTTCCCGTTTGCACCTCACCAGCAATTACGAGACCGGCAGCATGGCTGCCGCGCAATCCATGATTGATTGGCTCAGTACCCAATCAGTCGCCCGTATCCGTCGTGGCCGTCTTGGTGAATCCACGGTGATGTGGGGTCATCGCAAGTCCCGTGTACTGATTAAAGCCTACATCAAAGCCAATGAAATGCTGGCGCATCGCCACGGCCGCACCACCGAAGAAATCAAAGCAGACCCCGTTTATCAATACTGCCTTGCCCAAGGGATTGTCCGTTTTGAGATTGAAGTTGATCGCCGTACGCTCGCCGAACACCACTGCCGATACCTCGGGGACATCACCATGGAAAAGCTTACAAACCTGTTTGACCAGTACGTTGATCCACTGGTGAATCGCGTCCGCGAGGACGTAACCACGATGGATTTGATGGCTCTGCCATCCACTGTCCGGGCTACGGCCGCAGCGTGGCTTAAAGGGGTTGATGTACGCACCCTTTTGTCACGTGCCACGTATTTCCGCCACGCCAAAACCCTACGCGAATATGGCATGGACATTTCTGAGCCATTGGGCAACGTGAAGCCATTCACCACAATCATCAAAGTGATCGAAGTTCGCCCGGTAACAGCTGCGCCAGATTGGTACTGGCAGCACCAGCGCGCCCTGTCACTGAAAGCCGCAGGCGATTACCCGGTATTCGACAACGACAGTGCAGACGCGGACGCGCGGGCGAAAGCGAAGCCGACCAGCGCGAACGCGGATGCACTCAATAGCGGAGAAAACCATGCCGCAATGTGCCGTATTTCAGACTTTAACCGTTGGGCAGCAAGTGACTACCGCCCTAGTCCTGCAGCCAGCCCCGGCGGACCAGACTCCGGCAACGTGTACAGGCTACATCCTGTTAACGCCTGAGGAATTCAGCAGCTTACAAGAGCCCTTCTTTCTGCCGCTGACCATCCCCCAAGCCGTCACCATCGCCACAGCCATTCTTGCCCTTTGGTCATTGGCATTTGTCTGGCGGCACCTGTGGGGTTTTCTTAGTCCTTCATCCACTGAGGATTGAATCATGAAATACATGAACCTGAAGCGTTTCGCTACTACCGCCCTGCTCTCCGCAGCCGCCCTGCCCGCTTTTGCCGCTGGTGCAACCATCGACGTTACGCCGGTTACCGACAACATCGGCTCCGGTGTGGTTGCCATCGCCGCCATCGGTGGTGCCGTGCTGGGCTTCATGGCACTGCGTAAAGTCTGGCGTCTCGTTAACAGCTCGGTCTAACCGGCAGCGCGAGGGAAAGGGCCGAAAGGCCCTTTTTTCATTATGGACGGATGGATTGTGCTGTTTGCCCTGCTCGGGGCGTTCTGGATTCTTTTCCGCTGAGGTGTGCCATGCGAAAGTTTCTGCGCGTTGTGTTCATGACAAGTTACCTACTCTGGCAGCTTGTTTTCCCGGTCAAGGCATACGCCTTTGCCCCTCTGATTGGCTTTGTTGCACAAATCAGTGCTTACGTCCGTCCGGTAGAATGACCGCATGAGCAAGCCCCTTCCTCCCAAGTACCAAACCATCAACTGGCAGTCATACAACCAGTCCCTCAAGCAACGAGGGCAGCTCCTTCTCTGGCTCGACAAAGGCATGAACTGGTTGGCACCGGCTACCGGCAGGCGGGGACGGCAGCTAACTTTTTCTGATGCTGCCATCCAGTTCTGTCTCACCATCAAATGCCTCTTTGGCCTGGCGCTACGGCAAGCCACAGGTATGGTCGAAAGTATGTTGCGCCTGGCTGGCCTTGACTGGGCCGTCCCCGACTTCAGCACGCTTTCCCGCCGCCAGAAAGACCTGCAAGTCCGCATCCCGGTACAGAAAAAGCAAGGTTGTCTGCATCTCTTGGTGGATAGCACCGGCATCAAGATGATGGGTGAAGGCGAGTGGAAGGTGAAAAAGCATGGCGCTGATTACCGCCGCCAATGGCGCAAGCTGCATCTGGGCATAGATGCGCAAACGCTGGAAATCCGGGCAATGGAAGTGACCGACAATCGCACTGGAGATGCCACGATGCTGCCAGAGCTGCTATCGCAAATTCCGGCGGGAGAGGGACTGGTAACCGTCACCACGGATGGGGCGTACGACACACGCCTATGTTACGCAGCGATTGCAGAGCGTGGGGCGGCAGCCATCATTCCCCCACGTCGAAATGGCCAATTCTGGAAAGGGAATTTACGGGGCAATCAGGCTCGCAATGAGTCGCTACGAGCGGTGAAGTATCTGGGGCGCGCGCTCTGGAAAAAGTGGAGTGGCTACCATCGCCGCAGCTTGGTCGAAACGAAGATGCACTGTTTCAAATTGCTGGCAGATCGGGTTAAGTCACGGGACTTTGACCGGCAAGTAGCGGAGCTTCAAATCTGTGCAGCGATTCTGAATCGCTTCACAGCACTGGGCACGCCGCAAACGGTCCGTATGGGATAAATCCGTCTGGGGATTGGGGTAGTTCGACCTACGGCTGATTTGTGCAACAAAGCCCCTCTGATTGCACTTGGTGGTGCCGCAGGTTCTGGCTTTACCGCTGCATCCGGTCTCGAAGCGTTCAGTATTGCTGCTGCCGCCCTGACCGTTGGTGCTGGCATGGCAATTCGCCTTGATGGTAATACGGATAAGCCTGTTCCCGGCTGGCCAACCAAGCCTGGCTCTGATGGCAAGCCCGTTCCTACTCCCCCTTCTTCTGCTCCCAAATCACCTGATAAAACTGTTCCAGGTCGTCACATAAATTACGAATGGGATATGTCTTCCGCTGTTTTCCTCTCAGCGCCCTATACATGGGAACAGATTACTTCTGCCGTGAAAGGCATCTGTGCCAAGTTTGGCATGGAATCTAGTGGTAGTAGCTGCCTGACTTGGAATGGAAATTACAAGGGTGTAAATAATTTCGATGCTGAAGGCACTGTCCCCGGTGCTTGCCCTGCTGGCTATTCTGCATCCGAGAGTGGGTGCGCTTTATCCTCTCCTGCAGAGGTTCAGAAGCCTGCGGGGATTGAGTGCGAGATTGTGTTTCGCGGGGGTAAATTTTCTGCGGACACATCAAACCCGACATGTGATGGTGTAACCGAGTTCAAGCGGGGGGATTGCACTTTTACAATTGATGGCTCATCCCTTTCTGGTTCTTGTCAGGGTGGTTCTGAGCGGTTGGCCATGTCTGGCAACTCGCTTACTTACACAACACCTGCAGGCACTGCTACGGGCTCAATTGAGCCGCAGGGCGATGGCCAACCGCCCATTATTACGGTTCCAGCTGGTACGCTTGGTGCGCCGGCCTCTACTGGTACTGGTTCAGGTAGCGGCACTGGCTCTGGCTCTGGCAGCGGTTCCGGTAGCGGTTCTGGTTCTGGTTCTGGAACCGGCAGCGGCACCGGGACTGGCACCGGCGAAGAAGTTCCGCCCTTAGACCTCACGTCCATTACTACGGCTATTTCTAGTGCCGTGTCAGCCATAAAAGCGACCATATCCAACGCTGTCACATCTGTGGTCAATGCCATCCAAGCCACAGCCACCGCCATTGGCAGTGCTGTTTCGTCTGCCGTCGCCCCGCTGGTTTCTTCCGTCAGCCAGATAAAAGACTTCCTACTGTCCGCCGATATGCCCGACGAAAAAGCCGGTGCCATCAAGCCGTCCGAAGTGAAGCTGAAGCTTCAGGATGGTGACAAATACATTGGTGGTGGTTACTGCCCCGCACCAAAGGCTATCCAGTTCGATCTTGCCGGATCGCCAGTCCGCATGGAGTTTTCATTCACCCCGTTTTGTGACCTTGCCGCCATGGTGCGGCCGTTCTTCGTTCTGCTCGGTTACTACCTTGCAGCCCGTATCGTATTCAGGGGGGATTGATCATGTGGAAATTGCTCGGTGGTTTGTTGCTGCTTCTGGTGGAGCCGATTCTTGCCCGTATTCTGGGTGCCCTCGGTTTTGGTCTTGTCTCCTATACCGGCCTTGGCTTTGTAATGGAGCAAATCGAGGCCGCAATTAGCAAGCAAGTCGGCAGCTTGGCCAGCGACATAGTCGGCATCCTTGGGCTGCTCGGCTTTGGCCAAGTCCTTACCCTGACGCTTTCTGCCATGATGGTGCGGGCGTTTCTTTCCGGCATGAACTCGGCAGGTAGCGTTGTCCGCTCCTCGCTGGGTAACAAGACAGGGAGCTAAGCCATGCTCAACCTGTTAACCGCCGTCCCCGGCTCGGGCAAAACCCTTTTTGCCATCAAGCGCATTGCCGAAGAAGCCGACCGCGACAACCGCCAAGTCTATTACTCAGGGATACCGCTTACCGACAAGGGTAAAGAGCAGCTGGGTTGGATTGAGCTCGAAGACCCGGCCAAGTGGTACGAACTGCCAGCCGGCGCCGTGATCGTCATTGATGAGTGCCAGCGTGTCTTCCCTCCCCGCCGTAACGGTACCGAGATCCCGAAGCACGTTTCGATGTTTGAAACCCACCGTCACCACGGCTTCGACGTTTGGCTTATCACGCAGTCACCGAAGTTGCTTGATACCCACGTGCGCGAGATCGTGAACAAGCACTATCACCTGCGCCGTGTGTTCGGTTCTCAGTCAGCCAGGCTTTACCAGTGGGATTGCTGCGAGCTGCAGCCCAATTCACGCGGTGCTGCCTCGCGCTCCCCGGACGTTCGCCTATTCGCTTACCCCAAGGCCATTTATCCGCTGTACAAGTCAGCGGAGCTTCACACGCACAAGCTCCAGATACCCAAGAAGGCCATACAGCTGATTGCCCTGACCATCGCCCTGCCCTGCATCATCTGGTTTGCCGTTCATGCCCTTGGCCGCCTTGGCAAAACATCCACCACGCCAAGCGCCACCGCATCCGCCCCGGCCTCGCAGGCTCCTGCGGCCAACACTCCACGGCATCCACCGCGAACCGCATCTGAGGTCTATTCAGAACGTGCCGCCCTTGTGGCCGAGCACCCGGAAACCGCACCCATGTACGAAGAAATTGCCAAGCCCAAGACCTTCCCGCGCCTTGCCGGTTGTGTCCAGTCTGCTACCCGTTGCACCTGCTACACCCAGCAAGGGACATCGTTGGATGTGCCATTAAACGTCTGCGGTGATGTGGTAGCCAATGGCCGCTTTGACCCGTACCAAAGCGAAGACGCACACCCGGAAAAAGCTGCAACAACAGCGCCTGCCCCTGCTGGCCAACGCAACGAGAGCCCGCAAGTCAGCATCACCACACTGCCAGATGCAACGGGAGGTATGAGACTGCCACCGCTACGCGAAACCAAGCGTTCTTAGAGCGACCAGCGGGAGCGACAGGAAAACGTAGGGGTGGGCGTCAAGGGACCGTGGAATAAATGGGTGGCGCGCAGCGCCGGGCCCCGTTTATGCCGCGAAAGCCCTTGATGGCCACACCGAAGTGAATACACTCCCGGCAACGCCGGGGATGTTGCAAACATCCCCGGGGGATGCCCCACGGCGAGTGAGGGGGTGCGGGGGCGTAGCCCCTGCAGAACAGATTCAAATCCGGCCTTGTATCTTGTAGTCACAAAACCTTATCCTTTGCGCATAACGGTGTCTGGTTAATCGCCATGCGTATCCTGATTTTTTTCCTCGTACTTTTCGTTGTCGTTCTCACCATCTGGGGAGCGCTCAAGCCATCGCACCGCCATTACTGGTTCAAGCGACTGGCAAGCCGTGACCGTGTCGCTTTTCAGCGCCTAGTCCGGGCTTGCGGCAACAACGAAGAGCTTGCAGAGAAGATGATCAAGCATGAAATGCTGCTGGATGAGCGCGCCACGCGCCAGCAGGCAGTTATGCGTGCCATCGGCACCATTGAGAACTACAGACAGCGAGGGGTGCGTTAGCACCCCTGCAGGTTGTGGCTACGTGCGACCTCGGTGCATAGGCGGCTTACTGATAACTAGCCGCCTTTAGTCTCATTTTGAGATTCCCACACCACGCAAGCCGCCCATTCCGGTTTGCTTACGGCCAGCCTTGTTTGTTACCCTGATTGCATGACGCTACTTGCCATCCTGTTTCTTGCCGCCCTGGTTCTGGTTGCCGTGCTCGTCGGTGCCAAGTCTGGCAGCAAGAAAGCCAAATCCCCATTTGGCCGCGCCGCTTCGATGAAGCTGGAGCCGATAACGCGCTCTGCCCCTAACCAGACACAGGACGAACACATCCCTGATTTGCCAGCGGCAGATGCCCCGATTTCGCCGCTGTCCGTTTTTCAGAGCAAACCACCGCTTACCCAGCGCGAGGCTACTTGCTACTGGTCGCTGGCCAACCATCTGAACGGCCATTACATCGTATTGCCGCAGGTGGCGTTTAGCGCATTCCTGCGCGTTGAAGGTGGGGACAGCAAGTCCAACTATCGCCGCTTCGCTACCATGCGCCAGAAGGTGGCCGATTTCCTGATAGTGCGCCCTGATTTCAGTATCGTGGCACTCATCGAGCTGGACGACAGCACGCACGCCAACAAGAAGGAAGCCGACCAGCAACGCGACGCGGCCATTAAACAGGCCGGCATTCGCGTGTTCCGCATTCCGAAGGTGCCGCACGGCGACCAGGTGCAGCGCCTGTGTGATGTGCTGCTAAAGCTGGATCAGCTCAAGCAGTCGTAAAGGTGCGTGCCAGAACCTCCGGCACTCGGTGTCACTGACGGGTGACTGGTAATACCCGTCTTTTGTGCCATTTTGGCACCAATCTCAATGTCACCTCAGCATCAGCACAAAGTTGTACTACCAGGATATGAGCGGAATTTCTGACGTCTCAATGTCAATATCCATCCCCATCTCTTGAAGAAAGAAGTCTAAAGATTTTGCGCTTCTCTCTTTGTGCGGCCCTGGTCCAACAATCACTTTAGATATGTACTGTGATGGATTGAAAAACTTCCCAGAAAGCTCGTAATATGGAATTATGTAGTGCCTTCCGGTGCGAAACTTGCAATTCGCAGCCAAAAATGACCTTATTCCGTACCCTTCGAGAAATTTTACCAGCCTAACCTCTTTTTCCTCACTAAAGTTTTTGTCCTTCAAAAAGGGCAAAACATCCGATATTTCATCAATGCATTCGAAAAATAAATGCTTTTGAACATCATCATTTGGCAGTATGGCCATGAGACCAGTCCTGGAGGCCCGCAGTCGCTTCTCAATTTTTTCCTTCAATTCCTTGATAAGCAAATCATGATTATCATAACGGCATTCTGCGAATTTAAATCCTGACTCAGCAACAATACCTGCGTCATCGCCAAACGTAATGCTGGACAATCTAGAAAATTCACGCTCCTTAAATTCAATGCAGTACCCACCCTGTGGACAATACCCCCTCCACTGACTTAGCTGATTTGGAGCTCTCGAAAACGATACTGTGAATATCCCATTTTTTTATCTCCTCAAAAGCATCATCTATCAAGTTTGGCGCTATAACTTCCGAATCAAAATTTTTTTTCAGGTGATCTTTTATGTCCATCACGCCAATGTCGAACTCTGTAGAGTCATTAAGGTATGACACGGCCGTCATCCATATAGACCCATTAAGAATTCCAAACAATCCAGCCGTGTCCGTATAGTGGTATATCTTGCCGCTCATTTAAATATCCTATTTATCATCAGTCCGAATTTTGCTTCTCTATGGCACTGGGTTTTGTAAAAATCCCGCTCCACAATCAGTCGTTCTATGGAATCTGCTTGTTCTATGACAAGTTTATCAAGCCTACGGTACTCACGCAGCTTTAAAACATCATCCAAGCTGACTGCGGCTCGGTATTCGTCGGATACTAGCCGCCCTCTGTCCAGGTAGAAGCCCTGCCACTCTCCCCACGTTTCACCTAGCTGCGGTTTGTCCTGTGCTTTTAGCGTGGCATACACCGCATAGGGCACCGCCTCCTGCCCCGTTCGCCAGCGTTCTATCTGGTCTACTGCCACGTAAAGCGATGCAGCCAGCTTCTCGGCGTCGCCAAAGCAAACAACCCTGATGAGGTCATCAGGGTTGCAAGGAAAGTCACAGCGGGGGAATCGACGAACTCGCATGGCCAGGTACCGTCAGGGCTTAAACACCGCTTGATTGTTTATCTGGCATGTTTTGCGTTAAAAATCTTACCGCTTTCCTTGCTTTGCCAGATACGCCATGTACCCCCACGGGATAGCGAACATAGCGAGAAAAGCGAGTTGCTTGATGTTGTATGACGCCGAGCCGGCAATTTCCTCATGCCAAACTGCGATAAGAAACATTGAAAAAGCACTGAAGATGATTATAGAGAACAGCCTTAACTTGTATGAGTTCATGAAGTCTTTAAGGTCACGAGGCGGGCGCTTCAGCTCATGGTTGAACATCAGCACCTTGAGCGTGACTAGGCAACTCATCATGATCAGAACATCAACAACATATACGAACATGCCTGCTCCAGAAGTCTGGGGGTGGTTGTGCTTGGGTACCACGTACCGCTGCTGTCGCATCGGTACCACATGGTATTTCTACGTATGTGGCATGATACAACAGTCCGCGATGCGTTTTACATAAGGCCGAATTATACGACGTAAATACTAAACCCCTTGGGGGGCTTTCGAGCCTTCAACTGGGCTCATTAACGTCGTCAGAACCATCAGACCGGCCACGGCCAATGCGCCGATCTTTTTGCGAAAATCCGCCCAAAAGTCCCGTCTTTCTTGGGTTTTTTCGCGTTCCATGTTCGCCGCAGCGATGATTCCTAGCGGGTCGATGGCCGATCGGTTGGGTATCGTATACTCAGTCGCCACGTGTGGCCTGCGTGTTTTGCCGGCTATGCGTGAAATCGGATTATGGATGTGTCTGATTTTGTGTTTCAGCAGGTAAGGTCTGATAAATACGTGTCGACAATCTCTGTGAGTAATGTGGCGCTTAGAAAACGTACAAATTCAAAATAGCCAGCGCTGGATTTAAATGGCTAAGATGTAGCAGCGATGACGATAACTATAGACGTAACAAAGCCGGCCAAGGGCCGGCTTTGTGTTGGGGTGAGTAAAACTAAAGGTTCGTCTGACTAGATACAACTTCAAACTACTTCCTACTTCATTCCAAACACCACAAACAGGTATCAAAAAAGGTTGGAGCGTTGCCGGCGGGAGGCCGGGTGCTGCGTGCGCACGGCGATGCGTGCTCGCTTCTGGACTAACGCTTTACTGCTAAAGAACGCAACAAATCCAACTGCTACTACAAGTAAAACCAGCGATTCCAAGATTTGCTCCCTCCTTTCTGTTACCTGAATTCTGTATAGATGACAGGTAATGGCAGTGCAAGAATTATTCTGCAGATTCTTCTTCATTTTCTGCCGGCGTATCCGTCAGGAGGTGGCCAGGCAGGCTCTTGTTGCTCTTTGCGCCCAGCTTGCGCAGCTTTTCGGCACGGCCTATCAGGTTGCCGCTGCCGCTGCTTAGCTGGCGCATGGCTTGCTGGTGGCTGTCTTGCAGCTGGCCAATCTGGCGGCCAACCTTTTCCAGCGATTCGGCCAGGCTGGCCAGCTTGTCGTACATGGCACCGCCTTGGCGGGCGATCTCCTGCGCGTTCTGGTTCTGGTATTCGTAGCGCCAGATGCTGGCCACGGTGCGTAATGTAGCCAGCAAGGTGCTGGGGCCAACGATCATGATACGGCGTTCGAACGCCTCATTAAACAGGCTCATGTCTTGCTGTACGGCCAGCAAGTAGGCCGGCTCTACCGGGATGAACATGAATACGAAATCCAGCGTATTGAGCTTGTACAAGTCCTGGTAGCGCTTGTCGGAGAGCGTGCGGATGTGCTGGCGCAGTGCGGCGATGTGGGCTTTGAGTTCGGCCTCTTGTGTGGCGCGATCTTCGCTGGCGGTATAGCGCACGTAGGCATTCAGCGACACTTTCGAGTCGATAACCAGCTGTTTGCCTTCCGGCAGATCAATGACCACGTCAGGCTGATAGCGCCGCTGGCTGCCATCTTCCTGTTCTACACGGTCGGACACCTGTACGCGATATTCGCGGTTGCGAGTGAGGCCGGAGCTTTCGAGTACTTTTTCCAGCACCATCTCGCCCCAGTTGCCTTGAGCCTTGTTATTGCTGCCGGTGAGTGCATTGGTCAGCGCGATGGCGTCCTGGTTAAGCTGGGTATTGAGTTGCTGCAGCTTGCGCAGCTCGTGCTCCAGTGTCAGGCGTTCTTTACTGTCTTTGTCGTAGGTGTCTTGTACCAGTTTGCCAAACGTCTGTAGCCGTTCCGCCATGGGGGCCAGCAACTGATCGAGGTTTTGCCGGTTTTGCTCGGTAAAGCGCTGGCTTTTTTCCTCCAGGATATCGTTGGCCAGTACCTTGAATTGCTGGCCGAGGCTTTCCCGCGCACTGGCCAGCATGGTGAGCTTTTCTGTGGCCTGCAGCCGCTCTTGCTCCAGCAGGGTTTGCAGCTGTTGCTTGTCCACTTGCAGCTGGGCGACTTCTTGTTGCATGGCAGCCAGCTGCGACTGTAGTTGGCCGCGCTCCTGCAGTAGTCGTTCCAGTTGGCGGCCCTGCTCTTCGCTGGCTGCCAGGCGGGCGCCCTGCTCTGCGGCCAACTGTTGCTGGCTTTGCAGCTGCGTTTCGCGTGCTTGCAGCCGGCTTTCCAGCTCGGGGATGCGCTGCAGGTGGCTGGCCAGGCTGGCCAGCTTCTGCTGGCTTTCGGTGTATTGGCTGTGCAAGGTTTGCAGGGTGTCTTGTGCGTGCTGTTCGCGCTGTTGTAGCGCTTGCCATTGCTGGTTCAGGCTGTGCCACTGGCCTTGCAGCTGCGCCAGCTCCAGTTGTACCTCGGCCCTGCCCTGCTGGTAGGCTGCGTCGCTTTTGCCGCGCAACAATAGCCATGCCACGCCCCCGCTGCTGCCTGCCGCCAGGATGGCTGTGATGAGGATGTCTAGCATGTGTCGTAGCCTTTGGTTTTTGCTCTTTTGATTATGTACATTTTCAGGTGACAGCGCCAGCCCGCCAGACGCAAAAACGCCGGCGCTAGGCCGGCGTTTCTTGGTGGGTACTGCCTGGTAACGCTTAGTCGCGGTCGCCAGCAAAAGCCATCAGCAGGTGCAACAGGCTGGTAAACAGGTTGTAGATGCTGATGTAGATGCCCAGCGCGGCAGAGATGTAGCTGGTTTCGCCGCCATCTACCACGTTTTTCACTTCCCACAGGATCATCAGCGAGCTGAAGATCACGAAGGCTGCGGAGATGGCCAAAGCCATGGCGGGCAGCTGCAGGAAGATGTTGGCAACGATGGCGACCATCAGCACCACGGCACCTACGGTCAGGAATTTACCCATGCCGGACAGGTCACGCTTGGTGGTGGTGGCAATGCCTGCCATCACGGCGAACACGGCTGCGGTACCGCCGCCGGCTACCATGATCAGCTGCGCGCCGTTAGACAGCTTCAGCGCTACTTGCAGCAACGGCCCCAGCATCAGGCCCATGGCAAAGGTAAAGACCAGCATCAGCGGCACGCCCAGCGCACTATTGCGGTTGGCCTGTACGGCGAACATCAGGCCGTAAATGACAACCATCATGGCCAGTACGCTCATGATCGGGCTGGCCGCCATGAAGGCAAAGCTCATGTTGGCGCCAATGGCGCCGCCGATGACGGTGGGCACCATGGACAGGGCAAGCAGGCCATAGGTATTACGTAGAACCTTATGGCTTGCGCCGCTGTACGCGGTGGTTTTGTAAGCAGTGTGAAGGTTCGGTTGCATGGCGACGATTCTCCTCGCGCGTGTTATTGGGGACGGCAATGTCATGGACAACATATTGTTACACAAGTTTCTGTAGCTGCCTATTTTGATAAAGATGCTTGCCAAAAAAAGCCGTATGGTCTAATATCCGTCTCCTCAAAGCAGTACTGATGTCGTGGCGAGAGTGGCGGAATTGGTAGACGCACTGGATTTAGGTTCCAGCGCCTCGCGGCGTGAGAGTTCGAGTCTCTCCTTTCGCACCACACAGCAGTACAGCATGCATAAGCGCCTGCACCGTAATGGTCTGGCGCTTTTTGCATTTCTACTGCCATAAATAATGGCAACCTTCCGCGTTTCAAGCGCCGCATCACCCATAAGCCGCCCTGCACGCCTGCAGCCAGCCAGGCATAAAAAAACGCCCCGACATATCGGGGCGTTTTGCTGTCAGCTTGCGGCCAACCTTAGCCGATCCAGCGGCGGGCGCTGGCAAACATGCGGAACCAGCCGCCGTTTTCGCCCCAGCTTTCCGGGTGCCAGCTGTTCTGGATGGTACGGAACACGCGCTCCGGGTGCGGCATCATGATGGTGAAGCGGCCGTCCGGCGTGGTCACGCCAGTAATACCTGCCGGCGAACCGTTCGGGTTCATCGGGTAGGTTTCGGTGGCTTGACCGTTGAAGTCCACGTAGCGCAGTGCCGTCAACACCTGCTCTTGCGCGCCCGGTGCAAATACCGCGCGGCCTTCGCCGTGCGATACCACTACCGGCAGCTTGGAGCCGATCATGTCCTGCAGGAAGATGGACGGCGACTCGGTCACTTCCACCATTGCGAAGCGGGCTTCGAACTGCTCGGACGCGTTACGCTTCAGCTTCGGCCAGTGCTGGGCGCCAGGGATGATATCCGACAGGTTGGACATCATCTGGCAACCGTTGCACACACCCAGCGCAAAGGTATCGCTGCGGCCGAAGAAGGCTTCGAACTGCTCGCGCGCCTGGCCGTTGAACAGAATGCTCTTGGCCCAGCCTTCGCCGGCACCCAGCACGTCGCCGTAGCTAAAGCCGCCGCACGCGGCCAGACCTTTGAAGTCGGCCAGCTGCACACGGCCGGCAATCACGTCGGACATGTGCACGTCCACCGCCTCGAAGCCGGCACGGGTAAAGGCAGCGCCCATCTCGATCTGGCCGTTCACGCCCTGCTCGCGCAGGATGGCGATGCGCGGGCGCGCACCGGTAGCGATGAATGGCGCCGCCGGATTGTCTTCGGTATTGAAGGTCAGCTCGGCAAACAGGCCGCGCGAAGCGTCGTCAGCGATCTGCGCGTACTCGCTATCGGCACCGGCCGGGTTGTCACGCAGGCGCTGCAGGCGGTAGCTGGTTTCCGACCAGGCTTGCTGCAGAGCCACGCGGCTTTGGGCAAACAGCTCGTCTTCGCTGTGCACCAGGCGCAGTACGCCATCGGTAGCTGGTACGCCAATTACCGATACGTTGGCCGCCAGACCCATGATCTCGAAGCGCTTCAGCACGTTATCGATCTCGTCGGCAGCCACTTGCAGCACCGCGCCCAACTCTTCGTTGAACAGCACGGCGTTGACGTTGGCCGCATCGCCACCGGTCAGCATGGACAGCTCGACTTGCGCGCCCAGATGGCCGGCAAAGCACATCTCGGCCAGTGTGGCGAACAGGCCGCCGTCGGAGCGGTCGTGGTAGGCCAGCAGCTTGCCGTCTTCTACCAGTGACTGGATCACGGTAAAGGCGGAAGCCAGCTTGTCGGCGCTGTCTACGTCCGGCGCCTGGCCGTTCATATCGTTCCACACCTGGCCGAAGATGGAGCCGCCCAGGCGGTTTTTGCCTTCGCCCAGGTCCAGCAGCAGCAAGGCGCTATCGGCCGCACGCAGCTGCGGGGTCACGGTTTTGCGTACGTCGGCCACCGGGGCAAACGCGGAAATGATCAGCGACAGCGGCGCAGTTACCGCTTTTTTCTCGCCGCCCTCTTCCCACACCGTCTTCATCGACAGCGAGTCCTTGCCCACCGGAATGCTCACATCAATGGCTACGCACAGGTCGGAAATGGCTTTCACGGTGGCGTACAGCTTGGCGTCTTCGCCAGCGTGGCCGGCAGCGGCCATCCAGTTGGCAGACAGCTTCACATTGCCCAGCTCGCCAACGTTGGCCGCAGCCAGGTTCAGCAGCGACTCGCCTACCGACACGCGGCCAGCAGCCGGCGCGTCAAACAGGGCTACCGGGGTGCGCTCGCCCATGGACATCGCTTCGCCCAGCGTGGTGTTGAAGCCCATCGCAGTTACGGCCACGTCGGCTACCGGCACCTGCCACGGGCCTACCATCTGGTCGCGTGCGGTCATGCCGCCCACGGTACGGTCGCCGATGGTAATCAGGAAGCTCTTGTCGGCCACGGTCGGGTTGCGCAGCACGCGGTACGCCGATTCTTTCAGCTCGTACTGCGCGGCGTTCAGCGCGTCGGTGCTTACCGGCACGGTTTTCACGTCGCGGGTCATGCGCGGCGGTTTGCCCAGCAGCACTTCCAGCGGCATGTCTACCGGCTTGTTGTCGAAGTAGTCGTCGCGCACTTGCAGGTGGCCGTCATCGGTGGCCACGCCCATCACGGCAAACGGGCAGCGCTCGCGCTCGCAGATCTCGGTAAAGGTAGCCAGGTCTTCCGGCATCACGGCCATCACGTAACGCTCTTGCGATTCGTTGGACCAGATCTGCATCGGGGTCATGCCTTTTTCTTCCAGATGCACTTTGCGCAGGTGGAAGATGGCGCCACGGCCGGCGTCGTTCACCAGTTCCGGGAAGGCGTTGGACAGGCCGCCGGCACCCACGTCGTGAATGGACACGATGGGGTTGGCCGCACCGCGCTGCCAGCAGCGGTCGATCACTTCCTGGCAACGGCGTTCGATTTCCGGGTTACCGCGCTGCACCGAATCGAAGTCCAGGTTTTCGCTGTTGGCACCGGTATCCATCGAGGATGCCGCGCCACCACCCAGGCCGATCAGCAGGCTTGGGCCGCCCAGCTGGATCAGCAGTGCGCCTTCCGGAATCTCGTTCTTGAAGATTTGCTGTTCCTGGATGTTGCCCAGGCCACCGGCGATCATGATCGGCTTGTGGTAGCCACGGCGCTCGCCCTGGAAGTCGTCTTCAAAGGTACGGAAGTAACCGGCCAGGTTCGGGCGGCCGAATTCGTTGTTGAACGCAGCGCCGCCGATCGGGCCTTCGATCATGATGTCCAGCGCGGACGCGATGCGGCCCGGCTTGCCGTACTGCTTAGCTTCCCACGGTTGCTGGAAGCCCGGTACGTTCAGGTTGGACACGGTAAAGCCCGACAGGCCGGCTTTCGGGCGCGAGCCACGGCCGGTAGCGCCTTCGTCGCGGATTTCGCCGCCGTTACCGGTGGATGCGCCAGGGAACGGGGAAATCGCGGTCGGGTGGTTGTGGGTTTCCACCTTCATCAGGATGTGGGTCGGCTCTTCGCTATAGGCGTAGGTGTGGCTGCCCGGCTGCGGGTAGAAGCGCTCGATGGTGGCGCCATCGATCACCGAGGCGTTGTCCTTGTACGCTACGCGGGTACCCTGCGGGTGCGCGTCGTGCGTGTCGCGAATCATGCGGAACAGCGACTTGCCCTGCTCTACGCCGTCAATCACGAACTGCGCATTGAAGATCTTGTGACGGCAGTGCTCGGAGTTCGCCTGGGCGAACATCATCAGCTCGACGTCGCTAGGGTTGCGCTGCAGCTTGATGAAGTTTTCTACCAGGTAGTCCACCTCGTCCGGCGACAGGGCCAGGCCCATGTCGGCGTTGGCCGCGTCCAGCGCAGCCTTGCCGCCACCCAGGATGTCTACGGTAGACAGCGGCTGGGGGTCAACGTGCACGAACAGGCGGTCCGCGTCGGCCAGGCTGGCCAGCACGGTTTCTGTCATGCGATCGTGCAAGAGGCCCGCCAAACGCTGGCGAGCCTCTTCGGTAAACGGGGTAGCAGACTGGACGTGATACGCAATGCCGCGCTCGATGCGCAAAACATTTTCCAGGCCACAGTGGCGAGCGATGTCGGTCGCTTTGGATGCCCACGGTGACAAGGTGCCCAAGCGGGGCGTAACCAGGAAGAATTCACCCGTTGGTTCCTGTGCCAGCGGCGGTTCGCCATAGGTCAGCAGTTTTTCCAGCACGGCAACTTGTGCCTCGGATAGCGGCGACTCGCTTTCGGCGAAGTGCCAGTATTCGGCGGCGATAGTCAGGTCTGGTAGACCGGCTTCGCGCGCATTGGCCAAGAGTTTATCAAGTCGGAACTGGGACAGGGCGACGCCGCCCCGCAGCTTAAGAATGTGCGACATTGTATACCCGCAACAATGGAGACAAGGATCAGGAAAGCGCGTAATAATACACGCAATCCCCCGCTTTTATAAGGCCGCAGGTGGAATATTGCCAGACAATCATGCTGCCAACAGCCCGCTTTGCCCTATCCATACAAGGAGTTGCGATCCATGAAAAAAGTCGAAGCAGTCATCAAACCGTTCAAGCTGGATGAAGTGCGCGAGGCTTTATCTGACATTGGCATCAACGGCCTGACCGTTACCGAGGTAAAAGGCTTTGGCCGCCAGAAGGGCCACACCGAGCTGTACCGTGGTGCCGAGTACGTGGTGGACTTCCTGCCCAAGGTAAAAATCGAGGTAGTGATTGCCGACGATCTGGTAGACCGCGCTATCGAAGCCATCATCCAGACCGCGCGTACCGGCAAGATCGGTGATGGCAAGATTTTTGTTTACCCGGTAGAGCAAGTGGTGCGCATCCGCACCGGCGAAACCGGCGAAGACGCGGTATAACACCGCCCGCCGGCCCACCCTGCCCGCCCGAGTGGCGGGCTTTTTCACGCCTGCGGCCAACCTTGCTACGCCGCCAGGTGCGCATAAGAAAAGCCCCGCCAGATGCCAGCGGGGCTTTGTTTATCTTGGCGGTTCGGTGCCACGCACCGGGGCAAACTTAGCCCCAGAACTTCCACCAAGGTTGGCCGCGGTATTCCCACGGCTGCGTCAGGTAGGCGCTTTGCGGGAAGTTCAGCGCCAGAATGCGGCGGGTATCGGCTTGCAAGGCAGTCATGCCCAGCTTGCCGTAGGCCTGCTCCATGATGGCCAGCGCCTCTTCGTTATGGCCGGTATTGGCGTATTCCTGCACCACGGACTGCGCACGGTTGACGGCAGCCAGCCAGGCTTCGCGCTTCATGTAGTAGCGGGCCACGTGCATCTCGTGCCCACCCAGCGCTGCCGCCAGATGCTGCATTTTCAGCGTGGCGTCTTCGGCGTAACGGCTTTGCGGGTAGCGGGCAATCAGCTCGCGGAAGTCGTTAAACGACTCGCGTGCGGCCTTCGGGTCACGCTCGCTGATGTCCTGGCCGGTGGCGCGCGCCAGGAAACTGGTGTCATCGTTGAAGTGCACCAGGCCTTTGAGGTAGTACATATAGTCGGCACTGGCGTGCGCCGGGTACAGGCGCAGGAAACGGTTGGCCGCAGCAATGGCCAGCTCCGGCTCGCTATCCTTGTAGTGCGTATAAGCCTGATCCATCAGCGCTTGCTGCGCGTGGCGGCCATAAGGGAAGCGTGCCTGCAAGGTTTCATAAAGCTTGAGGGCGCGGGTGTAGTTACCACCGTTCAGTTCGTCACGGGCTTCGGCGTAGATCTGGTCTACCGTCCAGCCACGGGTTTCGTCCTGCGGCTCCACCGAGGCACAACCTGCCATCAATACGACGGCCAGCAAGGCTACAAAGCTTTTTTTCATGAGGTGTCCTTGTTTGACTGCGCACGATTATAACCAAAACTGCTGTTTGCGCACGCCTGGCAGCAGTTTCTCGCCGTAACGCGCCCCATCTCCATAAAAAAACCGCCCGCCGGGCAGGCCGGCAGGCGGTGTGGCTCGCGCGGGCAGACATCAGGTGCCGATGCGGCCGCCGTCGTTCTTGGTAATCATCACCGTGGCCGAGCGCGGGCGCTTGCCGGCACCGTAGCCGCTATTGGACGGCCACTGGCTGACATATTTGCTGGGGTCGCCCAGGTCGCCCACCGCTGTGCCTTCGCCCGGGTGCTGGATGTTGACAAACATCACCTTGCCGTCCGGTGTTTCTGCCACGCCGGTCACCTCGCAGCCTTTCGGGCCTACCAGGAAGCGTTTCAGCGTATCGCTGGTAGGCTTCTTGCCGACATAGGTATCCACCAGCACGCTGCCGTTGGCAACCGACACTTTACCCCCGTCGCCTACACGGCCTGGCAGCGCGGCCAGCATCTGGTCGTTGGTCATGTCGTTGTAGGCGCCATCATCGGTCTGGATCCAGCAAATGCCGGTGCTCTCGGCAAATTGCAGGCCGTCGGGGCTGGAGAAGTCGTTAACGTCGGTCAGGCCGGACAGGTTGATGCTGGCAATGGCACCGGCTTCGGAACCAAACAGATACACGTCCCACTTGAAGGTGGTAGCGTTGGCGTCGCCCTGCTCGGCCAGACGCAGGATGTGGCCGTTGACGTTGCCCTTCTGAGTGCTGGTGCCATTCTTGACGTCGGTGTAGCTGCGCGGGTTGGCCGCATCTACCACCTTGCTGGCGTCGCTACCGCTGGCAACACGGTTGCCGTTGTTGGTGAGCGTAAAGTAGATGTCGCCGGTGGTGGGGTGAGTGGAGCTCCACTCCGGGCGGTCCATCTTGGTGGCACCGGCTGCATCGGCGGCCAGGCGGGCGTTCACCAGAATGTCGGCCTGGTCGGCAAAGGCGTAAGCGCTGTAGCCGGCGATGAGCGGGTTGGCCATCGACAACTCCAGCCAGTTACCGGTGCCGTCGGCGTTGAACTTGGCCACGTACAGCTTGCCCTTGTCCAGGTACTTATCGCCGGTGGCCATCGGGTCGGCCGGTTTGGCGTCGGCCGGGTCCCATACTGCGTCCGACACATACTTATAGATATATTCAAACTGCGAATCGTCGCCCATATAGATAGCCAGCGGCTTGCCGGTTTTCAGCAGCGAGAACGCCGCGCCTTCGTGCGCAAAGCGGCCGGTAGACGTGCGCTTTTTCACTACGCTATTGCGGTCGTAGGGGTTGATTTCGGTCATATACCCCTGGCCGTTGATCTCGTTGCGGTAGTCGGCAGCGGCGCTGGCACCGGTAGCGGTGATGTCCCAGCGCACATAGCGGTCGTCGGTGCCGGCGGTTTCCCAGCCGTAGCGGCTGCTGGCATTCACACCGCGGCCATAGCGTGTCAGCGCCGCGATTTCTTTGGCGCTGCGAGCGGCAGCGTCGCTACCACGCTTGAAATAGCCAGACCAGTTTTCTTCGCCGGTCAGCAGCGTGCCCCACGGGGTTTTACCGGTGCCGCAGTTGTTCACCGTGCCGCGGGTACGGGTGCCATCGGTAGAAAACTTGGTTACCAGCAGGCTGCTGCCGCGGGCCGGGCCAGCCAGCTCGATGGTGGTTTCCGCGGTGACGCGGCGGTTGAACGGGCTGGTTTGCACGGTAGCAAAGCGGCCGTTGCTGCCTTTGGCCACCTCCACTACCGACACGCCATGGCAGGCGATCTCGATATCCGCCTCGGCGGCCGGGCGTGGCAGCGCTGTCGGGCCGGCGGCAAACAGGGTTACCTGCTCGATGTACTCGTGGTTCATGGCCAGCAGGCCACGGCTGGCGCCGGTCTGGTCGGCCTTGCCGGCGGCGTTCAGGCCAAAGTACTGCATGCCGTCGTGGTGGTCGCCGGCGCGCTGGTCGTAGCCGGTGTCGGTGCCGTCATTCTTGAATGCGGCCACGCCGGCAAACAGCGGGTCGCCTTTGGCGTAGATCACGCTGGCGGTGTAGCCCTCTGGCACGATAAAGGCATCGGCAAGGCTCTTGGCTACCGGCTTGAAGCCCAGCAGGGTTTCGGATGCTGCCGCAGCAGGCGCAGCGCTACTGGCGGACGAGCCACCCAGGCCCAGACAGCCGGTAAGCCCCATGCTGCCAAATACGGCGGCACCGGCCGAGCCCAGCATAAAGCCGCGGCGGCCGATACGTGCGGCCAGAATGTCGTGCATGGTGGGGTTGTTCGACGAGTTGTTGCCGATATCGTCCGGGTCTGCGCCGTTAGCCAGCGGGGTAAAGTTGTTTTTGCTCATGGCACTCTATAAACAGGTGGTTGGTTGGTGTAGAACAGCCGTTTGATAGTACGGCCCGACGATTACCCCGCCATGAAGCACCCGTTGCAGCCCAGTTACCTGTCATCTGGCTGCCACGCCAACAGGACAAGCAAGCCAGACTGCTTTAAAATCGCCCGATTTACCTCACGCCACAAAGCCATGAACGAACAAGACATTCTCGCCGACGAACTGCTGGACGACGATATTGCGGACAGCGAAGGGGAAAGCGGCGCCGGCGGCGAGGCGCAGCAACTTTCCGTACCTTACGAATTTTCCGGCGATCGCCTGGATGCGGCGCTCACCAAACTGCTGCCCGAGTACTCGCGCAGCCGCATGACCCAATGGATCAAAGACGGCAAAGTGCTGCTGGACGGCAAGCACATGCCCGGCAAGACCAAGCTCCTGGGCGGCGAAACCATCACTGTGGAAGTGATCCCGCAGCCCGAAGCGCTGGCCTACACCGCCGAGCCAGTGGATTTCCCCGTGGTGTACGAAGACGAACACATCATGGTGGTGAACAAACCCGCCGGCCTGGTGGTACACCCGGCGTCCGGCAACTGGACCGGCACCCTGCTGAACGGCCTGCTGCACCGCAACCCCGAGCTCACCCACATTCCGCGTGCCGGCATTGTGCACCGCCTGGATAAAGACACCTCCGGCCTGATGGTGGTGGCCAAAACCCTGCTGGCGCAGACCGACCTGGTGCAGCAGCTACAGGCACGTACCGTCAAGCGTATCTACCGCTGCGTGGCTACCGGCGTGGTGCCCTACGACGGCAAGATCGAAACCCTGATCGGCCGCGACCCGCACAACCGCCTGAAAATGGCCGTGCTGCGTTTTGGCGGCAAGCCGGCCATTACCCACCTGCGCGTACTGGAACGCTACGAAGACTTCAGCTACGTAGAGTGCAAGCTGGAAACCGGCCGCACCCACCAGATTCGCGTGCACATGCGCGAAGCCAAGCACCCGCTGGCCGGCGACGCCACCTACGGCAACCCGCGCCACCACGGTAGCGAAGCGGCCGATGCCGCTGTCAAAGCGCTGGCGCGCCAGGCACTGCACGCCTACTCGCTGGCGCTGGTGCACCCGGCTACCGGCAAGGAAATGGGCTGGAAAGCCCCGCTGCCAGACGACATGAAGCAGCTGCTGGCGCTGCTGCGCGCCGAACGCGACGAGAAATTCGCTGCCGCCAACGCCAAAGCCGCCGCCAAAGCCGAAGCCCTGGACGAAGACGACGACGATGACTGGGATGACGATAACTACGACGTCGAAGTGCACTATGTTCGCTAAGCCCATGCACACGCCCGCAGCAGACACCGGCTGGTTTACGCCAGACTGGCCCGCTGCGGCCAACGTGGGCAGCCTGGTCACCACCCGCCACGGCGGCGTCAGCCCCGCGCCCTACGCCAGCCTGAACCTGGGCGACCACGTAGGCGACGAGGCGGCCAACGTAGCGGCCAACCGCGCCCTGCTGCGCGCCGCACTACCTGCCGAGCCCGCCTGGCTGCAGCAGGTGCACGGCATTACCGTGGTGGACGCCGCCACGGTGGCACCCGGTAGCGTACCGGTAGCCGACGCCAGCTTCAGCCGCACCCCGGGCGCGGTCTGCGCCGTGATGACGGCAGACTGCCTGCCCGTACTGCTGGCCGACCGTGCCGGCACCGTGGTGGGCGCGGCCCACGCCGGCTGGCGCGGCCTGTGCGGCGGCGTCATCGAGGCCACCATTGCCGCCATGGGCGAGCCTGCGGCCAACCTGGTAGCCTACCTGGGGCCGGCCATCGGCCCCGAGGCTTTCGAGGTGGGGGCCGAGGTGCGCGCCGCCTTCATGGCGCATGACAGCCATGCAGCCGCCGCATTCGACGCCATTGCCGATGGCAAATACCTGGCCGACATCTACCTGCTGGCGCGGCAAAGGTTGGCCGCAGCCGGCGTAACCGCCGTTTACGGTGGCGACGCCTGCACCGTGATAGAGCGCGAACGCTTCTTTTCCTACCGGCGCGACCAAATAACCGGCCGCATGGCCAGTTTGATCTGGCTCAGCTAGGCACAACATATAGTGTTCAAGGGCGGTGAAAACCGCCCTTTTTGCTTTTTGGCCGTCGCAACAGCGCAACACCTGTCATAAAACGCCCGCTGTGGCGAAAGTGACGCAGCCGCAAACCCTTGTTGTAGCTAGCCCCCTTCGCACGCCCTGCGCAGGCCGCAAAAATAAGTTTGCCGCGCAAAGCCAATACTGGCGCGGCTTTCAGCTTTTTGCGGCAGCTGTCAAGACTTGTCCCGCACACACTTCACCACTAGAATTTGCGTCGCTTTCCGGTCAAAACAGCATATATTGTGTTTGTGCACAGCTGGCACACAGCTTTTCAACAGAGTTGTCCACAGCCCGGCTGCCACCACCGCTGCGCGACCCCTTCCGCCCGCGTGCCGCATGCCAAAAAGACATGCCCGCCGCCGCCGGAAGCATCGAATAACCTACCCATCACGAGGGCAATGACAATGCCACTGACCACCACCGACGCCAACACCGCCGCCGAACTGGGCCGCGCAGCCGCGCCGCAAGCCGACTACAGCCAGTACAAGACCATTCGCCGCAATGGCGCCGTGGTGGCCTTCGAGCCGGTAAAAATCTCTATCGCCATGACCAAGACCTTCCTGGCGGTAATGGGCTCGCAAAGCGTGAACTCCGCCAGCATCCGCGACAAAGTGGCGCACCTTACCGAGGCCGTGGTCAGCGCCCTGATGCGTCGCAAACCGGAAGGCGGCGCCATCCACATCGAAGACATCCAGGATCAGGTAGAGCTGTCGCTGATGCGCGCCGGCGAGCACGACGTGGCCCGCGCCTACGTGCTGTACCGTGACCAGCGCTCGCAAGAACGCGCCGCCCGTGGCGAAGCCCTGCACCAGATCCAGATCAACGTGATCCGCAAAGACGGCCGCAAGCTGCCGCTGGATATCGCCCGCCTGCGCGCCACCATCGAATCCGCTTGCCAGGGCCTGGCCGCCACCGACGTGGACGCCATCTTGTCCGAAACGCTGAAGAACATCTACGACGGCGTACCGGAAGAAGAAGTCAACAAATCGTCCATCCTGGCCGCCCGCGCCCTGATCGAGCAAGACCCGGCTTACGACTACGTAACCGCCCGCCTGCTGCTGGGCAATATCCGCCTGGAAATCCTGGGCGAAGCCATCAGCCAGGAAGAAATGGGCCAGCACTACCCGCTGTACTTCCCTAGCTACGTGAAAAAAGGCATTGCCGCCGAGCTGCTGGACGAAAAGCTGGGCGAATACGACCTGAAAAAACTGGGCGCCGCGCTGAAACCGGAACGCGACCTGCAGTTTGGCTACCTGGGCCTGCAAACCCTGTACGACCGCTACTTCCTGCACATCGACGACACCCGTATCGAAATGCCGCAGGCTTTCTACATGCGTGTGGCCATGGGCCTGGCACTGAACGAAGTAAACCGCGAAGAAAGCGCCATCGCCTTCTACAACGTGCTGTCCAGCTTCGACTTCATGTCGTCCACCCCTACCCTGTTCAACGCCGGTACCCGTCGTAGCCAGCTGTCCAGCTGCTACCTGACCACCATCGCCGACGACCTGGACGGCATCTACGAAGGCATCAAGGAAAACGCCCTGCTGTCCAAGTTTGCCGGTGGCCTGGGTAACGACTGGACGCCAGTACGCGCCATGGGTAGCCACATCAAGGGCACCAACGGCAAATCGCAAGGCGTGGTGCCGTTCCTGAAAGTAGTCAACGACACCGCCGTGGCCGTAAACCAGGGTGGCAAGCGCAAAGGCGCCGTGTGTGCCTACCTGGAAACCTGGCACGCCGACATCGAAGAATTCCTGGAGCTGCGCAAGAACACCGGCGACGACCGCCGCCGCACCCACGACATGAACACCGCCAACTGGATCCCGGACCTGTTCATGAAGCGTGTGATGGAAGGTGGCGAGTGGAGCCTGTTCTCGCCTAGCGAAACGCCAGACCTGCACGACATCTACGGCCAGGCCTTCGAAAAAGCCTACACCGCCTACGAGCAAAAAGGCCGCAACGGCGAGCTGCGCGTATTCAAGCAGATCCCGGCGCTGAGCCTGTGGCGCAAGATGCTGACCATGCTGTTCGAAACCGGCCACCCATGGGTTACCTTCAAAGACCCGTGCAACATCCGTAGCCCGCAACAGCACATGGGCGTGGTACACAGCAGCAACCTGTGCACCGAGATCACCCTGAACACCAACGACGACGAAATCGCCGTGTGCAACCTGGGTTCCGTGAACCTGGCGCGCCACCTGAAACAAGGCGCCAACGGCCCCGAGCTGGACACCGAGAAGCTGCAACGCACCGTACGCGTGGCCCTGCGCATGCTGGACAACGTGATCGACATCAACTTCTACCCGGTGAAAAAAGCACGCAACTCCAACCTGAAGCACCGCCCGGTAGGCATGGGCATCATGGGTTTCCAGGACTGCCTGCACCAGATGCGCGTACCGTACGCCAGCAACGACGCCGTGGAATTTGCCGACGTATCGATGGAAGCCGTGGCCTACTACGCCTACCTGGCCAGCACCGAGCTGGCAGAAGAGCGCGGCCGCTACCCGTCGTACAAAGGCAGCCTGTGGGACCGTGGCATCCTGCCGCACGACAGCATCAACCTGCTGGCGGCCGAACGCGGCGGCTACCTGGAAATGGACCGCAGCGAACGCATGGACTGGAGCAGCCTGCGCAAGCGCATCGCCGAACACGGCATGCGTAACTCCAACGTGCTGGCCATTGCCCCTACCGCCACCATCGCCAACATCATTGGTGTGTCTGCCTCTATCGAGCCGACCTACCAGAACCTGTTCGTGAAATCCAACCTGTCCGGCGAATTCACCGTCACCAACGAATACCTGGTGCGCGACCTGAAAAAACTGGGCCTGTGGGACGAAGTGATGGTCGCCGACCTGAAATACTTCGACGGCAGCCTGGGCCGCATCGACCGCGTACCGGCCGAGCTGAAAGCCATCTACGCCACCGCGTTCGAAGTAGACCCGAGCTGGCTGGTAGAAGCCGCCAGCCGCCGCCAGAAATGGATCGACCAGGCGCAATCGCTGAACCTGTACATGGCCGGCGCATCGGGCAAGAAACTGGACGAGCTGTACAAGCTGGCCTGGGTAAAAGGCCTGAAAACCACCTACTACCTGCGCACCCTGGGCGCCAGCTCCGCCGAGAAATCCACCGGCCGTGGCGGCGAACTGAACGCCGTACCGGTAGCAGGCGGCGCAGCCGCAGCACCCGCCCCGGCAGCCGTGGTAGACACCACCCCGGCCACCGATGCCAAGTTCTGCAGCATCGACAACCCGGATTGCGAAAGCTGCCAGTAAGGAAGTTTGGTCGGAGCGAAGGCTCCGACCGTAGATTTCGGTATTAGCCATACCGGACGGCGGCTGGCAAGCCGCTGAAGGTGAGGAATCAAAAAGCCCTGCAGCCACCGAGCAGGCAATATCGGTGAGAAGTAACCTTGCTTTTTGAAACCAAGCCGACGTGTGATCTGCCGGGCCCGGCAGATCACACAAGCGCCCGCAAGGCGCTATATAAATTTGCCGACATTTAACGTTGGCACCGGTGCCAGCTCAGTGAATGGAATAACACCATGCTAAAGCTGACCACGAAGAGCTGGAAGTTGGAAGTCAATCTTGAGCAAGTTGTAACGCTCCTGATCATTCTGAAAACTTTCTTCTTGCTGTAACGCCGTACAGGGTTGGCCGCATGCGGCCAACCCATCCTCAAGCCGGTTGCCCGCAGCCGGTTTCGGGATGCCCGGCAGCCTAGCTGCCTGCCACACCGGAGAAACCATGACACGACTGTTTGCTGCCTGCGCGCTGGCCACCCTGCTGGCTGGCTGCGCCACCACCGCCGACCAGCTGCGCGGCAGCGTGCAGCCCCCAGCCGGCCAGGGCCATGCCATTGTCGCCATGACCGTACGCACCTACGCGCCAGACACCGCCAGCGCCACGCTGTACTGGTACGGCGTGGACAACGCACTGTCAGGCAGCCTGCGCGCCGACTTTGCCCAGGACACCATCTTTGGCCCGGTGGGCAGCACCTCGGCAGACGGCAAGCTGCAGCTACTGGCCCTGCCGCCCGGGCGCTACCAGCTGGGCCACGCGGTAGCACGCTGGCGCAGCGATACCGGTGGTGACGACCTGGCCATCAACGTGCCGCGCATCGTTACCCTGCCGCTGAACCTGCCGTTCAGCGTGCAAGCCGGCCAAAGCGTGTACCTGGGCGACATCCGCTTCAACCTGGATTACCGCCCCGACACCACCGTGCTGGACTCGCGCCAGCGCGACTACGGCCATATGCAGCGCATGTGGAAAGTAAACGATAGCAACAGCGTGCAGCCGCAACTATTGCCAGGCGTGCAGCAGTAAACCCGTACCCAAGGTTGGCCGCACGCGGCCAACCCATCCTCAAGCCGGTTGCCCCCAGCCGGTTTCGGGATGACGCGGCGCCCTCCCACCAGACGGCGCGCCACCACCGTAGCCCGGGCCAGCACCACACGCACCGGCTACACGCAAACAGACAACCCGGGCGGGCCGCCAACGCCCCCGCCCAAACCGATAATACTGGAGCCAAACCATGAGCCTGTCCTTCGACGACACCCCTGTTACCGCCACCCCGGCAGCCGCCGCAGCCGGCCGTGTAAACGCCGTAGACAAACGCGTGATCAACGGCAAAACCGACGTGAACCAGCTGGTACCGTTCAAGCACAAATGGGCGTGGGAAAAATACCTGGCCCAGTGCGCCAACCACTGGATGCCGCAAGAAGTAAACATGCAGCGCGACATCGAACAGTGGAAAACCGGCCAGCTGTCCGAAGACGAAATGCGCATCGTCAAGCGCAACCTGGGCTTCTTTGTAACCGCCGACAGCCTGGCCGCCAACAACATCGTACTGGGCACCTACCGCCAGATCACCAGCCCGGAATGCCGCCAGTTCCTGCTGCGCCAGGCCTTTGACGAAGCCATCCACACCCACGCCTACCAGTACATCGTGGAAAGCCTGGGCCTGGACGAAGGCGAAGTATTCAACGCCTACAACGAAATCAAATCCATCCGCGACAAAGACGAATTCCTGCTGCCGTTCATCAACGTGCTGTGCAACCCGGAATTCAAGACCGGCACCCTGGAAACCGACCAGACCCTGCTGAAATCGCTGATCGTGTTTGCCTGCATCATGGAAGGCCTGTTCTTCTACGTCGGCTTCGTGCAAATCCTGGCGCTGGGCCGCCAGAACAAGATGACCGGCGCCGCCGAGCAGTACCAGTACATCCTGCGCGACGAGTCCATGCACTGCAACTTCGGCATCGACCTGATCAACACCATCAAGCTGGAACAGCCGGAAATCTGGACCGACAGCTTCAAGGCCGAGATCACCGAGCTGTTCAAGCACGCCGTAGAGCTGGAATACGCCTACGCCGAAGACACCATGCCACGCGGCGTACTGGGCCTGAACGCCAGCATGTTCAAGGAATACCTGCGCTTCATCGCCAACCGCCGCATGCAGCAAATCGGCCTGGACCAGCTGTTCCCCGGCGTGAACAACCCGTTCCCGTGGATGAGCGAAATGATCGACCTGAAGAAAGAGAAAAACTTCTTCGAGACACGTGTCACCGAATACCAGACTGGCGGCGCGCTGAGCTGGGATTAAAAGGAGGTGTCAGAAATCGGAAAGATTGAAATTTTGTAGTCAAAGTTTGCAATTTCCGATAGCCAAAGCATGAAATTTTGCTTTGCACGAAGAAAAGGCCCTGCAGTTGCGGGGCCTTCGTCATGAGCTGGAGATGTTGACCGTTCATAAAACAGTTATGCACTGGCAAGAACGTGGACTTCGGTTTGTCGGCCAAGCAGTCAATAGTGCCTATGTGGATGGGTGACAGATAAGCAGCGAATGTAGTCTTTCATCGACTTTACGCATCCTAGCCACCAGGATTGTTGCCGCATCGAGGTCTAATTCGACGGTTTGGCGGATTAACACGAGCTGGATGGCCGCAACAGCAGTAAGGGGATCGATTACCTGATTATATGGAAAATGGAAAATGGAAAAATTTGATATCTCAAAAAAAATAGAATCAGATATATTTCAGAAAATAGAAAACATTCACGCCCTAGTGACTCAGAGAGAGAGAACGCACAACCTATGTATTGAAAATTACCTTAAGTTTGGCAGTCCTGACAAAGATAAGGATCTCAAAACTCTAAACCAAGCTCTAGGCGATGCAATCCTGAACTCAATGTCATCACTGATAGACTATTATTGCATTTACTGCATGATCAACATCGGGGTGAGCAAAGGAAAAATAAGAAAGGTTCAATATCGACCAATTGGGAAGAGCTTCTTAATAGAAAACAGTTGCTTAACAAAAGAAGAAAAGACTAAATCTTCGCTAGATATTTTTAAGAAAAAATTCGAAGAAAGGCTGCAGGCAGAATGTGGTATTGAGGCAAAAGACATCAATCTTTATCATTATTGGATTGGTTACCTGGCCGATGCCATATCAAGCACACTTCATGAGTATGGTGTTTTAGAGAAAAAAAGAGCCTCCTTAGCTTTTGATCCCAACAATAATAGCCTTGAATTCCGTAGTGAGATAACACAATATCATAACTGCATGAATTTCCTATATTGCAACCCTTGTAGTAACTCCGGTGTAAGATGTAGCATCTACATCGATATAAATAATTGTCTTAAACACAACGCCATTCCTTACGTAATACAAAGAATAGAGGAATTTAAAGATCCTGATGAAAAAATAATTTACTCATTCTTCGAAATAGAAAATTATAAATCCGTATTCCTGAAGGATGGTTTTTTGAGGGAAATTTCAGAGATTGATTTCAATGAGCTAAAAACCAACCTAGAATTCAAATCCGCCAATGGTAATTACGAGCTATGCCCACTGGAGCAAAAGTGGGAAATTAGAGACATTATTAGAATTGACAAAACCAATGGCTTCGTTAGTAAAGATGGAGAAACCTTGTTCTTTTTCGTGGATGGGGTATTTTTTGCAAAGACAAGAAAGTCCACTCTCATTGATGCTGAAAAGAGCTTCAAAGCTGTTTTGAGCTTCTTAATTGATCAGATAGAAAACAAGGTTCGGTATTTCAACGATCAATAATGATTACCATCCCCTGTGGGCGGGAGACTAGCAAATGAAGCCAACTTCACCTAGCTGGGACAGACCACCCCACCATAAAAGGTTGGCCGCATCACCCTTATACAAGGCGTGCGGCCAACCTTTTGCCTTCACTCCCGCCTACTGCCTGTTTGCCGGTGCTACCCCCTTCCCCGGATGCGCCGTTGGCTTATCCGGGCTACACGCTTGCCCTTCCCCAGATGTGCCGCTGGCCTATGCGGGCGTGTTTCACAACGGCAGGCGGTAGTCTGCTTTCACTTCTTTCAGCGCCAGGTTGGAGTGAATGGTGTGTATACCGGGGATGGCGCGCAGCCACTCTACAAACTGGCTGTAGTGGTCCAGGTTGCTGGCCACTACCAGCAGCATGTAGTCGGCGTTGCCGGTGACTTTGTGGCATGTCAGCACCTGGGCGTGGTCGCGTACCAGGGCTTCGAATGCGGCGGGCTGCGGGTTGCCTACGCTGGCAAAGCTCAGGCTGACGTAGGCAAACACGTCCAGGCCCAGGCGGCGGCGGTCCAGGTTGGCCTGGTAGCCGCGGATATAGCCGTCGTCCTGCAGCCGTTTGAGGCGGCGCCAGCACGGTGTCACGCTTAGCGCCAGGCGCTCGGCCAGCTGCGGGGTAGACAGTGCGCCGTCTTGCTGTACATGCCGCAATATGGCCAGGTCGGTATCGTCCAGCGCTGCGGTGGGGTTTTCTTTTTTCATATTTGCCGTTCTAGCCGTTTTCTTTTCTGGATGCTGGCCAACAATAGCAAGAAAAGCAAAATTTTTGCCAGCGGTGCGCCGTAGACTATCTGGCATCCCTTTCTGACAAGAGCGCCCACCATGCTGACCGTCTACAGCCCCGACCACCAACTGCACCACGCCAGCGAACTGAAAGACGGCAAGGTGTCGCCGTGTTTTGAAATGCCGCAGCGTGCCGAAATCGTGCTGGCGCGCAGCCTGCAGGTAGGGCTGGGCGATATCGTGCCGCCGCAGGCTTTCGGGCCGCAACACTACGCCCGCGTGCACAGCGCGCGTTATGTGCGCTTTTTGCAGCAGGCTTGGGCCGAGTGGCAGGCGCTGGGCCACAGCCACGATGCGCTGCCACTGGTGTGGCCGGTGCGCGATTTGCGTAGCGATATCGAGCCGGAATATATCGACGGCAAGCTGGGCTTTTATGCCATGGACGCCGGCGTGGCCATTACCGCCGGCACATGGCAGGCCGTAAGCAGCAGCGCCAACCTGGCGCTAACGGGCGCCAGCCTGCTGCATGGCGGCCAACGCAGCGCCTTTGCCCTGTGCCGCCCGCCCGGCCACCACGCCGCCGCCGAGTATATGGGCGGTTATTGCTACCTGAACAACGCCGCCATTGCCGCGCAGTGGAGCCTGGACAACGGCAGCCGGCGCGTGGCGGTGCTGGATGTGGATTTTCACCACGGCAACGGCACGCAGAGCATCTTTTACGAGCGTAGCGACGTGCTGTTTGTGTCGCTGCACGGCGACCCGCGCCGCTCCTACCCGTATTTTTCCGGCCACCGCGACGAAACCGGCCGTGGCGCCGGCTTGGGCTTTAACCTGAACTACCCGCTGCCACACGGCACGGCGTGGGATGGCTACGACGAGGCGCTGCAACACGCTTGCGGCCAACTGCGCCAATACCGGCCCGACCTGCTGGTGGTGTCGCTGGGGGTGGATACCTACGAAGGCGACCCGATCAGCCACTTCCGCCTGGGTACGGGCGATTTCAGCCGCATCGGCGCCGCCATTGCCGCCGTGGGCGTGCCGACGCTGTTTGTGATGGAAGGCGGCTATATGGTGGACGAAATCGGCATCAACGCCGTGAACGTGCTGCAGGGCTTTGAGCAGCAAGCCTGATGCAGTGCGCATCAGCCGCTTGATGCACCACGCAAGGCTAGCCCTCGCGCGGGCGCTGGCGGTAATCGCTGGGTAGCATGCCAGACCAGCGCTTGAACGCGCGGCGAAACGAACGGGCGTCGGCATAGCCCAGCTGTTCGGCAATCACCGCCAGGCTCAGCGTGGTGTTGTCCAGCAGCTCGCACGCGGCCTGGTAACGGGTACTGTCGCGCAGGTGGCGATAGCTGGTGCCCTGTTGCTCCAGCCGACGGCGCAGCGAGCGCGCGCTGACATTGACCATACTGGCCACCGCCTGCTGGTCATCACCCTGCACGCTGGCGTAACGGATATGGTTGCTGACGGTTTCGATCAGCTGGTGGCGCCCCGGCACCGGCTGCAGCAGCGCGTCCAGTTGCCGGCGCAATGCCTGGCTGGCGATGCGGTCGTACCCCGGTAAACGGGCACCCAGCCAGTGGGCCTCGAACACCATCAGGTTGCTGCCGGCGCCAAAGCGTACCGGGCACGCAAAGTAGCGGCGGTACTGGGCATGGTGTGGTGGCTGGGCCCGCGCCAGGTCGATACGCAGTGGCCGAAAGTCCGGCCCTAGCAGATAGCGCGCCACCGCCACGGCGCCGGCCAGGGTTTCATCGATCAGGTAGTTTTCTATTTCCCAATCGTAGCGGTGGCTCACCAGTTGCAAGCGCATTTCGTTGCCGTGCTCGCTTACCTGTAGCTGCACCATGGTGCCCGCCTCCTGCTGGTGCGCCAGCACATAACGCATGGCTTCGCCCATGGTCTCGCAGGTGAGCATGACCAGGCCGGCCACGCCCCAGCTCACCGGCGTTTCGCGGGCGCCGGCGGCCAGGCCCAGCGCCGGCTCGTTCAGCAACTGCTGCGCACGCAGAATCAGGGCACGCACCTGCCTGTGGGACAGCCGTAACTGATACGCCAGCAGATCTTCATAACGGATGCCCAGGCCCTGGCACAGGCGCTCTGGGCTATGGCCCCGATCTTCCACCAGCCCCAGTAACGAGCGGGCAATGGTGGGGATGATGTTGGCCGTATTTGTTACATCGGCGACGCCAGCGTCAGCATGATGATGGGGGGTCATAGGGTCTTTCCTTGCCGGTAAGCTTGGTTTGCATGGTGACAAAGCCGGCCGAAATTGTCACCCATGCAGCGTTTGTTGCCCTGGCATGCCTTGGCAACAATGTCAGAACAATGCATTGATATGATTGAAATATAGCCATATCCCTACTGAAATATCATGGAAAACCATGGCCGGAATTGACTTTGTTATGGCCGAAAAAGACCCACAAGGTGCCCAAAGGGCCAGATGGCGCCGCCCTTGGCCTGTCATGCACCACCTATGGCCGGTTTTGTCCTAACTGCCACATTGCCGGTGCGCTTAAAGTCCCCGCTGACCGCCTGTAGCTGCCATGTGCTGCGCAGGTACTTCGCTTATCTGCTCTGTTACGGAGACCCACCGTGCCCCTTACTTTCACCCTGCGCCCGCCCTTGCTGCTGACGCTATCGATACTGGGACTGACTGCCTGCAATGAAGCACCGCACCCGCCCAGCCAAACCGCCCCCCGCCCTGCCCTGGTCGTACACGCCGGGGGCAGCGCCCAGCAAGGGCCGGCCTACATTGCCGAAGTGCGCGCCGTATCGCGCGCCGAGCTGGCCTTTGCCGTGTCCGGCCGCGTGGCCAGCCTGCATGCCGACGTGGGCGACCCGGTCCGTGCCGGCCAACTGCTGGCCGAACTGGACACCGCCCCGCTGCGTGCACAATGGCAGGCCGCCAGCAGTGATGAAGCCGCCGCACGCGTGCGCTGGCAAGAGGTGAAGCAGCGCCACGCGCGTACCCAGGCGGCCCAGCAGGGCCAGGCCATCAGTGCCGGCGAGATGGATGCCATCAAGGCCGAGCTGGATGCGGCCACCGCTGCACTGGGCGCTGCCAGCGCACAACGCAGCCAGGCAGACTGGGCGCTGGCCCAGGCCAGCCTGCGCGCACCGGTAGACGGTGTAGTGGGCAGCCGCCAGCTGGCTGTGGGGCAGAGTGCCGGCCCAGGTGCCAGCGTATTTGCCATAGAAGGCAGCGGCCGCGAGTTGTCCCTGTGGCTGCCGGCGCATATCAAACTGGCCACCGGCCAGCGCGTAGCGCTGCAGCACCAGGGCCGCCAGTACGGCGGCAGCGTACTGCGGGTGGCCGCCACGCTGGGGGCTGGCGGTCAGCGCCAGATATTTATTAGTGCACCGGCACACGCGCAGGCGGGTGATACCTGGCAAGTCATGCTGGGCCACGGTGCCGGTAACGGTATCAGCATTCCACTGCGCGCCCTGCTGCCCGGGCATAACACGCAACAAGGGCATGTGCTGCGCCTGGCCGCCGATGGCCAGACAGTGCAAAAAGTGGCCGTGGTGGCCGGCGAGGTGCAAGACGACCGCATCCGCATTGTCAGCGGCCTGAAAGCCGGCGATTCGGTAGTGGTGGCTGGCGCCGCCGCCATAGTGCCGGGCACCCGCGTAACACCGGTACTGCAGCGTGACGGGGGTAACCATGAGTAATCTGGCAGCCGCCGCATTGGCGCGACCCCGCTTTACCTTGCTGGCCGTGCTGGCCATCGTGCTGGCTGGCCTGTGGCTGGTACTGGACTTTCCGTCTACCGAAGAGCCGCCGGTCACCATCCGCACCGCGACGGTGCTCAGCTACGTGCCGGGCGCAAATACCGAGCGCATGGAACAACTGCTTGCCCGCCCTACCGAAGAAAGCATTCTGGGCCTGCCGGAAGTCAAACGCGTCAAAACCACCGTCCGCCCCGGCCTGGCCTTTACCTATGTCGAGCTGCACCCCTCGGTAAGCGCCGACAAATTGCCCGGCGTCTGGCAGCGCTTGCGCAACCGTATGAACGACCTGCGCCCGCAGTTGCCGGAAGGCAGCGTCGGGCCGATGGTGGATGACGAATTCGGCCGCGTGGCGGTGCTGACGCTGGGCCTGAGCGGCCAGGGTTACTCCGCCGGCGAGCTGCGTCATCAGGCACGCCAGCTACGCGACCAGCTGTTGCGCGTGCCCGGTGTGGAACGCGTGACCTTGCACGGCATCCGTGACGAAGAAGTGCAAGTGCTGCTGGACATCCCGGCGCTGGCAGCGCGCGGCCTGTCGCCGGCCGTGGTCACCGACGCCATCGCGCGCCGCAATATCGTGGCACCGGCTGGCTTTGTGGATATTGGTGGCAGCGAGCTGGCGCTGAATGTCAGCGGTGATGCGGCCAACCCGGTCGAGCTGGGCCATACCGTGATTGCGCTACCCTCTGGCGGCAGCGTACTGCTGAACCAGGTGGCCCGCGTGGTACGCCACACGCAAGACCCGCCGCTAAGCGGCGCTTTTGTCGATGGCGCACCGGCCGCTGTGGTGGCGGTATCGATGGAAAACGGGCTCAACGTGGTGAGCTTTGCCGCCACGCTGCGCCACGAAGTGACCCAGCTGGAAGCTAGCCTGCCCGCCGGCATGAAGCTGTCGCCGATTACCGACCAGGCGCAAATCGTGACCAAGCAGCTGAAGCAGGTAGGCCAGGTATTCCTGGAAACCACGCTGATCGTGATGGGCGTGGTGGTGCTGTTTCTGGGCTGGCGCACCGGCCTGATCGTGGGCGCTATCGTGCCCACCACGGTGCTGGGCACACTGGCCATCATGAAGCTGATCGGCATCGACCTGCACATCATCTCGATTGGCGCCATCATCATTGCGCTGGGCCTGTTCGTGGATAACGCCATCGTGGTGGCCGAAGACATGGAACGCCGGCTGGCGCTGGGCCAGAGCCGTACCGAGGCGGCTGCCGAAGCGGGCCGCAGCATGTTTGTGCCGCTGTTGGTGTCGTCGCTGGCCATTATCCTTACCTTCATGCCGCTGGTGCTGTCCAGCACCGAAACCGGCGAATACCTGCGCAGCATGGGTATCGTCATGGCCATCGCGCTGCTGCTGTCGCTGCTGCTGGCCGTTACCTTCACCCCGCTGCTATGCCAGCGCTTTGCCCACCACCACGCCGAGCTCAGCCGCACCGCGCAGGCGGTGGAAGCCATTACCGGCTGGTACCGTGGCAAAGTGCGCTGGATTCTGGGCCACAAGACGGTGTACATCGGCAGCATGTTGTTGCTGCTGGCCGGTGCCGGCTGGCTGTTTGCCCACGTGCCGTCCGAGCTGATGCCGGCGTCCGAGCGCCGTCAGCTGCAAATGGCCATCGAGCTATCACCGGATAGCAGCACCCGCCACACCCTGGCGCTCAGTGCGCAGATCAGCCAGGCGCTGGCCGACCGCAAGGCCTTCCCGGAGCTGGCCAGCCACGCGCTGTACATGGGTGATGGCGGGCCGCGTTTCATCCTGGCGCTGAACCCGCCTACCCCGGCCGGCCACCGTGCCTACGCTGTGCTGACGCTGGCCGACGGCGTACGTCACGCCGATGCCGTCAATGCGCTGCACCACAAGTTGGCCGCACGCTTCCCGGATGTACGCTTCGAGCCCAAACGCTTCTCGATGGGTTCGTCGGATGCGGGCGTAGCGCAATTCCGCCTCAGCAGTAGCGACGGGCGCAGCCATCTGGTCGCCGCAGAGCAGCTGTACGCCGCCTTGCAGGCTATTCCCGGCCTGCAGCAACTCAGTAGCGATGCCGAGCACCCCATCCTGCAGCTGGACGTGCAAGTAGACCAAGCCCGTGCCCACGCCGCCGGCGTGAGCAGCCGCGACATTGCGCAAAGCCTGGACACCCTGCTGGCCGGCAGTGTGGCCAGCCATTACCGCGAAGGCGATACCCTGCTGCCAGTGGTCGTCCGCGGTGACAGCACGCTGCGCGACAGCGTAGCCCGCCTGCAGGCACTGCCGGTACAAGGCAGCGCCCAGCAACGTGCAGTCACGCTGGGCCAGGTCGCCAGCATCCGCCTGGCAAGCCAGCCTGCCGTCATCCAGCGGGTAGACCAGCAACGCACCGTTACCCTGCTGGCACGCCACCCGCAACTGACTGCGCAAGGCATTGCCGACAAGGTGGCGGCCACTACAGCAGGCCTGACGGCCAACGGCAAAGTCAGCGTGACGCTGGGGGGTGAAATCGAAGAAGGCGCCAGCGCCAATAACGCCATCGTCAAACTGCTGCCAGCGTGCGTGATGGTGATGTTCCTGCTGTTCGTGTGGCAATTCGACAGCGTGCGCAAGAGCCTGATCGTGCTGGCCAGCATCCCCTTTGTGTCCATCGGGGCGGCACTGGCGCTAACCCTCAGCGGCACCACGCTGACCTTTGTCGGCACCCTGGGCCTGCTGGCGCTAGCCGGCATCATCGTGAACAACGCGGTGCTACTGCTGGACGCCATCGACGAAGCGCGCCGCGACGGCCTGCCAGCGCTGCAAGCCATCGAGGACGCCGCCGCCAAACGCCTGCGCCCCATCGTGATGACCAAGATGGTGTGCATCCTGGGCTTGCTGCCGCTGTGGCTGTTTGGCGGTGCGGTGTGGAACAGCCTGGCCGTGGTGATGATGGGCGGCCTTGCGCTGGGCACGCTGATCACGCTGGGCCTGATTCCGGCCCTGTACGCCAGTTTCTATCGTGTCGGCCAGCCGACCAGCTAAGGATTACCATGTTTGCTTCTATCCCTACCCCTACCCGCCACGCCGTGCTGCTGGCGCTGGCCCTGCTCACCGGCTGCGCAGCCGTGGCACCACCCAGCCACATACCGGCCAGCCAGCAACAGCTGGCGGCCAACCCCAGCCCGGCCGCCCAGTCCGCCGGTATCGCACGCGGCCAACTGGCCACCGACTGGTGGCAGGTGCTGGCCGACCCGCAGCTGAACACCCTGCTGCAGCAAGCCATGCAACACAACCACCAGCGCCAGGCGGCACTGGCCACGGTACGCGCCGCGCGCCATGCCGCCGATGCCACCCGTCGCGAAGCCTTGCCGCAAGGCAGCCTGAGCGCGCAGGCACAACGCCAGCAGCTGTCCAGCATCGAGGTTGACCCGTATCGCCAGGGCCAGCCCCGGCCGCCGGTGCAACAGCTGGGCATCGTGCAACAAAGCGTCAGTTGGGAGCTGGACCTGTTCGGCCGCGCCGGTACCGCTGCCGCCATCGCCGAGCGCCAGGCCGACCTGCAAGCTGCAGACTTGCGTGCCGCCACCCTGCTGCTGCAGGCCGACGTGGTGCGCCAATACACGCGCTGGCAGCAAGCCGGCTTGAACCGCAGCCTGCTGCTGGACGAGCTGGATACCCTGCAACAGCGACACGCCCAGCTGCAGCGCCGCCAGCAAGCCGGCCTGGCCGACCCCCGCGATGTTCTGGCCGCTGCCGCCACCAGCCAGCAAATACAGGCCGAACTGGCTGTTAATGATGCCAACGCCGCGGCGGCGGCGGCCGCGCTGGCGGTATTGTGTGGCCGTACACCACTAGGCACGGTGCAGGGCGAACAGGCGCCGCGGCTACCCGCAGTGCCGGCCGACACGGCCATCATCTACCCGGACGACTTGCTGGCGCGCCGCCCGGATATCGCCCGCGCCGACGCCCAGTTACGCATCAGCCTGGGCGAAGCGGTACTGGCCGACCGCGCCTACCTGCCGCGCCTCAGCCTCAACCTGGCCGCCGGGGTGATGGGACCGTTCGGCCAGCTGGGCAACGCCGACGCGCTGCGTTATGCGCTGGGTCCCGCATTCAGCTGGGACTGGCTGGACGCGGGGCGGCGCGCCGCACGCCAGGCCGGCGCCAACCAGCAACGCCAGGCGGCGTGGCATCTATACGAGCAAACGGTGCTGACCGCGCTGCAAGAAAGCGAAGCCAGCCTGCGGCAGTGGCAAGCCAGTCGCAGCCAGCTAGCCAGCGCCGAGGCTGCCACCCGGCTGGCCGCACAATCGGCAGCCTACAGCCACACCCGCAGCCAGACCGGGCTGGAGCCGCAGCACCTGGCACTAAGCCAGCACGCCACAGCCCTGCAGGCCCAGCGCAGCGAGTTGGCCGCGCGCGCAGCCGCTATCGAAGCTTACGTACAAGTACAGCTCACGCTCGGTGCCTGGCAGGCGGCACCGGGCAGCGAGGGTTAAGCGCCAGCCAGGGGGCAACACCTGCGTTTTGCCCCCTGGCTTTACCATTGGCCGAACGCCTCCGGCCCGGCATCGGCACTGTGTTCCGGCACCCGGCGGCTGTAGCGGTGCAGGCTTGTCTCGCAGAGGGCCCTGCCAAGGGCAACGTGATGATCAAAATGGCTTGCTAGCACCGCGCGGTTGCACCCGTAACCGAATGCCCCGCTGCCGTACTGCGCCTGGCTGCGCTATGCTGCACGGGTTTTGTCATTTACCCAGGACCTGCCATGCTGTTTGCCCGCTTTTTTACCACCCTGCTTTTCGCTACCAGTGCTAGCGTGGCCGCAGCGCAACCGTCTGGCTGCGAACCGTTTGCCGTGCAACCGGACTTTACCCGCGTGTGGCAAGCCTGCCAGGAACTGGTCGCGGTGTTGCCGCAGCAGCAGCTGCCGCCACGGCTGGACTGCGCCGTTTTGCAGGGCGAGGCGGCGACACGCTGCATGGCATTTCGCCACGCTACCGAGACACTGATGCAGCAGCCAGCCTACGCGGCTGCTTATGCCCACTACCGAAACAAGGCTGCGGTGCTGGCAGCCTGGGTGGAGACCCTGCCCTTGCGCATGGCGCTGGCGAGCTATCATGCCGAGCATGGCCACCTGCCTGCTGCGCTGGCCGGGCTGGGCCAGCCGCAGGCCGCGTGGCAGCACGCAAGTGCAGTGGCACTGCTGCCAAATGGTGAAATCGTGGTGAGCCTGCCAGCTACGGTAGTAGCGGGGGGCGAGCTACGCTTGCTACCCCAGCAGGATGATGTCGGCTTGCTGACCTACCGCTGCCAGGGCCGGGCCGTAGCGGCCACTCTGCTCCCCCCGGCCTGCCGTACGCCATAAGCCATGGCTCGCTGGCGAGCCGGGCACAGTAGCCAGGTTTGAGCGCCGCACAGCGCCACATTGCACCGCGTAACGCTCAACAAGTTGGCCGCATCAGACTGCGCCCCGCGTGCGGCCAACTTGTATAGCTGTTTGGGCTCGGGGTACATCACCCGCCGGTTTGTGCCCCGCAGCGTACGCGGCGCTACCCACTCGCTAATAGTAACGCCCTGTGCCTCCAGCCGGTGCCACAGCCGCCGGAAGCGTGCTTGGGCGCAAAGCGCAACCAGAAGCCCAGGTGGTCTTCCAGCAGCGAGAGTGCGTCGAATGTCATTTGATTGTCCATCTGCTTTCTCCGAGAACTTTTCACATGCCAGTTGCCCGGAAAGCGCATGTCAAGCTGGTGAGATCGGCGCCACCAAACCCAAGGTGCATGACGACAACATCAAAAGCTTGTCACCTTAGCCACAACATCACCGCGCGGCTACCCCTCAGGGCAGCGCCTGCCCGCCAGCGTGTCGCCATGAAAACTGGCGGACAACAGAACCATTACGATGTTGTACTTGAAATGCAAAATTTATAGATAATACTGGTAATTCAATAATCACCTGTAAATGGGGGAAGTCATGAAGGGGAAAATCCTGCTCGCTCTTGCGGTCTTGTCTTTTCACGCAACGTCATTTTCCAACGAAACTTACGCCACGGCCAAAGAGGCAGAAGCAATGGTGGCAAAAGCGATTGCCGCCATCAAGAGTGATAGAGACAAAGCTTTTGCCGAAATTACGGGTAAAAACGAAAAATGGATAGAAGGTGATTTATACCCGGTAGTATATGACTTGCAGGGCAAGGTACTGGCGCATGGGCAAAATGCCAAGCAAGTGGGAAAAGACCTGATTGATCTGAAAGATCCGGATGGCAAACTTTTTGTAAAAGAGCGTGTTGACCTGGCAAACAGCAAAGGCAAATTCTGGCAAGATTACAAATTTACAGACCCCATCACCAAAAAAATACTGCCCAAACAGATGTACTGCGAAAAGTTGAATTCGATGGTCGTGTGTGCTGGCATTTATAAGCGCTAATGTTTGGGCGCTAGTGCATATACGTCAATCTCGCCAGGGGTTGACGTATATTTCTTGGGGGGGGCTTGATATGCGTTTGCTTTTCAGATTATTCCTGCCGCCATTGGTGATTTTGCTGATGCTGATTGGTCTTGGCGGCGGCATGATTTACACCATGCATCTGGTCCGTTTGGAAATGGATGAAATAAGCCATACTCGCTTCTCCAATGTCGCCGCAGTCAATACGCTGAATCATGGTCTGCAAAGTGTCCATGTCCAGGTTTATCGCACGCTTACCTGGACTGGCACCTTGGGGGCAGAATATTTTAGCCGGGAATCCCAGGGCCTGCTGTCTGGCCTGGATAAACAGCTAACCCAGTTTGCGCAATGGCAAGCCACGTCAAAACTGTCCGACGAAGAAAGGAAAATGGCCGAAGACATTCAGACAGTGAGTGCCAAGTATCGAAAAACGGTAGGTGATGTACTGGACATGGCATCGGATGACGTCAACATGGGCGTAACCATGATGCAGTCTGCCGATCAGCAATTTACCCATCTGAACAAGCAGGTACAACAGTTGGCAATGCTGGAAAAGCAGCTGAGTGAAGATGCACGCGAACGGATGGACCAGTACTTCGACCGCATTTTCCTGGTTGTGGTATCCGGCATATTGTTAGCCATTGTTGTGGCAAGCTTGCTGAGTTACCGGGTACTGAACCGCATACTCCACCAGATAAAACTGGCAGCCAAGCTGGCCGAACAGGTTGCGCTCGGTAATTTATGTACCCCGGCTGCCGCTTACTCCGATGACGAGCTGGGTGCGTTGCAAACAACGCTGGAGAAAATGCAGCAGCAACTGCGGAAAATGGTGCTGCAGGTCAACGAGCATGTTCAACACCTGGAAACCTCTGCCTGCGGGCTGGACCATGCCTCGGGCAATATTAACCAGGCCGCACAGCTACAAAGCCAATCCCTCACGGCGGCGGCGGCTGACCTGGAGGAAATGGCCGGCAATATCCACCAGGCTAGCGAACATGCCGAATCAGCGCGGCAGATTGCCCAGCGCACTGCCAAAATTGCAGAAACCGGACACGACCTGGTAAATTCGGCGGCAGATGAAATACAGAAAATTGAACATCTGGTCAAAGAAAGCAGCCTTGCCATGAGCCATTTGCAATCGAGCTCATCGTCCATCAGCAGCTTTGCCAATGTTATTGCAGAGATTGCGGCGCAAACCAATCTGCTCGCATTGAATGCTGCAATTGAAGCGGCGCGGGCGGGTGAAACCGGCCGGGGCTTCGCCGTAGTCGCCGATGAAGTACGAAAACTGGCAGAGAATACGGCAACAGCCACCAGTGAAATCAAGAAAATGATTGAACAGATTCAATCCCAAAGTACAGATGCCGCCTTCCGCATGGACCATGCAAACAAACAGGTTAGCCTGGGGGTTGAGCATATTGTTTCTTTGAAATCGCCGCTGCGCGATTTGAATGACTGCTCACACTCAGCCTTGTCAGCGCTGATAGAGCTGAGCGATAGCATTCAGACCCAGCGCGAACACAGTAACCATCTGGTTCAGGTTATCGAACAGATTGCCGAAACCAGCAAGCATAACGTACATAGCTCGGACGAAGCTCATCGTGGCGCCAAGGGTGTGCACCATACGGCGAGTACCCTGCAACAACTGATCGGCCATTTTCGCACCTGAATATACGGAGCCGCCCGTGCCTATCTAGCACGGGCGACGCGCAGCACCGGCCTTGCCGTCATTGCCACATGGGGCAGCTAAAGCGCTGATGCTGCCCGGCGCCTGGCCGGCAGTTGACACGCCCACGGCTAGCTGCCACCCTTCTCCCTCATTTTTTTTCTGCCCTCACCTGCCATGAACATTACTAAAGACACCGCCGTTACCCTGCGCATGAAAGTTACCGATAGCCAGGGCAATATCTACGACGACGGCAAAAAGCCGGTTTCTTACCTGCACGGCGATTACGACAACCTGTTCGCCAAGCTGGAAGCAGCGCTGGAAGGCCAGGAGGCCGGCTACCAGACCACGCTGGAACTGAGCCCGGCTGATGCATTTGGCGAGCGTGACGAAGCACTGGTCACCACCATGGCCAAAGTGGACTTTCCGCCAGGCGTGAAAGTAGGCGGCCAGATCCAGCGCACCGGCCCGGACGGCGAGCCGCGCTACTATTTTGTGACCAAGATCAAAGGCCCTACCGTGCTGCTGGACGGTAACCACCCGCTGTGCGGCAAAACCTTGCGCTTCGCCATCAAGGTGGTAGACGTGCGCGCGGCCACCGCCGAAGAAATTGCCCACCAGCACGTACACGGCGAACACGGCCACCAGCACTGATTGCCGCTGGCCGGTACCCACACAGCCCTCCCTTGCGGAGGGCTTTTTTTTGGCTTGTACCGTATGCACGGCAGCCAAGTGCGTAATGACCCAGCCATTTCTGCACTCCTCTACGGCCAATCGATGCGCCATGGCCGGCACCTTCATCCATAACGCCGAGTGCGGGCAGTGCGGCTTTTCATGGCCAGACTAGCCGGCATGTTCTACCCGCCATAGCCTGCAGGACACGCGACCGCTCTATTTCAATTAAATTTTATTGATATTAAATTGCAAAATGCATTTTTTGCATTGAAATGCAGCCGGAATAGCCTACAACGACTTATGCCAATCACATTCCGTGCTGGCTAACATGTTTATACCGGCCATTGAAAAAGGAGCGCAAATGGATGCCTATATGGGAACCATCACCATCTATGGTTTTAACTATGCCCCGCAAGACTGGGCTCTCTGCCAAGGTCAAACCTATCAGGTGAGCCAATATGAGGCGCTGTACTCACTGCTGGGCACCCTGTATGGCGGTACGGCATCACAGAACTTCAAGCTGCCCAATTTGACTGGCCGCATGCCTATCGGTACCGGCCCGGCGCAGCCTGCTTATAACCTGCCAGCCTACAACCCCGGCCAGTTTGGCGGCACCCAGAATGTGGCGCTGAGCGTGGCCAACCTGCCTGCGCACTCGCACACGGCGACATCCATGGCGGTAACATTTCATGCAGCAGGCACACCTACCCCTGCCACGCCCGCCGCTGCTCCAAGCGCCAGCAACCCTTATCTGGGAGCATCCGGCGCCGGCACCGGCTTGGCCACGGTCTGGAGTACTGCACTGAATAACCCGGTATCGGTGAAGGGCCTGTCGGCTACGGGCAATACCGACCTGACAGGTGGCAACGCGCCGGTGTCGGTACTGAACCCGTTCCTGGCGCTGAACTTCTGTATCGCCATTAACGGCCTGTATCCGGTACGCCCGTAACCTGCCCCCAGCCCCGTGCGGTGCCCTGCCGGGGCATTTTCTATGGAAAGATGACTATGTTGGCGAACATTCAAGCCGAGGATTTCATGCCCTTGCTCGGGCAGCCTTGCCTGATGTGCAACGAGCAGTTTGCTGCAGGGATCACCCTGCATATCCAGGCAATTCGCCTGCGCCCTCTGGCCCAGCTGCCAGGCAGCGCGCGCAGCCCGTTTGTGGTGGAGCTGGCCATGCCGGAGCCAGCCCCCATGGGTGACCTGCAAGGCCAGTTGCGGCTGCCGGCCGCGGTTGGTGGCCCCGAGATTACGCTGGATGAGGTCTGGGTTGGCCGCGTGGCAGCAGCCGGGCGCGACCCAGCCTGGGCTTACTTTCAGCTGCCATTCAATTAGCCTGCCTTGGTTCAGATAGGTAGGGTGTTGTCTGCCTGGCCCGCTACCAACAGCGGGCCCGCGTTCAGGCTGGTAGCAGGGCAGCTGCCCGCTGCTGTGCCGGGTCTTGCTGCGGGTGCCATACCAGCTTGTCGGCCATTTCGCCCTGCTCTGCCACCATAAAGCCCAGCGACAAATACAGCTGGCGAGCCGCCAGATTGCTTTTCCATACCACCACGGTGAGCGGGGCGCGCACCTGCCAGGCAGCCTGTTGCAGATGCTGCAAAACCTGTTTGCCATAGCCCATGCCACGCAGCGCCGGCAACATCGCCAAAAAGATGATGTGCACGGCCTGCTCACCAAAATCGACCAAGGTTACCCCAATGGGCTGGCCATCCTGTTCGATGATGAAATGCATGGCTCCGGGGTGCGCTTGCTCGGCCCCTCGCAGCAATACTTCTTGCTGCAGCTGGATAACAGACTCGATCAGGTCGGCTTCCCCATCGATATACTGCAAATCCGGCCGGGCGCTGCTGAATACTTGCTGGATAAAGGGCTGGTCCTGGCTACGCGACGGGCGTAGACCCAAGGCAAAATTCGATGACATCAGGTTTAGCATTGCCGCCTCTTTTGATTGAACCCACTAAGTCATCAGTATAATCGATGCAATTTGCATTAAAAGAAAAACCATCAGGCACGGCGAGGTAAAAGGCTAGGTTGGCCGCAGGGCACTAGCCTGCAGCGCGGCAGCGGCCTATCATCCACCCCCGCTCTTGTTGCGAGTTGCCATGCCTTATCTATTGATTGTTACCGCCCTGTGGGCATTTTCTTTTAGCCTGATCGGCCAGTACCTGGCCGGGCAGGTGGACAGTGATTTTGCCGTGCTGCTGCGGGTGCTGATCGCCGCTGCGCTGTTTTTGCCCTTTACCGTGTGGCGCGGCCTGCCTGCACGCCTGCTGGGTGGTTTCTGGCTGGCCGGCGCGTTGCAGTTTGGCGTGACTTACCTGTGCCTGTATCGCAGCTTTCATGTGCTAACCGTGCCGGAGGTGCTGCTGTTTACCGTGCTGACACCGCTGTATGTCACGCTGTTTGACGATGCACTGGCGCGCCGCTTTAACCCCTGGGCGCTGCTGGCCGCCACGGTGGCGGTGGGTGGCGGGGTGATCATCCGCTTTCAGCCGCTTACCGGGGAATACCTGACCGGCTTCCTGCTGCTGCAGCTGGCCAACTTTACCTTTGCCGCAGGCCAGGTGCTGTGCCGCCGCTTGCTGCAGCAGTACCCGGTAAGCCAGCCGTTGCACCACTACTTTGGCCATTTCTTTCTGGGTGCGCTGCTGCTGGCATTGCCGTCTTTCCTGCTGTTTGGCGATATGCAACGCCTGCCGCATACGGCGCTGCAGTGGGGAGTGCTGGTTTACATGGGGGTGTTTGCCACGGCGCTGGGCATGTACTGGTGGGTAAAAGGCAGCACGCAGGTCAGCGCCGGTACGCTGGCCATCATGAACGAGCTGCACGTGCCGGCGGGCCTGCTGGTAAACGTGCTGATCTGGAACCGCGACGCCGACCTGCCCCGCCTGGCGCTGGGCGGCGCAGTGATCATGGCGTCGCTGTGGATCAACCGCTGGGGCCGCGCGCGGCTGGCCAGCGCACAGTAACGCGGCCAACCCTGCCGGCGGGCCTGATTCGGATACCGAACGCCAGCCTGTGAAACGTTTACGCTAGCGGTGCAAACCATACGCAGCCAGCAGGACATGAAAAAGCCGCCCCCTGATCAACAGGGTGCGGCTTTCTTTTGCCCGGCCGACCGCCGGGCTTGTTGCGGTTTGCTACTGGCCGGCCAGTCTGAAGTGGCTGATATCCTCACCCAGGCTGCTGGCTACCTGGTGCAGCACTTCAGCCGACTGGAACAGCACACCAATGCGCGCGCTGGAGCTATCGGCAAGCTGCGAAACCCGTTCCACATTGGATGCAACATGGTTGGCCGCGGTGGCTTGCTCTTGCAGCACGTGGCTGATATCGCTGATGCCGGCAATGATCTGGTTGGCGCTATGGCGTATCTCCTGCAAGGCGGCACCGGCCTGGTTGGCCATCTCCACGCCTTGGTCTACGCTCTGCACCCCATCGCTCATACTCTGTACCGACTGTTCGGTACCCTGCTGTATCTTGCTGATGGTGGCAGTAATTTCCTGGGTAGACATGGCAGTACGCTCGGCCAGCTTGCGTACCTCGTCGGCCACTACCGCAAAGCCACGGCCCTGCTCGCCTGCGCGTGCAGCCTCGATGGCGGCGTTCAGCGCCAGCAGGTTGGTCTGGTCGGCAATATCCTTGATCACGTTCACAATCATGTTGATCTGCTGCGCATGGACATTCAGCTCGCTCACACTGCTGGAGGTGCTGCGCACGCGGGCAGCAATGGACTCGATGCTGGTGACCGTTTCACGGATAACCGTACCACCATGCTCCAGCGTGTCTTCGGAGCCCGCTGCAACAGCCTGCGTATCCCGGGCGTTGTCGCTGGCATGGTTGATGCTCACCACCAGTTGTTCCAGCGAGGCTGCCATCGCGGCGGTGGCCTGGGCCTGGTCACGGGCATAGCCTACCGCGTCGGTGGCGGCCGAGTTGATATCCCCCGTCTGCTGGCTAAGCAAGCGGCTGGCGTGGCGCACCTTGTTAATCAGGCTGCTCAGGCGCTGCTGCATGTCGGCCAGGTGCGCCATCAGGTTGTCCTCCGCACCGGAAGCTTGAATGACATGGGAGAAATCCCCGTCTGCCATTCTGGCGATGTGCTGTTTGACAACTTCTACCGGCGCACCCAGCACCGCCTGCAAGGAGCGGTAGGTAATCCACAGCATGACGGTAAGGCACACTACGGCAATAATGAAAAGCAAGGTAAGCACGTTGGCTACGGCACTGGCTTGCGCAATGGCCTCAGAGGTGCGCGCTTCCATCAACTGGTAAAAGTCGTCGATAGGCCGCATGATTTTCGCTTTTTCGGCATGGTAGCGAGAGTCGTGCATCATCTGGGCCGCCTTGTTTAGCGCCTCCGCAGACGTATCTTTCTTCACCAGCCCCATGGCCTCTACTTCAATGCCGACCAGCCCGTCGGAGTTCTTCTTGGCCTCATCCAGCTTGGCCAGCTCGGCATCGGTAAAACCGTTTTGCCGCATCAGGTCCAGCAGCGCAATGCTATCGCCGGAATCTGGGCGTGGCGCCTGCCCGCCTACTGCCACAAAGTCCCAGTAGATGCGGTTGTAGTTTTGCGGGCGCGGTTTTTTACCATTACGGATATCGAGTATGGCCAGGTATTCACGCTCGTATTCAGCGTTCTGGGTAATGACATAGGTACGGGCCAGGCGGGTCAGGTCGTCTGAAGACTGGCGAAGCTCGTCAGCCAGCTGATAGGAAACATAGCGTTGCAGCTCGGCGGCAGATAGCTGGCGGTTTGCGATCACCATGCCGATGAAGCCCAGCGCAACCAGAACCAGTAGAACTGCCGAGAAAATGACATTGCGCAAAAACACGTTATTCTTGTTTGCTTTTATTGGTTGGCTCATAGAAACCCCCTGTCATTCACATTCGATGCACCGCATGAATTGGTGCGCTAGCAATGCGCGTTGCCCAGTACAACAACACACCATTAATTAGATAGCAGAAAATATTGCTGCAAACAGGGTATTACCCTGAATCCCGCCACTTATTATGTGGACATATTTATGCCGCAGGGCTATTTAATGCTGGGCATATATGGTGCCAATAAGAATGCCATATAAGGGAAACAGGTAGCAGCAACAGGCGGGGCAGTATGTAAAACGGGGGGTTAGCGCTGGTCGGCGTGAAAATGCACAAGATGCAGCATGGCTGCCAGATTTATTGCCATGCCTGATAAAGCACACAAAGCTACCGTTGCCTAATATGCAACGGTAGCCTGACGGATTGGCGGCCAACCCGCCCTAGCTGTGGCTCCAGCGCTGGCGCAGCAGGGCATCGATGGCGATGAGGTGAGCGGGCGTGTGCTGCAATTTGCGGCGTGGCTCGGGCCGCTCGGTCTTGCTCTCATTCAGCCACTTATAAAATGTACCGCGTGCGATACCGTGTTTGCTGCACAACACAGAAACATTGCGGACAGTTTTGTACTCGTTCAGTACGTCTACTCGCTTTTTATCCGGGTAACACATGACGCCTCCTCAAGTCCGGTAACAAGCCACATCACGGCGCATGTCCTGCGCCAAACCATGCAAACGCTGGGCGTTCTGCGCGGTACTTTCTGCCGCCACGCTGCTTTCCTCGGCGATTTGCGCAATATTCTCCACCTGCTTGGCAATCAGGCCGCTGGCATTGCTTTGCTCCTGAATCGCATTGGCTATATCGCTGACCTGCTGCTCTACCTGCCTGGATAGCTGGCGGATATTACCGATGGTGTCGCCGGTAGCACGCACCTTGGCCACGCCTTGTTCTACGCGGCGCACCACGTTTTCAATCAGCCCCACCGTTTCGCTGGAGCCTTCGCGAATACTGGAAACCGTGGTGATGATCTGGGTGGTGGAGCTGGTGGTGCGCTCGGCCAGCTTGCGCACTTCGTCTGCTACTACGGCAAAGCCTCGGCCGGACTCACCGGCCCGGGCGGCCTCGATGGCGGCGTTCAGCGCCAGCAGGTTGATCTGGTCGGCAATATCGCTGATCACGTTTACCACCGAGCCAATCGACTCGGTACGGGTTTGCAGCTCGCCCACGTAGCGCGCCGTTTCATTTACCGCGCTGGAAAGGCTTTCGATCTCGGCCACGGTTTCCTGAATCATGCTTTCGCCGGCGGCAACCTGATTACCGGATTCGATCGCCAGCTCGTCGGCGTCGCGGGTACGCTCGGCAATATGATTGATGCTGACGGTTACCTGCTCGATGGCCGCGGCCATCTCCGATGCCGAAATACTGGCGTGGTGTGCACCATGTTTTACCTGGTCCGACGCGACGCTCAAGTCTTCTGCTGCCGTGGTAACGGCCTGGGCGTGGCCACCCAGCTGCTGGATGGATTCGCGCATTTTGCCAAGCAGCTGGTTAAATGCCCCTAGCAGGCCACCAATTTCATCGCGGTTCATGACCTCTACCTGCTGCGACAGGTCTTGCTGCTGGGCAATGTGCTGCACTGCTCGCACAGCGTTGCTTACCGGGCGGTTGATACTCACCACAATGGCGGCACTAAAGCCGGCCAGCAGCAGCACCGACACACCCAGCGTAATGCCGAATACCACCTTGGCCTGCGCCACATCGGCCTCGGCTGCTTCGCGGGTTTTATGGGCATCGTCGGTAATGGCGCTGGTCAAGGCACTCACCGAGTTACCCAGCTGCACCCCGACCGCGCGCCAGCCATCCACGGCTGGCGTCATGGCGTCACTGCTGGCTTGCTGTGCACGCAGCGCCATCAGGCCGTCAAAGCGGGCGTTATAGTCCGCCAGCTGCGCCATGAAACGGCTATGCATTTGCAGCTCGTTGTCGTTAGCCGCCCCCGCTTTATACGTGGCCAGATAGCCTTCCAGCTTGCTGATAGCCTGCTGGCGGCGCTGGCTGGCTCCCTTGCGGAAATCAGCTGCGTTCTCGTACACCAGATAGATATTTTCAATGCGCAGATCTTTGAAAGAGCTGCGGATATTGGCCACGTCGTCCAGGCGGGGAATCAGCCGCTCGTTGACATCCACCAGCTTCTGCTCTGTTGCCTGCAGGGCCCGCAAGCCGATAAAGCTGGGGAGTAAAGCTGCCGCCAAGGCGATCAGGGTAAAAATCAATAGTTTGGTCTTGATAGTCATGGTGTCGGTCAGGGTCAGAGTTGGGCCACAGGTTTGCGGCGGTTGGTCCACTTGTGAAAATCGCGGGTCATCTTGTTCAGGTCTGAAGCAGAAGTTTCAACGTCGGCCGTGCGCTCGCGTACCGCACGGCTGGAGGCCAGGTTGCCTTCGGCCATCACATTCACCTCGCCCAGCGCTTGTACCGACTCTTGCAAGGAACGCGCTTTTTGCTGCATTTGCTCGCAAATGATCTGCGCCTGCTGGCGGGCACGGGCTGCGGTCAGCGTAAGTTGCTGCAGGTGGGCGCTGGACGATTGGGTGCGCTGGTTCACCTGCCCTACTTCGCTGGCCATGCCTTGCATGCTGCGGAAAGCCTGGCCGGTAATGGCCTCGATATCCGACAAAATGTTATTGATGGCCTGGGTGGCGCTATCGGCACGGTTGGCCAGCAGGCGTACCTCGTCGGCCACCACGGCAAAACCACGGCCTGCTTCGCCGGCACGGGCGGCTTCGATGGCGGCATTCAGCGCCAGCAGGTTGGTCTGGTCGGATATCTCGTGAATCTGGCCGGTAATGCTGCGGATGCGGTCCATGGCATTAAATAGCTGCTGGATGGACTCAGTGGTGTCGTTTACGACAGCCACCGCACGGTCGGCCGCGTGCGAGGCCTGCTGCATGGCTTCACCGCCCTGGGTAGCCACCACTTGCGTCGCTTGTGCATCCTCCAGGCCGGTCTGGGCCAGCCGGGCGACCTCGGCTACCGCCTCGGACATGCCATCGATATTGCGGCTGACCAGCTCCAGCCTTTGCACCTGCTCGCTGGTGCGGTGTGACAACGCCTCCACCTCGGTTTGCAATACTTGTGAATGCTGGTGGGTACGCACGCTGGCGGTAATGACATCGGCTACGATGGAGCGCTGGTAAATGCGCAGCGATTCCAGCCCGGCCTCCAGCCGCCCCAGAATGCCGCCGGTTTTTACCGGCAGGTTGTGGCTAAGCTGGCCTTCGCTGATGTAGCGCATGCCGGAGGCGATACGGTTCAGGCTGGTCATGAAATAGCGCATGGCCAATAGCCCGCTGGCAGCCGCCAGCGCCACCGCCAGTGTGCCGGCTAGCCCGCGGTGCCACAGTACGTCCAGCGGCGACCAGCTCAGGGCGGTGGCGCAGAGCAGGCCGATACCCATGCCCACGGCGCCCAGGCGCAGCGGGTCTTTGTAGCTTTGCATGCGCTGCAGCGACGAAGGCAGTACAAACTCTTTGTTGCGTATTTGCTTGTACACCGCTTCTATCTGCGCCACCTCCTCGGCGCTGGGCTTGGAACGCACCGACATATAGCCCACGATTTCGCCGTTTTCGGTGATGGGGGTGACATAGGCTTCCACCCAGTAGAAATCCCCATTCTTGCAGCGGTTTTTTACCAGGCCGCGCCACGGGATACCCGCCTTGATGCAGACCCATAAATCGGCAAAGCCTTCGGGCGGCATGTCGGGGTGGCGCACGATATTGTGGTTTTTACCCAGTAGATCTTCTTCGGAGAAGCCGCTTACTTCGATAAATGCCCGGTTGACATAGGTGATCATGCCCTTGCGGTCGGTTTTACTGACAATAGGGCTATCCGGGTCGACAAAGCGCTCGGTGCTGGTAACGGGCAAGTTTATTTTCATGACAAGCTCCCCTCAGATCTGCAGAAAGCGCATGGGGTCCATGCCCCATTGGCTGGCATCTTCGTTACGCAGAATGCGGTCGCCGCCGCCAAAGCCCAGCGAGCGGGACAGGTCGATGACTTCCGGCGGGATGTAACACTGGCGCCTGCTGCTGAAAAATGCCCGCACCACCGGCCGCGTCAGATCGCTTTCGTTCTGGTCTATCACCACGCCCAGCTTGCCGCTTTCCAGCGACACCAGCGTACCTACCGGGTAAATGCCGATACATTTGATAAACGAGCGCACCAAATCGGGGTCGAAGTGGTGGCGGCTCCATTCATAAATCTTGCGCAGCGCCGCGGGAGCAGGCATGCCTTTGTGGTAGCAGCGCTCGGATGTCAGGGCATCGTAGACATCCACAATGGCAGACGCCCGGCCGGCTTCGCTGATAGCCGTGCCGGCCAGGCCATAAGGGTAGCCCGTACCATCAAAGCGCTCGTGGTGCTGCATGGCAATGTCTACCGCCACTACCGGCAGGTCCGGGCAGGTAGCCAGCATGTCGCCGCTGTAGTTCACGTGCCGTTTCATCACTTCGAACTCGGCCGCGGTAAGCTTGCCGGGCTTGTTCAGGATTTCAGGCGGGATCTGCATCTTGCCAATATCGTGAATCATGCCGCCCAGGCCATATTCTTCCAGCCCGCCATAACTGCCTTTGCGGATGTACTCGAACGCCATCAGCAACACGCCGGACGATACCGAGTGGCAAAAGGTGTAGTCGTCGCGGTGCTTGATCTTGCCAAGCACGCTCAGGGCGGTGGCATTGCGCAGTACCGACCCGGCCAGCTGCGGCATCAGCTCTTGCAAAGGAGCCAGCTGCAAAGGCTTGCCCAGACGCGCATCCTGCAGCATCTGGCTCACGATCTTGTTGGCCTGGTCCAGCAGGCGCGCAGCCCACGGCAGCTCACTGTGCAGGTCGGTACGCGGCTGTACCGGCAAGCTGCCTTGCAAGATCACTTCAATCTCTTCGTCCAGCTCGCGCGCCACCTCGGCCTGGCTAGGCGCATCAATAACCGACAGGCCCTTTTGCGTGTCGATATAGAGCTCCACGATGCCATGCGCCTGCAGCTGGTCGATCTGGGCCTGATTCGCTACCAGAAACCGGGACGACAGGAACGGATGATCCGTCCAGCCGCAGTTCAGATCATGGATATACATGCCGGTACGTAGCTGGGAGAGCTGTATTTTCTTTATGCGGTGTTTTTTCATCTTTATTTAAAGTGAAGTTCTATGTTGTTTACTATTGATGCACTTGAAAGCAAACGGTTTAATAAAGACGCTGTTTTTTATAATGTTTTACATTCTAATAAGCGAAAATTGCGCAGACTTGATCCAGATCAAATGACATTGCAATGTGCAATAACCGGCATAGGCATAAGGCGACACCACCCCAGGCTGCACAGCTAGCACCGCACGGCTGGCTCACCTTCTCTGCCTTGCGGTACCCTGTGCGCCTTTATTACTCCGGCGAGCCATCTGGCCGCTGTCATGCCGAAACACCCATGCGTATCCAGGATTTGCACCAGATGTTGGCCGCCATTGGCGCCCGCCCCTGTCACATAGGCCGTATCAACCGTGCCTGGCTAAAAGGCTTGCCACTGGATAGCGGCACGCGTCACCAGAAAAGCGAGCATTACTTCCCGCTGCCGGTGCGTGAGGGGCTGCCAGCCATTACCGCGCAAGTGGAAGCGCTGGCACGTATCGCGTCACAACACCCAGGAGCCGATGGATCGCTGCGTTTGCTGGTGGCGCTGGCAGACGAGCAGCGTGTGGAAAGCGTGCTATTGCCCCGTGACGGGCTGTGCGTATCCAGCCAGGTGGGCTGTGCCGTGGGTTGCACGTTTTGCATGACGGGGAAGAGCGGCTTGCTGCGCCAGCTGGGCAGCGCCGAAATCGTGGCGCAAGTCGTGCTGGCGCGGCGGCTGCGCCCGGTAAAGAAGGTGGTATTCATGGGCATGGGAGAGCCGGCCCACAATCTGGACAATGTGCTGGAGGCGATTCACTGGCTGGGTAGCGACGGCAATATCGGCCACAAGAACCTGGTGCTATCTACCGTAGGCGACCCGCGGGTATTCGAGCGGCTGCCACAGATGCAGGTCAAACCGGCGCTAGCGTTGTCGCTGCACAGTAGCGATGCTGCGGTACGGGCGCGCCTGCTGCCGCGCGCGCCACGCTACGAGCCGGCCGAGCTGGTCGCGCTGGGCGACGCCTATGCGCGCCAGGTGGGCTACCCCATCCAGTACCAGTGGACGCTGCTGGCCGGCGTAAACGATAGCCAGCAAGAAATGGACGGCATCATCCGCTTGCTCAAAGGCCGCTTTGGCCTGCTGAACCTGATTCCGTACAACAGCGTAGACGGCGACCATTACCAGCGCCCGCCGGCGGAAGCCATCGACGCCATGCGCCTTTATCTGCATAGCCATGGCGTACTCACCAAGGTACGCGACTCTGCCGGGCAGGATGTAGACGGTGGCTGCGGCCAACTACGCGCCAGGGCTGCGGATATCATCGACCACAGCCGGCTGCTGCGCCGTGCTGGTACCGCCGGGCCGGCCTGAGACAGCGGGCGGTGCTTCAAAAAAACCGACTCTGCCCGTCAGCTTTCTTCGCGGTGGCCGCACGCGCAATGCGTCACAATATTGCCACTAACCAAGGAGGCATCATGCTGATCAAACGCCCTGCCGCAGAGCGCGGCCATGCCCACCACGGCTGGCTGGAGAGCTACCACAGTTTCTCTTTTGCCGGCTATCACGACCCCGCGCACATGGGCTGGGGAAACCTGCGCGTTATCAATGACGACCGAGTGGCCGCCGGTGAAGGTTTTGGCCGCCACCCGCACCGTGACATGGAAATCATCAGTTATGTGCTGGCCGGTGCCCTGGCGCACGAAGACAGCCTGGGTAACCGCAGCACTATCCTCCCGGGCGAAGTGCAGCGCATGAGTGCCGGCACCGGCGTACTGCATAGCGAGTTCAACCACGAGCGCAGCGCTACCACGCACTTTCTGCAGATATGGCTCTACCCGCACACCAGCGGCATGGCCCCCGGCTACGAGCAGAAGGCCGTGCCGCCTGCCAGCAAACGCGGCCAACTATGCCTGATCGCTAGCCCGGAAGGTGGCGAGCACACCGTACAGGTACACGCCGATGCCAGGCTGTACGCCGGCCTGTTTGACGGGCAGGAGCAGGCCACGCTGGCGCTAGACCCGCAGCGCAAGGCTTATGTGCACCTGATCAGCGGGTCGCTACAGGTAAATGGTGAACAGCTGGCAGGCGGAGATGCGCTGAAAGTCGCGGAGGAAAGCCAATTGCACTTCAGCCAGGGGCAACAGGCCGAAGTGCTGGTGTTTGATCTGGGCAACTAGCGCCTAGGCCGGCTGCTGCGGCAGGTACTGGCGGACAAAATCGGCTAGCGGCATGGGGCGGGCAAAATAGTAGCCTTGCAACATGTCCACCCCCATCTGCTCCAAATAGGCTTGCTGATAGGCCGTTTCCACCCCCTCGGCCACCGTCTCCATGCCCAGCCGGCGCGCCAGGTCGATGACATTGTCGACAATATCGGTACGGCTGCCTTCGGAAATGAGGTCGACAAAACTCTTGTCTATCTTGAGGCAGTCTACCTGCATGCGTGTCAGGTAGATCAGCGACGAGTGGCCTGTGCCGAAATCATCAACGGCAATGCGGGCGCCTTCGCTCTTTAACTGGTTCAGCACCCCGTAGCACGCGGCGTTATTCGGAATTTCCACCCGCTCGGTCAACTCCAGTACCAGCACCCCTTGTTGCGGCGCCAGCATGCTCATCAGCGCCCGACAGTCCGTCAACAAGGCGGGCTGTGCCAGCTGCGGCGCACTGATATTTAGCCCCAAGTGGAAACCTACCGGCAACCGAATGCCGGGGCGGCCCAGCGTGGCAAGCAGCTGCTGCACCAGCACACTGAAAAGCTTGTTGATCTGCCCGCTATGCTCTGCCGCCTTGATGAATACATCTGGCGGGATAAAACCGTCTTTCGGGTGAATCCAGCGTATCAGTACTTCGCCACCGGACAACACACCCTCGCGCGTGAACACCGGCTGGATAAAGGCATGAAACTGGCCACGCGCCAGGCCTTGGCTTATCTTGCCGCACAGCCTGGCCTCGCTAGCCAGCAGCCTGACTAACAGCTGGTATACCAACGCCGCCAGCACCACCACCAGCAGCCAGTACGCCAGATAGTGGTAAGCCACATAGTGCATAAAGCCCGACCAGGTATAGGCAAAACCCACCGAAAAATATGGGTTGGCCGCCACGGTATGGTGGATGCGCGGTTTGTCATCCAGTACGGCCACTGCATTGAGTTTGTAGCGCCCCAAGGTGACATAGGTTTCCAGGTACTCGGAGCGTGTCGGGAAAATGGCGTTGAGTAAAAGGCGGTTGATACCAAAATACAGCTGCTTACCCGCCAGCGGCAGCTGCAATACCAGCACCGAGGTATTGGGCACCAGCGGACTATTCGGCAAATAAACGAAACGTAGCGAGGTATGGCGGGGTGGCAATGGTTGAGGTTTACTACCCGTTATCGTACTGCAGCGTATGGTACGGCCATCCGCATCGCCCAGGCTGATTGAGCGGATATACGGGTTGTGCAAGGCCAGCAGGCGGGCATTGTAAATAAAGGCCGGGCAATTCAAAGCCACACGCTGCAGGCTGGGCGTGGACTGCAAAGCAAAACTATCCAGCGTGCTTTTGAGCCTGTCGTGTACCAGCCTGGCCGACGCTTGCCCTTCTTCCAGCAATACATTCCGGGCCATCAACAACACCAGCAGGCTGCCAGAGAGCAATACCAGCAAGGCAGCCAGCAAGGGGGTGTAGCGTTGCAGCCAGTGCCGCAGGGAAAAGGTCTTCATATGTATCTATCAAAAAGACAAGTGAAGTAGCGCAGCTATCTATGGGGCCAACAGTACCGGCCGGCCTGACAACTTCATTATATATTTAAAATACAGCTTTTATTGATAACAGATTCGCCATCATAGCGGATTAACACCCATAGCCCAAATAAGGGTTTTCACCTTCTTTTCCTATGCGGATAGCTGCCGGCATTGTTTAAGTGATAGCAGACCAAGCCTGCCAGCGCCCAAGCAGTTATCACCCCTTCTTCAAGCCATTGGTATATATGGCCATTTTCCATTTCTATAGATTGCCACAGCGCTACCGACCCCGCATATAATGCGCTAAGCCGAGTCAGGCATTTCTGCCCTACCCCTTAGCCTGGATATTATTTTTTTGGATAGCCCCACTCTAGTTGCCATTGCCGCCATCCTGATGTTCATCATGACCATGATGCTGATGGCAGCCTGGCGGATGAACCCGCGTATTGCCGGGCTGAAAGCATGGACGCTGGCTTATGCCTGTGGCCTGCCTATCTGTCTGAATCTGCTATGGCATGACTACGCGCCGGAATGGTTATCGGTGGTTTTTACCCAGCTATCCACTTTCTTGCTGGCCTGGATTAATCTGCTTGCCTGCCGCCGCTACCTGAATCTGCCCCGTTTACCCCACTCAGCAGGCCTGAGCGCCATGGGCATGCTATTGGCTACCGGCTTGTACTTCACCCTGATACAGCCAAACCAGGGTCTGCGCTTTCTGATCCTCAGCACCGTGCTGGGCGTACTGTTTCTGCTGAGCGCCCGCACCATGGCGCGCGGTGGCCCTGGCCTCTATCCCGCCCGCTATCTGTACGCTCTTTGCAGCGGTGGCCACGGTGTGTTTTTACTACTGCGGCCCTGGCTGTTCCAGGTTGGCCGCAATGGCCTGTTCAATAGCGAGCAAATGCTGGTGGTGTCTCATTTGATTGTTATCGAAGCGATCGTTGCGCTGGTGCTGCTGGGCTTCTGCGTGGTGATGCTGGCCAACGAGCAGGTAACGCTGGCGCTAAAGCAAATGGCAGACCGCGACCCGTTGACCGGCGCCTACAACCGGCGCGCCTTTATGTCCACCCTGGAAAAAGCCACGCTTTATGCATCTCGGCTCGTCTTCCCGGTATCGGTTCTACTCATCGACCTGGACCACTTCAAGCGTATCAATGACACCTGGGGCCACCAGCGTGGTGACGATGCATTGCGCCATGTAGTGCGAGTGCTGCAAGACAGCTTGCGTGAAGGTGATATCCTGGGGCGCATGGGCGGGGAAGAATTTGCCATCGTCTTGCCCAATGCTTCCCAGCAAGAGGCCGAACATATTGCCAACCGGCTGCGACTCGCCATCGAGGCCCAGCCGCTGCAATACGCCGGGGCCGCCCTGCCACTTACCACCAGCATTGGTGTCGCTGGCTGGCTGCCACCCGAGAAGCCGGACAGCCTGCTACACCGCGCCGACGAAGCCATGTACCAGGCCAAACGCCAAGGGCGCAACTGCGTGGTGCCTGCCCCGCAAGCAGGCAGCCACCTGCTCAAGGATGATGCGGCTATTGCACAGTGTGTTCTGCTGACCGGCAGGTAAGGCAGCTTTAATCCAGCCGCGCGCACCCCATCTACACTGCATGCCCGCACTTCTTGCGGCCAACCTTGCAGCTGCCCAATGCAGCCAGACACGGAGCGTTTTATGAGCGAAGCCACCACGCAATACACCCCGCCACGCATCTGGGAATGGAAACAGGCCAATGGCGGCCAGTTTGCCAATATCAACCGACCAATCGCCGGCCCCACCCACGAGCAGGCACTGCCCTGCGGCGAGCATCCATTGCAGCTGTACTCGCTGGCCACACCCAATGGCGTGAAGGTCACCATCATGCTGGAAGAGCTGCTGGCGCTGGGCAAAAGTGGCGCCGAGTACGATGCCTGGCTGATCCGCATCCAGCAGGGCGACCAGTTCGGCAGCGGTTTTGTCGAGGTCAACCCCAACAGCAAGATCCCCGCGCTGATGGACTACAGCGGCGAGCAGCCGGTGCGGGTGTTCGAGTCCGGCGCCATCCTGCTGTACCTGGCCGAAAAATTCGGTGCCCTGCTGCCACAAGATATCGCCGGCCGCACCGAAACGCTGAACTGGCTGTTCTGGCAGATGGGTAGCGCACCCTACCTGGGCGGGGGTTTCGGCCACTTTTACCAGTACGCACCGGTAAAAATCGAATACGCCATCGACCGTTTCAGCATGGAAGCCAAGCGCCAGCTGGACGTACTGAACCGCCGCCTGGCAGAAAGCCCGTATCTGGGTGGCAGCAGCTACAGCATTGCCGACATCGCGGTATGGCCGTGGTACGGCGCGCTGGTGCTGGGCCAGCTATACGGCGCCGCCGAGTTCCTGCAAGTAGACGACTACCCGCATGTGCAACGCTGGGCACGCGAAATTGCCGAGCGCCCGGCCGTACAACGTGGTCGCCGCGTGAACCGCACCTGGGGCGACGAGGCCGAACAGCTGGCCGAGCGCCACAGCGCGGCCGATCTCGATCGCTAAATAGCACAAAGCACAAGGCCGCTGCATTTGCAGCGGCCTTGTCGCGTCATGCGGCCAACGTTTACGCAACGTGGCCGCCTACGGCATCAATCGCGGAAGTTGTTGAACTGCAGCGGGAAGCCGTTTTCCATATCGCCGGCAATTTCCTTGCGCATCAGTGCAATCACGTCTTGCAGCATGTCACGCTTGGCGCCAGACACACGTACCGCCTCACCCTGGATGCTGGCCTGTACTTTCAGCTTACTGTCCTTGATGAGCTTCACGATTTTTTTGGCGAGGTCGGTTTCCAGGCCTTCCTTCACGGTCAGCACTTTCTTCACCTTGTTGCCGCTGACTTTTTCCAGCTTGCCGTACTCCATGCAGCGCACATCCACGCCACGCTTGGCCAGTTTGGCCACCAGGATGTCGTTTACCTGGTCCAGCTGAAATTCGCTGTCTGCAAACAGGGTCAGCGTCTTGTCGCCGGTTTCGATACGGGCATCGCTACCCTTGAAGTCATAGCGGGTGGACACTTCCTTGTTGGATTGGTCTACCGCGTTGCGTACTTCGATTTTGTCCACTTCGGACACAATGTCAAACGATGGCATATCGCCCTTCCTTTCGTGTTATGGCGCGTATTCTAGCCGAAGTTGGCCGCAGCCAGCAGGCCATGGCTTACAAGCCAGGCAAGGCATGCCACATTCAATGCCACACTCAGCCAGTAGTAGCGACGAAACGCGGGTTTAGTGGATTTATGGTTGAACACGTACTGCGCCAGCGCCGCCCCGGGCCAGCCACCCAGCAAGGCCAGTGCATGCAAGGTACTTTCCGGCGTGCGCCACTGCTGGCGCTGCGCTGCCTGTTTGTCGCGCCCATAGGCGAGGAACAACAGTAGGCTCAGCAAGCCATAAGCCGCCGGCACCCAGGTGGCTACCCTGCCCGCCAGCCACAATGCGGCCAACATCAGCAGCATTGCTCCGGCCGCCCATGGCCGGGGGCGGCGGTCCGGTTTGAGGCTGGCCAACACCTGCAGGCCTGGCAAAGTGGCATAGTTGGCCCATACCGCCACCGGCTTACCCTGGGTGTTATGGCCCGCTTTGTAGTACACCTCGTCCCCGGGTAACGGGCGCCTGGGCGAGACAGGAAATGCCGACACGTGCACAAACAGTGACTGGCCATCTTCTGTATCGACAAAACCGAACCCGCGCGCGTCATCCCAATGCTGCAGCACACCTTTGTACCGCGTGCTGTCCAGCTGTACGGCTTTGACCTGCGCCCAGCTAGCCTGCGGACGGCCATCGCGACCTGGCCCACGGCGGTACTGCACGGTATCGCCTCCTTGTGGCAATACCCCGCCGGTAAACACGCTGGCGTGCGCAAACAGGCGGCTACCATCCGCCTGGCGGATAAAACCAAAGCCGCGCGCGGCATCCCAGCTGGCCAGCGCGCCTTCGCTTACTGTTGGTGTGGCGCTCATTTGAGCAACATGAACTCCACCAGCACGTTCTTGAACACAAAGCCCACCACGCCGAAGCCCAGCACGATGAACAGTGCAATCATGCCGGTTTTGCCGGCATTCGATTTCTTGCCCAGATCGTAAATGATGAAACCCATGAAAATGATCAGACCGGTCAGCAGGATGCCCATAGACCAGTTGGTAAATTGTTCTTCGCTCATGATGTCTTTGCGCTAAAAGGTTGGCCGCCATTATAGAAGCGGTAATAAAAAACCGCACCCCATGGGGTGCGGCTTGTACAGATCGATACCGATTGGCTTACTTGTTCAGGCGGCCGGCAATGCGCATGCGCAGTGCGTTCAGCTTGATGAAGCCACCAGCGTCGGCCTGGTTGTAGGCACCGCCGTCGTCGTCGAAGGTGGCGATGTTCATGTCGAACAGCGAGTTGGTTTTGGAATCGCGGCTCACCACGATCACATTGCCCTTGTACAGCTTCAGGCGTACCCAGCCGTTAACGGTTTGCTGGGTGTAATCGATCAGGGTTTGCAGTGCCTTGCGCTCCGGTGCCCACCAGTAGCCGTTGTAGATCAGGCTGGCGTAGCGTGGCATCAGGTCGTCCTTCAGGTGGGCCACTTCGCGATCCAGGGTGATGGACTCGATGGCGCGGTGTGCCTTCAGGATGATGGTGCCACCCGGGGTTTCGTAGCAGCCGCGGGACTTCATGCCCACGTAGCGGTTTTCCACCAGGTCCAGACGGCCAATGCCGTGCTTGCCGCCAAGCTCGTTCAGCTTGGCCAGCACGTCGTGCGCAGCCAGGCGTACGCCGTTCAGCGCCACGATATCGCCTTTTTCGAACTCTACGTCCAGGTATTCGGCTTCATCCGGTGCCGCTTCTGGCGACACAGTCCAGCGCCACATGGCTTCTTCGGCCTCGGCGGACGGGTTTTCCAGGTGACGGCCTTCGAAGGAGATGTGCAGCAGGTTGGCGTCCATGGAATACGGCGCGCCACCGTTCTTGTGCTTCATGTCCACCGGAATGCCGTTTTTCTCGGCGTAGGCCAGCAGCTTCTCGCGGGACAGCAGGTCCCACTCGCGCCATGGGGCAATCACTTTTACATCCGGCTTCAGGCCGTAGTAGCCCAGCTCGAAACGCACCTGGTCGTTACCCTTGCCGGTAGCACCGTGCGATACCGCGTCGGCGCCGGTGAGGTTGGCGATTTCGATCTGGCGCTTGGCGATCAGCGGGCGGGCGATGGAGGTGCCCAGCAGGTACTCGCCTTCGTAAATGGTGTTGGCGCGGAACATCGGGAACACGAAGTCGCGTACAAACTCTTCGCGCAGGTCATCGATGAAGATGTTTTCCTGCTTGATGCCGAACTGCAGCGCCTTCTGGCGTGCCGGCTCCAGCTCTTCGCCCTGGCCCAGGTCGGCGGTGAAGGTCACCACTTCGCATTGATAGGTGTCTTGCAACCACTTCAGGATCACCGAAGTATCCAGGCCACCGGAATAGGCCAATACCACTTTATTGATGTCTGCCATCGTCTTCTCTCTCAGTCTACAAGCCGGGTCAGTCGTGTACACGACCCAGCATCAGGTATTCAATCAGGGCTTTCTGGGCGTGCATGCGGTTCTCTGCCTCGTCCCATACTACGCTTTGCGGGCCGTCGATCACGTCGGCTGCCACTTCTTCACCACGGTGCGCCGGCAGGCAGTGCATGAACAGCGCGTCTGGCTTGGCCAGCTTCATCAGGTCGGCACTCACCATATAGCCTTCAAACGCTTCACGGCGCGCTTCAGCCTCGCCTTCAAAGCCCATGCTGGTAAACACGTCGGTGGTCACCAGGTCGGCACCGGCAACGGCGGACGCCGGGTTGTGGAAGGCTTCGAAACAGTCTCTATCGTAATGCTGGCCGTCCAGCACCTGCAGCTCGTACCCCAGCGGGGTTGCTACCTTGAGCTTGAAACCCAGCAGCTTGGCCGCCTGCAGCCAGGTACGCGCCATATTGTTGCCATCGCCAATCCAGGCCACGGTCTTGCCGGCGATGCTGCCGCGGTGTTCGATATAGGTCAGGATGTCGGCCAGAATCTGGCACGGGTGATATTCGTTGGTCAGGCCGTTGATCACCGGTACGCGCGAGAATGCGGCCAACCTTTCCACCATGTTCTGCTCAAAGGTGCGGATCATGATGATATCGGCCATGCGCGACAGCACGCGGGCAGTATCTTCTACCGGTTCACCGCGGCCGATCTGCGAGCTCTTGCCGTCCAGGAACATGGCGTGGCCACCCAGCTGCGACATGCCGGCTTCAAACGATACGCGGGTGCGCGTGGAGTTTTTTTCGAAGATCATGGTCATGACCCGGCCCACCAGTGGGCGGTACAGCTCGCCGGACACCTGTCGTCGCTTCAGTACCTGGGCTCGCTCGAAGATGTGTTGGTACTCCGCGGCGGAAAGGTCTGTGAACTGGAGAAAGTGTTTGGGCTGCTTCATATCGGGTTCCGAAAAAAATTAATGCCACGGCGCTGTGAAAACGTGGCGTTTTCATGCGCGGCGGCACATTACTACACGCAAACCATCTGTCATTGGGTTGATCAACGCAATATTGTTCATGATGAATTCATGATTTACAAAATTGCGACATGGTTATATGTATACGAAATCCACATTGGTGACAAGCCCAAGCCGGTTTCAAGTGGCCGCCATCCGGCAATAAAAACGCCGATACGCTGCAAGATCAAACACTTGCGGCGCACCGGCATTTTTTCAGGGTTTTAGCGAAGCGGTACAGCTGTTTAACAAAACGCTATCCGCTGGCCATAAGGTCAGTTGAACCAGGCGCGACTAGGCAAGCTAGCCAGCTCGTCATCACGCAGCACCCGCACGCAGAACTCACCGCCCTCCTCGGCCAGGCCGTGCATTTCTATGCTCTTTTGCGTTTTCAGCAGCCGCGCCATATAGGCCACGATATTGGCTTCGATCACCTGGCCCGGCACCAGCACCGGGATACCCGGCGGATACGGCACGATCTGATCGCAACACACGCGGCCGGTCAGCGCCGTGTTCGGCAGCCCGTCATCGTCCAGTAGCGGCAGGCGCTCGCCCGCCTCATAAAACGCGTCGCGCGGCAGGCAGGCCAGGCGGGAGAAGCCGGGGATTTCCGGCATTTTGCCCAGCGCACGCGGCGCGCGCTGCTCTTTGGCCAGGCGTAGCAGCGCGTCAAACAGGCGCGACATCTTGCTGCGGGTGGTACCCACGGTGAGCAACAGGGTGATGGTGTTGAAGGTAGATTTTTCGATCTGGATGTTGAAGCGCTCGAACAAGGCGCGCTGCAGCTCATCGGTGGAATAACCGCTTTGCGAAATGTCCACCGTCAGCTTGGTGGGGTCCAGCTGCACGCCGTCGCCGCGCACCGACTCTGGCAGCAGGTCGTCCAGCTCCAGCACGCGAAAAGCGCCGGTGGAGTTGATCTTCTGCCGCAGCTCCTGCGCCAGCTTCAAGGCACGGTCCAGCAGGCGGAAGCCCTCGGTCACCGCCTGCTTGCGCGCCACGTCCAGGCTGGCAATCAGGTTGTATTGCGGGCTGGTGGAGGTGTGCATATTGAAGTTTTCGCGGAACAGGTGCTCGTCGAACGTGGGGTCGTTCACGTGGATCATGCTGGCCTGCGAAAATGCGGACAGTATCTTGTGCGTGCTCTGGGTAACGTAATCCGCGCCGGACTCCAGCGCCGTGGGGCGGAAGGCGTGGTGGAAACGGGCGTGGCCGTACCAGGCTTCGTCCACGATCACCTTGATGCCGGCGGCGTGCGCCGCTTCGATGATGGGCTTCAGGTCGTAGCGCAGGCCATCGTAGGTGCAGCTGGTCAGAATCAGCACGCGCGCGTCAGGGTTGGCCGCAATGGCATCGAAAATCACCTGCTTGGGTACCGGGCCAAAAATGCCGTACTGGCGGTTGACGGACGAATCCAGGTATACAGGCTGCGCGCCGGACAGAATCACGCCGTGGTGCACAGACTTGTGGCAGTTGCGGTCCAGCAGCAGCTTGTCGCCCGGTGCCAGCAGGGTCTGGAAGATCACCTTGTTCGAGGTGGAGGTGCCATTGGTGGCAAAGTAGGTTTTTTTGGCGCCAAAGGCCTTGGCGGCCAGGGTTTGCGCCTCCGCTATCACACCGGTGGGGTGTAGCAGCGAGTCCAGCATCGGCACTGATACCGACAGGTCGGCGCGCAGCATTTCCTCGCCGACAAAGTCGTAAAAATCCCCCACCCATGGGCTGCCTTTTAGCGAGTCTCCACCGGCGTGGCCTGGCGTGTGCCACGAATCCTTGGCCATGCGCACGTATTGCTTGAGCTTGTCGTAAAACGGCGTGGCGGCTTTTTCGCCCATCTCTGCAGCCAGGATGCGGAACCAGCCGTTGAAATCGCGCTCGTCGCGGTAGAAATAGCCATCAATGGCGTGGCTGGCCAGCTCTTCCATCACCACTTTTTCATCGTCATCCTGCAGCAGGATGTATAGCGACAGCTCGGGGCGCAGGCGGTTGATCTGGTTAGCCAGCTGCACCGCAGGCTGGGTCGTGCCTTTCTCTTTCAAGCCCTTGTCCACCAGCACGATCTGCACTTCGCCATCGCTACCGGCGCGCGCCAGGGCGTCGCTACTGCGGCCAACCCCTTCAAAACACAGGCCAAACGGGTTGGCCATCTTGCCTGCTACCGCAGCCAGCTCGGCCAGCACGTCGGCCTGCCAGGCAGCATCATCGCTTACCACCAATACTCTGCTCACCGGATTCATCGGTGCTCTCCTCTGGATACAGCGTGTTTTTATGATGTCTGTCGTACTGTTATGGCCGCAGCTTGGTACGGCTTTGTTTGACGCTATCGTAAGCACAGCGCAGCCACAATGTCATGCTGCAGGCGCAAAACAGCATGGTCGATGTCGCCTTGGCAGCAGGGGGTGCGCCAATCCGCTACAATGCCGCCCATGCTGACCGACATCGAAAAAAACCTGCTGCGCGACCACTATCGTGCCATCTCCGAAAACCTGCCCGGCTTCCGCCCGCGCGCGGCGCAACGCCGCATGCTGGCCGAAATCGCCAATGCTTTTGGCCGCTGCAGCATGCCCCCTGCCGACAGCGAACAAGCGCCGGAAGACAATAGTGGCGACAGTATCGTGGTCGTAGAGGGCCCTACCGGTGTCGGCAAAAGCCTGGCCTACTTGCTGGCCGGCGGCGTGATGGCCAAGTCGCGCGGCAAGAAACTGGTGGTCACCAGTGCCACTATTGCCCTGCAAGAGCAGCTGGTGAACCGCGACCTGCCCTTTGTCATAGAGAAAAGCGGCCTGCCGCTGACCTTTGCCCTGGCCAAAGGCCGTGGCCGCTATTTATGCCCCTACCGCCTGTACCAACTGACAGCCGACACGGCCCAAGGCGAGCTACTGGCCATGGACCCGAGCATGGCGCTGTGGGAGCGCAAACCGGAACAAGCCGAGATCGACGCCCTGCGCGAACTGGCTGACGAGTTCTACTACCGCCGCTGGAACGGCGACCGTGACACCTGGGCAGAAAACATCCCGGACGAGCTGTGGCGCCGCGTGACCAACGACCGCCACGGCTGCCTGAAAGCAGGCTGCCCCAACCGCGCCGAGTGCCCGTTCTATCTGGCGCGCGACACGCTGGAAAACGTCGACGTGGTGGTAGCCAACCACGACTTGATGCTGGCCGATGTATCCATGGGCGGCGGCGTGATTCTGCCCGCGCCGGAGCAAAGCCTGTACTGCATCGACGAGGCACACCACTTGGCCAAAAAAGCGGTCAACCAGTTTGCTGCCGAGCACAGCCTGGCGCAGGCCATGGCCTGGCTGGACAAAGTACCGGCACTGGCCACCCGCGTGCAAACGCTGATCGACAAGCCCGAGCTGTGCGCCAACGCCATGGATGCCGCTGGCGCCTGCATGGAAAGCCTCACCGAATGGTTGTGGCTGCTGCAAGGCGTCACCGAGCTGGAGGCCAATAGCGACAACCTGGAGCCCAGCTGGCTGATCGAAGACGGCGTACTGCCGGAACACATGAAGATCCCTGCGGCCAACATGGCGCTATCGGCGCGCGCGCTATACAAAAACCTCACCGGCATGGCCGACGCCATCAATGCGCTACGCAAAGACAAACAGCAAGACGCGGTGCTGCTGGACAAGCTGAATTCCGATGCCGGCTTTTTTGTCGGCAAGGTGGAGCCGCTGGTGGCACTGTGGGACCTGTACGAGCGTGAGCCGGACGAAAACGCCCCGCCAATCGCCAAATGGGTGACCCGCCGCGCCGATGGCAAAGGCGACTACATTTTCTCCGCCTCGCCGGTCAGCGCGGCCGGCAGCCTGGCGGCCAACCTGTGGCGGCGCGCCTCGGGCGCCCTGCTCACCTCGGCCACGCTGCGCTCGCTGGGCAATTTCGACTTGCTGCTATCGCAGACCGGCTTGAAATGGCTGCCGGATGTGCAATGCGTGGCGCTGGACTCGCCATTCAATTTCAGTGAACAAGGCGAGCTCTATCTGCCGCCGCTGCACGCCACGCCCAAAGACCCGGCTGCCCATACCCGCGAGATCATCGAATGGCTACCTCGCCTGGTAGACCTGACGCAGCCGCTGGGTACGCTGGTGCTGTTTACCTCGCGCCGACAGATGCAGGAAGTGGCCGAGGGCATCCCCGCCGAGCTGCGCCAGTGCGTGCAAATGCAGGGCGAGCTACCCAAGGCTGTACTGCTGGCCAACCACTACACCGCACTGAAAGAACAGCGCCCCAGCGTGCTGTTTGGCCTGGATTCGTTCTCGGAAGGGCTGGACTTGCCGGGCGAAGCCTGCGTGCACGTGATCATTGCCAAGCTGCCGTTTGCCATGCCGGACGACCCGGTTGGCCGCACCCTGTCTCGCTGGATCGAAAAGCGTGGTGGCAACCCGTTCATCGAGCTCACCGTGCCGGAGGCGTCGATCAAGCTGGTACAGGCGGTGGGCCGTCTGATCCGCACGGAAAGCGACTACGGCCGCGTGACTATCCTGGACAACCGCATTGTGCGCCAGCAATACGGCAAGCGGCTGCTGGCATCGCTGCCAGCTTTCCGCCGGCTCTGACATTGGGGAAAACCGCCGCCGCAACAATATGGCTAAAACGTGATGTGAAATCGTTTTTAGGCTAGAATTAGGGTCAACCCGAATGACCTGCTAGGCAATACATGCCTAATTCGATAAAACAGGCGGCGGGCTGAGACCACACCCACAAGAACAAGCGCCCCGGTTAAGCCATGATCTGCAACCCGTATGAAATTGTAATACAAGGCCTCACATCTGAAGGCCGCACCTTCCGCCCCAGCGACTGGGCCGAGCGCCTGGCCGGTATTCTGGCGTCGTTCGGCGACGATCAGAAGCTGGCCTATCACCAGTTTGTGCGGCCCATGATGCTGGACAACGTCCGCTGTGTGGCCGTGGACAAAAAACTGGAAAAAATCCAGCCAGCGGTTTATCGCTTTCTGATGGACTTCGCCAAAGACAACGATCTTCGCATCGTGGACTGCCGCACCCTGATCGACGAAGTTTACCCCAACCAGTTTCTGGCCTGATTGATTCAGATTAACTGAACATTAATCAGGCTGTCACAGCATGCTCATTGCAGTGCAACATTTGGCCAGCACAATTGCCCCGTTTTCAAAAAACACCCGACACACGGGAAAACGGAGCATTAAATGCAAAAGAAACTGCTTGCCAGCCTGGTTACCCTCTCTCTTACCTCTTTCGCCGCTCACGCCGAAATCACTTGGTACGGCTTCCTTAGCGCCGGTGTTGAATCGGTTAAAGCATCGGGCAATGGCGACTTCAAAAAAGACGTACCGTCCACCGGCCGCGTGACCGACCAAAGCTCCCGCCTGGGCGTAAAAGGTTCGACCAAAGTAGAAGACGACGTTACCGTATACGGCCAGATCGAAACCAGCCTGCGCGGCTTCGACCAGACCGGCACCAATGACAAGGGCGAAACCGCTACCTTGGCCAGCCGTAACTCTTTCGTGGGCATCGGCGGCAACTTCGGCAAATTCGAACTGGGCCAGAAAGACTCGGCTTACAAAGCGCTGACCGACATCGGCCTGGACGCCATGTCCAACACCACCGCCAGCAGCCACGGCAGCAGCAACACCTTCTCCCGCGGTGAAGCTCGCCTGAAAAACAGCGTGCACTACCTGTCGCCAAACCTGTCCGGCTTTGATCTGGGCGTATCTTATGGCTTTGACGAAGCCCGCACGCTGGCCGCTAACGGCACCCGCCAGAAGAACGACCGCTTCTCGCTGGCCGGCAAATACAAAGCCGAGAGCCTGCAAGTGGCAGCCGGTTATGACCGCCAAGGCAGCAAGAACGACAGTGGCAACACCGCAAAAGAGCTGAACAGCACCGTTTACACCAAACTGGTCGCCAGCTACACCCTGCCAGGCGGCACCTTCATTGGTGCCGGTATCGAGCAGGCCAAGATGGACTACGCCACCGGCAAAGACCCGAAACAGACAGCTACCACGCTGACACTGGGTCAGACCATCGGCAAAACCACCCTGCGCGCGTCGTACAGCACCCTGGGTGCCCTGAAAAACACCCGTAGCGGCAACGAAGGTGACTACAAGGCCAAGCAGTGGGTGATCGGTGCAACTTACGACATCTACAAGCAAACCCAGCTGTACGCCTACGCCACCAAGATCAAGAACGAAAAATCGCAGAACGCCAACCTGGGCAACCCGGTATACGATACCGGCCTGGGCACCAGCGCTGCCAGCCTGACCAAGGGCAACGACCCGCAAGCCTTCGGCGCCGGCATTCGTTACACCTTCTAAGCCAGGTTGTTTCGATAGTCATTACCAGCGGGCACTTCGGTGCCCGCTTTTTATTGCCCACCGCACGCCACCCCCCGCTTGCCAGCAGGATTTGCTACCATACTGCGTTGACACATCAAACGACCCCACCTCAGCAATGTCCATTGTTATCAAAAACCAGCAAGACATCGAAAAAATGCGCATCGCCGGCCGCCTGGCTGCCGAAGTGCTGGATTACATCACCCCGTTTGTTAAACCGGGCGTGACCACCGAAGAGCTGGACAAGCTCTGCCATGACTATATGGTGAATGTACAGGGTACGATTCCGGCGCCGCTGAACTACGCACCGGATGGCACCAACCCGTATCCGAAATCCATCTGCACATCGATCAACCACGTGATTTGCCATGGCATTCCCGATAACAAGCCGCTGAAAAAAGGCGACATCGTGAACCTGGACATCACCGTGATCAAAGATGGCTACCACGGCGACAACAGCCGCATGTACTACGTGGGCGAAGTCAGCGAGTTTGCCCGCCGCCTGTGCAAGGTCACTTATGAGTGCATGTGGAAAGGTATCGAGAAGGTAAAACCGGGTGCCCACCTGGGCGATATCGGCTACGCCATCCAGCGCCACGCCGAAGCAGCCGGCTACAGCGTGGTACAAGAATTCTGCGGCCACGGCATTGGCACCAAATTCCACGAAGAGCCGCAGGTACTGCACTACGGCCAGCCTGGCACCGGCCTGGAAATCAAGGAAGGCATGATTTTCACCATCGAGCCGATGATCAACCAGGGCAAACGCCACCTGCGCCTGCTGGCAGACGGCTGGACCGTGGTCACCAAAGACCGCAGCCTGTCCGCACAGTGGGAACACACCATTCTGGTGACGGCAACCGGCTACGAGATCCTGACGACCTCGGACGGCACGCCACCCAAGCCGGTGTGGAAGCAATAAGCCACACGGCACCATGAAAAACCCCGCTACGCGTAGCGGGGTTTTATTTTTGCGGCCAACCTTGCAGACGGCTTAGATGTCGTCGTCAGCAAAGTCGTCGTCGTTCATCGGGTCGCCCATACCGGCAGCCACCAGGTCTTCACGTGTCAGCAAGAACACAAAGCCATCACCGCTTTGGGTTTCCATCCACATGAACGGCAGGCTCGGGTAGGAGGCTTCCAGCACGTCGCGGTTATGGCCGATCTCGACCAGCAGCACGCCGCCCGGGGTCAGCAGTCGCGCCGCGTTTTGCAGAATCACGTGGGTGGCATCCAGGCCATCCTCACCCGAACCCAGCGCCAGCTCCGGCTCGTGCAGATACTCCTGCGGCAGCGCTTCTACCGACGGCGCATCCACATAAGGCGGGTTGGAGATAATCAGGTCGTATGGCTCTTCCAGGCCTTCTACCAGGTCGCTATGGATCAGCTGGATACGCTCTTCCAGACCGTAGTTCTGGATATTGATGCTGGCCACTTCCAGCGCGTCCAGCGAGATGTCTACCGCATCGATCTCGGCATCCGGGTAATGATGCGCCAGCTGGATAGCCAGGCAGCCAGAACCGGTGCACAGATCCAGGGCGCGGTGAACCAGCTCCGGGTGTTCGATCCACGGTGCCAGCGGTTCGCCCATCAGCTCGTAGATGAAACTGCGCGGCACGATCACGCGCTCATCCACATAGAAGTTGAACTCACCCTGCCACGCTTCGTTAGTCAGGTAGGCTACCGGCACGCGCTCTTCGGCACGGCGCTGGATGCGGCCAAGCACATCCTGCACTTCGGACGGCAGCAAACGGGCATCCAGATACGGCTCCAGCTGCTGGATAGGCAGCTTCAGCGTGGACAGAATCAGGTAAGCCGCTTCGTCGTAGGCGTTGCTGGTGCCGTGGCCATAAGTCAGCTCAGCCTCATTAAAACGCGACACGGCAAAGCGCAGCAGGTCGCGTACGGTCTGGAAAGTACTGGCGGCTTCAGCGTACATCGGGTGTCCTTTCTGTTCGGTAGCGCCCTGTTGGCGCTACCCATGATAAAAGGTTGGCCGCAGCCAACCTTTGGTCTTGTTCATGCATGCCCGGGGGCAATCGCGGCTAGGCCGCGATTATCGCCTAGAACGGCAGTGTTGCGCTGGTTTCCTGCGCCAGAACACGACGGAAATCGTTCTGGATGCGCGCCAGCGCCGCTTCGTTGTCGGCTTCGAAGCGCAATACGATCACCGGCGTGGTATTGGAAGCGCGCATCAGGCCAAAGCCGTCTGCGTACTCTACCCGCAGGCCATCGATGGTAATGATGTCCTGCGCACCGTCAAACTGGGCTGTTTCCTGCAGCTTGGCGATCAGGCTGTGGTTTTCACCCTCGGCGGTTTTCAGGTTCAGCTCCGGCGTGGACAGTGCATTAGGCAGCGCGTTCAGCACGGCAGACGGGTCGGCCACCTTGGACAGAATCTCCAGCAGACGCGCGCCGGTATACAGGCCGTCGTCAAAACCATACCAGCGCTCTTTGAAGAACACGTGGCCGGACATTTCACCCGCCATGCCCGCATCGGGGTTGGCCTTCAGCGCCGCTTTCATGAAGCTGTGGCCGGTACGGTTAATCATCGGCACACCACCGGCAGCCTGGATGGCCGGCGCCAGCAAGCGGGTGCATTTCACGTCGTAGATGATTTTGGCGCCAGGCTGGCGGCTCAGGACGTCCTGGGCAAACAGCATCAGCTGGCGGTCTGGCCAGATAATGTTGCCGTCTTTGGTCACCACGCCCAGGCGGTCGCCATCACCGTCAAACGCCAGGCCGATTTCCGCGTCGGTTTCCTGCAGGGCGCGAATCACGTCTTGCAGGTTTTCCGGCTTGGCAGGGTCCGGGTGATGGTTGGGAAAGTGGCCGTCTACTTCGCAGAACAGCTCGTGTACCTCGCAGCCCAGGTCTTTGAACAGGCGCGGGGCAAAATCACCCGGCACGCCGTTACCGCAGTCCACGATCACCTTCATCGGGCGTGCCAGCTTGATGTCGCCAATGATGCGCTGATGGTAAGCCTCGGCAATATCGTGCGTACGGTAAGCGCCCTCGCCTTCGGCAAAATCGTTGTTCACGATGCGCTGGTACAAGGTCTGGATCCAGTCGCCCGCCAGCGTATCGCCGTCCAGCATCATTTTGAAACCGTTGTAGTCCGGCGGATTGTGGCTGCCGGTTACCATCACGCCAGAGTAGGTTTCCAGCTGGTAAGCGGCAAAATACAGCATCGGCGTCGCCACACGGCCAACGTCGATCACGTCCACACCGGCAGCACGAATACCGTCAGACAGGCGGCCAGATAGTTCGGGGCCGGACAAGCGGCCATCGCGGCCGATACAGATGGCAGACACATTGCGCAGGCGTGCTTCACTACCAATGGCACGGCCAATCAGGAAAGCTGCGTCGGCGGTGAGGGTGTCACCCACCACGCCGCGAATGTCGTAGGCTTTGAAAATGGATTGAGCGATAGTCATGAATATAAAGGCATCTATAAGGCAAGGTTGGCCGCAAGTGCCGCAAGGCAGCTTGCGGATGGCATTAGGCGATATTTTGACTGAGCTTCACTAGCGCGTCGAGCTTGGCGCGTGCCGCACCGCTATCAATCGCTGCGGCCGCTGCCTGTACGCCGTCGGCCAGGGAGCCGGCCACGCCGGCGGTATAGATGGCTGCACCGGCATTCAACAGCACGATATCGCGCGCCGGGCCGGGCTCGCCGGCGAGCACATCCAGCAAGAATTGCCTGGAAGCATCGGCACTCTCGGCTCGAATCGCCGATAGCGGCGCCTGCGACAAACCAAAGTCGGCAGGGTTAAGCGCGTAATCAATGATCACGCCATCCTTCAGCTCCGCCACACGGGTGTCGCCAGACAATGTAATTTCGTCCAGCCCGTCACAACCATGCACGATCATCACATGCTCGCTGCCCAGCTCGCGCAGCACACGTGCCTGGATGCCCACCAGGTCGGGGTGGAACACGCCCATAACCTGATTCGGCGCACCCGCAGGGTTGGTGAGCGGGCCCAGAATATTGAAGATGGTACGTACGCCCAATTCCTTGCGCACAGGGGCCACGTACTTCATGGCCGTATGGTGATTGGGGGCGAACATGAAGCCCACGCCGATTTCGTCGATACAACGCGCCACTTGCCCGGCATTCAGGTTCAGGTTCACACCCAGCGCTTCCAGCACATCGGCACTGCCGGAGCTGGACGATACCGAGCGCCCGCCATGCTTGGCCACGCGCGCCCCAGCGGCCGCACTGACAAAGGCCGCGGTGGTGGAAATATTGAAGGTGTGGCTCTTGTCACCACCGGTCCCGCAGGTATCCACCAGATGGTCGCGCTGGCTCACCGGCACCTGGGTGGCAAACTCGCGCATTACCTGCGCGGCCGCCGCAATTTCCGACACGCTTTCTGTCTTGACGCGCAGGCCGATCAGGATGGCGGCAATCAGCGATGGCGGCACTTCGCCCCGCATGATCTGGCGCATCAGGTCCAGCATTTCGTCGTGAAACAGTTCGTTCTGGTCGATCAGGCGGTTAAGCGCGGCCTGCGGTGTGATCATGCATTATCTCCGGCAATAGGTCGTAAACGGCTCAGGCAAATTCGGTAAGGAAGTTTTGCAGCATCTGGTGACCGTGCTCGGTCAGGATGGACTCAGGGTGGAACTGCACGCCCTCGATAGGCAGGGTTTTGTGGCGCACACCCATGATCTCGCCATCTTCGGTCCAGGCGGTGATTTCCAGGCACTCCGGCAAGGTTTCGCGCTCGATCACCAGCGAATGGTAGCGCGTGCAGGTCACAGGATTAGGCAGATCACGGAACATGCCCACATTATGGTGCGACACCGGCGACACCTTGCCATGCATCAGCTGCTTGGCATGAATGATCTTGCCACCGAACGCCTGGCCGATACTCTGGTGCCCCAGACACACGCCCATGATAGGCAGCTTGCCGGCAAAATGATGGATGGCCGGTACCGAAATACCCGCCTCATTCGGTGTACACGGGCCTGGTGATAACACCAGATACTGCGGATTCAGCGCTTCGATTTCCTGCAGCGTGATTTCATCATTACGGAAAACCTTTACCTCTTGCCCCAGCTCGCCAAAGTACTGCACCAGGTTGTAAGTAAAGGAATCGTAGTTATCGATCATCAATAGCATAGTGGCTTCAAACCTTTGATTTTAAAGGACAGTGCAACACTCGCTGCCATGCACCAGCACGCATTCATACCCGCCAGAATGACCGGCGGCGTGTGTCAGCCCGTATTGCACCGTCCTGAAATTTTTCGCATCCGTACCATACCACAAACAGCGTGCCTTTCATGAGAGGCAAACCCCGCAATAAGCACCGGTCACGCCGCTTGAGCCACAGTCAGCAGATGCATCACACGCCCAGGCTGTCGCCATGAGGCACCAAGACCAAGGGCCTGTCGCTTTGGCGACAGGCCCTTGGTGTTTGCCCCTGTTTCAACCGGCAGTAGCCCGCAGGCTACCCGCCAGCATCAGCATCAGAATGCCGGTACCACGGCACCCTGATACTTGCTCTCGATGAACTTCTTGGCTTCCGGGCTGGTCAGCGCAGCAGCCAGTTTCTTGATCGCCGGGCTGTTTACGTTGTCCTTGCGTGCCACCAGCAGGTTGGCGTACGGCGAGGTGGTTTCGGCAAACAGGCCGTCTTTTTTCGGGTTCAGCTTGGCTTCCAGCGCGTAGTTGGCGTTGATCAACGCCAGATCTACCTGGTTCAGCACGCGCGGCAGGGTGGCAGCTTCCAGCTCTTTCAGCTTCAGGTCTTTCGGGTTGGCCGCAATATCTTTCTTGGTCGGGTACAGATTCTTGCGGTCTTTCAGCTTGATCACGCCGCCCTGATCCAGCAGCAGCAGCGCACGGCCGGCGTTGGTCGGGTCGTTCGGAATGGCTACGGTGGCGCCCTTAGGCAGGTCGGCTACTTTCTTGAATTTGGCCGAGTAGGCGGCAAACGGCTCGATGTGTACCGGCTTGCTGGCTACCACCAGCGTGGTGCCGCGGTCTTTGTTGAACTTGTCCAGGTAAGGAATGTGCTGGAAGAAGTTGGCATCCAGCTGCTTTTCCTGCACCTGGGTGTTCGGCAGTACGTAGTCGTTGAATACTTTTACTTCCAGGTCCACGCCCTGCTTGGCCAGCGCAGGTTTCAGCGCTTCCAGGATCTCGGCGTGCGGTACCGGGGAGGCGGCCACGGTCAGTTTCACGTTTTCTGCCTGAGCGGCAAAGGCGATGGCGGCCAGGCCAACGGCGGCGGCCAGTTTGCTGATGCGGGTCATGGTTTTTCCTTTTTGAGAGAAAGTCTTCCCCCTGCCCGGCCGGATCGGCGCGGGCATACGGGGCACAGCAGGTTGAATGGCGTTAAAACATGTAGTTAGTCGAAGCGACAGCGGCGTACCAGGCTGTCACCGGCCGACTGCAGGCCTTGCACCAAGGCCAAAAGCAGTACCACAGTGACGATCATGATTTCGGTCTGGAAGCGCTGGTAGCCGTAGCGGATGGCCAGGTCACCCAGGCCGCCACCGCCGATTACACCGGACATGGCTGTGTAGCCCACCAGCGCCACGGCGGTAACGGTAGCCGCGCCGATCAGGCCAGGCAGCGATTCCGGCAGCAGCACCTTGAACATGATATGCGGCAAGCGCGCGCCCATGGACTGGCTGGCTTCGATCACGCCACGGTCCACTTCACGCAGCACGTTTTCAACCAGTCGGGCAAAAAACGGCACGGCACCAACCACCAGCGGCACGATGGCACCAGCCACGCCGATAGAAGTACCTACCAGCAACAGGGTAAACGGCATCAGCACGATCAGCAGAATGACAAACGGCAGCGAGCGCAGCACGTTTACCAGGAAGGACAGCACCGCGTACAGACGTGGGCGGGCACGCAGCTGCCCCGGCGCCGAGATGAACAGCAACACGCCCAGCGGCAGGCCGGCCAGCACGGTAAACAGCATCGACACGCCCAGCATGGTGAGGGTATCCAGCGTGGCTTCGCCGATTTCGACCCAGTCGATTTCCAGCAGCAGGTTCCAGTCAAAATCCAGCATTTACAGCACCTCGCAACGCACACCCTCGCGGGCAAAGATGGCCGGCAGGGCCGACACGTCTACATCCGACGCCACTACACCGGCCAACAGCTGGCCAAACGGGGTGTCCTTGATTTCCGATAGCGTGCCGGACAGCAGGTTGACGCGCAGACCCACCTCGCGGCCAACCTTGTCCAGCACCGGCTGCAGCGTTGGCTCACCCACAAAGGTGAGTTTGATCACTGGCGTGGCAACACGCTGGCGCCAGATGCCTTGCAGTGCCCCCTGCCCCATGCCGGTTTCCGCCAGCAGGCTTTGCGTCACCGCGTGCTGCGGTGCCAGGAACACGTCCAGCACCTTGCCCTGCTCCACTACACGACCGTGGTCCAACACCGCCACGCTATCGCACAGCTGGCGGATGACGCGCATATCGTGGGTAATCAGCACAATGGTCAGGCCCAGCTGGCGGTTGATGTCGGCCAGCAGCGCCAGGATGGCGTCGGTGGTTTCCGGGTCCAGCGCGCTGGTGGCCTCGTCGCACAGCAACAGGTCGGGGTGATTGGCCAGTGCCCGGGCAATGCCGACGCGCTGCTTCTGGCCGCCCGACAGCTGCGACGGGCGCTTGTGTTTGTGATCTTGCAGGCCGACTAGCGCCAGTAGCTCGTCCACGCGGGCATCCATCTGCGCCGGGCTTTGGCCACCGGCCAACTCCAGCGGGAAGCGCACGTTGGCCGCAACGGTGCGCGAGCGCAGCAGGTTGAAATGCTGGAACACCATGCCGATGCGCTGGCGGCGCTGCTGCAGGGCACGTTCGCCCAGGCGGGTGATGTCTTCGCCATGCAGGCTGACGTGGCCGCTGTCCGGCCGCTCCAGCAGATTCAGGCAGCGGATCAGCGTGCTTTTGCCAGCGCCGGAGCGGCCGATGATGCCGTAGATTTCGCCACTGGCAATCTGCAGGCTGACGTTATCCAGCGCGGCCACGGTCTTGCCGCCGTGCTGGTAGTGTTTGCTGATGCTCTGTACTTCGATCATGCCTTGCCCTAGCCCCGCTAGCGTTGACGCAGCAGGTTTTGATAAATATGGGCGCAGTCTATAGTGATCGATTGGATACAAAAAATAATATAATACGAAATCTTTATTCTTTTTGGTTATTTGGCAAGTTTGGATGCCTTGGGTTCAGGCATATCACCATCATGGTCGCACCCAGCAGGCATAAAAAAACCACCTGCAATGCAGGTGGTTTCACCATAAAAGAGCCAGGTCAGTCGGAGGCTGCCGGCTCGTCGCGCAAGCGGGTCTGGATATCCAGCACCTGTTCCAGGTTGGCCAAGAAAGCATCCAGCACCTTGGGGTCAAAATGCAGACCGCGCTGACTTTCCATAAACTCCAGCGCCCGCGCAACCTCCCAGGCAGCTTTGTAGGGCCGTGCCGAGGTCAGGGCGTCGAATACATCCGCCACTGCCACAATGCGTGCGGCCAATGGTATGGCCTCACCACACAAACCTTGCGGGTAGCCGCTACCATCAAATTTCTCGTGGTGCCCCAGCGCAATATCGTAAGCCATACGCAACAGCGGCAACTCGCTGTCCTGCAAGAACTCTGCCCCCCGCGTGGGGTGGGTTTTCATGATGTCGAATTCTTCAGGAGTGAGTTTGCCTGGCTTGAGCAGAATATGATCCGGAATCGCCACCTTGCCGATATCGTGCATGGGTGCTGCCAGAAATATGCGCTCTTCGATTTCCGGCCCCAGCCGCAGGCCGCTGGCAATAATGCGCGCATAGTAGGCCATGCGCTCGATGTGGCGACCGGTTTCCGGGTCGCGCGATTCGGCAATGTGTGACAGGCGAATCACCAGGTCTTGCGCGGCGACCTCGCGCAGTTGGCGCTGGGCCCGGCGCAGCTGCAGCAAGTTCTGGATACGGGCACGGGTTTCCGGCGGGTCCAGCGGCTTGGTAAGAAAATCGGTAGAGCCGCTTTCCAGCGCGCTCTGACGCACGGCTTTCATATCACTGGTGGTAACCATGATGATAGGAATATCGTGGATGTGGGGCATGGCACGCAGGGCATGAATAAATGCCAGCCCATCCATGCCGGGCATCATGTAATCGGTCAGGATCAGGTCTGGCGTATTGCTAGCGCACCATGCCAGCGCAGCCGGGGCGTCCTGCATGGTGAGCGGCTCACAGTCTTGTATGCGGCCAACCAGGTGGCGCATCACCATCAGGTTGGCCGGATTGTCGTCGACAATCAACACTGTCATTCTCATGGCAAACTTTGCTATCCGTATAAGTGTTTTATCGAAAGGTGCCACATCTACAACAATATGCCGTTGCAGTGCATTGTCAACAATACCATTATGATACTTATAGATATCCATCAAGCAAACACAGATATCTCGGTACTAACAGGGTGAATTTTAGTCGCTACAGTTCATAATGAAGTGCTTATTCACAACCAAGGAGCACAAGCATGTTGAAGTTTGCACGCACTTTGCTGGCCGCCGCGCTAGTTGTATCCTCAGCCAACGCCCTGGCTCTCGACAAGCCAGCCGGCCGCCCTATCCTCACCGTATCGGGTCTGATTGCCGAAAAAAATGCCGGCAATGATGCACAGTTTGACGCGGCTATGCTGGACAAGCTGCCACAACAAAAAATGACGGTAGAAACACCTTGGTATAAAACAGCACAGACCTTCGAAGGGCCACTTTTCCGTGATGTCCTGAAAGCCACCGGTGCAAAAGGGAAAAAGTTGTATGTTGTCGCGCTGAATGATTACGCAGCTGAAATCCCACTGGCCGACCTGGAAAAACATGATGTTATTCTGGCGCGAAAAATTAACGGCAAAGTACTTAACATCCGCGATAAAGGGCCACTATTCATCATGTACCCCTTTGACAAAAAACCTGAACTGCGCACCAAAGACATCTACTCGCGCTGCGTATGGCAGGTAAACCGCATCCGTGTGGAATAAGCCCGCACGGCTGCCGGAGTAAGCCGGTGTCCCTACGCCCAGCCAACCGTCGCGTCAGTAACCAGCTATGGTTGCTTGCCATTCTCATGGCAGCAGCCTTGCTGGTTGTTGGGCTGCTCTATCATCGGCAGCAGTCTGAAATGCAGCACTTCGCCGAGCAAGGTGAAGACAATATCGTCTGGGTTTACTCGCAGCTGGGTATCGATTACTACCGCACGCTGGGGGCGGCCAAGGTGGCGGTAGCTACCGGCCAGACACAAGACCTGGATGAGCTGCAACTGCGCTACGACATCCTGGTTTCACGTATTACCCTGCTGAGCGAATACCGCTACAGCCTGCTGTTCAAGAATGGGCAGTGGTATAACACGCAAATGTCGGCGCTCACCCGCCTGGTAGCGCACACCGACAAAAAACTGGCCAAAGGTGACGGCTACTTTACCCAACGCAGCGCTGGCGAACTGGTAGCAGACCTGGATGCCGTCATCGAAAACGTGCGCGAGCTCACTATCGGTGCCAACAGCCGGCTCACGGAGCAGGCCAACGAGAGCAATCGCAGCCTGCAAAGCATCAATACTACGGTCGCTGCCACTGCTGCCATCCTGATGCTGGTGGCCAGCCTGATAGCAGCCCTGGCCTACCGTAACCTGTCACACAGCGAAAGGCGCCGCGAAGAAGCCGAGCTGCTGAGCCGTGAACTGGACCAGGCACTGGCGCAGGCCGAGGCTGCCAACGAGGCCAAGAGCGCGTTTCTTGCCAATATGAGCCATGAGATCCGCACCCCGATGAATGGCGTCATCGGCATGACCGAGCTGACGCTCGACACCGAACTTACCGCCGAGCAACGCGAATACCTGGAGCTGGTCAAATCTTCGGCCGACTCACTGCTGATCATCATTAATGACATCCTGGACTTCTCCAAGATCGAAGCCGGCAAAATGACTATCGAGGCGGTGCCCTTCTCGCTGCGCGACCTGATCAGCCAAACCGTCTACCCCTTTGCACTACGCGCCAGCAACCAGCCTCTGGAGGTAGTTTGCCGTATCTGCCCTGTGCTGCCGGACCGGGTCATCTCCGACCCCTCGCGGCTACGGCAGATACTGAACAACCTGATCGGCAATGCCATCAAATTTACCCATAGCGGCGAAATCGTACTGACCGTAACGGGAGATATCCAGGGAGATGGCTGCCTGTTGCTGGACTTTTCCGTGCGCGATACCGGCATTGGCATCCCGCAGGAAAAACAGCAACTTATCTTTGATGCCTTCGCCCAGGCCGACAACAGCACCACGCGCCGTTACGGCGGCACGGGGCTGGGGCTGTCCATCACCCAGAAGCTGGTACGGCTACTGGGTGGCCATATCAGCGTACAAAGTACCCCGGGTGTCGGTTCGGACTTCCACTTCAGCGTGCCGATGCAGCTAGCCGCCGAGCAACCCGCACAACCCGCGCCAACCGAGCTGGCCGATATGCCGGTACTCGTGGTGGATGACAACCCTACCAATCGCAGCTGGCTGGAAGCCATGCTGAAAAACTGGTCGATGCGGCCAACCCTGGCCGGCGATGGTTTCGAGGCGCTGGCGCTGCTGGCACAGCACCCCTACCCGCTGGTGTTACTGGATGGCCACATGCCCGGCATGTCTGGCTTTGACGTTGCACTCCAGATTCGCGAAGACCGGCGTCGTGCTACCGTCATCATGCTGACCTCTTCCGGCGAACGCGGCGACGCAAAGCGTTGCCAAGCGCTGGGCATTCGCGGCTATCTCACCAAGCCGGTATCACAAGACGAGCTGCTAACCACCATCCGGCTATTGCAAAACCCGGGCAATACCACCGCCACTACCGAGCTGGTGACCCGTCATACAGTGCGCGAGCTGGGGCATAGCCTGGATATCCTGCTGGCAGAAGACAACCCGGTAAACCAGAAACTGGCTGTGACCATCCTGCACCGCCGTGGTTACCGCGTTACCGTAGTCAACAACGGGCAAGAAGCACTGGACGCCATCGCTGCCGCCCATTTCGACCTGGTACTGATGGATATGCAAATGCCGGTGATGGATGGCATGGAAGCCTGCCAGCATATCCGCGCCATGCAGGCCGCTGGCACGCTGGCACCCTTGCCCATCATAGCGCTCACCGCCAATGCCATGAGCGGGGACAGGGAGCGCTATCTGCAAGCCGGCATGGATGGCTATATCAGCAAACCGATCGATGCCACCCGCACCCTGGAAGAAATCCATCGCGTGCTAGGTGACTCGCACACAGCAGCAGCATCCCTGCCGCCCGAACAAGACAGCACGCCCGTATTCCAGTACGAACAGGCACTGAAAAACTGTGACGGTGACGAAACCTTCCTGCCGCTCCTGCTCGCCGCATTTCTTGACGATATGCCGGTACGGCTGGCTGAGCTGCGCCAGGGCCTGCAACAAGGCGACCTGCCAGCCATCATCATGGCGGCACACACACTCAAAGGCAGCTGCCTGTCCATTGCAGCCCTGCAGTTGGCCGCACACTGCCGGCTGATGGAAACGGCGGCCGACGAAGGCCGGCTGGCCGATGCCGTGGCGAATCTGCCCGAGCTGGAAGCCTGTAGCGTGGCACTTACTACCACACTACAACCCCACCTCAACCACGCCTGACAACACCGCCAGAAAGCGCTCATATCTTCTTTAGCATGACAGCCCACACCGCAACGGGAACTGCATGGGCACGACTGATACCTCGCACGTGCGGCGCAGCAAACTCGGGGCTCACCGCACGCCAGCAAGACGGGCACCCTTGCGAAACTCCAAAATCAACCGACAAAAGCAAAACCCCCGCAAACCCTTGCCAGTGCTTGATTTCTCAATACTGGCTTGATGTTTGCGGGGGTTAAATTTTGGCGGAAGCGGTGTCGATTTTACTCAAGTGCGCCATCATCCATTTTGCTGTTTTGTTGCGCAAATTCAACAGCTTGTGCGGGGGGATGGATTCCGCCATTTTCCGCTCAAAACCGCCGTCAGCCGTGCAGATTTGATATGTGATTTGATAGTAAGGCGCTCCTTTCAACCTGCAGGCATGGTGACAAAGATGGCCAGAAACAAACTCACGGATACCCGAATTCGCGCACGGATCAAACAGATTGAGCAACTCGCTTTTTCTACCCCAAAGAACGCCTTGCTCGGTGATGGCGAGGGCTTGTACCTCAGTATCAATAAGAATGGAGCGGCCAGTTGGCTGTTTCGCTACATGGATACTGGCAAGGCCAAGTCGGTGGGGCTGGGGGCGTACCCGGCGACCACTTTGCAGTTAGCCCGCGAATTGGCGCAGCAGTTGCGGGAAGCTCGCGCTCGGGGCGAAGACCTGGCTGCACATCGTAAGCCAAGCCAGCCTGTCGCAGCCGCGCCCGTATCGATCTCTAGAACGTTTCGCGACTGCGCCGAAGCCTATATCGCGTTGGCGCGGCCCGGCTGGCGCAATGCCAAGCATGCCCAGCAGTGGTCGAACTCTCTTGCCCAGTATGCTTATCCGGTGTTTGGGGACTTGCTCATTACCGACATCGACAGTGGTATGGTGGTTGCGGTGCTAGAGCCGATTTGGCAGGACAAGACCGAAACTGCCACCCGCTTACGGGGCCGCATCGAAACCATCATGGATTGGGCCTCGGCCAACGGTTTTCGCCAAGGCGACAATCCGGCTCGCTACAAAGGCTTGCTGGAGCACCGCTTGCCCAAACTGCGGGCTGATCGTAGAAGGCATTTCGCCTCGCTGCCCTACGACGAGCTACCCGGCTTTCTGACTCGCTTGCGTGAAGACGATGGCGTCAGCCGGCTTGCGCTGGAGTTTTTGATTTTGTGTGCGTCACGCACTGGAGAGGTGGTGGGCGCACGTTGGGACGAAATCGACTTCGATAAGAAGATGTGGACCATTCCCAAGCAGCGCATGAAAGCGGGTGTTGCCCACCGTGTACCACTGAGCGAGCGGGCGCTGGAGATTTTGCATTGCGTGCGTGGTTTTAGCGGCCCGACGTTTGTGTTTGGCAATGCTCGGAAGGACAAGCCGCTGTCGAATATGGCGATGTCCATGCTGCTGCGGCGGCTGGGCTATGCAGATATCACCGTGCACGGTTTCAGATCGACCTTCCGCTGCTGGGCGGGCGAACAGACCAGTTACCCGTTCGAGGTCTGCGAGCAAGCTTTGGCGCATCGGCTGCCGGACGCAGTAGCGGCTGCGTATCTGCGCTCTGACTTCTACGACAAGCGTGTCAGTCTGCTGGCGGACTGGCAGGTGTATTGTTTATCGCAAGGCTGAGGCTGCATTGACAAACCGCCCTGCGCGGGCAAAGAATACTTCCGACATCCATACGGATGTCTTTGAATCGACACTGCTTTATTGTCGAGGCGCTCCTTCAGCACGGCTGAAGCATGGCTTGAATCCGCTGCAGTAGCGGGCAGGACCGAATGACGCCAACTAACCCTAACCGGGCTGGTTGGCGTTTGTCATTCTGGCCCCCGTAACCCCACTGCAAAGGAAACACCATGTCCCATTCCGCCAAACCCGCCACCCTGCGGCCAACCTTGCGCCGCGACGTCATCATGGCCCGTATTGCACAAAGCCCTGCCGGTACTGTGGTACTGGTCAGTGCCGAGTACGCGGCGCTGTTCAAACCGGTACCGCAAGATGGCCGCCGCTATATCGTGCAAGACCCGGTACGCCCCAGCTTGCACCATGACGTATCGCCTGATGGTAGCCACACGATACTGGACCCGCATCGCCATGCCGTGCCGGTGCGCATCCGCCACCACGATGGCACCCCTGTCAAGAAGCCGCCACGTTACGCCAGCCGTCTGACGGTGAGCTGCGCACCACCGCTTGCGCCCGACACGCCACCGCCCTTGCGCCTGATTACCCTGGCCCGCGTCACCGAGATCATCGGTTTCAAGAAGAGTTTTGTGTATGAACAGCCAGACTTCCCGGAGCCGATTCGCTTGGGCAGCAGCCGTCGTGCGGCCGTGCGCTGGGTAGAAGCGGAGGTGGTCGCCTGGGCGGCCAAGCTGATGGCGCGTCGTAGTACCGCCGCGCAGCAGGCTACCTCCGCACAGGAGGACGCGTGATGGCATCGCCCCAAAGACGAGTTTCATCGTGTCAGCCAGTTTCAACTCAGCACGCTGGACGAGTTGGCCGCCTTGGCCCGGCACACCCCGCCGTACCTGATGCAGGGTTTGATCTACCCCGGCGAGATCACGGTGTTCCGGCACCAGCCCGGTGCGGCGTGGCGCGAGTTCATGTATCTGCTGGCGCGTTCACTGGCATCCGACGTCGATTTGGGGCCGTTTCAGACCCAAGGTGCGGTTGATACCTTGCTGCTGGTGAGTAATGGCCTGCTGCCCGCCGATGCCGCCTACGTGGCCGCACTGCAAAGCTACGATGCGGATTGGACGGCCACCGATACGCGCCAGCACCTACACCTCTATCACCGCGCTCAGCAACAAGACGAGTCGGTACTGTTAGATAGCGCAGAAGGCCGCAACGCCTTGCTGGCAACGCTGCGGCCCGGTACCAAGGCGGTGATCGTGGATGACATGCTGAGCTGGTTCAGTGACCGCAAGTCGCCACCTCACGACAAAGTGCGCGTCGAGTTGGTGCTCCAAGACCTGAACAAGCGCGGTATCGCCTTGGTGCTATTTGCGGCTAGCGGCAAAACGGGGGACCGCTTTTGTCAGCAGCATCTGGCACATCGTATGCACGAGGTCTGCCTGACGCCCGATACGTGTGCGCCGGCGGAGATTGGCGGCGGCTTGCGCCTGCAGCGAACGCATCGCGGGCTGCACGAGCCCTTGCCGCGTTGCATCCAGTGGTGGTGGCTGGTGAAAGAAGGCGAATTCCACACCGGCTGGCAGATTCCGGAGCCGGAAGACGAGCGTACCGCCAAGCAGGTAGCGTTGGCCGAGCGCCAGTTGCTGATCCGCCAGTACGCCGCCGCGGGCTGGCGGCAGCGCGAAATCGCCAAGTGCCTGGGCATTCATCAGTCCACGGTGGCGCGTACGCTGGGGCGTGGCGGGCAACGCTGAGCACCGTTGATGCAGGCGGCGGTGTCTGATGCATCGTCCGCATGCATGCATATTTGCATCAAACGGACCACAGCGAGGTTGGCCGCATTGGCATGCCAACCGCTATACCACATCAGATTTGTACGCAATTTGAACATGTCACGCACCAACCAGGCCCTCAAGCCCTCTCTATCATGTTCACCTCTACACCCAGCATCACCAGCACCCAGCCAGCCAATATCCACATCGACCGTTTCCGGGTTACCGGACCCTGCACGCATAGCGTGCTGGGCGGTGGCCAGTGGGAGTACATCGACTTTGATAGCGGTGAAATCCGCCACGCCGGCAACGGGTTAAACGGTAAGCTCGATCACCCCGACAGCCAGTTCTATGTCCGCTCGCGCAGCGTACGCGCCGGCATGGCAGGCCAGCTGGAAATCCACGTGTGCCCACCCAAGCTGCTGCAGCGTCACAATGTGTTCGGGCACGGCAATCTGCATGATTACGTCTGCCGCATCTTTGATCTGCTGACCCACCGCTACCACATCACCGTCGACCCGCGAGAGCGGCAGTACTGGCTGGACGGCTTGTACTGGCTTACCGAAGTCCACCTCACCGCCAACTTTGCCTGCCAGCGCGAGCTGCTGCAGCCCATCATCGATGCGGTGGACCAGCACCATGGCAAGGGCAAGCACCGCAATGGTGATAGCGAAATCAGCCTGGGCTTTACCCGCAAACGCCGCAGCACCCACCACGTGCTCACCCTCTACGACAAGTACCAGGAGCTGCAGCAACACTGGCGCACGCCCGGCCCGCTACAGCAGCGCATTCTGGCCGACTTCCGTGACGCACTGCGGGTGGAACTCAAGCTGTACTCGCAAGGGCTGGCGTACCTGAAGCTGCAAAGCGGCCGTGCGTGGTGGGACCTCGACCTCGCCGAGCTGTACTTTCGCGGCCTGCGCCACTACCGCCTGCGCCACGCCATCCAGCGCCTGCTCACCGACGACGAACTCGTCATGCTGACCTTGCCCGAACGCAACGTGTACGAAGCCTGGCTACACGGGCGCGACGTCAAATCCTTGTTCCGTAGCCGCAGCAGCGTGCACAAGTACGTGGGCAGCATCGAGCGCAAGACCGGTATCAACATCCTCAGCCACCGCCGCCCAGAACGCTTGCCCGCCGTCGATCTGGCCGAGTTGTTTAGTCCCGGTAACGTGCTGCCAGTACCCGCTTGGGCACACGGTACCGCGTGCTACGTACCGCCGCTCGGCTAAGCCAGCCCGCCGCGCCCCACGGCAATTTGCTGATTGTCATTGGCGATACAAGGAGAAAACCATGACCGTCCGCTTATGCCGCTGGGGCAACTCAACCGGCCTACGCTTGCCCGCAGCCTTGTTGCAAGTAGCAGGGTTGGCCGCAGGCCACTACGTTTCCATCCGCTTGCTGGATAACGGAGACATTCGTGTGCGACCGGTAGGGCCGGCTTGCCCCGCCGAAAGCACCGAACCCGCTGCTACGACAACCGACACTGCAGAGTGGGGAGGTGACCAATGGTAAGCCTGCCAAAAACAAACCCGGCACCGACCAAGGCCAGTACCGGGCTGTATTGCTGCTACCTGTGCTTGTGGTTACTGCTGCTTGTGGGAGATAGGTGTTGGTAGGCTGGTTGTCGGCCAAAGCGGAACTTCAGGTCTTCGCTAAAAGATGGCTGCTTCTAGTTAGAAAGCAGCCATCTCAAGCATCTACCACGGAGCGATTAATACTCTTGTATTGGCAGCGTGTTCATTGATGTTGCTGTCACCCTTCATCAGGCACAACCGCTCTCATCGGTCGCGTCCCGATCTTTGCGCCCGTCACTTCATCTACCGCAATCGCTTGAATTTCAGTCCCGGTTTCTGCATCGAAGAACTGCGTCAGCTTTCCCCCTCCCCGGTACTTGCGGCCCCACGCGCCAATCATGAACAGCACCGGCAAAAAGTCACGGCCGGCATCCGTCAGCAAATACTCCTCGCGCGGCGGGTGTTCCGAATAGCGCCGCTTTTCCAATAGCCCTTCCTCGGTCAGCGTCGCCAGCCGGCGCGTCAGCATGGTGGGGGCGATGCCCAGGCTTTTGCGGAACTGGTCAAAGCGGGTAAGGCCGGCATGGGCGTCCCGCAGGATCAAGATGCTCCACCCATCGCCCGCAACGGTGAGGCTGCGGGAGATCGGGCATGGGCTTTCATAGCTATTTTTCGTGTCCATACTATTTTGATAGTGACTTATCTGGAAATTGGTAGTATTGTTCGTATCGCTTTGATACTAACACCTCGTGGATGAGCAATCCACTGGCCGGGAGAGTTTTGATGGGCACAAACCAAGCCACTACCGCATCCGCCACCAAGACATTGGCGGATAAGCACCCTGTGCATGTCATGCAGCCAATACACCAAGGGCAATGGAAGGATGTGCCCACCCGCACGATTGACGTTCACGGCGTGGCTTTCGCCTACCGCGAGCTCGGCCCGGATTCCGGCGTGCCGGTCATTTTTTTCCACCATCTGATGGCAGTGCTGGACGACTGGGACCCGCGCGTTATCGATGGCATTGCCAAACAGCGCCGGGTCATCGCCTTCGATAACCGCGGGGTCGGTGCGTCGGGTGGTGCGGTACCGGATAGCGTAGAAGAGATGGGGCGCGATGCCATCCTGTTCATCCGTGCCATGGGTTTCCAGAAGGTGGACCTGCTCGGCTTCTCGCTGGGGGGCGGTGTGGCGCAAATGGTGGCGCTGCAGGCGCCCGAGCTGGTGAGGCGGATCGTGCTGGCCGGCACCGGGCCGCGGGGCGGCGGCGGTATCGAAGCGGTAACCAAGGTTGCCGCCGTGGCCTACCTCAAGGCGGCGTTGACTTGGCGTGATGCAAGACACTTCCTGTTCTTCCCGCGTACGCCAGAAGGCAAACGCGCAGCCAAAGACTACTTTGCTGCGCTGGCAGAACGCACCCAAGACCGCGACAAACCCATCTCTCTACAAGCAAGGCGCGCGCAACTGAAGGCCATCAAAGCCGCGGGGCTGGGAGCGCCGGATGACCTGTCGCAGATCACGCACCCCGTTTTCATCGCCAATGGCGATAACGATCTCATGGTGGCCAGCCAGCACTCGGCAGACATGGCTCGTCGCCTGCCCAATGCCAAGCTCACGCTGTACCCGGATTCGGGGCACGGCGGCGTATTCCAGTATCACCGGGTCTTTGTACCCGCCGTGCTGGCCTTCCTCGCGGACTAATCCGTGCCGGCCAACATCTACCGACTCGACAGGGACCCTCACCACATGAAAGCGCTCACCTTCAAACGCTACGGCAAATCACCCGACATCGCGCTGCGCGATGTCGCCCGCCCCACCCCCAAAGACGACGAACTGCTGGTACAGGTACACGCTGCCGGCCTGAACCCGATCGACAACATGATCCCGACCGGCATGTTCAAGCCGGTGATGCATTTCCAGCTGCCCGCCATCCTCGGCAGCGACCTGGCCGGCGTGGTGATAGAGGTTGGCCGCAAGGTCACCCGTTTCAAGCCGGGCGATGCCGTGTTTGCCAGCATTTTCGACCAAGGCACAGGGGCGATTGCCGAGTTTGCCGTGGTGCCGGAGCACGCTGCCGCACTGAAGCCCGCCAATCTGGACTTCGTCCAGGCCGCATCGATCCCGATGGTTGGCCTCACCTCCTGGCAAGCGCTGAAAGAACGCGCCCATCTGCAAGCCGGCCAGAAAGTGTTCATCCCGGCCGGGTCGGGCGGTATCGGCACCTTTGCCATCCAGCTGGCCAAACACCTGGGCGCACGGGTTGGCACTACGGTCAGCAAGGGCAATATTGAGCTGGTGCGTAGCCTAGGGGCCGACGAGGTCGTTGACTACAAGCAGCACGCGTTCGAGACACAGCTGCATGGCTACGACGCGGTGTTGGGCAGCGTGCGGGGCGACACCATCGAGAAATCCCTTTCCATCCTCAAGCCGGGCGGCAAGATCGTCTCGCTGATTGGCCCGCTGGACGCCGCATTCGCGCGGGCAAGGGGCTTGAACGTTGTGCTGCGGCTGGTCTTCGGCCTGATGAGCCGCAAGATCATGCGCTTGGCGAACCAGCATAGCGTGAGCTACGGCTTCCTCTTCGTACGCCCGGATGGTGCGCAACTGCATCAAATCGGCCAGCTACTGGAAACCGAACGCATCCGGCCCGTCATCGACAAGGTGTTCCCGCTGTCGGAGGCCAGGGAAGCGCTTGCCTACCTGGCGCAGGGCCATGCCAAGGGCAAAGTGGTCGTCAAGATGTAACGGCTTTTGCGCCCCCTTCATCAGAACAATCGATACGAAAGAAAACTGCCATGACCATGCTTCCTACCGTCTTGATTACCGGTGCTTCCAGCGGCATCGGTGCCACCTATGCCGAACGCTTTGCCCGTCGCGGCCATGATCTGGTCCTCGTTGCGCGTGACAAAGCACGCCTGGCAACGCTGGCGGCACGCCTGCGTACCGAATGCAAGGTGGCAATTGAGGTACTTCCTGCGGATTTGACCCGCCAAGCGGACTTGGCGGCCCTGGAGGACCGGCTGCGCCAAGACGAGCGCATCGGCATCTTGATCAACAACGCCGGCATCGCGCAGTCGGGTGGCTTCTTGACGCAAACCGCCGACGCTATCGAAGGCCAGATCAGGCTCAACACCCTCGCCCCCACCCGACTTGCCGCCGCGATTGCCCCCCGCCTGGCTCAGGCAGGGAGCGGCGCCATCGTCAACCTGGGCTCGGTAGTGGGCTTTGCCCCCGAGTTCGGCATGTCGGTCTACGGCGCCAGCAAAGCCTTCATCCTGTTTTTGTCACAAGGCTTGCACCTGGAGCTTTCCCCCAAGGGCGTCTACGTACAAGCCGTATTGCCAGCCGCTACCCGCACCGAAATCTGGGAACGCGCCGGCATGGATGTCAACGCGCTTCCGGAAGTGATGGAGGTGGGCGAGCTGGTTGATGCCGCACTGGTCGGCTTCGACCGCCGAGAGCTGATCACCATCCCGCCGCTTCATGTTGCCGAACGATGGGATGCCCTGGACGGCGCGCGCCAAGGTTTGATGTCGGATATCCGGCAAGCCCATGCCGCAGAACGCTATCAGCGGTAACACGGTGCAACGCACCCACCTAATCGCCACATCAATCGAATATCGAGGTAATTGCCATGACCAATATGCTATTTAGCCCGACCCGGCTGGGTAGTCTCACACTGAAAAATCGCATCGTGATGGCACCACTGACACGTAGCCGTGCCATCGCGAATCTGCCAAATGCGCTGATGGCGCAATACTACGGCCAGCGGTCCGGTGCGGGGCTGATTATTACAGAGGGGACGTCACCGTCACCCAATGGCCTGGGTTATGCGCGTATTCCTGGCTTATTCAATGAAGATCATGTGCAGGGCTGGAAGCTTGTAACCGATGAAGTCCATCAAGCGGGCGGCAAGATTTTTGTTCAATTGATGCATACCGGTCGCGTCAGCCATCCGGCCAATATGCCCGAGGGTGCCAAGGTGCTGGCCCCCTCACCCATTGCCGTGCCGGGTGAGATTTGGACCGTCACGAGCGGTATGCAGCCACATCCTGTCCCCAAAGAAATGAATGAAGAGGATATTGCCAATAGCATTGCCGAATATGCCGAATCGGCCAAACTTGCCCTGCAGGCCGGCTTCGATGGTGTCGAATTGCATGCCGCAAACGGCTATCTGATCGACCAGTTTCTCAATACAGCGTCCAACCAGCGCCAGGATCGCTGGGGTGGCACGGTTGAAAACCGCATCCGCTTTGCGGTCGAGGTCGCCAAGGCAACGGTGGCCGCCATTGGTGCCGAGCGGGTCGGTATGCGCATCTCGCCCTATGGTGTTTTCAACTCCCAGCAAGCAGATGCCGAGATGGACGCGCTGTATCTGAGCTTGCTAGACGAATTGAACACGCTCGGCCTGCTTTATATCCACGTCGTGGATCACAGCGCCATGGGGGCGCCGGAAGTCAGCCCCGCCTTGAAAGCAGTGCTTCGTAACGTGTTCGCCGGGCAATACATTCTTTCCGGTGGCTATGATGCCACCCGCGCCGAGGCCGATCTCATTGCCAAACATGGTGATCTGGTGGCATTCGGTCGCGCATTCATCTCGAATCCGGATCTCGTCACCAAATTGCAGAGCGGACAGACGCTGTTAGAACCCGATTTTGCGACCTTCTACACCCCGGGTGCGCAGGGATATACCGATTATTAACCAGTACCCGGCGTAGATTCAGGTGCGGTTTGCCGGGGCTAAGCGCTACCGCCCCCCAAACCGCACATTGTTCCGATTCGGAAAAGTGTCTAGTCATTGCAAGAAAGGAAATCCCCCATGATCGTCATTACGGGCGCATCTGGCCAACTAGGCCGCTTGGTTATCGAAGCCCTGCTCAAAAAACTGCCAAGTCATGAAATTGTTGCTGCGGTACGCAACCCGGAAAAAGTAGCTGATTTGGCTGCCCGTGGTATCCAGGTACGCCAAGCCGATTACGATCAACCGGACAGTCTGGTCACGGCATTTGAAGGTGCGGACAAGCTACTGCTGATTTCCGCCAGCGAGGTTGGCCGCCGTGTGCCACAACATCGTGCGGTAATCAATGCGGCCAAGACGGCCGGGGTAGGCTTACTGGCCTACACCAGTCTTCTTCACGCAGATACCTCACCGTTGCCCCTCGCGACAGAACACCGGGAAACTGAAAGCTTGATCCACGCTTCAGGCCTGCCAGCAGTGATCTTGCGCAACGGGTGGTATACCGAGAACTACATCGCAAGCGTTCCGGCGGCACTGCAATATGGTGCGTTGCTGGGCTGCGCCGGCCAGGGGCGGATCTCTTCGGCAGCACGTGAAGATTATGCCGAAGCAGCCGCTGCCGTCCTGACGAAACCAGACCAGACTGGGCGCATTTATGAGCTGGCAGGCGATGAGTCTTTCACACTTGGCGAATTGGCTCACGAGATCTCACGCCAATCCGGACGAGAAGTGGCGTACCAGAACCTGTCAGCAAGTGAATTCCGCAGCGCTTTAGTCAACGCTGGTTTACCGGACGCTTTGGCCACCTTGCTGGCCGAATCCGATATCGGTGCATCAGAAGGCGGCTTGTTCGATCACGGTCAGCAACTGAGTGCCTTGATTGGGCGCCCGACAATCACGTTAAAAGAACACGTTAAGCGGGCATTGGCGCAGTAAATCAGCTACCAGGTGATTCAATCGGGCTGATTTCGAATTCGTGGTCGCGCTTACCCTAGTACGAACGAATTTTCCAGATCAGGGCACTGGATGCAACAGAGCATATTCAATCTTGGCTTACGGCTGGCAGTCGATAGACGAACGTCATTCCCCCTGGCGCTGCTTGGTGGGATAAGCGCCTACGGAAGCAGACGGGTTGACGTACGACGCACAATTAATGGAAAACCATGATGAAATACAATACGTTTGGCAAAACTGGGCTGCATGTATCACAAGTCGCGCTGGGTACCGGTAACTTCGGTACGGGTTGGGGATATGGTGCCGACCCGGATGTCGCCGCCGACATCTTCAACACTTATACCGAAGCTGGTGGCAACTTTATCGATGGCGCAGACGTTTATCAGTTTGGACAAGCAGAAGCGCTACTCGGAGAGCTACTAAAAGGACGACGTGAAGATTTTGTTCTGACAACGAAGTTTACCAACGGGGCGACACCTAACGCGAACCCGCTGGTCCTGGGCAATAGCCGTAAGGCCATGGTTGCCTCTGTAGAAGCAAGCCTGAAGCGGCTCAAGACAGACCGGATTGATATCTATTGGGCACACAACCCAGACGGTATTACGCCCATCGAAGAAATCGTGCGCGGCTTTGAAGACTTGGCACGTGCAGGCAAAATTCTGTATGCCGGCTTGTCAAACTTTCAAGCCTGGCGACTCTCCCGTGCCGTTACCTATGCAGAGTTGACCAACTCTGTTCCCATTGCAGCAGCCCAGTTTGAACATAGCTTGGTACATCGTGAGCCAGAAACGGATCTGTTCCCGGCATCACTTGCACTAGGTCTTGGCATCGTCACCTGGTCGCCGCTCGGGGGTGGCATGCTCACAGGCAAGTACCGACAAGGGGAAAAAGGACGCGCAGAAGGTTTCGGTGGGCGTGTTTTCCAGGCAGAAAACTCGACGCAACGCACACTGATCCTTGACACGGTCCTAGCTATTGCAGCCGAGCTAGGGGTGAGTGCTAGTCAGGTCGCCATCGCTTGGGCAGGGACACATGGTGCCGTACCCATTATTGGGCCACGGTCACAAGCCCAACTCAAAGATAACCTCGCTGCACTATCGTTGTCTCTGTCGAAGGAGCAAATTCACCGCCTTGATACGGTGAGTAGCTTGAACCCGTCCTCGCCAGCCAGGCTACCGATTTTTTGGGACGATAGCAGTCAGGCTATCCCTGTAGCTTAATCAGGTGCGCTGACCTGTTAGATAGCAGTGAGTCCCACTCGTTGTCAGCATAGATTCGTGGCCGCTTCCAAGAGAAAGCGGCCATTTTCATTAGCCCTTCGGCCATCTGCTTTGGCCGATGAGCGGGCACTCGCGCTTGCCTTCACCAAAGTCACACCGTCATCGCGCTATGGCTAATCGCCTGATAGCTTGAAGCTGCGGCAGTTTTTGCCGTGCCGCCAAGCGGTTACCGCATCATCACAAGCCAAGACGTTTACGCGTCTTGGCTTTTTGCATTTCTGCAACCGGTACCGCACGGCGGCCAACCTTTCAAGGAGCCAGCCATGCAAACCAAGCATCCTCAATCCTCACCACTCTTTTCTCTCGGCAGCGTCGTTGCCACTCGCGCCGTGTTCGATCACCTGACGGCCAACCAGCTCGACGCCAAGCCATTCTTACGGCGTCACCAGCGCGGCGATTGGGGCAATGTGCTGCCCGAAGATGCCGCTGAAAACGACTTTGCTGTGAAGAACGGCTTGCGCATCTTTTCCAGCTATCAGATGGCCGGTAAGCGCGTCTGGGTCATTACCGAAGCCGACCGCAGCGTCACCACTTTGCTGTTCCCTTGCGAGTACTAGCCAGCCAGCGGCCAGCGTGCCGCTTTATTGCGATGCGCTGACTAACGCAAACATAACATTCGAATTGATGACAAAGCCATGAAAAACGTGATTTTGACCACCGAACAGCAGGTGGATACAACAGATGAAAGCCTTGCACAGCCTGCCTATACGGCCGAAGAGTTGATGGCTGCGGCGCAGTCTCTTTCAACGAAACGGGAGTATGCCAATGATGTGCGGTACTTCTGCCGCGCGGGTGGTAGCATCCCGGCCACGCCTGAGCAATTGGTGCAGTACCTGGTATCCGTGGCCGGCAAACTGGCTGTGGCAACGCTAGAGCGCAGGCTGGTGGCCATTCATAAGGCCCACATCGACCAAGGCTACCCATCGCCGGTAAAGCACGCCTTGGTGAAGCGCACCATGCAGGGCATCAGGCGTACCTTTGGCAAACGGCAGCGCCGCGTTAAAGCCTTGGTGCGCGATGACTTGCTAGAGATTCTGTTCGCGCTGGGTGATCAACGGCCAATACGCGCAGCCCGAGACCAGGCCTTGATACTGGTTGGCTGGGCGGCGGCACTACGGCGCTCGGAGTTGGTGGCATTGCGGTGTGAGGATGTGACGGAGTACCCGGACGGGCTGGAGATACTGCTAAGGCGGTCTAAGACAGACCAAGAAGGCGTTGGCCGCACGTGCTTTATTCCATACGCGGGCGGCAATCGTTGCCCGGTGCTGGCCCTAAAGCATTACCGCGAAGTGGCCGGGATTAAAGACGGCTGGCTGTTCCGGGCGGTAGACCGCCACGAGAACGTGTCCACCACACCGCTTAGCGCCCAGTCGGTGGCGCTCATACTGAAAGAGGCGGTGAAGAAGGCTGGTGGCGACCCCAGCCAAGTGAGTGGCCACAGCTTGCGGGCCGGCTACTGCACTCAGGCAGCCATCGCCGGCCTGCAGCCGTGGCAAATACGAGAGCAAACCGGGCATACCAGCGACCTGATGCTGGCCAGATACATCAGGCCAGTGGCCAAGCGAAAGATACCGAGTTTGTTGTGAGGATAGAGGTAATTGTGACCTCCTGACCTCCTCCCGAAACCACTAAATGAAACCGCTCGGTTAGTCGGGATGAAGTCAGGGGAGTTAAGCCCAGCATGTCCTGCCGCAGATTTTGGCTCGACTCAGAAAGGAACATCGACTTCCATTGCGTTAGCTAGATCAACTAAGTAGATGATCTGGGAAGCGCATACAGCAAGTATGTACTCGGTCACTTCAACCGTTGCCTTTCCTCCGGTCGCACCGCCATGGGCAACACCGTCCCCGCCATTTCTGAGGGCGTATACACCATTCAGCGTTTGACAGATGGCTTTTGGCACTGAGACGTCAGTTGTTGAGCCTAGCCACTTGATCACGTCGCCAAGCGTTGAGGCCTTTGCCCCGGGGAACAGCGTCTTCGCCGCCGCTTCAACTGCGCACACTGCCTCTTTAACCGCATTTTCGTAGTCAGGCTTTGCTGGGTGGCGAAAGAACTGAAGTGCCTTGTCGAAGTGCTTACGGGCGCTCAGCAACTGTGGATCACCAAGTACGACTTGAGACTTGACCGTCACGCCTACCGTATGTTTGCGTCCGCGCCTGCGAACTGCTCCGTCAGTGAACTCATATGCGAGTCCTTCTTCTAGAAACAATCTCTGCAATTCTGCGGCGATATAACTCTGCGCATCCTTTCGTGAAACTTCGACCGTGTAGTTACCGTAGTTGTCCTCGAATCCGATGTCTTCTGGAAGATGGTTATACAGGCGTTCGCAAAAGTCGTACATCTTCTGCCAGTCGAGGCTTTTAAGCGCGACCTCGGTATCGTTGCGAGCTTGTTTTAGGCTGGTGGCAGATGATGAGTCATAAGTGATGAGCGGCAACCTACCAATTCTGTGAAGTTCACGAGCGATGATAGTCCAGTCTTGTACGTAACGCCGTTCTACGAGATCAAATAGCAGATGAAGAAGGCCGCTTCTGGCGGTGCCTGGGAAGGCTGCTTCTATCTGGCGGTGCTGCCCGCCGGCGCGTGCAGAGAACGGAGGTTGTGGCGACGATGTCATTGATTCTACGGCCTAACGTGGCTTTGTTGCACAAATCAGCCGTAGGTCGAACTACCCCAATCCCCAGACGGATTTATCCCATACGGACCGTTTGCGGCGTGCCCAGTGCTGTGAAGCGATTCAGAATCGCTGCACAGATTTGAAGCTCCGCTACTTGCCGGTCAAAGTCCCGTGACTTAACCCGATCTGCCAGCAATTTGAAACAGTGCATCTTCGTTTCGACCAAGCTGCGGCGATGGTAGCCACTCCACTTTTTCCAGAGCGCGCGCCCCAGATACTTCACCGCTCGTAGCGACTCATTGCGAGCCTGATTGCCCCGTAAATTCCCTTTCCAGAATTGGCCATTTCGACGTGGGGGAATGATGGCTGCCGCCCCACGCTCTGCAATCGCTGCGTAACATAGGCGTGTGTCGTACGCCCCATCCGTGGTGACGGTTACCAGTCCCTCTCCCGCCGGAATTTGCGATAGCAGCTCTGGCAGCATCGTGGCATCTCCAGTGCGATTGTCGGTCACTTCCATTGCCCGGATTTCCAGCGTTTGCGCATCTATGCCCAGATGCAGCTTGCGCCATTGGCGGCGGTAATCAGCGCCATGCTTTTTCACCTTCCACTCGCCTTCACCCATCATCTTGATGCCGGTGCTATCCACCAAGAGATGCAGACAACCTTGCTTTTTCTGTACCGGGATGCGGACTTGCAGGTCTTTCTGGCGGCGGGAAAGCGTGCTGAAGTCGGGGACGGCCCAGTCAAGGCCAGCCAGGCGCAACATACTTTCGACCATACCTGTGGCTTGCCGTAGCGCCAGGCCAAAGAGGCATTTGATGGTGAGACAGAACTGGATGGCAGCATCAGAAAAAGTTAGCTGCCGTCCCCGCCTGCCGGTAGCCGGTGCCAACCAGTTCATGCCTTTGTCGAGCCAGAGAAGGAGCTGCCCTCGTTGCTTGAGGGACTGGTTGTATGACTGCCAGTTGATGGTTTGGTACTTGGGAGGAAGGGGCTTGCTCATGCGGTCATTCTACCGGACGGACGCAAGCACTGATTTGTGCAACAAAGCCGCCTAACGTGAAAAGTACACCTATGCTGGTAGGCATTGATTTAATGGATATTAATTAATTAAGTGCTGAATTGTTTTTCATTTATCTTCGGTGGAACAAAGGTTGGCAGATCGCTTTATTTGAAACCTGGCCAGACTGCAGGTGGTCTTTTTCATCTCATCAGCTAATTTGCGGAGGTTAAATTACCCCACTTTGCTTTGCGGTTGAAATTACTAATAATGAAAATAACGGTTGGCGTGACCCATATTCGCAAAGCAGAAAATTAAAGAAATGGCGCTCCTGATTGACCGTGGCTTTTACAATATGAAAGCATGTGGCCAACTTGTAGCTTGAGTGAAATATTTCTGTAGCAGTTAGTCAGCCAATAAAGCGGTGAACAAACAATATGATTGATTATTTTTATGCCATGTTGGACTTTTGGAGGACCATAGTTGGAATTTCTTCTTTTCAAAGTTAACTGCCTAAAATATCTATTCTTTATAGGTTCTCTGCCCACATTGCCGCTGTAGCGAGATTCAAATAGCGACTTGAGTACGCCTTGTGCAGTAAAGAATCAGGGAGTGCCCAATCCCATTTCTCTCTTTGAAGGTTATCTCTTTCTGAAAACAGGTCAGAAAGGCGCTCTGGCTGAATCCCCTTTTTCAATGCTTGCACCATTTCATGAACACCTCGCTGACCTTTTTGCACCTCAACAAAGGGGCCGGCCAGCATGGCGTCAAAACCGTGATATCGCAGCAAACAAGTGATAGCTTCATTCACATCGTCACCGAACCAAGCTAACACAACTACGCTACTACCCAAGTCGAGGAACGCCGTATCGTGCAGTCCAAGCCGCCGGTAACTGTGACGAGCTTCCGCCAAAAATTGAGTGGCCATTGGGTCAAGATAGGCCGGTATGTCGTCAGCTTCCAGAAGCTCGCGCATGCGCTGTCTGACCTTGGAGTGTGTACGACCCGCTCCGCCGGAAAAAGCAGGAGCAACACCTCCGCGGGCTTTCTCTACAACAACGAGTTTTTCTTCCTCGTGTACCTCTTTTACCAGCCAGGTTCTACCACCAAATAGAATTCGCTGATTTTCGGTCAGCATCTGTGATACAGGTAGTGTTCCAAGCGTTCGGTTACCGCAAACAATGCGGAATTCTTCCTCAGAAGCAAATGCGGCAAAAAAGCTGTAGTGATTAACGAATGTTTCACCAAGCTGGCCGTGCAGGAGCAATCCAGATGACTCTTGAACCAATAGGTCTTTCTGTCCCATATGGCGAATCAGTGTGACAAACTCATCCTTACTAACGCCTGAGAAAGGGCAGCCAGGCGCACAGAGGCACCCATAGAGCTGACCAATGGTGGCGCCGCCATATTGTGCTACCACGGAAAGCACCTGCTGAATGAGTGTGGACAAATGCATACCATGCACGGCTGGTGGCTCAAACCAGCCCTCTATCAGCAGCGAAATCATCGCAATAGCCTGAATTGTATTTAAGCGCAGGTCGGTAGCCAGTGAGGACTGACCACCTAGAGCATTTTCGATGGTGTAGCCACGCAGGATGGCCGGCTCTCCTTTCCTGCGACCAGAGCGTCCTAAACGCTGACGTAAACTGGCAACCGAAGGTGGAGGGCCAATTTGCGCCACGCTCTTGACGGCTCCAATATCGATACCGAGCTCGAGCGTGTTCGTACAGATGGCTGAAGCGGGGCGCTCCTTCTGCTTCAGTGCAGCTTCGGTCTCCAAGCGTAACTCTTTGGACAAACTACCGTGGTGCGGCCAGAACTCGTTTGGCACAAGTTGTGCATCGCATAGCCGGTTGAGAAGGTAGGTGTAACGCTCTACCTCTCGGCGCGAGTTGGGGAAGATGAGGTTGTTGGTACCTCTCAGGCTTTTGAATAGATGTGCAGCGATGGCTGCAGGCATCTGGGGCTCGGGCGGTTCCTCATCATCCTCATCCGCAGTTTGCTCTCTGGCTTCATCGACAAAGACAGGCTTGGCCCGAACAACCAAGGGCTCCTCATAGCCTTTCAGAAGAATGCGTAACTCGCCACCTTCCGATTTTGAGACGACCATCGCCACGCCAGTGCTACCGCCAGGGCGAAGAAACTCCGCGGCTAGATTCATATCTCCCAGTGTCGCGGATAGTCCAATTCGCGGAACGGTTCGCTTGATAGCGATTTCAATTCGGTGCAACAGTGACTGCAGTTGTTTGCCCCGCTCCGAGCCGATGAATGCATGCAGCTCATCAATCACGAAGTAGGTCGCACGCTCGAACAGGGCTGCAACCGCGGTGCCTCGATTACACAGCTGTGCCTCCAGTGATTCTGGTGTAATGAGCAGTACACCGTGCCGTTGAGAAGCGAACTTGGCTTTGGTTGAAGCCGCAATATCACCATGCCAGGGCCACACCGGTATTTCTAGCTGCTCACAGAGACGCTCTAGTCGACCGAATTGGTCGTTGATAAGCGCCTTCAATGGGCTGACGTAAACAATAAGAGCCGGGGTCTCTTGCTGCAGGAGATGGGTGAGCGCAGGCAAGAACGCCGCTTCAGTCTTGCCTGCTGCAGTGGCTGCCGCCACGATGACGTCTCGGTCAGCCCCAACAATGAATGGAATGGCGGCCTCCTGAGCTTCGCGTAGTGCTTCCCACTGCTCTTGCCACAGAAAGCGTTGGATACGCTCATCCAGCAGGAAAAAAGAGTTGGAGGTGTGGGTCGTCATCAGGCCGGCTTACATTTTGAAAGATGCAAATTCATCACCGTCCTCTCCCTCAACCGCCAAATCAGTGTTACCACCGGTGTCGGCGAGTACCTCGACGCCGCCCAACAGCTCCTGCCATGCTGTGCCAGGGTTTTGCTCCAAGATAGCCAGCAGGTTGATGAAAGACGTAATAGTGGTTCTAGGCGTACGGAAGTAAGCATCGCCAATACGCTTCGAGCAATGTTCCATGAAACTGAAGATTCCTTGGTCTGGAACGAGGTACTTGCTTTCGTCACCCAGAGCGAATACTCCTCGAATCTTCTGAAGTAGCACGTAGAAGTCTTCTGGCGTGAGGCTGGATAAACGAACTACCGGGCCGCTGAAGTCGACCAACTCCCCGGTGGCAAAGCTGTTCTGGGATAGCCGGCTCTGCAACGCAGGATAGCTATATAGACCACGTCGTGGGTCAAGGAGAAACTCAGGCGTACCCCCAAGGACAAAGCCAAGGCCTTCAGCGGAGCCTTGGAGAGAATCGTTCAGAATACGTAGAATCTGCTCGTAGTTGGAGTTGCGCGCCTGCGTATTTGCCAACTTGTAGAGATTGACTAGCTCATCGAGGCTGACCAGTAGACCAGAGAAGCCTGCCAATCTTACAAAGCGCGACAGCAGTTTAAGCTGGTCGTAGATGGAAGCATCATCGACGATGCTACGCACCCCTAGTGCTTGTCTGGCATCAGTCTTTGTCGAGTATTCGCCACGCAACCAGCGGATAGCATTTGCTTTGAGCTCTTCATTACCTTCTTCGAAGCCACGGCAGTAGGCCGCAATAACGTCAGCAAAATCGTAGCCATTAACCAGTTCGGTGAGATGGTTGAGGCGTTCGCGAATAACGACCTCAGTAGCCAGGCCCTGAGCCTTGGCGTCGGCCTTCGCTGTTGCGATGAACTTCTCAACGATGCCAGCAAGCGCTCCACCCTCCGGTTTAGTACGTGTCGATAGATTGCGCATCAATTCAGCATAAAGCGAACGAGCCTGACCGCCACTTGCATGCAAGCGGCGGTCAGGATTCAAGTCAGCACTGGCCACAACCAACTTTCGCTCCATGGCGACCGCACGCACCAGGTTTAGAAAGAAGGTCTTGCCAGCGCCATACTCGCCAATGACGACCCGGAATCCAGAGCCACCATCGGCAATCCGGTCAATATCGTTAACTAGCGTTTCGATTTCACGCGTACGGCCAACCTGGATGAGGTGCTGTCCGGCACGTGGTACAACGCCGGCACGAAGAGATTGGAGAACAGAATCCCGGTCTTTCGGGCGAATGGTCGTAGTCATGCGTCAATCTTCTCCAGAACTTCAGCGTTAACCTCAATGGGGCCGTCGCCTTCGGTGAAAGGGATGTCATAGCTGTCGTAAGCGGCTTCATTAATCCGCTCAAGGGCGCCATCAAGCATCAGGTCCATGTCAGCAGCTACATCTTGCAGTTCCTCCCGCGTCCATTGAGGACGGGAGATAAGTAACTTGGCAAATGCGGTATGCAACTCGTCAAGCCCCATCAAATTTTGCTGGGAACTAATCTCTGGTTCGGGCACTTTATCTGTGTCGATAGGAGCAACTTCCGTGTCGATGCAGCCAACTTCGACCTGTGCATCTTCGTTAAAAATACTTGCTAGGAGAGCAGAGACCTTGGCCGTATCACTTTGAAGCGCGGCGATGCGCACAGGGTCTAGTGTGAAGCCAGATTTCTCAATTGCCTCTATAGCTATCGTTGCGGGAGAAGTGCCAGCAGTGACTGCATGTACATCGCTGAATACCTTTTTGGGGTCGATACCCAACGCCTTGTAAATTTTCTCTAGGGTCTTTACTTCATCGGGCGTGACTTTGCCATCAGTTTGGGCAACGGTAGCCATGAAGGCACCAAGGGTTTCTTTGGTTGAAACATCTAGCGGCTCCAGCTTTTTCTTTAAGGCAGGGAGTGATGAGGGCGTAATAGCCAGCAATCGCAAGTGAGCCTTGAGTCGGCGAATGTGGCTAGGTGTAAGATGGGTCCAGGACTCAATATGGTGCAGTAGATTATTCATCTCGCTCGCACTGAAATCTCCATCAGCTGCCGCGACAATAGAGGCCACCTGTAGTGTCAATGCTGCGACTTGGTAACCCGGCGTAGAACGGGCGGCTTCTTCACCCGGCGGGGTAGTAAAAAGCACCAACTTGTCGTCGGGCTTAGGCAACCGCACGCCACTAAGAATGTCCGGCTCGATCCCAATAGAAAGTGATTCCAAAGCTTTAGCCATGGCGATGGCTTTGTCTTTAGTTAGCGTCGTTCTTGCATCCAGGGTGCTGAGTAGCTCTTGGAAAGAAACAACTAGCATGCCATCGCCAATTTTTGCTTTTAGCTCGCCCAGAGCCCGGTGCGAAGCTTCTGGCCATAGTGCAGTAGGCAACAGCAGCAGTCCTTCGAGTGCACTATCAGCACCTGGGTTTTTACCGATATACCAGCTATAGGCATCCAGCTCTTGTGTGACTGTTTCTGTGAGTTCCGTAAGCTGCTTGATTGGTTTTGTCAGAACGGTAACGTCGGGAATATCTCCAAAGGTAGCCGTAACGTCTTTATTGCTGAGCGCCATTGATGCTGGCCGATACATACATTTGAGCTTTGTCTTATTTCGAGGCAGAACCATTCCTTCACCAAATAATTCGGCATAGCGTAGGTCGAATAGTTGGTCGAATTGATTACTGCACCGAGTTGCCGGGGTCCGCAGACGAACCACTGGAGTGTGTCTAATCCATGCACGTGCCAAAGCCGCCGGTACAGGGGCACCATCCACGGCTGCAGAACCTAATGCAAGCCGAATGTAAAAAGGGACTTCATAGGATTGCGGTAGGTCTGGAACAGGTACTCGATACAATTGGTTTGGTAGGTCTGAGAGAGACAGTAGCTCGTACAGTCCTCCTGCATAGCTCCGAAACGACCCAGAAGCATTACCGTAAATGCCGAGAAGACGCTTCAGCTCATTCGCTATTTGCGGAATTTCCGCTTTGGCGGCGACATCCTCTTGAGCGTCAACTAGAGCCCGGTATTCAAGGCCATAAAAGTAGAGAAAGACAAATCCAATATCTGAACCAGGGTCGCATTTCCCGGATGCAAGCCAATTGAGATAGGCCCGTCGGGCCGTAGGTGTGGCTTCTGAGTAGCTTGGCCAGTAGTCAAGTTGGCGCTCGTGGTAGTCACCAGTAGCAGCAACCTTCTTTGTCAGGTCAATCCATGCAGGGTTTGATGTATTACGAGGCGGTGTACCGGCATAGAACAGGCCACCTGGAATTTGAAGACCTGCGACATCGATGGATTCCCCCGCTGGAATCCAGCGGACACCGGTTAACCCTTTCGGGGGCGGCGGTAAACGATGCTCTTTAGAGCCTGAAGATGAGGTGTCGGGCCATATCGAAACAAGGTCATCTCCCACGGACTCAGACTTGGAATGGGAAGTGGTCCGTGTCGGAGGTGCGGCTGGAGCAGAAAGAGCGTCTGGCACTGTCGCCGATGTAGCCGGCAAAGCTTGGTTGCTGGAAAACGGTGTCAGAGGAGCCTGTTGCCCTTTAGAAGACTTGGTTACAGCCTTGTAGATGTATTTGAGGACGATAAAAGCTAGAAGAGCAGCCAACCCATACCATACCCAAATCGGGACCATAGAAATAGCGCCAATAACAAGCCCCACCATGATGATGACGCCAACTGCTGCGGAGTCGCCTTTCTTAGTGCTGCGCCTCGTTCCCCCAAAAATGTTACTGGCCTTCCGACGCCTAGCCATGCAGCCCTCCCATAACTTTTAATATCTATATGTCCTTGAATTGTGGACTACTGGGGGGCGAGTTGTCGATATAGTTGTTGAAGTTGGTGAGTGAATTTTGTTTCAATAATCCTCGCTTTCATATATGCCTCTCAATCACTGCCTTAGCCAAAGCAGACGTAGTCACGATGCTTGGGCCAGTCCGCTTTGGCTGAACGCCGCCCCCGTTGATAGTGATGGACTACGCAACTCCACTAGCCTTTGCTTGTATGCCTCTTCCAAGCAAGCCACATGCGTAAAAGCATCCCGCACAGTCCTGCGCCAGTTCGCCTGCTGCTGTTTCAATCCACTCTTATCGGCACTTGCCGCTAGCTTTGCCTTGTAGGCCGCAGCGGTATCTCTATCCGCTGCGGCCAACTTCGGGTCGCCGCAGATCATCTTCTCCACGTTGGTGCTGGCCTTAGCGCAGTGGCTTTGTTGCACAAATCAGTGCTTGCGTCCGTCCGGTAGAATGACCGCATGAGCAAGCCCCTTCCTCCCAAGTACCAAACCATCAACTGGCAGTCATACAACCAGTCCCTCAAGCAACGAGGGCAGCTCCTTCTCTGGCTCGACAAAGGCATGAACTGGTTGGCACCGGCTACCGGCAGGCGGGGACGGCAGCTAACTTTTTCTGATGCTGCCATCCAGTTCTGTCTCACCATCAAATGCCTCTTTGGCCTGGCGCTACGGCAAGCCACAGGTATGGTCGAAAGTATGTTGCGCCTGGCTGGCCTTGACTGGGCCGTCCCCGACTTCAGCACGCTTTCCCGCCGCCAGAAAGACCTGCAAGTCCGCATCCCGGTACAGAAAAAGCAAGGTTGTCTGCATCTCTTGGTGGATAGCACCGGCATCAAGATGATGGGTGAAGGCGAGTGGAAGGTGAAAAAGCATGGCGCTGATTACCGCCGCCAATGGCGCAAGCTGCATCTGGGCATAGATGCGCAAACGCTGGAAATCCGGGCAATGGAAGTGACCGACAATCGCACTGGAGATGCCACGATGCTGCCAGAGCTGCTATCGCAAATTCCGGCGGGAGAGGGACTGGTAACCGTCACCACGGATGGGGCGTACGACACACGCCTATGTTACGCAGCGATTGCAGAGCGTGGGGCGGCAGCCATCATTCCCCCACGTCGAAATGGCCAATTCTGGAAAGGGAATTTACGGGGCAATCAGGCTCGCAATGAGTCGCTACGAGCGGTGAAGTATCTGGGGCGCGCGCTCTGGAAAAAGTGGAGTGGCTACCATCGCCGCAGCTTGGTCGAAACGAAGATGCACTGTTTCAAATTGCTGGCAGATCGGGTTAAGTCACGGGACTTTGACCGGCAAGTAGCGGAGCTTCAAATCTGTGCAGCGATTCTGAATCGCTTCACAGCACTGGGCACGCCGCAAACGGTCCGTATGGGATAAATCCGTCTGGGGATTGGGGTAGTTCGACCTACGGCTGATTTGTGCAACAAAGCCTAGCGCAGTCAAAACTGGGGCTGTTATCTGCGGCATTGGCCGCATCCGCAGGCGTGGCGGCAATGCTGGCTAGCTGTGCAGGTGGCGGGTCGAGTTCGGCGTCAGATGGCTGTGTGTTGGCGGGTGCTTCTGCCTGCTTGAAGCGAGGGTAGTTGGCTGTTTCGGTGACGACTTCCACGGTACTCAGGGCTGGGGTATCTACAAAATGCCAGCCACTTTCAGCTTTGCCCATATGGCCGTTACCGCGCACCTTGATGGCAACTGGCACCGCTATCTGGCTTTGGCCGGACTTGGCAGCTTCTTCGGCGGCAGTGCGCATAATCTGCAGCCGGGACAGAGCTTCCAGATTCTGACATGGCACCAGCGTGTTGATCCGGTTCTCTAGTTGTTCTTTAGCTTGGCTTAGCCGTCTTACTTCCGGGTCGGCGTTGCGGTTGCCACCTACCTGCCCACTCGCTATTCGCACATCGGCTTCATACTGTGCCTTCTCCAATGCCAGCTGCGTGGGGTGCATCTGCGCATCCAGATGGCTCCATTCGGCAAACATCTTCCCGGCTGCTTCGGCACCGCCTTTGATGCTGACGGTATAGGTAAATGCCACTTCATACACTTTACTGTCAACTTCTGCACCATCTACCTTCTTCACATCCGACACTTTCAGAATCGGGCATTCGTAAGTGGCCGCCAGGTCTTGCTGGATGTCAGTGTCCCCCGGTTTGTTGCTGCAGGCACTCAGGCAAGTGCATATGGCTAGCATGGTCAGCCAGTGTCGGAATGGCTGTTGCTGAAGAGTGGTTAGTGAGTCGATTCTTTTGCTTGTCTGGTGGCGCATTTTTGATCCCTTTGTTCGATAAGTATGTCTTTAGGTCTCGTGGCGGAACTGACTGCGACTACAATGCTACGAATTACGTAGTATCTGAAATATACAGCACCTACGAATCTCGTAGCTATTTGGGCGCGAGACGATGGATGCAAATCAGCTTTGGGGTCGCCGTCTAAAGCAGGCGAGGTTGGCCGCGGGCTTATCGCAAAAGAGCCTGGGGATTACGGCGGGCATAGACCCGTTTGTGGCCAGTACCCGTATCAATCGCTATGAGCTGGGCGTGCACAAGCCAGACTTGTTGACTGCCAGTAATCTGGCCAAGACCTTGGGCGTGCCTTTGGCGTTTTTCTATGCAGAGGAGGACGATATGGCTGATTTGATCTACCGCTACAGCAAGGCAGATGCGCAAGCCAAGGCGCAAGTTGTGCAGTTGCTAGCAGCGAGTCCAGGTTTAGCGGAATAGACGACGGAGTTCGTTCACCACCTCAAGCAGCAATCCTTCCGGCAGTCCTTTGACCGATTCCGGCAGCTGTATGGCGAGTAACCGCTGTCTGAACTGGTCATGCTGCTGGAACCGTGCAATCAAGGCTTCGCGCAGGATGGTGCGGTAGGCGGTGCTGTCTGGCTGCGATTGCCAGGCTTTGCGTAAGGCCAGTGGCCAGTGATTGGGATGGGCGGATGGCCAGATGCGGCCAGCCAAGACGAAGGGATAAGGGCTTTCTGGCAGTAACCAGCTAGCGGGAGAGTCGGCGTTTTCAACGCGCCAAGTTCGTATCGTAAGGGTATGGCCCTGTGGACTGAATCCGACGCTGCCGTCCAGTGCCGGCAAGTAGCCCAGCTGCCACGTGCTGTTTTGACCTAAGCCCAAACGCAGCCGCAAGGTAATCATAGCGTCGTCTACCACCATGTTCGCCAGCATCAATCTGGGCGCGGTATCTGTGCCCACCAGGTCTTGCAGCGCGTGGCCGCTAATGCAGTGGCGGGGCAAGGTCAGGTCGAACCGTTTATCGCCTGCCTCAGTTGGCAGCACGCTTAGCCTGTAGCCTGGCGAAGTCAGCACGCCATTAGCCGCGATACCTAGTGCGGTCCCGCTTGGCCGCATGCCGTAGCGTAGCGGCGACCAGCATGCCAGCACCCCATTCTCAAAGTGCAGCAACACGGCACCAGCCAGCAGGCCGGGCGTCCCGTTATCGTGACGCCACGGCTCTACCAGCTCTATGCGGTGCAGCTGCTGAAAGTACAAGTCTTCAAGCAGCATGGTGCACCGTCCTTAGCCTTTGGCATCGCGATAGAGTTCGGTGACGCCGACATACCAAGCAGGCCGCAGCTTGGCGATGTCACTCACACCGCTGCGCAGGTACAGCTTGGGGTCAGCGTGCGGGTAGGGGTCGATCACGTAAGGCTGCGCCGATTTGCCGTCTTGGCCCGTATTGCGGTGGTAGAGCACGCACCGGCCCACTTCCCAGTCGGTGTGATAGTCGGTCATCACAATGGCGATTTCCGGCAACTCCGTGTAGCTGGTGCACGGTTTCCAGGCACCGCCTTTCAGGTTGTTGGCGGCCAACAGCTTACCGAGCAAGGTTTCGTCCAACCACGGATAAAACGGGCCGACCTTGGGCATGCCCAGCGTTTCGGCCTGCTGGTACACAGTGTCTAAAGGTTTGCTACTGAGGGTGGCGATCACAGCCAGCAGATCATCGTGGCGGTCTTGCTGGGCGACGCGTTTGAACAAAGGCTGCAGAGAAGTTGGGGTAGTCATGGTGAAGCTCCTGATCCAGATGGAAAAGGCGCAGCGGCACCTGCCCGCAATGTGGCAAGTAAGGCGAAATCAACAGGGAGTGCCCAAGACGGGCGAGGAGGATGGCTGCGCGAGGTGCCGGGCCGTGGCCAGTAGTAGGGACGGTGGCGTTTTTACGTTATCACCGGCAAACAGCCTGGATCGAGGAGCGTAAAACTTTGGCAGCCTGCAGCGTTGGACGGTGCGCAATCCGTGTAGCGGGGCTGAAAAACAAAAAAGCGATGCACGGTAGCATCGCTCATTTGATAGTAGCTTTGATATTTGCGTTGTTTTTTGTCGGCTGATAAAATGAAAAACAGCCTTAAAAATCAAGCACATGCCAAAAAATGTTTGGCGGAAGCGGTGAGATTCGAACTCACGGAAGGCTCACACCTTCGGCGGTTTTCAAGACCGCTGCCTTAAACCACTCGGCCACGCTTCCTGTCAGGCTTGGTGCCTTCAAGAGATGCGCATGATACGCAAATTTCCCTGATTTGCCTAGAGTCCGCAGCGCTATTTGTGCATCACCTATGCACTCGCCTCTTTAAACCAAAACAAGCAGCTGAATGACACCGTGTATAACCAAAACCATAAGCTGCAACAGCAGCATAACCTGAGGCACGTTTCCTGCTGCGAAGTGATTGACTCCGCAGCGTCAATGACAAACAATTAATTATTGCCATAAAAGTAACCCATCTCACGCATGAAATCTACGGCTCAATCGCACCATGCTTGATAGCAAACTTCTGCTGACACTCGCCTCCGTCATTGAAACAAATGGCTTTGAGCGCGCCGCCGCTCAACTGGGCATTACCCAGTCCGCCGTTTCCCAGCGCATCAAGCAACTAGAGTCATTGCTGGGGCAGCCTCTACTGATTCGCAGCCAGCCGATTGAAGCCACAAGCGTCGGGAAAACCCTGCTGCAACACTACAAACAGATCAAAATGCTTGAGCTGGATTTGATGCAGCATCTCAAGCCAGAGAGCCGTGATGGCGTCCTGAATATTCTCAGCATCGGGGCTGATGCAGACAGCCTGTCATGCTGGCTGATACCCGCACTGCTGCCATTAATGCATCAGCATGATCTGCAGCTACGCATTCTGCCAGGCGAACATTTACCAGACCCGGCCACCGCGCAATGTCCAGCACATCTGTGTGGCTGGCTCTCGCATAACAGCAGCACCATACACGGTAGCCAGTGCCTTTACTTGGGTGACATTCACTATCAATGCGTATGCACACCCGCCTACTTGCAACGCCACTTTAGTGATGGCATCCATGCAGCATCGCTGGCTAGCGCCCACGCTGTGGTTCTGCACGGGCAACACGCGCGGCATGCGCTCTATCTGCAACAAGCATTGTCATACACGGGCGACTTCCCCTACTCCAGCGTACCCACACCCGAAGCCATGCTTACCCTTATCCGTGCCGGGCTGGCTTACGGCCTGATGCCACAAGAGTACCTTGAACACATATCTCAGGAAGCTGGCTTGACTACGCTAGCGCCCCCATTATCGCTGCCGCTTTACTGGCACCACTGGCGCGCAGAGCCTGCTATCGCTAAGGCATTGGGTGAAGCATTGCTAAGCGCACGCCAAGTTCGTGGCGATACGCTCAACCACATACTGACAGCTATAGACGCAAGAAGTGATTGACAACGCTGACTAGGCGCAGGAATATCCCACGCCCTTTTGCGTGGAGAGCATCGATGGAACACACCATCCCGTGGGATATCCTGGCCAAGGAAGCACGTGCCGCCGCACGTCACGCTTACGTGCCTTATAGCCGTTTTACAGTGGGCGCGGCCATCCTGACCTCTGATGGCAAGATCGTACGTGGCTGCAATGTAGAAAATGCCTCGTACGGGCTGACCAATTGCGCAGAACGCACGGCCATCTTTACTGCGCGAGCAGAAGGTATGCAGTCTGTACTGGCGGTCTGCATCTATACACCTACCGCCACCCCCACCCCACCGTGCGGTGGCTGCCGCCAGGTATTGAACGAATTTGGCCCTACCATGCAAGTGCGCGCCATTTGCGATGGAGATGGCATCATCGACACGACCCTGGATACACTACTGCCAGGTGCTTTTGGCCCAAAAAACCTGGACTAATCGCCACCCTGCAAAACAAAGGGGCTGGCATATCGCCAGCCCCTTCAGCTTAAAAACCACCCTGCCTGGGCAGCGCTACTGGTAGCCATAGTGGCCACCAGCCATCACCATCAGCCTCGCAAGCACGACTTACCCCCAAGCCAGGCACTGCCACCAGCTCCCCCGCCGCATTGTGCAACAATGGCCAAGCCTCCCGCAGCAAGGCAGGTATGGCATGCGCCTGGAACAGCTTCTTCAGTGCCACGCGGCCAACCTTCTGCGGCAAAACCTCACCACCCACTCTTGTACGCAGCCACATGGTTTCCTGTGTGCACGCCGCCGACAAGCCACCCCGCTGCCACAACCACTCCAGGCGACCAAATGGGGTCACAACGCTTAGACCCGGCTGGCAAGCCAAAGGCCAAGGCAGGGGCTCATCACACCAGGCAATGGGAATAAGCTGCTGCCGATAGCGCAATATTTGCCCCTGGGGTACTAGCAGCCTGGCTGCCTCGCCCTCCAACACCGCCCGCTGAAAGTCATACAAGGCAGCAGGTGCGGGAGCAGCCCAGCCCAGCTTAGCCAGCCAATGCAACAGCAGCAGGCGCTGCCTGGCAGCTGACAAAGCCTGCCAGGCGGGTAGCTGCAGCCGGTTCTCAGACAGACAATGCTCGGCATCCTGCGCAGCCATTTCGTCTAGCACGCTGGCTGCATCCGCCATCTGGCTTGCGCTGCGCGCCAGCTTGGCATCCAGCCCGCCAATACGCTGGCGCAATGCCGGCAAGGTATGTAAGCGCAGATAATTGCGTAGATAGTTGGCCGCATTGCCGTTGCTGTCGTCTTCAACCCAGACTAGCGACCGCTGCCGGGCATACTTGGCCAGTTCTGCACGATCAAGCGCCAACAAAGGGCGCCATAACCACTTGCCCTGCCACTGGCGCAGCACCGGCATGGCCGCCAGGGCCTTTACCCCACCGCCGCGCAGCAGCTGCAAAAGCGCGGTTTCGCTTTGATCATCAGCGTGGTGTGCCAATGCAACCAGCTGCTGGGGCGAGCGCGCCAGCGCTGCGTATCGAGCAGTGCGCGCCACCGCCTCCAGGCTTTCGCCACCGTGCCGCTGCAAACTAACGCGCTCCACGCGCAAAGCAACGGCGCGCAGCGCGCATTGCTGCGCGCAATGCTGCAGCCAGGCATCAGCGTGCAGACTGATGCCGTGGTGCACGTGGACAGCCGATACCAGAGGCCCGCCGCGCTCATCACGCCAGCGGCAGAGCAAATCCAGCAGTACCATGGAATCCAGCCCGCCAGACAATGCCACCTCCAAATGACAATGGCCGGACAAAGTGTCCGGCCAACTCTGGATCAAGGCATTCAGCAGATCAGGCTGCATTTTCCTTGAAGCGCCCATAGCTCATCAGGCGGTCAAAGCGCGTTTTCAGCAGCTCGTCCACGCCGCGGCCATTGGCTTCTTTCAGCTGATCCTGCAGTACGCGCTTCAGCGAAGTCATCATGGCAGCGTGGTCGCGGTGCGCACCACCCAGCGGCTCGTTAACCACACGGTCAATCAGACCCAGGGTTTTCAAGCGTGGCGCGGTAATACCCAGCGCCTCGGCCGCATCGGCAGCGCGCTCAGCTGTTTTCCACAGAATGGAAGCACAACCTTCCGGCGAAATAACCGAGTACGTAGAGTACTGCAGCATATTCACGTAGTCGCCTACGGCAATCGCCAGCGCACCGCCGGAACCACCCTCGCCGATGACGGTAACGATCACCGGCACCTTCAGCCGTGCCATCTCGTACAGATTGCGGCCAATGGCTTCCGACTGGCCACGCTCCTCTGCGCCAATGCCGGGATACGCACCAGGCGTATCGACAAAAGTGATTACCGGCAGGCCGAACTTTTCAGCAGTACGCATCAGGCGCAAGGCCTTGCGGTAGCCTTCAGGGCGCGGCATGCCAAAGTTGCGATAGATCTTGTCTTTGGTATCGCGGCCTTTCTGGTGACCAATCACCATGACAGGCTGATCATTGAACCGCGCCAGGCCACCTACAATTGCCGGGTCATCGGCATAAGAACGGTCGCCGTGCAGTTCCTGAAAGTCTGTAAACAGGCTGTTAATGTAATCCAGCGTATAAGGACGCTGCGGATGACGCGCCACAATTGCAATTTGGGAAGGGGTCAGTTTGCTGTACAAGGTTTTTGTCAGCTCTTGGCTCTTCTTCTGCAAGCGCGAAATCTCTTCCGAGATATCGAGGACGGAGTCGTCTTGGACGAAACGCAGTTCCTCTATCTTGTTCTCGAGCTCGGCAATGGGCTGCTCAAAATCAAGAAAGGTCGGCTTCATGCTTAGGTTCCGATTAGGGACAATCGGGCAATGATACATGAGCGGTTTGCATCACGCACCACCCTGTCCGACAAAATGCGGCAGGCATCAGTTCTAGCAAAAACAATCGTTTGAAGAAAACCTGCATTTTTCTTGCAATAACCCCTTGCAGCCCCGCCCAGCCTGTGTTTTAATTCGCCTCCTCGCTGAACGACGCAGCAAAAACAGCGCTTCAGCAGAGACAGATTTCAGGGCGTTTAGCTCAGTTGGTAGAGCGTCTGCCTTACAAGCAGAATGTCGGCGGTTCGACTCCGTCAACGCCCACCACCGTTTTGCGGTTGGAGCGGTAGTTCAGTTGGTTAGAATACCGGCCTGTCACGCCGGGGGTCGCGGGTTCGAGTCCCGTCCGCTCCGCCAACCCTACAATTTAGCAGTACCGAGTTTTCGGGCGTTTAGCTCAGTTGGTAGAGCGTCTGCCTTACAAGCAGAATGTCGGCGGTTCGACTCCGTCAACGCCCACCACCGTTTTTACGGTTGGAGCGGTAGTTCAGTTGGTTAGAATACCGGCCTGTCACGCCGGGGGTCGCGGGTTCGAGTCCCGTCCGCTCCGCCAACCATACAATTTAGCAATAACCGAGTTTTCGGGCGTTTAGCTCAGTTGGTAGAGCGTCTGCCTTACAAGCAGAATGTCGGCGGTTCGACTCCGTCAACGCCCACCACCGTTTTTACGGTTGGAGCGGTAGTTCAGTTGGTTAGAATACCGGCCTGTCACGCCGGGGGTCGCGGGTTCGAGTCCCGTCCGCTCCGCCAACCATACAATTTAGCAGTACCGAGTTTTCGGGCGTTTAGCTCAGTTGGTAGAGCGTCTGCCTTACAAGCAGAATGTCGGCGGTTCGACTCCGTCAACGCCCACCACAGTTTTACGGTTGGAGCGGTAGTTCAGTTGGTTAGAATACCGGCCTGTCACGCCGGGGGTCGCGGGTTCGAGTCCCGTCCGCTCCGCCAACCATACAATTTAGCAATAACCGAGTTTTCGGGCGTTTAGCTCAGTTGGTAGAGCGTCTGCCTTACAAGCAGAATGTCGGCGGTTCGACTCCGTCAACGCCCACCACCGTTTTTACGGTTGGAGCGGTAGTTCAGTTGGTTAGAATACCGGCCTGTCACGCCGGGGGTCGCGGGTTCGAGTCCCGTCCGCTCCGCCAACCATACAATTTAGTAGTAACCGAGTTTTCGGGCGTTTAGCTCAGTTGGTAGAGCGTCTGCCTTACAAGCAGAATGTCGGCGGTTCGACTCCGTCAACGCCCACCAAGTTTTACGGTTGGAGCGGTAGTTCAGTTGGTTAGAATACCGGCCTGTCACGCCGGGGGTCGCGGGTTCGAGTCCCGTCCGCTCCGCCAACCATACAATCTAGCAGTACCGAGTTTTCGGGCGTTTAGCTCAGTTGGTAGAGCGTCTGCCTTACAAGCAGAATGTCGGCGGTTCGACTCCGTCAACGCCCACCACCGTTTTACGGTTGGAGCGGTAGTTCAGTTGGTTAGAATACCGGCCTGTCACGCCGGGGGTCGCGGGTTCGAGTCCCGTCCGCTCCGCCAACCATACAATCTAGCAGTACCGAGTTTTCGGGCGTTTAGCTCAGTTGGTAGAGCGTCTGCCTTACAAGCAGAATGTCGGCGGTTCGACTCCGTCAACGCCCACCACCGTTTTACGGTTGGAGCGGTAGTTCAGTTGGTTAGAATACCGGCCTGTCACGCCGGGGGTCGCGGGTTCGAGTCCCGTCCGCTCCGCCAACCATTTAAAAGCCTTCCTCGCGGAAGGCTTTTTGCATTACCCCTCCCCGCCATGAAATACAGCACATGAAATACAGCATATGAAAAAGCCAGCCCATCAGGGCTGGCTATGCTTGCATTGCCATACCGGTACCAATCAGCCCTTGCGCCAGCCATTCCACAGCGCCATCGCAATCAGCGCAATAAACAACACGCCAGTCCATACCGGCATAGACTGACCAAGGAATGTCCAACCCAATTCGGCACACTCGCCACTACCTTTGAACACGGTATTGAGCACCTGCGTCAGCGGCAGCGTTTCGAGCATGAAATCCAGCCCGGGCCCGCAAGCCGGCACCTGGTCTTTCGGCAAATGCTGCAGATACACATGCCAGGCAGACACCGCACCACCGGCCAACGCCGCCAGCGCCACCAGCAATGCCGCCAGCCTTGCGGCCAACCTTTGCGGGTTTGCCACGGCAAAGATACCGGCCAATACGCCGGTAGCAATCACCCCCACACGCTGGAACACGCATAATGGGCAGGGCTCCAAGCCCATAACATGCTGGGCATACAAAGCAAAGCCCATGGATGCGGCACACAGCGCCGCGATGGCGGCAAAACCCTGCCGTCTGGATAAACGCATTACAACCCCCTTAAAAATAGCGGTGCCAAAAACCTGCACCCTAGCAGACTATGGTTTTTGTAGAAAATTCAGTATTTCGCCCTGCCTGGCCATCGCATCCTTGTAGCCCAAGTCAATCAGCTCACGACCATAAGCCGGATCGAACAGCAGATAGCTCGCCAACACAGAACCACGCTGGCGCATGGCGCCGGCACCACGCATGAGAAAACGCATGGCCGGCGGGAAGTTTTTGACGTGCTTGAAAGCGATGGCTTCCAGGGACACGCTTGGCGAGATATTCAGCACCTCCACCCGCTTCAGCGCGGTTCTGCCGCTGCAGCGCACTTGTTCATCCAGCAGTGACACGGTGTGATTCACCCGGCTCAAGCGCTCCATATCGGCCGCCATACTGTCAAAAAAGATGCTATTGAGCAAATGACCAAAGATCATGGCCAGCGAGGGGCGATCCCCTACCAGCCGCCGCTCTGGCCGCGGGCGGTGCTCGGTATTCAGATTAATGACAAAAAGTTTTTCAGCCCCCAAATGCAGGGCGGGCGATAACGGCGCCATCTGGCGGATGGCACCGTCACAATAAAACCGCCCATCGATGGTAGCCGCAGGAAAAACCATGGGAATGGCCGAGGTCGCCATCAGATGATCGACACCGATATGCTCGCGCACACCCAGGCGCTGATGACGATGCCACTCGTCAATACTGTCACAGCCTTCGAAAAAACTTACCGACTGGCCGGTGGTATAACAGGATGCAGTCAGCGATAGCGCGCGCAGATCGCCACTCTGCACCGCACGCGACACACCATCAAAGTTCACCACCTGGCCGAGCAGCTCGCGCAGCGGGCTGTTATCCAGAAAGCTGGCCGGGTTATGCACCAGCTTGCCACCCGTCAGTACCGAGCCGCCCCACGCCAGGAAAGCCCGCGTAAAGTAAAGCCAGTCAGCCCGGTATACCTGGCTGACATGCAGGCCTTTCCACATTTTGGCAAGAAAAGCCGTAGCACGACGAAAATGCATGGAACCTGCAGCCAACCCTACCGCATTGATGGCGCCAGCAGACGTGCCGCTGATGATGGGGAATGGGTTACCGTAATCTCGCGGCAGCATATGCGCCACCGCCATCAGCACCCCAACCTGATAGGCCGCCCGTGCACCGCCACCCGCCAGCACCAGCCCGACAATTGGCTTATCCATATCTCGCTCCCTGTTTTGTTTTGAGTATGGAACACAGATGCCGCCACAGCAGGATTTGTACGCTAGTACTGCACCTCTACCGGGTCCAGCATGCGCCACAAATACCAGGTAGCTACGCTGCGCCAGGGGCGAAAGGCATCGCCCATGCGCCGAAACTCGGCCAAAGCCGGCCGCGCGGGTAAACCATGGATGATCACCAGCGCCTTTTGCAGGCCGATATCGTCTACCGGCCATACATCCGGGCGGCACAGGTTAAAGATCAGATACATCTCAGCCGTCCAGCGGCCTATGCCGCGCACGGCCACCAGCTCGCGGATGATGGCCTCATCGTCCAGGCTGGCAAACCGCGCCGGGTCGATACGGCCATCCAGAAAATGCCGTGCCAGATCCTGCGCGTACTCCACCTTGCGCAGCGAAAAGCCTACCGCCCGCAACGCGTCCGGCGAGGCATCCGCCACAGCCTGCGGGCTGGTAGTGTCCAGCAATGCGGCCAACCTGGCCCAGATCGCATCGGCTGCCGCAATGGAGATCTGCTGCCCGACAATGGCGCGCAGTAAGGTCTCGAATGGCTCGCCACGCGTTTTCAGCACACTGGCAGGGTACTGTGCGATTAGCGCGGACAAGGCCGGGCTGCCCTGCGACAGCTCGGCACAAGCCTGCGCCCAGTAAACTGGCGTCACGCCTCGCCCGCCACCATCATATTGCCCAGCAGCACCGAGCCCATATGGCGGCTGCCACGGTAGTCGATATCGTCACCAATGGCATCAATGCCCTGCAGCATGTCGCGCAGATTACCCGCGATGGTCAGCTCTTCTACCGGGTAGGCAATCACGCCGTTTTCCACCCAGAAACCGCTGGCACCGCGCGAATAATCGCCGGTTACCATATTGATGCCCTGCCCCATCAGCTCGGTTACCAGCAAGCCGGTGCCCATGCGCGCCAGCAAGGCCGGCAAGCCACCCGCCAGCGTAGGCTGCACCACCAGATTGTGCGCGCCGCCTGCATGGCCGGTGCTTTGCATACCCAGCTTACGGGCAGAATAGCTCCCCAGGAAGTAACCCTGCAACACGCCATCCTTCACAAACTGGCGCGCCGACGTCGCCACGCCTTCGTCGTCAGCGCAGCCGCTGGCAAGACCACGCAGTACAAAGGGATCTTCGCTGATATTCAATAGCGATGCGGCTACTTGCTGCCCCAGGCTGTCCAGCAAGAAGCTGGACTTGCGATACAGGCTGCCACCACTCACCGCCTGCACCAGGTGGCTCAGCAAGCTGCCCGCCACGGGCGCCTCGAACAGCACCGGGTATTGGCCGGTTTTGACGCGGCGGCCATCCAGGCGGCGTACGGCACGCTCTCCGGCAATGCGGCCAACCTCTTCTGCCGACAGCAAGTCGTCGGCATGGCGGGCCGTGCTGTACCAGTAGTCGCGCTGCATGCTGTTGGCACCACTAGCCACCACCGACGCAGACAAACTATGGCGCGAGGTCGTCAGGCTGCCACTGTAACCGTGGCTATTGGCATAGCAATGGCGCGTGGCATGGGTGGCCACCGTGCCACCCTCCGAGTTGCTGATGCGCGCATCCACGCCGCGCGCCACATCCTCGCACTGGCGCGCCAGCGCGATGGCCTGCTCAACCGGCAGATCCCAGGGGTGATACAAATCCAGATCGCGGCGGTCGCCAGCTTTCAATAGCAAAGCCGGGTCTGCCAGGCCTGCGCAGTCATCCTCAGCGGTATAACGTGCGATATTCAGTGCGGCAGCCGCGGTATCGGCCAGGGCTTTGTCGGAGAAGTCCGAAGTGCTGGCATGGCCTTTTTTCTGGCCCAGATACACTGTCAGCGACACGCCTTTATCACGGTTATATTCGATGGTTTCTACTTCGCCCAGGCGCACCGATACATTCTGCCCACACCCCTCGGATACGTCGGTTTCCGCAGCGGTGGCACCGCCAGCACGGGCCAGCGCCAGCATACGGGCAGCGATGTCTTCCAGTGCGGCCTCGGTATACGAAAAAATCTGCTCTGCCATATGGTTTTCTCTAGTGATAAGGCACGACGGGAGCACACACCAGTCGGCCGTGACGGGTTCTTTTCCGGTATCATACCAGCTTGAAACCTTAATCAAGTCTTAGCGAATGTCGAACGTTTTTAACAATGGCAGCAATAATGGCCTGCCCCCCAGCAAATCCCAGCTCAAGCGCGACATGGATGCGCTGCAGAACATTGGCCGCGCGCTCACCGAGCTGCCCGCCGCCAAGCTGAAAAAGATGGAGCTGGATGATGCCCTGCTGACAGCAGTACTGGACTACCAGCGTTTTACTGCCAACGGTGCCAAACGCCGCCAGCTGCAATACATCGGCAAACTGATGCGCGACATCGACCCTGAGCCGATCGAGCAAAAGCTGGCCGCCCTGCGTGGCGACTCCAGCACGCATACCCGCTGGCTGCACCTGGTGGAGCGCTGGCGCGAACGTCTGCTGGAAGACGACAAAAACGTGCAAATCTTCATCGACGACTTCCCGGAAGTGGACGTGCAGCAGCTGCGCACTACTGTGCGTAACGCCCGCAAAGAGCGCGACGAAGCCAAACCGCCGAAGGCAACCCGCCTGCTATTCCAGATGATCAAAGAACTGATCCCGGAACAAGGGCGCCAGAAGAATGCACCGGAAGACGCCATCGAACAGGACGACGAGGCATGAGTCTGAAAATCGGGCTGGTATCCATCTCGGACCGCGCCAGCCAAGGCGTATACGAAGATAAGGGCATCCCCGCACTAGTGGACTGGCTGAGCCTGTGCATCCGCAGCCCCTTCGAAACCACTACCCGCCTGATTCCGGACGAGCAAGCCACTATCGAAGCCACTCTGCGCGAGCTGGTAGACGAACAAGGCTGCCATCTGGTGCTCACCACGGGTGGCACCGGCCCAGCCTTGCGCGATGTGACACCAGAGGCCACGCTGGCCGTTGCCGACCGCGTGATGCCAGGCTTTGGCGAGCAGATGCGCCAGATCAGCCTGAAGTTTGTGCCCACGGCCATCCTGTCACGCCAGGTCGGCGTAATCCGCAAACAAAGCCTGATCCTGAACCTGCCAGGCCAGCCCAAAGCGATCCGTGAAACGCTGGAAGGCTTGCGCGAGGACGGTGTTGTCACCGTACCCGGCATTTTTGCCGCAGTGCCCTACTGCCTGGACCTGATTGGCGCGCCCTACATGGAAACGCGCGAGGAAGTGGTCAAAGCATTCCGCCCCAAGTCCGCCATCAAGCCTGTCGCGTGACCCCGTACCAAGCCCCTCGCTGGCTGCGCGGCGGCCACGCCCAGACTATCTGGCCCGCCACCATGCTCAAACAAGCCGCGCCGGATTACCGTCGCGAGCTCTGGGCCACCCCGGATGGCGGCCAGATTGCGGTAGACCGCATTGACGGCCAAGCCGGCCAGCCACTGGTGGTACTGTTTCACGGCCTGGAAGGCAGCAGCCACAGCCATTACGCCATCGCCCTGATGCGCGCAGTACAAGCCCGGGGCTGGCATGGCGTCGTGCCACACTTTCGTGGCTGTGGCGGTGTGGAAAACACCCTGCCGCGCGCCTACCACGCCGGGGATGCAGCCGAGATAGGCTGGATATGCACCAGGTTGGCCGCAGTGCACCCGCAGCTGTTTGCCGCCGGTGTGTCCCTGGGCGGCAATATGCTGCTGCGCCATATGGGCGAAATGCGCGACAACGCCATCCCGCTGGCTGCGGCAGCCATCTCGGCGCCATTAGATCTTGCCGCCGCCAGCACCCGGCTGGACCACGGCGTAGGCCGCCTGCTGTATACGCGCATGTTCATGAATACGCTCAAGCCCAAGTCGCTAGCCCAACTGCAACGCCACCCTGGCTTGTTCGACCGCCGTGCGGTACAAAAAGCCCGTACATTCGGCGAGTTCGACAACCTGGTGACCGCCCCGCTGCATGGCTACCGCAATGTGCAGGATTACTGGCGCCGCGCCAGCAGCAAACCGCTGCTCAAACAGATTACGCGGCCAACCTTGGTGCTAAATGCGGTCAATGACCCCTTTTTGCCGCCACACGCCCTGCCCGGCCCGGCCGATGTCAGCACCGCCGTGCAACTGGAGCAGCCACGGGAAGGCGGGCATGTGGGCTTTGTCAGCGGCCCGTTCCCCGGCACACTGGCGTGGTTACCCCAGCGTCTGTTAGCATTTTTCGATTCATACCAGCGCCCATAAGCGCACAGCAGAAAGCCCACGTACCATGTCCGACATTCTGAAAAAAATCTGTGCCACCAAGGTAGAAGAAGTCGCGCAGCGCCGCCCGCAACGCAGCCTGGCCAGCTTGCGCGCCGAGGCAGAAGGCCGCCACGGCGACCAGCGCGACTTTGTCGCCGCCATCCGCGCCAAGCATACTGCTGGCCTGGCAGCCGTTATTGCAGAAGCCAAAAAAGCCAGCCCGAGCAAAGGTGTCATCCGCGCCGACTTCAACCCGGCACAGATTGCGCAAAGCTACGAGCAAGCAGGTGCCGCCTGCCTGTCCGTGCTGACCGATGCGCAGTACTTTCAAGGCCATGAAGACTACCTGCAGGCTGCCCGTGCCGCCTGCCAGCTACCGGTACTGCGCAAAGACTTCATGGTGGACGAGTACCAGATCTACGAAGCGCGTGCCATCGGTGCCGACTGCATCTTGCTGATTGCTGCCTGCCTGAGCCTGCCCCAGATGCGCGATTTCGAAGCGCTGACACACGAACTGGGTATGGCCGTGCTGGTAGAGGTGCATGACGAATACGAACTGGAAGCAGCGCTGCAGCTGAACACCCCGCTGGTTGGCGTCAACAACCGCAACCTGCGCACTTTTGAAGTGAGCCTGGATACCACGCTGCGCCTGCTACCAGAGATCGGCGCTGATCGCATTGCCGTCACCGAAAGCGGCATCGTGCAGCCGCAAGACGTACAGCTGATGCGTGATCATGCGGTACACACCTTCCTGGTCGGCGAGGCCTTCATGCGCCAGCCAGACCCGGGCCAAGGCTTACAGCAACTGTTTGCCTGATTGCCACGAAAAAGAGCAGCGCACCATGCGCCGCTCTTTTTCTTGCCACACACTACTGGTATGCCAACAAGCGCCGCTGTTCGGTTTCGCTGAACAGTTGTTGCTGCAAGCGCAGCTCCGCCTGTTCCCGCTGGTCGGGCGACAAGGCAGCATCGGATGCGATTGCCTGCCGCTGGGCTTTCCATTGCGCCAGTTTTGCATTCCAGGCCTGGCTTTCCCTATCCACTGCGGCCAACCTTTCTGCCGCCTCCGGCCCCACCTCGGCAGTACGCAAGGCCTGCAAGTCACTGGCGCTGCCCCCCTGCTGCAACAATGATTGCTCAGACTCGGCAAGCGTAATGTGCCGGGTAGCCTGGCGTCGCCATAGCTGTTGCTGCGGCGGCAAGGTGGCCTCCAGCTGCGCAATCTGCTTTTGCTTCTCGGCAGCGCTCAAGTCACTACGTTGCATGATTTGCATACGCTGCAACACGAAGCGATCGAGCATATCGTCGCTACCAAAAAGTTCCGTGATTTCCTGCGTGCTGAAATACCGGCTACGCGTTTGCTGCATGGCCTGCAACCTGGCAGCCATGGCGTCCAGCGTTTGCGCCTGCCGTGCCATGCCCTTACCCAAGCCAGCAAGCGCGTGCTGATAATCCAGATAGCGGCGAAGCAAGTCTTGTGCGTCTTCCAGCGCCTGCCCTGATAGGCGCTTTTCCAACTGGCTAAGAATTTCGTGCCGGATATCATCCAGCGTTCGCTCACCCAGCGTGGACAAATAGTAATCAAACAAAGCTTTCAATTGCAGCTTTGTCATTGCGCCACCATTGGCTACGCCCGCCAGGCCATCGACCGAAGTCTGACGCAAAGAAGGGGCAAACACCCCTTCCCGCGCAGACAGCGGGTCATCGCCACCCTGCCACCACCAAGCCCCTACAAGCAGCAATACCGGCAGCAGCAGCCATGCTTTGCGATGCCCGACCATGGCTTATACCCCGATGTTGCGCAGGCGGTTGGCGTGCTGGCGGAACAGGGTTACCGGGCTGGTTTCAAGAATGTTGCCCAGGCCAAAAAACATATTGGTCTCATCCAGGTGATTGAACCGGTAGTTATCGCGAATAACCTGCCCCAGGTGCGAGGAACACGTGGCGATCACACCATCGTTTGGCTCAGACCCGAATACCAGGCTGGTTGCGGCCAACAGCGGGTCACCCGCATCCAGCGGGTTGGTATACGGCTGCGCACCGGACCAGGAAAAGTAATGGATGCCGTTGACCTGGTAAGCACCCTCACCGCAGGCTGTGGTGGGTACCGCTTGCGGATGGCGGCGATTAAAAGCAAGCGTACCAGCAGTGGTTAGCGAGTTCAGCGTGGCAAGCTCGTCTTGTGACAAGCTGCTGCCGGTAGAGAACATGCGAACCAGACTGGCAAAAGCCCCACCCGCGGCCACCGCAACAGACTCGGCCACCGAGCCCGCAGGCAGCACACCACGTAATGCATCTGCGACTTTTGTCCCTTTATTGACACCACCCACACTGGTCACGGAAGCCACCAGATCAGGTCGTACCGAAGCCACATAGCGCGAAGTTGGCGAGCCCATGCTATGGCCAATCAGGTTTACTTTCTGCGACCCCGTCATGGCCACGATGCGCTGCACTTGCGCCAGCAGCTGTTCACCGCGCTTTTCGTAGCTATCGGCTGGCGATACCTGAGCCACGAATACCTGCGCCCCACCACGCTGCAGCTCGGCAGGAATGCCGTAGAAGTAGTCCATGCCTAAAAAGCTGTCGAACCCCAGCACACCATGCACCAATACAATCGGGTACTTGGTCTTGGTATAAGTGGCCTCGCTATCTGCCGGCACTGTGCCCATACCGAAAGCTGGCTGTAAGCCGGCAGCCACGAGCACTGCGGTCACCAGTATTCTTTTGGCAGCGATAAACTTGCGCATACATTCTCCTCTGTGAATGGCTTGTGATCTTGATGTCACTTGATGGACACACTCCAAAATTAGAGTGGTAGCTCAATTTACACGCACAAAGGTCAGCACAGAACTTTCAAACAAATGTTCGATAAGTGCGATAAACGATTGTATGTTTTTCTCCACACCCGCAAGCATGTCGCATGCGCTACGGGCAATACCTGGCACCTGGCACCCTACCGAAACACCAACAACATAAAATGACAAACAAATGACGCGCTTTGTTTCATTCTGTATTTACATAGCGTATAAAAAGCCTAGTATCGACAGTGCTTAACACACACCGCACGACATGGGCATGAAATCAGCAGCAATGTTGAGCCAGATTTCCTATCGCTAACGAGATTACGCTACTATAGGCAGCTCATAACATGATTCGGCTAACCGACACTGTATCCCGCACCCAATGATTGATATCAAAGCCATTCTTAGCGCCATTTCAGGCAGAAAAAAGACCTCTAGCGAGTCGACAGAGTCGGCCACCATGCTGGTCAAGAACTTGCCGAATGCCGAGTACTACACGGCGCTGGTCGAAATCATCAAGGCGGTGGCAAAAATCAATAAAGATGCCAACGTTACGCTGAAAGATCGCATCACCACGCTCTTGTATGTAGATACCCGTGCGGTTGAGATGCACAGAAAACTGTGCAAAGAATTCCTGATTGGCGCGTCGCGATCCAAGTCATTCCTGCCCAGCATCCTGGCCTACTGGACAGAGCTATCCAATGGCTACCAGCTATGTTTGCGCCAATTCCAGAGCAGCAAAAACAGCCAGATCGACGCCCAGATCGAACGCGTCGCCATACGCGCCCTGCATCACCAGCTGAGCCTGATCAAATGGAGTGCCCTGCGCTACATCTCTGCCGATGGCAACACCTGGCAACAGGCGTATCGCTTGTACCAATTTGCCGAGCAATACGGCTTTCATGGTAAAGCCATTACCATGTACGACGAGCAGTCTGAGTCTACCACTGGCGAGCAGCTGCTGATCCAGGCGGCCATGCTGCACCTGGCGCAGACAGATAACCTGCTCACTATCGAGATCGAGGCCATTCACCTGCTGCTGGCCCGACTGTCTGAAGGTATCAAGCTGCAGAACACGGCATCGAAAAGCGACTTCCAGTACGTAATCAACCTGGACTTGCCGGCCCCGCCTCAGCTATTGCGCCGCGGCACGCTGGGCAAAGGCTGCCGCTACTGGTCTGGCGATTTCGTGGTGAACCGCCTGGCGGACCTGATTCTGGATTTCGACCAAGGCATTCCGGAGGGCTTCAAACAAGCGCTTCCCGCCATGGATACCCCTACCTGGCGCAACCTGCTGCAAAAGCTGTCGTCTCGCTGGTCGCAAGATGGGGGCAAGTCCATGCGCCAGCACGAGCGTCTAAGCTCCAGCGGCCACGCTAAAGTGGAAATCGGCTTCGAAAAAATCGCGCACCATTTGAAAGTGAACCGCAGCGCGCTACAGCAAGACGAAACCAATGACGACTGGCGCGTGAACGATGCCAGCGAGGCCGGTTTTGGCCTGACGTACCTGGGCCGATCGGTAGAAAGCCTGATGATTGGCCGCACAATCTGGATCTCGTCGCGCGAATATCCTGGCCAGCTATGCGTGATACGGCGTGTGCAGCGCCTGGCCGAGGGCGGCACCCGCGTGGGGGTTGAAGTGCTGGGCAGCCTGCCCCTGCCTGTCAGCCTGAGCGAGGGCGGCGCCGATGCTAGCAATACCAGCAGCGGCCTGTACATTACGCAGACCAATGCAAAAAAGGGGCAACGTGTTTTTCTGATACCCAAGCGGCTAGCAGACAATGGTAGAGAGCTGACCTTTGCGGCCAACGGCAAGTCTTACCAGATCCGCATTTTGCATAGCAATGCAACGTTCGAAGATTGCCAGCAGGTAGAATTTGAAACACTGGAACGCCTTTAAACACGTATCAGCTCATGAAAAAAGCCGGCTGCATAGCCGGCTTTTTTAGTGGTTGCGACCAACACAAGGTTGGCCGCAATACGCTGATTACAGCACTTCGATAATACCCGCAGCACCCATACCGGTACCGATACACATAGTCACCATGCCATGGCCTTGCTGGCCGGCATCGCGCATGCCGTGAATCAGCGTAGCGGTACGGATAGCGCCTGTCGCACCCAGCGGGTGACCCAGTGCAATGGCACCACCATGCGGGTTCACCAGCGACATATCCAGCTCCAGATCACGCGCCACTGCCAGCGCCTGGGCGGCAAAGGCTTCGTTCAGCTCGATCCACTTCAGATCGCTCTGCGCCAGACCTGCCTGCTTCAAAGCCGCAGGGATCGCTTCTTTCGGGCCGATACCCATGATTTCAGGCGGAACGCCTTTCACCGAGAAGGTAACGTAGCGCGCCAGCGGTGTCAGGTTGAACTCTTTGAGCACGCGCTCGGACACCAGAATCACCGCACCAGCACCATCAGACATTTGCGAGGAGTTACCGGCAGTCACCGAACCCTTGGCATCGAACACGGTTTTCAGCTTGGCCAGGCCTTCCAGCGTGGTTTCGCGGCGCGGGCCTTCGTCGGTATCCAGTACGCGGGTCTTGCTGACTACTTCACCCGTTTCCAGGTTAGGTGTGCGATAGGTCACTTCCAGCGGGGTGATCTCGTTCTTGAACTTGCCACCATCGATGGCAGCCAATGCACGGCGGTGCGACTCTACCGCAAACGCATCCTGATCCTCGCGGGAAATGCCCCACTGTTGTGCCACTTTTTCGGCGGTCAGACCCATGCCGTAAGCGATGGCATAGTTTTCGTCTTTAGCAAACACTTCCGGGTTCAGCGATACCTTGTTGCCCATCATCGGCACCATGGACATGGACTCGGAACCGGCCGCAATCACGACATCAGCCTCGCCCAGACGGATACGGTCAGCAGCCATCTGCACGGCATTGATACCGGACGAGCAGTAACGGTTGATGGTAATACCACCCACAGTGTTAGGCAGGCCAGCCAGCAACACACCAATACGCGCCATGTTCAGGCCTTGCTCAGCTTCCGGAAAGGCGCAACCTACCACGCAGTCGGAAATCAGTTTCGGGTCCAGTGTCGGCACCTGAGCCAGTGCACCGGTGATAACGTGTGCCAGCATATCGTCCGGGCGGACGTGGCGCATCATGCCACGTGGCGCCTTACCCACCGGGGTACGGGTGGCGGCAACGATGTAAGCTTCCTGTACTTGTTTAACCATTTTTACAATCTCCTTCGGCAAAGCTGGCTTAGCGCCTCAGCCGCCAGCTTGCCCGCATTCTGGCTGTGATTAGTTACGCAGTGGTTTGCCGGTAGTCAGCATGTTGGCAATACGATCCTGAGTCTTACTGGACTTGAGCAGGGTCATGAAGGCCTTGCGCTCCAGATCGAGGATCCACTGCTCGTTCACCAGCGTACCTTGCTCTACATCGCCACCGCTCATCACGTCGGCAATCAGGCCGGCAATGGTAAAGTCGTGCTGACTGATAAAACGACCTTCCAGCATGTTCACCAATTGGCCCTTGATGGAAGCAGCGCCCGAACGACCTGCCACAGGGAACTTGCCACCAGGCATTGGCGGACGGTAGCCCGACTCGTACATCGACAGCGCCTGTTGTTTGGCCACATGCAGCAGTTCGTAAGCGTTGAACACCACGTTGTCGGTAGCGCGGAAGAAACCGATTTCCTGCGCTTCGTGTGCACTGGTCGCTACTTTTGCGGTAGCGATAGCCATGAAGTAGTCCTTCAGCGCGGCCAGTACGTCACCTTTGGCTTCGCGCGCGGCACGCAGGGCAAACTCCTTGCAACCACCACCGCCTGGCAACAGGCCCACACCTACTTCTACCAGACCAACGTAAGACTCCAGCGCAGCGACAACTTTGTCGCAATGCATCGCAAACTCGCAGCCACCACCGAATACGTAACCCTGGGTTGCAGCAACCGTAGGGATCTGGCTATAGCGCAGACGCATGGAGGTTTCCTGGAAGCGACGCACCATGGTATCGATCGCATCCCAATCGCCCATCATGAAGGCTGGCAGCATGGACTGCAGGTCAGCGCCTACCGAGAATGGCTCTTCGGTTTGCCAGATCACCAAGCCCTTGAAGCGGGCTTCAGCGATGTCCAGCGCTGCGTGTACACCGTCGATCACATCGGGACCAATCGCATGCGCTTTGGACTTGAACGACACCACCAGCACGTCGTCACCGGTAGTAAACGCACGCACACCGTCGTTCTCGAACACAGTCTCGCCCAGCAGGCCATCAGCCTCGCCCAGCACTTTGGCAGGTGCCAGCTGACGTGCGTACACATCCAGCGTGGAGCGACCCACCAGCTTGCCAGCGGCAGCATCGAAGGAGCCATCGACAAAGTGAACACCGGCGCGATCCGCTTCCAGCGCCCAGGCCGGCAGGTTGGCCGCAGCCAGCGACTTGCCTGCTTTTACATCGGCATCCACCCATTCGGCCACTTGTTTCCAGCCGGCAGACTGCCAGGTCTCGAACGGGCCGGCAGACCAGCCAAAGCCCCAACGAATGGCGAAATCGACATCGCGCGCGCAGTTGGCAATATCACCCAGGTGGAAAGCAATGTAATGGAACACATCGCGGAAGCATGCCCACAGGAACTGTGCCTGCGGGTGCTCGCTTTCACGCAGCTTCTGGAATTTTTCGCCCGGGTTCGCGATCTTCAGGATTTCCTTGACCGCATCGTCACCCTTCTGGCCGGCACCAACGTACTCACCGGTAGCCGGGTCGATGACAAACATCAGTTTGCCTTCTTTTTTGTAGATACCACGCTTGGTCTTGGCACCCAGAGCACCATCGGCGATCAGCTTTTGCAGCCACTGCGGCGACTGGAACAGCGCATGCCATGGGTCGTTAGGCAGCGTGTCCTGCATGGTCTTCACCACGTGGGAGAAAGTATCCAGACCTACTACATCGGCGGTACGGAAAGTAGCCGACTTTGGACGACCGAGGCGCGGGCCGGTCAGGTCGTCAACGATATCAAAGCGGATACCGAATTTCTCGGCGTTGGCGATAGTCGCCAGCATCGAGAACACACCAATACGGTTAGCCACAAAGTTCGGTGTGTCTTTGGCGCGAATCACGCCCTTACCCAGCGTGGACACCAGGAAGCGTTCCAGGTTATCCAGAATACCGGCATCCGAACCCACGCACGGAATGATTTCCACCAGGTGCATGTAACGTGGCGGGTTGAAGAAGTGCACACCGCAGAAGCGTGGCTTCAATGCAGCAGGCAGCGAATCGGCCAGCTGATTGATGGACAAGCCCGAGGTATTGGTAGCGAAGATGGTATTCTCGCCCAAATGCGGGCCAACCTTGGCGTACAGGTCTGCCTTCCAGTCCATGCGCTCAGCGATCGCCTCGATCACCAGGTCGCAGTCTTTCAGCAGATGCAGGTGGTCTTCATAGTTGGCCGGCTGGATGTAGTTCACTGCGTCTTTATTGGACAGCGGCGACGGCTTGAGCTTCTTCAGGCCCTCGATAGCTTTCAGCGCAATCGCATTTTTGTTGCCTTCTTTGGCAGGAAGGTCGAACAGAACGGTTGGCACCTTGGCATTAACCAGATGAGCGGCGATTTGCGCCCCCATCACGCCGGCACCCAGAACGGCTACCTTGCGCACGATGAATTTGGTCTGAGACATGGTTTCCTCGGTTGTCTTAACGAACAAACATGGTTAAAGGCTTCCCGGATTATAGGTTCCAGGTAAGCAATCTTGGGAAAGATCTGATTTAGAGTATCTGAACCAAAATTCAGCATCTTTCCAAAAAAACACGGCCTGCGCCGTGTCTGTTGCGGCCAACCCTAGGGTTGGCCGCATGTTCAAGTATTAGAAGCGATGGTTGTACTGCACACCAACAATCTGGGCAGACGATTTGTAATCAGCAGTGCCTTTGGTCTGGCTGGACACGCACTGACTAACCCCTTGGAACGAGCAAGTACCATCTACGTTTGCCTTTGCATCTTTGATCATGATGTAAGAGTAAGCAAAGTCGATAGACGAATCCTTGTTCAGGTCGTACTTACCACCAAACGACAACCAGGTCCGGTCATTGTCAGGCATGGTAGCCAGGCGATGGTTATCATCGGGAACCGGGGACTTATCGTATGCCACACCGGCACGCAGCTGCAGCGCATCGGAGTACTGGTAAGAGCCGCCTAGCGATACCTTGTAGGTATCCTTCCAGGCCGGAGACAGATAGGTGGTATTACCTTGGTAAGAAGTAGTACCCGCAATGCCTTTGGCGTTGGCATAAACAAGGCGTGCTTTGTCAAAGCGGGAGTGCTTGGTCCAGGTAACATCACCAAACATATTCACTCGCGGATTCAGCTTGAACATGCCATGCACGGAAAGCGATTCAGGGGTATCAATCTGGACAGAAGCGTCTTCCAGATCTTTAAAACCAACAGCATTCAGTGTTGCTGCGCTGCTGGACTTGGCCCATTTGGCAGTACCCTTCAGGGTATGTTCAATTTTGGAGCGGTAGTTGACACCCAAGCGAGCAGCATCGTTGATATCCCACATCCAGGCCAGGTTATAACCAAAACCCCAGTCATCGCCGTCTACATCGGCAAAACCATCGGCAGCACCGTTACCATTCAACAGCGCTACGCCGGTGGCACCAGCTGCAGAAGTTAGCGCATAACCAAAGTTGGCATACTGACGCAAACTGGCTTCAGCGTGCTGGGCAATTACACCCACAGCAACCGAGTGCTTCTCATCCAACTTGAAAGCAATGGACGGGTTGATATCAATGGTTTTCAGTGATGTGGAATTCAGGTTGTAGCGCAATACCGAGTCACGATCGTACTCGGTAGATGAAGCGAATGGCACATAGATACCAACACCAACAGCCACCTTGTCGTTTAGCTTGTGGGTAGCATATAGATGCGGAACAGCAATCAAGTCATCCGTGATGGTGCCACTGGTCGACCCCTTGACTGTGGAGTTATACGGGGACACAGCAGCCGTAGGGTAAGTAGCACTTGCATTGCTGTACTTGACGCTAGGCATTACCAGGTTCATGGCGCCGGAAAAGTTTGTCCCTTCCAGCTTGGTCATGCCGGCAGCGTTGTAGAAAATGGTAGAAGCATCAGCAGCTTCGGCAGCGCTGGCATTGGCAGTAGATTGCGCGCTAACCGACTGGGTACCAAAATGGTAGCCGGATGCCATAACGGCAGCGGAGGCACCCATCATCATCACGGACAGGCTGAGGTGTTTCAGTTTCATGTGTCATTCCCTCTGTGCATTGTTTGTCATGCTGTTGTGATCGTACTGTAGCGTCGATCTAACATTGATACTACCAGACTAGATAAGTATTTCCAGCACTTTCGAGCATTCGTTCCAAACGGTTGTTTCATTATTATCGTGAAACATACAATGCATCAAATCAGGCGTGAGCAGCCCTCGGCATCTATTGCTACATAGGTAGCTATCAGATCGGTAATGATCACCACCTCGCCGGACATGCGCTCGGCCTCTACCTCCAGCTTTAGCGTTACCGACTTCTGACCCAGGCGCAGACAGCTGGCGTAAATGGACACCACATCCCCGACATGAATAGGATGTGCAAACTGAAAAGCGTTGACCGCCACCGTGGTCACCGCACCTTTGGCACTACGCTCGGCAAAGGTGGCACCAGCCAGATCAATCTGGTGCATGAGCCAGCCAGCCTGTACTCGGCCATGGGCGTTGGTACTACGAGGTTCGGCGCGCAGGCGCAGTACCGGCTGGCGCCCTGGTTCATTCGGGTTGTTTTGCATGTCTACCCCTCCCGATGTCACCCTGCTGGCAAAATGACATCGGCAGGAGGGTGGGCGCAAGCCCACCCTGCCTACATACTAGTGCATCAGAAAATCAGTCGCTGCAGCAATTGCTCGTCGTGGTGCTCCATCTTCATGTCGAAGTCGTCCACCATGATGACGTCACGCTTGAGTTTGCGTGCACGCGTTACCGCGTCGAACTCTGGCTGAGTGATGATGCCACTGGCCAGCGCTTCCGCCAGGCGCTCACGCGCGGTGATGGTCTTGAACTTGCCATCGCGACCCAGCTTGCGCAGTTTCTGCTCTACCGGTTCGGTTTCCAGCATCGCCTTCAGTGCCGGCTCCAGCACACCTACCGGGTCGGTTTCATCAGCAGAAAAAAACATGCCCTTGGTCAGGCGAGTACGCGTCGGGCCCAGCTCCATCAAGCTACGGGCAACCTGGGTGCCGATACGATCGCTGGCTGGCTTCAGGGTAAGACCCCACGGGAAGATCACCTTGCGCAGCACTGCGGCCAACATGCGGCTTGGCAGATTAGCCAGGAAGCCGTCCATCGCCTGTTGCAGGTCGTACAAAGCCGTCTCTACCGCCCACTTCAGTACCGGCAGGTCTTCCTTCTGGGCGCCATCACGCTCGAAGCGCTTCAGGCAAGCAGAAGCAATGTACAGATTGGACAGCATGTCACCCAGACGGGCAGACAGTTTTTCGCGGAACTTCAGCGAGCCACCCAGACTGAACATGGCCATATCGGACAGCAGGGCAAAAGCGCTGGAGAAACGTGTCAGCTGTTTGTAGTACGTTGCCACATCCCCACTCTTCGGGCTGCCAACAAACTTGGCACCCGTCAGACCCATCCACAGCGAACGGAATACGTTGCTGATCACGAAGTTGATATGGCCAGTAATGGCCTTGTCAAACTCGGCGCCATCATTAGCCATGGCGGCTTTCATTTCACGCAGCACAAACGGATGGCAACGGATGGCACCCTGACCATAGATGATCATGGAGCGCGTCAGGATGTTGGCGCCCTCTACCGTGATGGCAATCGGAATCGCCTGATAAGCACGTGCCAGATAGTTACGCGGACCCAGCACCACAGCCTTGCCGCCATGCACGTCCATCGCATCATTCAGCGTTTTGCGCATGCGCTCGGTATTGTGGTACTTCAGCACGGCAGACAACACGGATGGTTTCTCGCCAATATCCAGGCCGGTCAGCGCCAGGTCTTGCGATGCTTCCATCTGGTAGGTAAAGCCACCGATACGCGCCATGGCTTCATCTACACCTTCAAACTTGCCGATAGACAAGCCGAACTGGTCACGGATACGGGCATAAGCGCCAGTGGTGTAGGAAGCGACCTTGCCGGAAGCAACCGACATGGCCGGCAGCGAGATGCAGCGGCCAACCGACAGGCATTCGACCAGCATGCGCCAGCCTTGGCCGGCGAACTCACGGCCACCGATGATCCACTCCAGCGGAATGAACACATCCTTACCCCAGGTCGGGCCGTTCATGAAGGCAGCCCCACCCGGGAAGTGACGGCGGCCAATGCACACACCCTCGTGCTCGGTAGGCACCAGCGCGCAAGTGATACCAATGTCTTCCTTGTCACCCAGCAGGTGATCCGGATCATACATTTTGAACGCCAGGCCCAGCACGGTGGCAACCGGCGCCAAGGTGATCCAGCGTTTTTCCCAGCTCACGCGGATACCCAGTACATTCTCGTGATGTTGGCCGCTGCGCGGGTCGGTATAGCTACCACGGCATACCACGCCAAAGTCAGGGATGGCACCCGCATCAGAGCCAGCGTACGGGCTGGTCAAGGCAAAGCACGGCACATCCACACCTTTAGCCAGACGCGGCAGGTAGTAGTCTTTCTGCGCCTCAGTGCCGTAGTGTTGCAGCAGCTCACCAGGGCCGAGCGAGTTCGGCACCATAACAGATACTGCCGCCGTACCACCGCGGGTAGCGATCTTGGTCACCACCTTGGCGTGTGCGTAGTTGGAGAATTCCAGACCGCCATATTTCTTTTTGACGATCATGCCCAGGAAACCCTGGTCTTTGATGAACTGCCACACTTCTGGCGGCAGATCTTTCAGCTCGTGCGTGATCTTCCAGTCGTCGATCATTTTGCACAGCGCTTCGGTCGGGCCATCAATGAAAGCCTGTTCTTCGGCGGTGAGCTTAGGATCCGGGAAGGACAGCAGACGGTTCCAGTCCGGCTTGCCGGAGAACAGGTCGCGATCCCACCACACGGTACCGGCGTTGATCGCTTCCTGCTCTGTCTGGGACATGGCAGGGGTAATCTTCTTGAAGATGGAGAACACCGGGCCGGTAAACACGGCTCGGCGCAGCGGGGTAAGGTTCAGTACTGCCGCAATGACGCCGAAAACGGCCCATACGGCAACAGGAACCTGGCAACCCCAGGCGAACTGCAGGCTGGCGATCCAGCCTGCGATGGCGATAGTCCAGGCAATGACAGGCGCGCGGAAGTAAGCCAGCGCGCCAATCAGCAGGACGAGAATAACGGCAGATGTCATTATGGTTAACCCTCGTGTTGACCCTGTGAAAAGTCAATCAGATGGGCGCCGTCAACCCTGCCACGACAAAAGGTACCAGGTGTTTCACGATCATGTCCGGGTCGCGGGCGGTAACCACTTGGCTACGGACAAAAATCTTCAACACATCATTACCTGCAAAGGCATTGAACATTACGCTGAAAGCGAAATGCATGCGCCATGCGATATCTTCGGCCCCAAACTGGGGTAATGCACGCTGAAATGCACTGGTATAGCGCTGTACAAAAATACTGTACTGCTGATTCAGTGCTTCGCGCAGCAGGCGGTGATTCTCTACCAGCGTGCGCGACATCAGCCGGACAAACAGCGCCCCGCCCCTCGCAGGGTCTTTAGACAGCGCCAGGCACGGGCGGATAAAGCTCACCACCAGTTGCTCGGCTGTCAGTGCTTGTCCAGACTGCTCAAGGGTATCCAGCTCTGCCAGACAGGCCGCTACAAAGGGGCCAATACGGCGCATGAATACCGACTCGAACAGGGCATCCTTGGAACCAAAGTGGTAATTCACCGCAGCCAGATTGACCTCTGCCTGCTGTGTAATCATGCGAAGCGAGGTGGCCTCGAAACCGTGCTCAACGAACAGACGTTCTGCGACGTCCAGAATCCGTGTCGCCGTATCGGGTTTATTCACTTCCATGCTGTCTTGCACCTTGATCGGGGTAAGTAATTGCGTCGCCTTGCTCATCATGACTTTAGAACAAGCGTTTGAAACTTACGTTTAAAATTGACGCATGTCAAGATTTGCATCGCCTCGCCTTTATAATTTTCGGAATCAAAAAACGGCAGTCTTCAGTTTAGACTGCCGCTTGATTGAAACAACTGTTTCTTTACAGACCGCGCAGCAAATCTGCTTTCAGGTCTTCTATGTGCTCCAACCCCACCGCCACACGCAGCAAACCTTCGGTAATGCCCGCATTGGCACGAGCCTCCGGGGTAATACGCGCATGAGTAGTAGATGCCGGGTGGGTCAGTGTGGTTTTGACGTCCCCAAGGTTGGCCGTACGGGAAATCAGCTGGATGGCATCTACTACCTTCCAGGCAGCTTCTCGCCCGCCTTTTACCTGGAACGACAGCACCGCCCCGCCACTTTTCTGCTGGCGCTGTGCCAACTCGTAGTGCGGATGGTCGGGCAAGCCCGGGTAGAACACCTTTTCCACGGCAGGCTGTTGCTGCAGCCACTGCGCCAGTGCCAGCGCGTTGGCGGAGTGCTTTTCCATGCGCAGGTGCAGCGTCTCCAGCCCGGATAGCAATACCCAGGCATTGAATGGTGCCAGCGATGGTCCAGCTGTACGAACGTGCAGGTACACCTGCTCGACCAGCTTGTCGCTCCCCACCACCGCACCACCCATCACGCGGCCGTGGCCGTCCAGGTATTTGGTAGCCGAATGCACGACCAGGTCAGCACCCAGCTTGATGGGCTGTTGCAGCGCTGGCGAGCAGAAACAGTTATCCACTACCAGCAAGGCCCCTGCCTCATGTGCGATAGCGGCCACTGCCGCGATGTCCGCCAGATCAGTAAGCGGGTTGGAGGGTGTCTCCAGGAAAAACACCTTGGTATTGGGCTTGATGGCCGCGCGCCAGGCGTCCAGGTTGGCCGCATCCACATAGCTGGTTTCTACGCCAAACTTGGCCAGCACCCCATTGAACAGGTTGATGGTGGAACCAAACAGGCTGCGCGAAGAAACGATGTGATCGCCACTTTTCAGCAGCGTCAGCATGGTGGCCTGAATTGCCGCCATGCCGGTAGAGGTCGCTACCGCACGCTCGGCGCCTTCCATGGCGGCAAGGCGCTGCTGGAATGCCGACACGGTGGGGTTGGTAAAGCGGGAGTAGGTAAAGCCGTCGATTTCACCCAGGAACATGGCGGCAGCCTGGGCTGCGCTGTCAAAGGTAAAACTGGAAGTAAGCTGCAGGCTCTGGCTATGTTCGCGGTATTCGCTAGTCTCGCGACCAGCCCGGATGGCCAGGGTTTCAGGGTGCAGGCTCAGACAAGGGTCATCACTGGACATGTTTATTCTCGACACGGGCGATTGAATACAAAACCAAACGATAACAAGGGTTGGCCGCTGCGGCCAACCCTTGTCGTTATATACACATTACATCAGGTTTTGTTCAGCCACGTTCAGGTTGAGATCGACCATCTGGCTGCCGGCATCTTCGCCCTCTTTGGCCTCTTTGCCTGCGGGCTTGCTCTTGCCACGCGCTGCCTCGATCGCATCCAGATAGGCTTCGTTGATATCACCGGTAATGTAGCAACCGCTAAAGCAAGACGCCTCAAACACATTGAGTTCGCGATTCAGGCTGTGAACCGCCTGCTCCAGCGCTTCCAGATCCTGGTAGATCACCGCATCGGCACCGATTTCGGCCGCAATTTGCGTCTCGTTGCGGCCGGTAGCCAGCAACTCGGCACGCGTCGGCATGTCGATACCGTAAACGTTCGGGAAGCGTACTGCCGGGGCTGCCGAGGCAAAGAACACCTTCTTGGCACCGGAATCGCGCGCCATCTGCACAATCTCTTTGGAGGTAGTACCGCGCACGATGGAATCGTCCACCAGCAGCACGTTACGGCCGGCAAACTCCATCGGCACGGGGTTCAGTTTCTGGCGAACAGACTTCTTGCGTACCGCCTGGCCCGGCATGATGAAGGTGCGGCCAATATAACGGTTCTTGATGAAGCCTTCGCGGTACGGCAGGCCCAGCGCGTTGGCCAGCTGCAGAGCACTCTGGCGGCTGGAATCCGGAATCGGGATAACCACGTCGATTTCCATATCCTGATACTGGCGGCGAATTTTCTCTGCCAGCATCTCGCCCATCACCAGGCGCGACTGGTAAACCGACACGCCGTCAATCACCGAATCCGGGCGGGCAAAGTACACGTATTCGAACAGGCACGGCGCCAGCTGGGTTTTCTCGGCACACACCCTGGACTGCATCTCGCCGTCAAAGCGTACATATACGCACTCGCCCGGCAGCACATCGCGCAGCACCTTGAAACCGGAACAATCCAGCGCCACCGACTCGGAAGCAAACATGTACTCGGTGCGGTTATCCACCTCGTTGCAACCCATGATCAAAGGCCGAATGCCGTGCGGATCACGGAACGCCACCAGGCCGTAACCAGCGATCATGGCCACGACAGCATAAGCCCCCTTCACGCGGCGGTGTACGGCCTCCACGGCACCAAATACAGCATCCGCCGTCAGCGAAGCACCTTCCACACGCGCGGCAATTTCGTGCGCAAACACGTTCAGCAGCACTTCCGAGTCGGAGTTGGTGTTGATGTGGCGCAGATCGTTGCGGTACATATCCGACTTCAGCTCGTCGGTATTGGTGAGGTTGCCGTTGTGTGCCAGCACAATGCCGAACGGCGAGTTCACGTAAAAAGGCTGCGCCTCGGCCAGGCAAGAAGCCGAACCGGCGGTGGGGTAGCGCACGTGGCCGATACCGGCATTGCCCTGCAAGGAGCGCATATTGCGGGTACGGAACACATCCCGCACCAGGCCGCTGCCCTTGTGCATGTGAAAGGTCTTACCGTTGGCCGTAACAATACCGGCTGCGTCCTGACCGCGGTGCTGCAACAGCTGCAGACCGTCATACAACAGCTGGTTTACGGGTGTCTGACCTACCACCCCAAGAATTCCACACATAGTTAATCCCCAGACTACACGAGTAAAAACAAGGGGTGATGACGCCGACGCATCATCACCCCTCTATAGCAAACTAAGTAAACTTCATTTTCTGCGCCAGCGTATCCGGCAACCATGGCTTGGCAGCCAAAGCCACTGCCTGGAACGGCGCCACCAGCAAGGCATTCTGCCAGCCTGGCGACTGCGGCAAATTGCTCAAACCGCCCATAATCATCACCACCGTCACCAGCAACATACCGCGCACCAGACCAAACACAGCACCCATGAAGCGGTTCACGCCACCCAGGCCTACCGCATCCAGCATCACGGTGAGCGAGGCACGCAAGACACCCGCCAGCAACCAGACGCCCACCAGCAACAGCAGGAATGCCGCTACCAGGCGCAAGCCATCACCGGGTAAAGGCATGAATTCGGCAACCAGCGGCGACAGGCTGCGCGCCGCCCAGAACGCAATCAGCCAGGAAAACAGCGAAAGCACCTCTGCGGCCAACCCGCGAAACAGTGACAACATGATAGAGCCGGCAATCAACGCCAGAATCAGGTAGTCCAGCCAGGTCATTCCGCCCCCACCACAATGCCGGTAACACCGGCCTTGCTGAGGCGACGCATGGCAGCATCCGCCTCTTCACGCGACTTGAACGGCCCTACGCGCACGCGGGTAACCTCGCCCTTGCTGGTTTGCACCTTGCTGAAACGGGCGCTGACGCCGGCTGCGGCCAACCTGCTGCGCAAAGCATCCACTTTTTGCGGGTCGGACAGCGCCGCTAGCTGAATACTGAATTTCTTGCTTGGCGACGCATCCGCTGCATTATCTTTTGCCGGTTTGGCCGGCTCGGCATGGGCAGACTCGCGGCCTTCCAGAATGGCCATCGGGTCGGCAGCTTTTTTCTCGGCGGCAGGCTTGGGCTTGCTGTCTTTTGCCGGCTCCTTGGCTACAGGTTTAGGCTCGACTTTGGCTTCGGCCTTGACCTCCGCTTTGGGCTTGGCCTGCGGTTTAGGCTCCACAGGCAGCTCAGGCTTGGGCAATGGCTTGGTCTCCGGCTTCACCTCGGGCTTGGCAATAGGCGCCACAGCTGGCGCAGGGGCAATAACGGCCGGCACCGGCGGTGCCACAGGCGGCTTGGCCAGCGCCACTGGCGGCTTTACCGCCGGCTGCGAGGCGGCCTCAGGCTCATCCGGTGGCAAGGTGGCCAGCAAGTCGGTCACCGGCTGCGATGCCACGGCAGGCGGTGGCGTTGGCGCCACTACGGCGGCTGGCTGCGAGGCAGCCTGCAGGCCGGTAATATCCACCGCCTCCGGCTTCATGGCCTGCTCCGGCAAGGCATCCACCACATTCCACAGCACCGCTGTCGACAAGCTCACCATCACAATGGCGCCCACCAGGCGGCGGCGCGCCCGCTTGCGCAGCAACAGCAGTTCGTCATGGGTGGAAAGTGCCATCAGGTGTCCTTATGATGCGCGGTGAAGGCGATGTTCCATCACCTCGGCCACGGTGTGGAATGAGCCAAATACGACAATTCTATCATTCTCGCCGGCTTGCGATAAGGCTGCATCCCAGGCCAAAGGTACCGTTTCGTAACGGCTTACCCCCCTGACACCCAAGGCTTCCAGCTCGCTGGCGATATCATCGGCACTGCGGCCGCGCGGCATGTCCAGCCCGCCCACCAGCCACACATCAAATTCGTCTTTCAATAAGCCCACCACGGCAGCCATATCTTTATCGGCCAGCATGGAGAAGACGGCAATACGCTGGCTGGCAAACGCCATGCGCTTCAAGCTATCCGCCAGGGCACGCGCTGCGTGCGGATTATGGCCAACGTCAAGAATGGTCAGCGGGCGGCCAGGCAAGACCTGGAAGCGACCGGGCCAGTCCACCTCCAGCAGCCCGCGCTTGATCGCGCCGATACCTACCGGCAGCCAGGCCTTCACCGCCTCCAGCGCCGCCAATGCAGCCGCGGCATTCACCATCTGGTATTCACCACGCAGGGCAGGAATAGGCAGCGCGTGCTTGTGCACATCGCCCATATGGAAAGACCACTGGTTGTCCATGCGGGTGATACCAAAATCGCGCCCCACCAGTTTGAGATCAGCCCCCAGCTGCGCAGCGTGTTCCAGCAAGCTTTGCGGCGGGTTGGGGTCGGCACAGATCGCCACTTTGCCGGCACGGAAAATACCGGCTTTTTCAAACCCCACCAGCTCGCGCGTATCACCCAGGTAGGCCTGGTGATCCAGATCCACGCTCACCACCACCGAAACGGCAGGCTCGAAAATGTTCACCGCATCCAGTCGACCGCCCAGCCCTACTTCCAGCACGGCCACGTCAACGCCTTCGGCCATGAAGGTATGCATGGCTGCCAGCGTGCCAAACTCGAAATAGCTCAGCGAGGTATCACCACGCGCGTCATTAATGGCAGCAAAGCTGTCCACGATGCGCTGATCCGCCACCGGCCGCATGTCGATGGCGATACGTTCGTTGTAACGAATGATATGCGGCGAGGTGTACGTCCCCACCTTGAAACCACCACGGCTGAGCATGGTGGATAGCATGGCGCAGACTGAGCCCTTGCCATTGGTGCCGCCCACGATAATCACAGGGAAATCAGGCTGCAAACCCATGGCATCCCGTACAGCCGACACCCTGGCCAAGCCCATATCAATGGCCGACGTATGCAGGCCTTCCTGATACTGCAGCCACGCTTGCAGGCTGCTGTCACGATTCGGTGGGGTGTTCGTACTCATTCTCTACTCTTCTTCAGCAAGGTTGGCCGCTGCCGTGCGGCACCACTGCACGTACACACGCAGCGCCCGGTGCGTGTCTGCCGGCACGGCATCGCGCCACACCAGCAGGGTCAGATCTTTTTTATCGGCCGTTCTGCCGCGCAGCAGCACCAGCCAGGGTAGCGCCACACTGGCGGGCAACACGGCCACCCGCAGCAGCTGCAGATGGCAGGCACCGCGGGCATCTACCGAAAAGCTGCCGCGCCGCCCGGCCATACCGCTACTGCGCAGCAAGGACACACTGGCCATCACACCACACAGCAGCAAGACCAGCCGGGACTGGCCATCCAGCACGCTTAGCGCCGCCAGCAAAACCAGCCACATCAGCAGCAATACCCCGCAAGCCAGCCAGCTGGTAGCCAGATTGGCCGCAAAAGGCGGAATGTGCGTGCGGTGCATCCGCAGCTACCAATCAGGCAGGGTCAACCGGCGAGTTCATGATGTCGGCGTCCACGGTATCCAGCAGCGTGGAGTGGATCTCGACATCAAACCATTCCCAGAACGTTTTCAGCGAGCGGTCTTGCGGCCACAGTGATTCGTCCTCGTACCAGGAGGCCAGCTCCAGGCGGAACAGCTGCTCGAAAATCTCGTCTACATGCGCTACTGCCTCTTCCGGCTCGTCGAACTCCGGCAGCAGGATTACGGTACTGTCGGCGCGCAGTGCATCCAGTGTCAGCTCGATCATGTCGTTGTCCGGCACGGCGTTGAGCCACGCCAGAAACGGGGCTTTGGGTTTGATTACGGCTACCGATCGGTCAACAAAATACATGGCGAATCCTTTCACAGATACCCGCCGGCAGGCAGGCTTCAAGTTGGCGCGCATTGTAGCAGCCACAAGGCGGCAGGCGAAGGGCAAACACGTGCTCATGCTACAATTGCCGCCATTGCAATTGCCCCGTACCCCCCGAATACATTATGGCCCTGATTACCGTAGATAACGCTTGCCTCGCCTTCGGGCACCACGCCCTGCTGGACAAAGTGGATTTCTCGCTGGAAAGCGGCGAGGTCGTCGGCCTGATCGGCCGCAACGGCGCTGGCAAATCATCGTTGCTGAAAGCCATTGCCGGCACCGTCAAGCTGGACGATGGCCGCATCATCCAGCAAAGCGATATCAAGGTAGCCTACGTACCGCAAGAACCGGTATTTACCGACGGGCACACCGTATTCGAAGCCGTCGCCGAAGGCCTGGGCGCGCTCAAAGCCCTGCTGACCGACTACCACCACCTGACGCAGCAGCTCTCGGACCCTGCGGCCAACCATGAAGACGTGCTGGCACGCATGACCGACATCCAGCACGCGCTGGAAGCCCACGACGGCTGGCAGTTCGACGCCCTGATCAGCACCACCCTGTCCCACCTGGGCCTGAATGCCGACACGCTGGTGAGCGAGCTGTCCGGCGGCTGGAAAAAGCGCGTCGCCCTGGCGCGCGCGCTGGCCTCGCGCCCCGACGTGCTGCTGCTGGACGAACCCACCAACCACCTGGACATGAGCGCCATCGAGTGGCTGGAAGGCCTGATCAAGAATTTTGCCGGCAGCGTGCTGCTGATCACCCACGATCGCCGCTTCCTGGACAACATCGCCACCCGCATCATCGAGCTGGATCGCGGCCTGCTGCGCAGCTATCCGGGTAGCTTTGGCGCCTACCAGGTGCGCAAAGCCGAAGAACTGGCCGTAGAAGAAGAACAAAACCGCATTTTCGACAAATTTCACGCCCAGGAAGAGGTGTGGATCCGCAAAGGCATCGAAGCGCGCCGCACCCGCAACGAGGGCCGTGTACGTCGGCTGGAAGAAATCCGCCGCCAGCGCGCCTCCCGCCGCGAACGCGTGGGCCAGGTGAACTTCCAGCTGGACGCCGGCGAGCGCTCCGGCAAGCTGGTGGCCGAGCTGGAGCACGTCAGCAAGGGTTTTGAAGGCCGCACGCTGATCAAGAACTTTACCAGCCGCATTTTGCGCGGCGACAAAATCGGCCTGATCGGCCCCAATGGCGCGGGCAAAACCACGCTACTCAAGCTGATCCTGGGCGAGCTGGAAGCCGACAGCGGCAGCATCAAACGCGGCAGCAAGCTGGAAGTGGCCTACTTCGACCAGTTCCGCACCCAGCTGGACGAAGAAACCAGCGTGGCCGACATCATCAGTCAGGGCAACGACTTTGTAGACATCTGCGGCCAGAAAAAGCACGTGATGAGCTACCTGGAAGACTTCCTGTTCTCGCCGCAGCGCTCGCGCAGCCCGGTGCGCTCGCTGTCCGGTGGCGAGCGCAACCGCCTGCTACTGGCCCGCCTGTTTACCCGCCCGGCCAACGTGCTGGTGCTGGACGAACCCACCAACGACCTGGACATCGACACCCTGGAGCTGCTGGAAGAGCTGATCGAGCAATACACCGGCACCGTATTTGTGGTGAGCCACGACCGCGCCTTCCTGGATAACGTCGTCACCCAGGTCATTGCGTTTGAAGGCGAAGGCCGGCTGGAAGAATACCCGGGCGGCTATCAGGACTGGGTAGACACCAAAGCACGCATGGCCGCCATGAAGCAGGAAGCCCCGGCGCGCAAAGACAATCATGCGGCCAACCCGGACGCCAAGCCGGAACGTGATCGTAGCGCCCGCACACAAAAGCTCAGCTTTAACGAAAAACGCGAGCTGGAGCGTCTGCCACAAGAGATCGCCGACCTGGAAAGCGAACAAGCCCAGTTGAATGAAAAACTGCTCGACCCCAACGCCTACCGCAGCGCCCCGCTGGAAGCACGCGGCTGGCAGGCTCGCATCGAGGAAATCGACCTGCTGCTACTGGAAAAACTGGAACGCTGGGAAGCACTGGAGGCCAAGCAGGCATGATGAAACGCACCATCCTCGCGCAGCTAGCCAGCCGCCAGGGGCTGGTGCTACTGGCCACGGCGCTGGTACTGGCGGGTTGCGCCAGCGCCCCGCCCGCCCCGAAAAAGCCGCCCAAACCTGCAGGCCGCCCCGGTATCAGCCTGGCCGGCCTGCAAGCTGATGGCGCCGGGCGCGAAATACTGATGTACAGCCTGAGCCTGCTGGACATCGACTACAAATTTGGCGGCAGCAACCCGGAAGCCGGCCTGGACTGCAGCGGCATGGTGGCCTACATCTACCAGAATGCCGCCAAGGTAAAACTACCGCACAATGCCGCACAGATCGCCAGCCTGGCACGCCCCATCGATAATAGCCGTATGCGCGTAGGCGACCTGGTGTTCTTCAATACGCTGGGCAAGCCGTTTTCACATATGGGCATTTATATTGGTGACGGCAAATTCGTCCATGCGCCACGCAGCAATAGCGTGATTCGTGTCGACCGCCTGGATAACAGCTACTTTGCCGCCCGCTACGAGGGCGCGCGCACCCTGTTCGACTGAGCCATGTGGCACCAGCGCTGGCAAAACTGGCAACGCTACCGCCCGCGCCTGCACCGCGACGGCATCAGCCTGCCCGCCGCCCTGCTACTAAAACAGCTCAAAAGCTGGCTGGACAGCGACGAACTGACCATCGAAGACCTTCTACTGGACGAATACGGCGCAGTGTTCTGGCTGAAAATACAGCACCCTACCCCCACCATCTTGCAGCTGCATTGCCAGCCCGACCCCGTTACCTCAGACAACGACAGCCTGCGCCTACGCTACCGCCTGCAAGCTGATGACAGCCAGCCCAGTTTGCGTGGGCACCTGCTAGGCAAAGTGGCCAGCCTGGCGGCCAATAGCGGGCTGGCTACGCGCCTGCTGCAAAGGTTGGCCGCACCGCTGCCATGGCTAGTCATTGACCGGCAATACCTCACCCTGCACTGGCGCGACATCCCCGCCGTACAGCACTGGCTGAACGCCACCGTTCTGGGCCACCAGCCCTTGTCAGGCTGGCGCATTGCCGCCATCCACACCCGTCACGATTGCCTACGGTTACAGCTAAAGCGTAGCCAGCCGGGCAACCAAGGGTAATCCCCTACCCGTTTGTACTTTGCAACCGCCACGCCCTGTGCTTTGATAGCAGCAACCGAAAACGGTAGCAGCCTTGGAGAAGGCTGATAAAAAGCAGCCAAAGCTGCAAAAACACTACACAGGAGAAAACCAGTGCATTCACTGCTTGCCTTGTCGCGTCTGATAGACGCGGTCAACGCACGCATGGGCCAGGCCGCGTCGTGGCTTGTGCTTGTTGTCGTGCTCATCAGCGCCGGAAACGCTGTCGTTCGCAAAGCGTTCGACATCAGCTCCAACGGCTTCCTCGAAATCCAGTGGTATCTGTTCTCGGCAGTATTCCTGCTGGCTGCGGCCTACACCCTGCAAAAGAACGAACATATCCGCATCGACCTACTGGCCAGCAAGCTATCCAAGCGTGGCCAGGCCATCATCGATATTGTCGGGACCCTGCTGTTCCTGATGCCGGTCTGCATCATCCTGATCATGTACGGCTGGCCGCTGTTCGAAAAAGCCTGGGTAAGCGGCGAAATGTCGTCCGACGCCGGCGGCCTGATCCGCTGGCCTGTGTTCCTGCTGATTCCGGTGGGCTTCTCGCTGCTACTGGCGCAAGGCTTGTCCGAAGTCATCAAGCGCGTCGCTTTCCTGCAGGGTCTGATTGCCGACCCATCCGAGAAAAATACTGACGTACACAAGGAGCCGGTATGAGCCTCGACATGCTAGCCCCCATCATGTTCTGTTCGCTGATCGGTTTTTTGCTGATCGGCTATCCGGTAGCCTTTGCCCTGGGCGCCGTCGGCCTGCTATTCAGCTGGATCGGCATCCACTTTGAACTGCTGCGCCCCGAGCTGCTGCAAGCCCTGCCCAACCAGGTATACGACATCATGCGTAACGATACGCTGCTGGCGATACCGTTCTTTACCTTCATGGGCTTGATACTGGAACGTTCCGGCATGGCAGAAGACATGCTGGACACCATCGGCCAACTCTTTGGCTCGGTGCGTGGCGGTCTGGCCTACGCAGTAATCTTTGTCGGCGCCCTGCTGGCAGCCACTACCGGCGTGGTTGCCGCGTCGGTGATCTCCATGGGCCTGATCTCGCTGCCCATCATGCTGCGCTACGGCTACGACACGCGCATCGCTACCGGTGTGATTGCCGCATCCGGCACCCTGGCACAGATCATCCCGCCGTCGCTGGTGCTGATCGTGCTGGCCGACCAGCTGGGCACTTCGGTAGGTGATATGTACGCAGGCGCCATGGCCCCTGGCCTGCTGCTGTGCCTGTTCTACGCCCTGTTCATCTTCATGGTTACGCTGTTCAAACCGCAGTGGGCACCGGCTCTGCCGCCTGAAGCCCGTACCCTGCGCGGCTTTAATCTGGCCAAGCGTGTGGTACTGGTGATGATTCCGCCACTGCTGCTGATCTTCCTGGTACTGGGCACCATCTTCCTGGGTATTGCCACCCCCACCGAAGGCGGCGCCATGGGCGCAGTGGGTGCCATCATCCTGGCGCTGATGAACAAGCGCCTGGACATGAAGCTGCTGCAACAGGCGATGGATTCCACCGTCAAGCTGTCCACCTTTGTGGTGTTCATCCTGATCGGCGCCCGCGTATTCCGTATCGCCTTCCTGGGCGTGAACGGCGACCAGTGGGTAGAACACCTGCTGACCGGCTTGCCTGGCGGCGCTACCGGCTTCCTGATTGTCGTCAACATCATGGTGTTCTTCCTGGCGTTCTTCCTGGACTTCTTCGAGATCGCCTTCATCCTGGTACCACTGCTGGCACCGGTAGCGCAGAGCCTGGACATCAATCTGATCTGGTTTGGCGTGATTCTGGGGGTGAACATGCAGACCTCCTTCATGCACCCGCCGTTCGGCTTTGCCCTGTTCTACCTGCGCAGCGTGGCCCCCAAAGAAGTCAAGAGCACGCAGATTTACTGGGGTGCCGTGCCTTACGTGCTGATCCAGATGGTGATGGTGGGCTTGCTGATTGCCTTCCCGAAACTGGTCACCGGCTCGCTGCATGAAGAAGTGAAAACCAATGCCGAAGACGCCGCGGCCATCATGCAGCAGATGGATAACGCGCCATCGGCCGAGCTACCGGCAGACATCCCGGCAGCCGACGCATCCGGCAGTGAAGCCTCGGCACCGGAAAGCAGCCAGTCTGACGACCTGCTCAAAGAGCTGACAGGCAAATAAACCACACAAAATGGGGCGACAGATGTCATGTCGCCTCTATCGAAACAAGCTGCTGGACAGAGTATCCGGCAACAAATAGATTTTCAGGCAAACCACAAAGCCTGAGAGCACAGCAGTAAACAACACAAGGAGATCACTGTGGAAAGACGCTCGTTCCTGAAGAAAGCCGGCGCAGCCGGCCTGGCCACCGCTGCCGTTGCGGCACCTGCCATGGCGGCCGATGGCCCAACCGTACGCTGGCGCCTGGCATCCAGCTTCCCGAAAAGCCTGGACACCATTTATGGCGCAGCAGAACAGCTGGGCAAGCGCGTAGCCGAGCTGACCGGCGGCAAATTCCAGATCCGCAGCTTCCCTGGCGGCGAGATCGTACCGGGCACCCAGGTGCTGGATGCCGTGCAAAACGGCACCGTAGAGTGTGGCCACACCGCCAGCTACTACTATGTGGGCAAAAACAAGGCTTTTGCCTTTGATACCGCCCTGCCTTTCGGCCTGACTTCCCGCCAGCAAAATGCCTGGCTGTACTACGGCGGCGGCATGGCGCTGATGCGAGAGTTCTTTGCCAAGTACAATGTGGTGAACTTCCCGGGTGGCAATACCGGCACCCAGATGGGTGGCTGGTTCCGTAAAGAAGTGAAATCCCTGGCCGATCTCAAAGGCCTGAAAATGCGTATCCCGGGCTTTGGCGGCGAGATCATGGCCGCCCTGGGCGCCGTACCGCAAACCCTGGCCGGTGGTGACATCTACCCGGCGCTGGAAAAAGGCACCATCGACGCTACCGAGTGGGTAGGCCCGTACGATGATGAAAAGCTGGGCTTCTACAAAGTGGCCAAGCACTACTACTACCCGGGCTTCTGGGAGCCGGGTCCGAACCTGTCTTTCTATGTATCCAAGAAAGAATGGGACAAGCTGCCAGCCGACTACAAAGCCGCCTTTGAAGTTGCCGCTGCCGAAGCCAACATCAGCATGCAAGCTGAATACGACGCCAAGAACCCGGTGGCACTGGTGAGCCTGCTGCAAAAAGGTACCAAGCTGCACCAATTCCCTGCCGACATCATGAAAGCCGCACAGAAAACGGCCTTCGAGCTGTACGAGAAGGAAGCCACCACCAACCCGGATTTCAAGAAAATCTATACCGAGTGGAAGAAGTTCCGCACCTTGCAGCACGGCTGGTTCAACCTGGCCGAGAACAAGCTGGAAAACTTCATGTATGCCAACAAGGTGAAGTAAGCCTGGCAACAAAAAAAGCCGCGCACTGCGCGGCTTTTTTCATTTGTCCTATAATAGGCGGCACCCCCCCGGCAGATAAAGGAGCAACCCATGCGCAAACTTATCCTGGTTCTATGGCCATCCTTCCTGACTGCACTGCTGGCCACCACCTGCTTTTTTTCGGTATTCGACCCCTACGAACTGGCATTGCACGGCAAACAGCTATTCCGCGACGAGCTCAGTGCTTATTCGGTATTTTTCCTGCTAGCGTGGTTTTTTGGCGGGCTGAACGGCCTGATCCTGCTGCAGCTGAACAAACCGGCCAGAGACATCAACGGCTTTGACACCCCACCGGTCGACCCCGACGCCTACCAGCGCGACTAGGTTGCCGCGGCAGTGACGATCACGTAGTACTTGCGCACCGGCTGCAGCACGCGAAACTCGCCGCGAAAGCCAGCCGGAATCACAGCCGCCTCGCCGGGGCCGAATGTCTCGGCGTGGCCGGCTTCGTCTGTCAGGCACACGCAGCCGCTGATCACGGCAAAGAATTCGTGCTTGTTATCGGCAAAGGCAATCCGCCAGGCACCGGTCTCGCAAGCCCAGATACCGGCCGCACATACACCGTCAGCCGACTCATACACCGGCCAGGTATGCCGCAGCGGGTTACCCGCCACCAGACGCTGCGGGTTCGGTCTGTCTTGTTGCGGCACGCAATGCTGCTCGCTGACGCGCACTATCTTCATGCTATCTCCCGGAATAAACAAAAAGGTTGGCCGCACACTGCGGCCAACCTTTAACTAGCTGGCAACACACCAGCGTTACAGCAAACCCAAACCCTTGAGCATCACCAGCAAGATCAGCAGCGGGGTCACAAACTTCAACAGCACATACAGGCCGGCAACCACCTTGCCATTGGCCAGTCGGCCATCATTACTCAGTGCGGCAGTCATATTGCCCTTGCCCCATACCCAGGACACAAACAGGCAGATGAAGATACCGCCCAGTGGCATCAGGATATACGACGAGATGAAGTCAAACAGGTCGAAGAAGGTCATGCCGAACGGCTTGACATCGGCCAGCAGGCTATTGGACAGCGCGCAGGTGGCACCAATCAGCGCCAGCAACAGCAGGTTGATCAGCGTAGCTTTCTTGCGCGACACACCCAAGCGGCCCGCCATCACGGATACCGGCACTTCCAGAATGGACAGCATGGCGCCAGTCGCCGCCACGGCGGCCAGCACAAAGAACAGCACCATGAACAGGTGGCCCATCGGCATGCTGGCAAACACGGCCGGAATGGTGATGAACAGCAAGGACGGGCCGGCTTCCGGCTTGAAACCGAAGCTGAATACCGCCGGGAAAATGGCAATACCGGCCAGCATGGACACAAACAGGTCGGCACTCATTACGCGCAGGGTGGTGGCAGGAATATTCTGGTCATCACGGAAATAGCTGCCGTAGGTCATCATGGTACCCATGCCGATGGACAGCTTGAAAAAGGCCAGGCCCATGGCTACCAGCACCACTTCACCGGTGATTTTGCTCCAGTCCGGGGTAAACAGGAAAGACAGCCCAGCCATGGCGCCTGGCAACATCAGGCTACGCGCGCAAATCACCAGCAGCAGCAAAAACAGTACCGGCATCAGTTTTTTGGTGACCGCCTCGATACCTTTGGCCACGCCCATCAGCAAAATGCCGCCAATCATCAGCAGCACAGCCCACTGCCACAGCAGCGACTGCAGCGGGTCGCTGATCAGCGCGCCAAACGCCGCCGACGTAACAGCCGGGTCGCTGGACAGAATGTCACCACGCAGTGCCTTGAACACATAGGCAAATACCCACGCAGCCACTTCGGAATAGAACGACATGATCAGGAACGCAGCGATCACGCCAAAACCGCCAATCAGCCACCACGGCTGGCCTGCAGGGGCCAGCGTACGCAGCGTGGTCACTGCATCTGCCTTGGCCCGGCGGCCCAGCATGATTTCGGCAATCATCACCGGCAGGCCGACCAGCAAGGTCGCCAGCACATACACCACCAGGAAGCTGGCACCGCCATTGGCACCGGTAACGTAGGGAAACTTCCAGATATTGCCCAGCCCCACGGCTGAGCCCAGCGTTGCTGCCAACACGCCAAAGCTGGAGGTGAAGGCGTCCCGGCTATTGCCCGCAGTCTGTGGTGCTGCGGGTCTTGTATCGTTCTTCATATACTGTCCAACGTCAAAACCAATAACAAACCCGCCCTGCTTGTGACAGGGCGGGTACTCGGCCCCTTATCGGGAGCCGCGATTCTGAGGCTGGACGCGCCGGGCGTAAAGTAGTTTGCCGCCGCTTTACGCCTGTTTCAGGCGCAAGAACAGCTGGTCGAGCCAGGCATCGCAAGCAGCCAGCTGCGCCTGGCTGACAAACTCGTCCGGGCGGTGCGCCTGTTCGATCGAACCCGGCCCGCACACCACACAGGGGATGCCGGCCTCGTGAAAGCGCCCGGCCTCGGTGGTATACGCCACGGCATCATGGCTGCAACCCAGGCATAGCGCCTCCACATGGCGGGTAATTTCGCTACCTGGCGAGTATTCAAACGGCGGGCAATTGACCAATGCTTCAAACTGGATATCTGCCTCTGGTGCTACTTGCTGCATCTCTGCCAGCAGCACCTGCGCATAGTCTTTGACCGACGCCACAAAGCGCTCGTGCACATCGCCCGGCAACCAACGCACCTCAAACACAAACTCGCAGTCCTTGGGCACGATGTTGGCCGCATTACCACCCTTGATCAGCCCGGTTTGCAGCGTGGCAAACGGCACATCGTACAGCGGGTGGCGGCTGCCAAAGGACTGTTCAGCATCGGCCAGCTTGCGGATATGCGTTACCAGCCGTGCCGCGTACTCGATTGCATTTACGCCTTGCGGGGTAAGTGATGAATGCGCTGCGCGGCCGCGCACATGCACGCGATAATGTGCAATACCCTTGTGCGCAATCACCGGGCGCATCATGGTGGGCTCGCCGATAATGCAACCCGCCACCGGCACCTGGCGCGCCAGCAAGTCATCAATCAGCCGGCCTACCCCCAGACAACCGATCTCTTCGTCGTACGAAAGCGCAATGCCAAGGCTACGTGTCATTACCCCGTCAGCGGCCAGCTGCTGCCAGCGCGGCACTGCGGCCAACACGCACGCAATAAACCCTTTCATGTCCGCGCTACCGCGGCCGTAAACCAAGCCATCATGAACCGTCATGTCAAAGGGGGGATAGTGCCATTGCTGGCCATCTACCGGCACCACATCGGTATGCCCCGACAGCACCACCGCAGGCAGCGACGTATCGCCCAAATGGGCGAACAAATTCGCCTTGGTTTTTTCATCATTAAATGTGAGCGTACTAAGCACACCATACTGCTCAAGCCAGCCTGCCACCCACTCAATAAGCGCCAGATTTGAGCCACGGCTGGTAGTGTCGAACGATAACAATCGGGATAAAATGGCTTCGGTAGCAGGCAGGCAGTTCATGTCGGGTACCTCATAACAGGTGATGGGCTATCAGGAGCATACCCAATTGCCACAGGCATGCAAACCACTACAGCACCACCATTTCGGGCTAAATGCCGCAACAGGCTTGGCAGCCGGGCCCAAGCCATGTATTATTCGCTCTCTCTATGGCGGGCCCCCCCGCATTGTACGGTAGCCAACCTGGTCAGGTCCGGAAGGAAGCAGCCACAGTTACTTAGTGCAAGTGCCGGGGTTCAGGCTCGCCACCCCTCCCCCTCTGCTTTATGCGTTCCTCTGCTTCACAAATTTTGATTGAACTAAATTTGTTGATCAAAATCTATTGACAATCCCTAGAGCATTTTTCTTTTGATCGATTAAAAATACTGCTATCATATGCAGTACATAAAGGGACTCGGCAATGACCTTGTTCCATAGTTTCATCTTTAAAACGTCACCCGGATCACATCCGGATTCCTGAATTGAACAGAAGCGAGGAACGCTATGAAACTGTTTGACAAAATCGCCAATCCACGTGAAATCCGCCGCAAACTGGGTCTGAACCAGCAAGAATTCTGGAGCCGCATCGGCGTTACCCAGTCTGGCGGCAGCCGCTACGAAAGCGGCCGCAACATGCCAAAACCAGTACGCGAGCTGCTGCGTCTGGTTCATGTTGAGCAAATCGACCTGACAAAAGTACGTCGCGAAGATTTCGAAATCGTGGAATACCTGAAAGAGACTCACCCTGACCTGTACAAGAGCCTGCGCAAAGCCGTGCGTGCCCGCATGGATGCCCAGACCGAAGGCAGCGCAGATACTGCCGAAGCCTGATCTTCAGTACAATAAAAACCCCGTCCAGCCGGACGGGGTTTTTTTATGCCTGATAAGCTACCCGGTCAATCCTCACCCGGGTTGCGCACCAAGAGCACCGGCACATCAGCCTGCTTCAGCACACCTTCTGCCACACTCCCCATCAGCAAATGCAGCAAGCCACCCAGCCCGTGCGTACCCATCACCATCAGGTCGGCACCCCAGCTATTGGCATCCTCGACGATGACACTTGCAATGCGGTCGCCCCAGCTTTCCAGAATGCGGGATTCCACCGCCAACCCCTGCGCCACCACCTTGGCATGACACGCAGCCAATACCTGCTCCCCAGCCTGCTTGATGGCGCCTTGCAGCTCAGCCGCATCCAGAAACTCGGCCCCACCCCAGCCAAACTGCGCCAGATCCACCACGTGCACCAAGCGCACCACAGCACCCACCTCTTTGGCTAGCTTGCACGCTTCTGCCAACGCCAGTGCCGATGTAGCGCTGTCATCTACCGGAATATAAATACGCTGATACATATAGCCTCCTGTCTCACGTGTTTTTCAAGTCTAGCCCAAGCACCTGCGCAGGCATTGATAAAGATTAACAGCAAGCGCAGTATTACATTACCGAAATAAGGACAAGCGCATGGCTCGTATCCAACTAGATCTACCACAGAGTATTTTGTTCCGCACCGAACTGCAGCTTGCTATCGCCGACATCAACTACGGTGGCCACATGGGCAACGATGCGGCGTTGCGCCTGGCACACGAAGTACGCTTGCGCTGGCTCAAATCTCTCGATTACACCGAGCTAAATATCGAAGGCTTCGGTATTATCGTTAGTGACGCTGCGGTAATGTACATGGCAGAAGTGTTTCATGGCGATGTACTCCATTTCGAGCTGGGTCTGGCAGACCACAACAAGTACGGCTTCGACATCGTCTACAGCGCCCGCAGCACCCGAACGCAACAAGAGGCTCTGCGCATCAAAACAGGCGTGGTGTTTTTTGACTATCAACAACGAAAAGTCTCCCCGGCCCCCGCGGCATTTACCGCCAGGCTGGCAGCTACACAATAAAGGAAACGCGCCATGAAAAAGTACGCGCCAAACAGCCCGGAAGCCCTGGCACGCATTCTTGCCATGTTCATGATTACCGATGGCAATATGGACCCACGCGAGATCGAGACACTGGAAAACCTGCATGTCTATGAGCTACTGGGCCTGAGCCGCAAGGACTTCATCAAGGTACTGGTAGACTACTGCGATGACATTTCCGACGAGGCAGAAGAAGACGGCACCATCCACCTGCTGGCCTCCGAGCGCACCAATGTCATCCTGGATGGCGTCAGCGAACGCAGCAAACGCGTTATCTGCTGCGCCCTGGCGCTGGACATTTGCAAATCGGACAATACAATCAGTGATCCGGAAATGCTGCTGCTGCGCCACATGATGCACTACTGGCACATTACCCTGGACGACCTCCAGGCCGAGCTGGCCAAAAACTGAGCCAGCCATCAACAGCAGCCGCCGCCAGGCGGCTGTTTGCATTTCATAACAACAATACACAGGCTAAACCATGAAAACCCGCTTTAACGGCACCGACAACTACATCGCCACCGATGATCTGATGATGGCAGTGAATGCCGCCATTACCCTGCAGCGCCCGCTACTGGTAAAAGGCGAGCCCGGCACCGGCAAGACCATGCTGGCCGAAGAAATCGCCAGCGCCCTGGGCAAACAGCTGATCATCTGGCCGATCAAATCCACCACCAAGGCGCAGCACGGCCTGTACGAGTACGATGCCGTGTCGCGCCTGCGCGATTCGCAGCTGGGCGACGACAAAGTGCACGATATCCGCAACTACATCCGCCAGGGCAAGCTATGGCAAGCCTTTGCCAGCGAAGAGCAAGCGGTATTGCTGATCGATGAAATCGACAAGGCAGACATCGAATTCCCCAACGACCTGCTGCGCGAGCTGGACCAGATGGAGTTCTTTGTGCACGAAACACAAGAATTCATCAAAGCGCGCCACCGCCCCATCATCATCATTACCTCCAATAACGAAAAAGAGCTGCCGGACGCTTTCCTGCGCCGCTGCTTCTTTCACTACATCCGCTTTCCGGACCGCGACACCCTGCAGCAAATCATCCAGGTGCACTACCCCGACATCCGCCAGCAGCTGGTTCGCGAAGCACTGGAAGTATTCACCGGCATTCGTGACATGAACGGGCTGAAAAAGAAGCCTACTACCTCAGAGCTGCTGGACTGGCTGAAACTGCTGGACAGCGAAGGCATCAGCGAACAGCTGCTGCAACAGCACCGCGACAGCAACACACCACCTCCCATGGCTGGCGCACTGCTGAAAAACGAGCAAGACATGCACTTCTTCGAGCGCCTGATGCAGATGGCGAAAATGCGGCGCGGCTAATGGACGCACACTGGCAAGCCCTGATTGATGCCTACGACGACCAGCTAAGGTTGGCCGCACGCAGCGAACACACCCGCATCGCCTACCGGCGGGACCTCACCAAGCTCGCCCAACTGCTGGGCAGCACCCAGCCCGAGCATACCGATGGCCCGGCCATACAGCGCGCCCTGGGCCAGTTGCGACGCCACGGCCTATCCCCACGCACGCTGGCGCGCATGCTCTCGACCTGGCGCAGCCTGTTCGAGTGGATGATCCGGCGCGAATGGCTGGCGGCCAACCCTTGCGCCGGCGTGCGTGCCCCACGCGCCGGGCAGCGCCTGCCCAAGACCCTGAGCGTGGACAGTGCCATGCAGCTGCTGGACACCCCTGCCGAAGACGAGCGAGAAATACGCGACGCCGCAATCTTCGAGCTGATGTATTCGTCCGGGCTGCGCCTCTCCGAAACCGTATCGATCAACCTGGCCGACATCGATCTACGCGAAGCGCTACTGAAAGTACAAGGCAAAGGCAACCGCGAGCGCATATTACCCATCGGCAAGCAGGCCGTTGCCGCGCTACAGCGCTGGCTGCCCTTGCGACAAGCGGCGGATGGCGAAGAAGCGCTGTTTGTCTCCAGCAAAGGTGTACGCATCAGTAGCCGCCAGCTGGCCCGTCGGCTGGAACGCTGGGCGCTGCACAGCGGTAGCGAACAGCATGTGCACCCGCACATGCTGCGCCACTCGTTTGCCAGCCACATGCTGCAGTCCTCCGGCGACCTGCGCGCGGTGCAAGAGCTACTAGGCCACGCCAATCTGGCCACCACCCAGATCTACACCAGCCTGGACTTTCAGCATCTGGCCAAGGTGTACGACACCGCACACCCGCGCGCCAAGCTGGATGACAAAGACAAGCAGTAACGTCGTACAAATCCACCCGGGGGCGCCGCGCCCAAAGAAAAACCCCCTGCGAATAGCAGGGGGTTTTGTCTTGGCTTGCGGCCAACTTAGCGTGATTTCACGAAAGGCACGCCAATGGCTTTGGGTGCCACGGCACGGCCCATGAAGCCTGCCAGCAACACTACCGTCAGCACGTACGGCAGCGCCTGGATAAAGGCATCCGGAATACTGCCAATCAGCGGCAGCTCCACACCCTGCAGGCGAATCTGGATCGCATCGGTGAAGGCAAAAATCAGGCAACCCAATACCGCAGACCAAGGGCGCCACTTGCCAAAAATCAGCGCCGCCAGCGCCAGATAGCCTTTACCGGCCGTCATATCTTGGATGAACGCGCCAGTTTGCGCCAGCACCAGGTAAGCACCGGCCACACCGCACAGCGCGCCACCAATGGCCTGCGCCATATAGCGCACACCCTTCACGCTGATACCTGCTGCATCGGCAGCATGCGGGTTTTCACCCACGGCACGCAGACGCAAGCCAAAGCGGCTCTTGTATACCACCCAGCTCACCACAAAAATCAGCAGCAGTGCCAGGTACACCAGAATGTTGTGGCCAAAGAAGGTCTTCAACATCGGACTGTGGGCGATAGCATCGGAAAACGGCAGCTCGATAGCGGTAAAACGCGCGTCGTCCGACAAGGTCGGCGTGCGGCCGCCTTGCTGGAACCAGGCCAAGGCCAGTACAGGCGTCACACCGGACACCATCATATTGATGGCCACACCGGAAATCAGCTGGTTACCGTTATAGGTAATCGACACCACACCATGCAGCATGGCCACCGCCATCCCTGCGGCAATGCCAGCACCCAGCCCTACCCACGGGGATTGAGCAATATACGCCACGCAGGCGGCAGCAAATGCTGCGGCCAGCATCTTGCCTTCCAGTGCCAGATCCACCACGCCAGAGCGCTCGGAGAACAGACCGGCCAGTGCCGCCAGCACCAGCGGGGTACTCACACGCAGCGTGGCGTCCAGCACACTAAAAATCATGTCCATGCTGTACTCCTTACTGGTTCTTCAGGATGCGTTTGAACGCAGCCGACAACGGGGTCTGGAACAGGTTTTCCAGCGCACCGCAGAACAGGATGATCAAGCCTTGGGTGAAGATGATCATCTCTCGCGTAATGGCCGGCTTCTCGAACGACAGGTCCAGGCCACCTTGGGTTAGCGCACCAAACAGTAGCGCAGACAGCAAAATGCCTACCGGATGGTTACGGCCCATCAGCGCCACCGCAATACCGACAAAGCCGATACCGTTGGTGAAACCCATATTCATGCGATGGGTAGAACCCAGCAGCTCGTTGATAGCAGCCAGACCGGCCAGCGCACCAGACACGCACATCACGGCGATCACAACCTTGTCGACCGGAATACCGGCATAGCGGGCTGCTTTTTCATTCAGGCCCACCGTACGGGTCACAAAGCCTTTCGGGCTATGCCATACCACCAGATAGAACAACACCAGCGCCACCAGCGCCAGGAAAAAGCTGGCATTCAGCGGTGTATTGGGCAGTTCGAAACCCAGCGGGGCAAACAGCTCGTGCAGCATCGGCACCCAGGCGTTCTGGGCAAACTCGCGTGTTGCGGGGGTTTGCGAACCTGCCATGCGCAACTTGTCTACCAGCAACCAAGTCATCAGCGAGCTGGCAATAAAGTTGAACATAATGGTGGTTACCACAATGTGGCTACCACGCTTGGCTTGCAGATAACCCGGCACCAATGCCCAAGCCCCGCCAAACACGATGGCGGCCAACATGGCCAATGGAATCACCACGTAGGCCGGCAAGAAATCAAACTGCAGGCACACCAGGGTAACACCCAGGCCGGCCAGATACATCTGGCCTTCACCACCGATATTGAACAGGCCGGCGTGAAACGCTGCCGCTACCGCCAGGCCGGTAAAGATGAAACTGGTGGTGTAAAACAGCGTGTAACCGATACCTTCCGGATAACCAAACGCGCCGTTGATCATCAGCTTCAGGCACTCGATCGGGTCTTCACCGATCAGTGCAATCACCAGACCCGATACAAACAGCGCCGCAAGCAGGTTCAGCAGCGGCATCAGCCACAAGCTGGCCCAGCGCGGCATATTGGCTGGCTGACTCATTTATGTCCCCCCATCAACAAACCCAGCGAGGTGGCGGTCGCTTCTGCCGCCGGCAGCTCGCCGGAAATGGCACCACCGTTCATTACGATAATGCGGTCACTCAAGGCCATGATCTCGTCCAGCTCCACCGACACCAGCAACAACGCCTTGCCCTCGTCACGCAGCTGCATCAGGCGCTTGTGGATGAACTCGATCGCGCCGATGTCCACGCCGCGCGTAGGCTGGCCAATCAGCAGCAAGTCCGGATTGGCGTGAATTTCACGCGCCAGAATCACTTTCTGCTGGTTACCACCCGAGAACAGGCCGATACGGCGGTGCGTCAGCGCCGGGCGCACATCAAACTCGTCGATAAAACGACGGCAACGCTCGATGATCGCCTTGCGGTTAAACAGGAAACCACGGCGCACGCTCGGGTCGTCGTGATAACCCAGGATGGCGTTCTCGAAGGTCATGAAGTCCTTCACCATGCCCTCGCGCGAACGGTCTTCCGGAATGTGCGCAATACCTAGCTTGCGATACGCAGCGGCCTTCGGCTCGCGTGTTTTCAGCGTAACCAGCTCTTTACCCTTGAACTGCACCGAGCCAGACGTCGCGTCACGCATGCCGGACAGCACTTCCAGCAGCTCGGACTGGCCATTACCGGACACCCCGGCAATACCGACAATCTCGCCGGCATGCAGATCGAAGCTGATATCTTTCAGCAGCGCCACGCCCCGGCCGTCTACCAGATTCAGGCCGGCAACACTCAACACCTTCTCGCCCGGCACGGCAGCGACCTTATCAAGGTGCATGTTCACCTTGCGGCCAACCATCAAGTCGGCCAGGTCTTCCTTGGTAACGTCGGCAGTACGCACCTGCCCCACAATCTCGCCAGCACGCATCACCGTAACATCGTCGGTAATGTCCATCACCTCGCGCAGTTTGTGCGTAATCAGGATCACCGTTTTGCCCTGCTCGCGCAGCAGGCGCAGGATGCGGAACAGGTCGTCGGCCTCTTGCGGCGTCAGCACGGCGGTCGGCTCATCCAGGATCAGCACGTCAGCACCGCGATACAGCGTTTTCAGGATTTCCACACGTTGCTGCGTGCCCACGCCCAGCTCGCCCACAATCGCATCAGGGTCGACTTGCAGGCCGTAATCCTGGTTCAGCTTTTGCAAATGGGTACGCGCCGCAGCCAGGCTACCGTCCAGCGTCATGCCGCCCTCGGCACCCAGCACAATGTTTTCCAGCACGGTAAACGGGTCCACCAGCATGAAATGCTGATGCACCATGCCGATACCCAAGCCGATAGCCGCATGCGACGAACGAATGCGCTCGGCCTTGCCGTTAATCTTGATTGTTCCGGAATCCGCCTGATAGTAGCCGTAGATAATGCTCATCAGCGTGGATTTGCCGGCACCGTTCTCGCCAATAATGCCGTGAACCGTACCTTTGCGAACTCCGAAAGTAATGTTCTTATTGGCGTGCACTTCACCGAAGTGTTTGTTAACGCCAATGAGCTCGATGGCTAATTCGGCCATAGTGATCTCGCTCTCGGTTAAAATGCCATTCCCATAGCGTTACGGCAAAATACAGCCGTGACAAAGTGCGGCAAAGCAGACAGGCCCACCGCGCACAATAAATGGAAACTCGAATAATCAGACAACGGCCCGCTTTCGCAGACCGCTGTACCTCCCCCCTGCCAGACCAACGTCAACAGGCGGAAACGCTTTGCCAACCCTGCCAACCGGCCTGGGGCGATATCCGGCCGCGGCCAGCCTCACCATCCCGCCGCGACAGACACAATAAAGTGCGGCAAGCAGAATGAACTGCTTGCCGCACAAGTCGTCTGGATCAAACAGACGATTACAACATTATTTTACCGGGCAGCTATTGCCAGCGCGGTAGTCAACCACTTTTACCTTGCCAGAAATGATGTCTTTCTTGGCTTGGTTCACTTTGGTTTCGATGTCTTTGGAGATCAGTTTGCGGTTGTTCGCATCCAGCGCCCAATCCACACCACCCTCTTTCAGGCCCATGGTCACCACGCCTGCTTTCCAGGTGCCTTTCTGGCCGTCCAGCATCAGCTGGTAAACAGCATTGTCCACACGCTTGAGCATGGAAGTCAGCACAAAGCCCGGGAACAGGTGGTTCTGGTTGGAATCCACACCGATACCCAGCTTGTTCTTGTCTTTGGCAGCTTGCAGCACACCCATGCCGGTACCGCCTGCAGCGTGGAAGACCACGTCTACGCCACGGTCAAACTGGCTGCGAGCCAGCTCGCCACCACGTGCCGGGTCGTTAAACGCTTGCGGAGTGGTGCCGGTCATGTTGGATACCACTTCTACCTTGGCATCAGCTGCCTTGGCACCTTGGGTATAACCACAACCGAATGCGCGGATCAGCGGCACGTCCATACCACCGATGAAACCGACTTTCTTGGACTTGGAAGCCAGGGTAGCCGCCATACCAACCAGGTAGGAGCCTTCCTGTTCCTTGAAGATGACGGACTGCACGTTGTCGCCCTTGGCCACATCGTCAACAATCGCGAATTTCACTTTCGGGAATTCGGCAGCCACGGTCTGAACAGCCTGGGTAAAGGAGAAACCCACAGCAATTACCAGATCTACATTCTTGCGCGCCAGGTTACGCAGTACTTGTTCTTTCTGCGCTTCGTTGGCGATTTGTGCTTCACGGTAAGCTACACCAGTGGCCTTCTTGAAACGCTCTGCGCCAGTGTAGGCAGCTTCGTTAAAGCTTTTGTCAAACTTGCCGGCCTGGTCGTAAACCACGGCAGGGGTGAAAGCAAAACTGGAGGAAGCTGCAGCCATCAGGGTTGCAGCAGCAACGGCCAGGCTCTTTTTCTTGGTAATTTGCATGAGATGTCTCTCCCAACGTCGTGTCAGTTTAGTGGTTGGCTCATAGTAGCGATAATTTTCTCGCCACACACGGTCAACGTATTACAAAGCAAGTATGCCGTCGCATTCTTGACAACAGACCTGCTTGGATTATGCGAGCAGGGGCGTGATTATACGCACAGCCACGCAAGATCACATCTGTGATTTTGCATAATCATCGCCAAAATACCAATCGAAAAGCATGTTTCAGCGCGCTGCGGCTGGCTCCTGCCCGGAAAGACAGCTCAACAAAAAACGCAGCACCCACAATACCGCCTGTTCACGCACCGCATCACGGTCACCATCAAAGTGGCAACGCGCAACCTCGGTACCGGCCGCATGCGCCAGGCCAAAGCAAACCGTCCCCACCGGCTTCTCGGCCGTACCGCCCCCCGGCCCGGCAATGCCGGTAACCGACATGGCCCAGTCTGCCCCCGCCAGCTTGCGCGCGCCCTCCGCCATGGCGGCTGCCACCGGCAAACTGACTGCACCATGCGCCTGCAAGACAGTCTCTGGCACACCGAGCAAGCGCTGCTTGGCTTCGTTGCTGTACGTCACCACTGAAAGATCAAACCAGGCAGAGCTGCCGGGGATCGCAGTCAGTGCCGAGGCCACGCCACCACCGGTGCAGGATTCAGCCACCGTCACGCGTTGTCCGGCTGCGGCCAAGCTGCGGCCCAGCGCCGCAGCCAGCTCATGCTTTGTCATGACAAGTTTCCAGGTAGTGCCGCATCAAACCATTCGTAGACGCATCATGAGCCGCCACTTGGCCGGATGCCAGCTCGCCCAGCAAACGGCTAGCCAATTGCTTGCCATACTCCACGCCCCACTGATCAAACGAGTTCACCCCCCAGATCACCCCTTGCACGAACACCTTATGCTCGTACATGGCCAGCAACATGCCCAGGTTATAAGGTGTCACCTTATCCAGCGCGATGGTGTTGCTAGGCTGGTTACCCGGAAACAGCTTCTGCGGCAACAACACATCCAGCTCGTCACCCGCAAGATCGCCCAACTCCAGCAGCACTTCCGCCTCGGTTTTACCGCGCATCAGCGCCTCGGTTTGCGCTAAGCAGTTGGCCACCAGCACACGGTGCTGATCTCCCATCGGATAATGCGTATTCATGGCAATGATGAAGTCACAAGGCACCAGGCGCGTGCCCTGGTGCAAGAGCTGGAAGAATGCATGCTGGCTATTCACCCCCTCTTCACCCCAGATGACCGGGCCGGTGTCAAAATCCAGGCGTTCGCCATAGCGCCCCACCCGCTTGCCATTCGACTCCATATCCATCTGCTGGATATGCGCCGGTAAACGGCGCAGGCCGTGGTCGTACGGCATGATGGCGTGGGTATGCGCGCCATAGAATGTGTTGTACCAGATGCCGATCAGGCCTAGTAGCACCGGAATATTGCGCTCAAACGGCGTATGGAAAAAATGCTCGTCCATCCGCGCGCCTCCGGCCAGAAATTCGGCAAAGCGCTCGGGGCCGATCTGCAGCATCACAGGCAAGCCAATGGCAGACCAAACCGAGTAACGCCCGCCCACCCAGTCCCAGAAGCCAAACATATTGGCTGTATCGATACCAAAATCCCGCACTGCCTGGGCATTGGTCGATACCGCCACAAAATGGCGTGCGATATCCGCCTCGCCAGCATGCTGCAGAAACCAGCGCCTGGCCGACTGGGCGTTCAGCAGTGTTTCTGGCGTAGCAAACGATTTGGACGCGACGATAAACAGCGTGGTAGCCGGGTCGCACTGTTGCAGGACTTGCGCCAGATGCTGCCCGTCCACATTGGACACATAGTGAAATGTCAACGCCGGATCGGCATAAGGCTTGAGCGCCTCGGCCACCATCAGCGGCCCCAGATCCGAGCCACCAATACCGATATTTACCACCTGGCGCACACGTTGGCCGCGAAAACCCAGCCATTCGCCAGAGCGCACCCGCTGTGCGAAAGACGCCATTCGCGCCAGCACGTCATGCACGGCAGGCACGACATCCTCACCATCCAGCACTAGGCTGGCCTGCTTCGGCAAGCGCAAAGCGCTATGCAGCACGGCGCGCTTTTCGCTGATATTGATGCGCTCACCCACCCGCATCTTGCCCATCCAGCCCGGCAGGTCTGCCGCCTGCGCCAGCTCTTGCAACAATTCCAGCGTACGATCGGTGACGCGATTCTTGGAGTAGTCCAGCATCAGGCCATCAAGCCGAAGGGAGTAGCGATCAAAGCGCTGCGGATCCTGCGCAAACAGTTCCTTCATGTGCAAGTGCCGCGTGGCACGCTGGTGCTGATGCAAGCGCGCCCAGACAGGCTGCTCGTTAATGCAGATACGGTCGGTAGACATGAGCAGGCGTTACACTTTCAGGAAATGTTCGCGGTAGTAGCGCAGTTCTTCAATGGACTCCAGAATGTCAGCCAGCGCTTCGTGCTTGCCTTTCTTCACGACGCCCTTGGCAATCTCCGGCCGCCAGCGTTTGCACAGCTCCTTTAGCGTGGAAACATCCAGATTGCGGTAGTGGAAGTACGCTTCCAGCTGCGGCATCCAGCGCGCCATGAACCGGCGATCCTGGCAGATGGTATTGCCGCACATGGGAGACTTGCCGGCCGGCACGTACTGCTGCAAGAAGTCCAGCAGCAGCTGCTCGGCCTGCGCCTCGCTCACGGCGGACGCCTTCACGCGGGCCACCAGGCCAGACTTGCCGTGCGTATTCTTGTTCCAGTCGTCCATGGCATCCAGCACGCTGTCTGGCTGATGCACTGCGATAACTGGCGACTCGGCCACAACATTCAGCTGGCCGTCGGTGATAATCATGGCTACTTCGATAATGCGGTCGCCATCCGGGTTAAGGCCGGTCATTTCCATGTCCAGCCAGATGAGGTGCGTAGGATCTTGCGGCATAATGAGCTTCTTTCAAAATTCAGCTATTTTCTGACATTTACCCCACACAGGGCAAACGCACTTGATGAATGCATTTTCATGGGCCACCCTGCTAGCCCTGCTAAGCAGCCTTGCCGTACAAGCCTGGCTCGCGCAGCGCCAGATACGCCACGTGCGCCGCCACCGCCAGCAGGTACCCGCCAGTTTTGCCCACAGCATTACGCTGGAAGCCCATCAGAAAGCAGCCGATTACACTTGCGGCCGCAGCAAACTGCATATAGCCAGCCTGTTACTGGATACGGCGATCGTGCTGCTGTTGACGTTTGGCGGCGGCATCACACTGGCCGCACAAGTTAGCGGCTACTGGTTTGACACCCCCCTGCTGGCAGGCATGGCCACCATAGGCCTGTGCCTGCTGGCCAGCAGCTGCGCCGGGTTGCCACTGTCGCTATATCGTACTTTCGTGCTGGAGCGGCGCTTCGGCTTCAATCGCACCACCCCGGCACTGTTTGCCACCGACCTGCTACGCGGTGCATTGCTAGCCATGCTTATCGGCAGCCCCGTACTGGCTGCGGCATTGTGGCTGCTGGCACACGGCGGCCCGTATTTCTGGGTATGGACATGGCTGGCGTGGTGCAGCTTTGTCCTGCTGCTGAGCTGGGCTTACCCCACCTTTATTGCTCCGCGCTTTAACCGTTTTACCGCACTGCAAGACTCTGCCCTACAAAGCCGTATACAAACATTACTTCAACGCTGCGGCTTCACCAGCAGCGGTCTGTATGTCATGGACGGCTCTCGACGCTCTGCTCATGGCAATGCCTACTTTACCGGCTTGGGCAAAAACAAACGCATCGTCTTTTTTGACACGCTGCTCGAACAGCTGGATGCCGATGAAATCGAAGCGGTGCTGGCACACGAGCTAGGCCACTTCCACCATGGCCACATCCGCACACGCTTGGCACTGACCTTTATCAGCACACTGCTTTTCCTGGCGGTTTTTGCCATGCTGATGCACAACAGTGATTTTCACAGCGGGCTGAATGTCAGCCAGGGCAATGCGGCCAACTCGCTGCTGCTCTTCCTGCTGTGCGCCCCCAGCTTTGCCTTTTTGCTGGCCCCACTGGGCAGCCTGCTGTCGCGCAGGCAAGAATATGAAGCGGATGACTACGCCGCAGCCAACAGCTCTGCCAGTGCCCTGCAAAGCGCACTGATCAAGCTCTATCGTGACAATGCAAGCACGCTCACGCCAGACCCGCTACACTCCGCGTTTTACGACTCCCACCCACCGGCGAGCCTGCGTATCGCCCATCTGCAAGGAACCACAACATGAATCTGCTCGAGCTGCACTGCGAAGCGCAACACGGCGCCCACCCACTTAGCCAGCAAACTGTCAGCGAACTGCTGGGCCACCTGCCACAGTGGCAAGTAGACGGCATCGAACTGGTCAAGACCTTCATGTTTGACGACTACTACAAAACCATGGCCTTCGTGAACGCCCTGGCCTGGGTAGCCCACGCAGAAGACCACCACCCCGACATGTCGGTGCACTATAACCGCGCCGTGGTGCGCTTCAGCACCCACGACGCCGGCGGCCTGACGCTGAACGATTTCATCTGCGCCGCCAAAGCAGAAGCCCTGCTCCCCCGCGCATGAAGCAGCAAGGCCAGATCATCCGCAGCTACGGCCGCCGTTTCATTGTAGAAACCGCCGACCGCACTTACGACTGCACCAGCCGTGGCAAACGCGTGGACTTTGCCTGTGGCGACTTTGTGCAACTGAGCATCATCAACGACGAGCAGGCCGTGATTGAATCGGTAGACGAGCGCAGCAGCTTGCTATACCGCCAGGACGACTGGCGTACCAAACTGATCGCGGCCAACGTTAGCCGTATCATCTTTGTGACCGCCGCCGTTCCCAGCCCGAACGAAGAACTGCTCAACCGCTGCCTGCTCGCCGCAGAAGCCGCCGATATCGACCCGGTTATCCTGGTGAACAAACGCGATTTACCCGAAACCGGCGCGTGGCTGGAAAAACTGCAAGCCTATGAAAAGCTGGGCTACAAGCTGGCAGTCGTCAGCGCACTGGATGGTGCCGCCGAGCTACGCCCGTTACTGCAAGGCCACACCAGCGTTCTTGTCGGACAATCCGGCATGGGAAAATCCACCCTGACCAACGCCCTGCTCCCCGAAGCCGCGGCACGCGTTGGGGACATCTCCGTCGCACTGGACTCCGGCAAGCACACCACCACCCACGCTGCGCTGTACCATCTGGACAGCGAAAGCCACCTGATCGATTCACCAGGCCTGCAAGAATTTGGCCTGGGGCACCTTGGCGCCACCGAGCTGCCGGGGCTATTCCCCGAAGTGCGGCCGTTTATTGGCCAATGCCGCTTTCACAACTGTACGCACCGCATGGAGCCATCCTGCGCCATCAAGCAAGCTTGTGACGATGGCCATATCGCACCGGCCAGGCTGGCATTGCTACAGAAACTGGTTACCCACGCACAAAATGCAAATTAAATAATATCAACAAGGGAAAACACCATTTACATTTCATGGTACTGACTCTAATCTGTCACCCAGAAGAAAAATTTCAACGGTAATGTGTATACCCACATTACATACAGACAAGGAGTCAGCACCATGACAAAACGAATTGCACTGGTTACCGGCGGCATGGGCGGCATTGGCACGGCCATTTGCAAAGCCCTCGCACAATCCGGCCACACCGTGGTAACCACCTACAGCCGCCCCGGCAAAGAACAGGCATGGACTGCCGACATGAAAGGCCTGGGCTTTGATGTACACGCCGTACAATGCGACGTGAGCGATTTCGACTCCTGCCAGGCGGCCATCGCCAAGATTACTGCCGACATCGGCCCGGTAGACGTACTGGTAAACAACGCGGGCATCACCCGTGACAGCAGCTTCCGCAAACTGGGTAAAGCCGACTGGGATGCCGTCATCAGCACCAACCTGGATTCATTGTTCAACGTGTGCAAACCTGTAGTGGATGCCATGCTGGAACGTGGCTTTGGCCGCGTCATCAACATTTCGTCCATCAATGGCCAGAAGGGTCAGTTTGGCCAAACCAACTACTCTGCCGCCAAAGCCGGCATGCACGGCTTCACCATGGCACTGGCGCAAGAAGTAGCCCGTAAAGGCATTACCGTCAATACCATCAGCCCGGGCTATATCGGCACGGACATGGTCATGGCTGTGCCGGAAGATGTACGCAACAAGATCATTGCCCAGATCCCGGTAGGCCGCCTCGGCCAGCCGGAAGAAATTGCCGGCCTGGTAAATTATCTGGCTAGCGATATCGCCGGCTTCATTACTGGTGCCGACTTCGCCATCAACGGCGGCCAACATATGATGTAAGCCTTTTCTAGGCATGTAAAAAGCCGGCAAATATGCCGGCTTTTTTGCGGCCACTGCGAAAGATGTGATCGCACGGCCGCAGCGCCAAGGCAGCCGCACAGGCAACCCACCCCGCCAAAGCGAGCAAGCCTGCACACACAAAGCAGGGCAAACAAAAAGCCGGTGAACACATTGCCGGCTTTTTTGCTATGCTGCCCAGCCCTCCACCTTACCCAGGAATGAGCATGGCTGAAAACCTGATCATCGACGGCCAGACCAAGGCCGAGCGCTACGCCACCCTGCTACCGCAGGCTTTTGCCCTGATCGATAGCGAAGACGACCTGATTGCCGCCATGGCCAATACTGCCGCCGCGATACACCATACCTTTGGCTGGCTGTGGACCGGCTTTTATCTGGTAAAAAGCGAAGAACTGGTGCTCGGCCCCTTCCAGGGTCCCATCGCCTGCACGCGCATCCGCAAAGGTAAAGGAGTGTGCGGCAGTGCGTGGCAACAAGCCACCACGCTCGTGGTGCCAGACGTAGATGCCTTCCCTGGCCATATCGCCTGCTCGTCACTGTCACGCTCGGAAATCGTCATCCCCCTGCTGGACGCAAGCGGCACCGTACGCGCCGTGCTGGATGTCGACTCCATCGAGCTGGCGTCGTTCGACGAGAGCGACCGCGTAGCACTGGAACAAATCTGCGCGCGCTTTAGCCGCCTATTCGGCTGATAGCCCCAGCCAGCCTGCCAGCTGCACTGCCGCCTCGTCTGCCGGCAGTGCAGCCAACTGTTCGCGATGCAGCAGCAGCCATTGCAGCAATTGCGGCATGCGCTGCTCGCGCACGATCAACAGCTCGGTACGCAGGGCCGATGCCTCTGCCGCCAGCGCCATCAATTGCTGCTGGCGCTCCACATCTGCCTGCTGCCACTGCTGACACGCCTGCTGCAGCTGCGTCTCACGCTGCGTCGCAGCTTCTTGCATTGCCGCCGCCTTGCCCAGCTCGCGCGCACTGTCCGCTTGCTGCTGTTGCTGCTGACGCCGCAAGCCATCCAGCTGCTGCGTAGCCGCTGCCAGCTGCTGCTCCAGCAGCTGCATGCGCTGCTTCATTTGCGCACGCTCTTCCTCGACCTGCTCGTACAAACGTACGCGCATGCCTTCAAAGCGCTCGTACGCCAGCGCCTCGCGCTGCGCCGCTTCAACAGCCAGCTGCTGCACACGCGCCTCCTGGCGTGCTTCTAGCGCTGCCACCCGCTCGTCCGCTTCCTTTTGTTGCTGCAGAGTTTGCGCACGCGCCTCATCCAGCGATGTCGCCAGGCCAGACAAACTCTCCTCTAGCGCCTGTCGCCGCCCTTGCTCCTCCGCCAGTTGCTGCCTGGCCTGCTGCCCCTGCTCGCGCTGCTGCACAAGCTCGGTAGAAAGGTTGGTCAACTGATCTGCGCGCGCATCCAGCTCGCGCTGCGCTGCGGCCAACTCGGCCACCACCTGCTCCAGCTTGAGGCTGACCTCTTCACGCAGCGTGGCCAGATTCTCTTCCGCCACATCACAAGCCTTTTGCCATAGCTGGCCAAACGCATCCGCCAGCGCCGGCGGCCAATCGGGCCGGCGTACGCTGGTTGCCATGCGCGACAGAAACTCCTGCCGCCACTGCTTTAGCGTGTTGTTGATAGTGGTATTCGAGCCAGTCCCTAGTCGTGCCCGCACCTCTACCACCGTAGGCCACTCCCCCTCCGCCACCATGTCAAACGCCACCTGTCGGATACGTGCATAGATATCCATAACCACCTCCTGATTTTTACGCATTATACCTTTTTTATTTCGTAATATTTATTACGTAATACATGTAATTTTTAATGATTTGCCAAGTGTTTTTCCGATAATTATACTTATCGGAATTTTTTACCAATGAAAGCCGCAAAAATTGCTGCCGGAACTCACCCCCACCCCGCAAAACAGCCTGATCAGCGCCAATAGCGATACCGAAGCGGTACTGGTCTGGCTGGCGGAATACACCCAACGCCCCGCCACCCTGCGCAGCTATCGCAAAGAGGCCGAGCGCTTTTTGCTATGGCTGGGTAGCCGGCAACAAGGCTTGGCCGAGGTAAAAAGGGAAGATGTCCACGACTATCGGCGATTTCTGGCGCACCCCCACCCTGCAGCGCAATGGATAGGGCCTGCCGTACCGCGCAGCCACCCGCAATGGCGCCCACTCACAGGGCCACTCTCCGCCAGCAGCATCGAGCACGCCTTTACCATCCTGGGCGGCCTGTACAGCTACCTGAACCATGCAGGCCACCTGAACGGCAACCCCTTCCGGCTGCACAAAGCCCCGCGACAACGCCGCACAGTAGAAAATGGCCGTTTTTTTGACGCTGACTGCTGGGCGCATATTTGCCACACCCTGCAAGCACTGCCGGCCAATTCGCCACGGCAGATGGCACACCGCGAACGTGCCATCTGGGCATTCAGCTTGCTGTATTACAGTGGCGCGCGCCGCAGCGAAGCCAGCTCGGCGCGTATGGGCGATATACATCTGAAACGCGGCAACTGGTGGTGGCGTGTGCACGGCAAAACCGGCGCTGGCGACATACCCGTCAGCCCGCCCTTGCTAGCGGCACTGCAACGCTATCGGCAACACCTGGGCTTGAGCCCACTGCCCGGCAACCAGGAAGATACGCCGCTACTGTGCCGGCTAGGCGATGGCCGCGGCGCACAACAAGGCATTAGCGATAAGGCACTCTATCTATTGATAAAAGAGATTCTGCGGCGCGCAGCCGAACTGGCACCCGACACCATGCGGCCAACCTTGCAGCAAGCCAGCACCCACTGGCTGCGCCATACTGCCGCCACGCACCAGCTGGATGCCGGCATTAGCTTGCTGATGGTGAGCCAGAACCTGCGCCATGGCAGCATACAGACCACGCGGCGCTACCTGCATAGCGAAGACGATACCCGCCACTCCGCCATGCAGAACCTGCCCGCCATCCCTACAGACAGCGAAAAAAAGAAAAGCGATTAAGGCACACTGCGTAGCAGTAAAAGTAGTAATAAAAAAAGCCAGTCATAATCGACTGGCTTTTTTGCTAGCACACTGCCTATTCGGCTTTTTTACGGCTGCGTTTTTTCACCGGCTGCGGCAGCAGGAACTCGGCATCGAATTCGAACAACGTGCCCGTGCGCCCGGTTTGCGACTGGCAGGCAATCAGCATGGCACGGTTGATGGCTTCCTTCTTGCTCACCCCCCACCACTCGATCATTTTATCCAGCGCCTTTTGCGCATCACGCGAAAGCTCCACCGTCACGGATAGCTCCTGCAAACGGTTGCGGCGCAGCTCGCGGCTGCGGCGCTTGCGCTCTGCCGGCGTCATGGCGCGCTCGCCCAGCGGCTTGCGCCCGGGCTTGGCGCGCGTGCCGCCAATCAGGTCGATAGTGTAGTGATCGCAAGGGTCTCGCATGTAACGGTGACGGGTCACTGTGCAAAAAAAGGGGCGCAAGGATACCACGAAGGCTGCACATCACCCAGCGCCACACCAATAAAAAGCCCCTGCAAGCCAAAATAAAGCGCCACCCAAGCCAATTGACTACTCAAATGATAATACTTATCATCAGTACTACTTTTTACAACCAATAAAGAGATTCACGTTCATGCGCCAGACACTGCTTGCACTCGCCCTTGGTTCTGCCCTGCTCGCCCCTGCGGCTTTCGCTGCAGACGTTACCCGTACCAGCGTGGTAGAAACCTATAGCCAGATCGTTTTTGCCAGCTACGAAGATTCGCTGCAAGGCGCGCGTGAACTGAAAGCAGCCGTAGATGCCTTCGCTGCAGCCCCATCCGAAGACACCCTGGCCAAAGCGCGCAAAGCCTGGCTGGCCGCTCGCGAGCCATACGGCCAGACCGAAGCTTTCCGCTTTTATGGTGGCCCGATCGACGACGCCAAAGGCCCGGAAGGCCAGATCAACGCCTGGCCACTGGACGAGGCCTATATCGATGGCGTGAAAGGCAAACCGAACGCAGGCATCATCAACAACCGCAAAGTCGCCATCACCAAAGAAAAACTGTCGTCGCTGAACGAGCGCGGCGGTGAAGAAAACGTTTCTACCGGCTACCATGCCATCGAATTCCTGCTGTGGGGCCAGGACTTTGACGTAGCCGGCCCGGGTAAACGCAGCTTTACCGACTTTGTCGATGGCAAGGCACCCAACGCTGACCGCCGCCGCGAATACCTGAAAGTCGCCGCCGAATTGCTGGTGGACGACCTGGCCAGCGTCACCAGCCAGTGGAAGCCGGGCAGCAACAACTACCGCGCCAAGTTTGCCAAGAACCCGGACGCCATCCGCCAGATCATGGTGGGCATTGGCGTACTGTCGCGCGCCGAGCTAGCCGGCGAGCGCATGGAGGTGGCACTGGATAGCCGCAACCAGGAAGACGAACACAGCTGCTTCTCCGACAACACCCATCGCGACGTGATCACCAACGCCAAGGGCATCCAGAATATCTGGCTGGGCGAATACAAGCGCGTGGACGGTAGCGTGGTAAAAGGCGCCAGCCTGCGCGACCTGGTCGCCACCAGCAACGCCAAAGCCGCCGAGCGTGTAACTGCCGACATGGAAGCTACCCTGAAGGCTGCCGAAGGTATCCAGGCACCGTTCGACCAGGAAATCGTGAAAAAAGAAGGCCGTAGCCGCGTGCAAGCCACGGTTGCCGCGCTGAAAAAGCAGGCCACCAGCCTGGTAGAAGCCGCAAAAGCACTGGGCATCAAGAAGCTGAACGTTAACGGCTAAGCCGTTCTCACCACCACCCACCACCCCGCCTGCAGCCGCAGGCGGGTATTTGCATTGACCGGAAAATACCATGCAAAAGAAATATCTCTCCCTTGCAGCCACACTGGGTGGCGCGGCTGCAATTCTGGGCACATTGGGTTTTACAGCGGCACAAGAAGTGGCCCCTTACCAGGATGGCGATGAAAAACTGGGCGGCAACACCACCGTGTACGAGGTTGGCCGCAATGCTTTCTCGCTGCCTGCGGCCAATATGGCCAGCGACCGCCAGACGCAGTTTTTCATCGGCAACTCCTTCTTCAAGAAAGCCTGGGTAGAGGCACCATCGTCCACCACCGCGCGCGATGGTTTGGGCCCGCATTTCATCGCCCGCTCCTGCGGCGCCTGTCACGCGCTGGATGGCCGTGGCGCCACGCCCAATTTCGAGAACGGCCTGCAAGCCGAGCAACCGCTGGCCTTGCTGTTCCGCCTGTCCATCCCGGGCAAAAACGGCAGCACCTTGCCGGAACCCAACTACGGTGGCCAGTTCAATAACGACGCCATCCCAGGGGTAAAACCGGAAGGCAAAGTGGCCATCCGCTACACCGAGCAAGTTGGCCGCTTTGCCGACGGCGAAAGCTATAGCCTGCGCCAGCCCGACTACCAGCTCACCGAGCTGGGTTACGGCCCGCTGCACCCGCAAGTACAGATTTCGCCACGCATCGCTCCGCAAATGATAGGCCTGGGTCTGCTGGAAGCCATTAGCGAAAAAGACATTCGGGCTAACGCCAAAGCGCAGGCCGCTGCCGGCCAGGGCATTAGCGGCAAGCCAAACTACGTGCACGACGCTTATGCCGGCAAAACCATGCTGGGCCGCTTTGGCTGGAAAGCCAACGTCGCCACCATCGCCCACCAGGCCGCGGGGGCATTCAATGGCGATATCGGCATTACCTCGCCCAAATTCCCCAAAGAAGAATGCATGCCATCGCAGCGTGACTGTCTGAAAGCCCCGCACGGAGGCCAGCCGGAAATCAACGCCAGCAAGATGGACGCCGTCATCTTCTATAGCCGCACCCTGGCGGTACCGGCACAGCGCGATGCCGACACCCTGGAAGTACGCCGCGGCAAGCTGCTGTTCAGCCAGGCACAGTGCACCACCTGCCACACGCCAAGCTATACCACCGGCAAACTGGCGGGCCTGCCGGAAATGTCCGGGCAGAAAATCAGCCCGTACACCGACCTGCTGCTGCACGACATGGGCCCTGGCCTGGCGGATAATCGCCCGGACGGCCTGGCAGACGGGCGCGAATGGAAAACGCCGCCGCTGTGGGGCATTGGCCAGTTCATGGACGTAAACGGCCACACCCAGTACCTGCACGATGGCCGCGCACGCAACCTGACCGAGGCCATCATGTGGCATGGTGGTGAAGCCGAAGCTGCCAAGCAGCGCTTTGCCAGCTTCAGCAAAGCCGACCGAGACGCCGTGCTGCGCTTCCTGAATTCGCTGTAAGCCAGCCAAGCACACACCAGCCGGGCCCGGCTCACGGGCCCGGCGCACACGAAGGAAACAGCATGTCCCGCACCCTGCTGGCCACCCTGCTACTGGCCGCACCGCTCGCCCACGCCGCCAGTGCCGAGCAGACATTCATCGACAGCCTCGCACAGCACACCCTGCTGCCCCGCTACAGCACACTGAACCAGCAAAGCCAGGCGTTAAACCAGAGCCTGGCCAAACTATGCCAGGACAACAGTGCAGCCAACCTGGCCAGTGCACGCGAACAATGGCGACAAAGTTACCGCAGCTGGATGGCCGTTGCCCCACTGAACTGGGGGCCAACCGCCGAGCTACGCAGCCAGCGCGTCATTGCCTTCAAACCAGCACGCGCCGCACTGATCGAACAAGCGGTTAGCGAAAACCTGGGCCGCAGCAAAGACAGCTATGAAGAAGCTGGCGCCGCCGCTAAAGGCTTTGCCGCCATCGAATACCAGCTGTTCTCGCAACAGAAAAACCTGGGCGATGCCGCACGATGCGCCTGGCTGCAACAGAATGGCCAGGAGATTGCCGGCCACACCCCGGCGCTGCTACAAGCCTGGCAAGACTTTGCGGCCAACCTGAGCCGTAACGGCCAACCCGGCGCCCAGTACGCCAGCGCCAGCCAGCCACTGGAAGAGGTCATCAACCTGACCCTGGCCGGCGTCAACGAGATGCACAAGGAAATCTCGCGCCTGCCGCAGCAAAAAACCGAGCTGGTGAACGCGCAGCGTAGCGGTGAAGGCCGCGCCCTGCTGAAAGCCCAGTTCAGCCTGCTGCAAACCGTGCTTGCCGGCAACCAGACCCAGCCTGGCATTAGCAGCCTGCTACAAGCCAAAGGCCAGCCAGCGCAAGCCCGGGCCCTGCAAGACGCCACGCTGGCGGTGGCCGCCGCACTGGAAAAACTGCCAGAAAATCTGGCACAAAACGGCAATAGCAGCCGCGAAAAGCCTGCCGCGCAGGCACTGGAAAAACTGCTGGCCCAGATAGAAGGCCCGGTAGCCCATACCCTGGACATCACCTTGAGCTTTAACGAATCCGATGGCGACTAAGCTTACCCGCCGCCAGCTGCTGCAAGCCGGCGCGCTTACCCTGGCCGCACTACCGCTGCGCAGCTGGGCTGGCGAAGCAGACCAGCCGGCCATCATCTCGGCCTGCGACGTTGGCCGCAACCAGCACCGTGCCGGCCTGGCCGGTGCCAGCGGCTTGCTGACGCTGCCCGAGCGCGGCCACCACCTGGAGCTGGACCTGGCGCGCCCTGGCGAATGCCTGGTATTTGCCCGCCGCCCCGGCTACCAGATCGCCCGCTTCAACTGGCGCAACGGCCAGCAGCTGGCGTGGTACGACTACCCGGACAACCGCCACGGCTTTGGCCACGGCATTCTGGCGCACGGCAAGCTATACACCACCGACAACGATATCGATAACGGCAACGGCCTGCTGACCGAGCGCGACGCACACACCCTGCAACCACTGCGCGAAATGCCCACCGGTGGTATCGGCCCGCACGAGCTAAAGGCGCTGGACGATGGCGGTATCCTGGTGGCCAACGGCGGCATCCTGACACTGCCGGAAAGCGGCCGCATCAAGCTGAACCGCAACAATATGAAGCCGCAGATCGATATCGTGGACCCGGCACAAGGCCGCAGCATTGCCAGCTACACACTGGACGACAAGCGCCTGTCGCTGCGCCACCTGGCCCGCATCAACCAGCGCGACTTTGCCGTAGCGCTGCAGTACGAAGGCGAAGGTGCCGCGCCGCTAGTGGCCATCTGGAACGCCGAGCTGGGCCTGCGCCTGCTGGATACACCCGATACGCTAGCCTTGGCCAGCAACGGCTACGCTGCCAGCGTGGCCGCCGGGGCCAACCGCATCGCCTGCACCGCCACCAAAGGCGATGCGGTGGTGTTCTGGGACGGCAAGGGCAGCTACCTGGGGCTGGTGGCGCTCACCAAACCGGCCGGCATCGCGCTTAGCCGCGACCAGCGCCACTTCATTACCAGCAACGAGCTGGGCGAGATCGTGTGGATAGACAGCCAGACCCTGCAGATCGACCCGCGCCGCAGCCAGCGCTTCCCGGTTAAATGGGATAACCACCTGAGCCTGGCGTACAGCTAGCCACGTGCTCGCGCCATGAAAAACCCCAGCCTGTGCTGGGGTTTATTTTTGCTTGCCGCATCCCACCAAGTCGGCCTGCATTGGCCAGCGGCCAAACCACCGGGTGCACACCACAGCGCCTGCAAACCCTGCTCACACTTGCGCCTGGTTTGGCTCTGCCACACCGGCTTGATGCAGATGCACTGCATTGCGGCCGGCGTGTTTGGCGGCATACAGTGCCCGGTCTATCCCCGCCAGACAGTCCGGCCCCTTGCACTGCCCCACGCCCAGGCTCACGGTCACCTGCAGCTGGGTGCCAGCTGCGCGAATAGGCGTTGCAGCAATGCGTTGCCTGAGCGCTTCACACACCATGCGCGCCTGCTCAAGCGTGTGGCCAGCCAGTAAAACGGCAAATTCTTCGCCGCCGATGCGGCACACGACATCCTCCTGGGAAACGCCTTGCCGCAGCAGCATGGACAGCGCGCGCAAGACCTGGTCGCCAGCCTCATGGCCATACGTGTCGTTGATGTTTTTGAAGTGATCGATATCCAGCATCGCCACGCAAAATGGGCGTTGCTCACAGTGATAGGCCGCCTGCCATTGCGCCAGTACCTGGTAAAAAACGCGACGATTACCCAGGCCGGTCAGCTCGTCGGTGCTGGCCATTTGCTGGATTCGCCGCTCCAGCAGCTCGGAAAAATATTCTCCGGCCAGCAGCGCCACAAACAGAACCACCGAGCCAGACAACAAAACCGACAGGTAAAGCAGCTTGATCGTCGCCGGGCCAAGCGCCTGCACTGCAATACTGGATGGCCAAGGGTGCAGTTCAAACAAACAGAACCAGCTAACGCAGATAGCACAGACTATGGCCATGCCCCGCTTGTCATGGGTAGGGACAACCAGCGGCGCTGTCAGGAAAAACAGTAGAAAGTAATAATGACCGCCAATTTGCGTGCCTTGGCCACCCAGGATGCCGGCCAGCACAGTGGCCTGGCAAATAAGGCAGGCTTTCCAGTAGTGCGGTGGCCGGCCACACCGCTGCTGCCAGTGAAACCAGACCATGCCAAGCAGTGGTATCACCATCGCTTTCAGGCTGATGGCCGCCAGGGCGCTATTGCCTAGCAAACAAAACAGCACCGCGTAGAACAGCGCCATGGTCAGCACCAGGGCTGGCACCGCATTGGTAATATATTGCCGCCGGCGCAAAGCACCGCTCAGCGCCGGATCCACGCCCATCTGCAGCCAAGACCAGACAAGCTGCTGCCATTGTTTGCTTGAGCTTAGATTCATACTGTGTGGTTCAGTATTGGTGGCGCTCCCAAGGGGGAGCAAATCACTACAGGCGAATCAGCGTATGCCATGCCGCAACACAAGCTAGTTGTCAGTATAGTGGCATCCAGTTCTTTTACCGCGCCTCCCGCGCAAACACTAGCCGGCAAACCGCAGCGCACCATGCTTCACCAGCTATCGTCCACCTTCAGCCGTGGCAAGCCATGGCGGGCGCGGGCGCGGTTACAGGCGGCTTCGTAAATGCCCACGCTGGCCAGCGCGCCAAACTCGCGACAGGGCGACGGACGCTGGTCGTAGATGCGGCAGCTCACCGCCTCGCCTACCGTGCCACACAGTGCCACACAGCGCGGCGGCTGGCCGTCGGCAGCACTATCGTCGGTACCCGCCATGCGCCAGGTATTGCCTACCTCGTGCACGGCCATGTCCGCAGGCACGCCAGGCTGCCCATCTGCGGCCAACTCGCTGCGGTGGAAAGACACGCGAAACGCAGAACAGCACGCGCCGCACTCGGTACAGCTCACACGCAAATCACTCATGATGCTTACAAAACCTGCCAGACAAGGTAAAACCGACACTATAAACACATGCACGAAAGCACAACAGTGAGCCAACTACCCGACAGCCTGCTGGCGCAGTGCCAGCTACCCGATTACCAGCACAGCCTGGCCAACCTGGCCGCACGCCTGCATGGCAACAGCAGGTGCCCGCCGCTGCAGCACCTGGCACTGGGCGCGCTGGAAGACTGCGACACGGTCATTCTGCTACTGATAGACGGCATGGGCTGCGCCCAGCTTGATGCCCTGGCGCCGGGTGGCTGGCTGCAACAACAGCAATGCGCCACGCTGTCGTCGGTCTTCCCCAGCACCACTACGGCTGCCATAACCACGCTGATGAGTGGCGTGCCGCCCAGCCAGCACAGCCTGCTGGCGTGGCATGTCTGGGCGCCGGAGGCCAGCTGCATTGCCACCCCGCTGCCGCTGCGTAGCCATTGGGCCAGTGGCGAGGCGCCCGATAGCGACACCCTGGCTACGCGGCTTTATAGCCAGCCATCAGCCTTGCAAGGCCGCGGCAGACAGCACTACATGCTGCAGCCGCAGTACATTGCCGATTCGCACTACAGCCGCCATCACGGCGGCCAGGCACGGCACCTGCCGTGGCGCGCCTATGCCGAGCTGTTCGCCAGCCTGGCGGAGCTGGCAGCCACGCCCGAGCGCAAGTTCGTTTACGCCTACATCCCCGACCTGGATTCGCTGATGCACGGCAAAGGTACCACCCACCCCAAAGCACAAGCGCTGCTGGCACGCCTGCAGCAGCACTGCGCCGAGCTGGCTGCCACGCTGCCCGCCCGCTGCAAGCTGGTGATCACGGCAGACCATGGCCAGATCGACATCCCGCCGGAACGGCTATTGTTTCTGAACGACTACCCGGCGCTGGCAGCGCTGCTACGCCAGCCATTGAGTGGTGAGCCGCGGGCAGCCATCTGCCATGTCAAAACTGGCCAGGCAGATGCCTTCCGCACCGCTTTCGAACGCACGCTGGGCCATATCGCCTGGTGTTTGCCAGCGCAAGATGTCATCGCGCACGGCTGGTTTGGCCCGGCGCCACACCACCCGCTGCTGGCAGAGCGCGCCGGGGACTTTGTCCTGCTGATGAAAGAAAACTGGGGGCTGTTACAGATGGTGAACGATGAAAAACGCCCGCCATTGCTGGGCAACCATGGCGGGCTATCGGCGGCAGAAATGCAGGTACCGCTGATTGTGTGTGACGGCTGATCAGCTTTCCAGCGCAGGCCAGCGTTGCTGCCATTCGCGTAGATCGGCACGGCTAAGGTTGGCCGCAAACACCACCCGACGGCGGCGCTGCAGGTAGCCCATTTCGATATTGGTGTAGTCCAGCTGCTGGCCACCCTCGGCGGGCGACAGCACCACGCCCATGCGGTCTACCCAGGCGGTTTCCAGGCTGGCACGCACAAAGTCATCCGGCGCCTCGATCACCTGCCGTATCAGCTTGAGCTTGCCCTGCAGCGATGCCACCAGCTGCGATGCGGCCAACGCCTGTTCCACCTGCGCCAGGCGCTCGGCCATTTGCGCCGGCGTCATGCTGCCATGCAGGTTCAGGGCCTCGGCATTGAGTACATTGGTTTTGTGCTGCAGTTGCAGCTGCAGGGCACGGCGTTCCACCTCCAGCAGGCGTCGTTCGCTTTCCGCCTGACTGATGCCATACGCCAGGTTGCGGCACAGCAGGCCATAAGCCTGCTGGCGGGCATCGTGTAGCAAATCTTCGTGACTGGCGCTGGCGGCAATAAAGCGGTGCCGCTCGAAGCACAATACGCGCTGGGGCACGTCGCTGCGCACACTGCCATCCGGCAGCAGCTGGCTGCCCAGCCTTGTTTCCTCGTTCAGCTGCATCACCAGCATGACTTGCAGCTGCTGTGGCGACTGCGGGCTGGCCAGATGCGCCTTGATGGCATCACTGGCACGCAAGCTATCACACAGGCTTTGTGGCGAGGCGAACAGCAAGCCTACGCGCCGGTCACTGCTATAGCCGGCTGGGCTCAAGTCCAGCGGCTCGGGCAGCAGGCGGCCAACTTCCTGCAACTGGGCCAACATATGTCGCACGCCTCGGCGTAGCTGGCGCCGCCCACTGGGCAGCAGCTTGACCTTGGGCTCTACTTCGGCAATCAGCAGGTCTACTGCATCTTGCACTTCGCGGCTGGCGAAGCGATCGCTCACCCCAACCGCCAGCCAGCGTAAAAACTTCTGCATCGTCAAAATTCCTGCTCAATTGCTTTCAAAACCCTACGTATACAAGGGTATACTTTGCATAAAATCATGTGTCACATTTGCCAAACAGTGTTTACTTACACTGATGGTACAACCGTGGCATCAGCCATCCCGAGAAGAACATGAAAGCTACGCTGATTCGTCTGATTGCGCCTGCACTTATCCCGCTGCTACTGCTTCCAGCCCTGACCCTGCTCTTGCCGGAAAGCGGCATGACAAGTGTGCTTGCCGGCTTGCTAACCGGCCTGGCCGTGATGGCTACCCTGGCCTGGCGCATCCAGAAACACTTCATCAGGCCGGCCCGCATCTTTCGCCAGCACCTGCAGTCGCTGAAACAAGAGCCTATCGACTTCAGCAAGACGCTGGACCTGGCCACCAGCCCGGACTGGGAAGGCTGCAGCCGCCATTTCAACCAGTTACTGGAAGAGCTGGACGATATTTTCACCCAGGTACTGGGTTCCAGCGCACGGCTGATACCCATGTCGCAAGAGCTCACCGATACCTATAGCGCCATCCTGCAGAAAAACCTGCTGCAATCCAGCCATGGCCAGGTACTGATTGGCGCCATTTCCCGCATGATAGAACAGGCCGAGCGCTTGCGCGTGGACCTGGAACAAATAACTGCTGCAGCGCAACATGCCGAGCAGCATATGGGTGAAAGCCGCGAAGCCACGCTGATCGTGATCAATGGCGTTACCGATGTCGCCAGCCTGCTGGAAGAAGCCACCCGCGATGTACGCGCGCTGGCGCAAGCGTCAGGCAATATCGATGGCATTCTGTCTTCCATCAAGGACATTGCCGACCAGACCAACCTGCTGGCACTGAATGCCGCTATCGAGGCCGCGCGCGCCGGCGAAAGCGGCCGTGGCTTTGCCGTGGTAGCTGACGAGGTCCGCAAGCTGGCGCACCGCACCCAGGAAGCCACCCAGCAGGTACAGAACATCATGGGCGATGTACAACGCGGCACCGAAAAAGTTGTCAGTGCCATGAGTACCTCGCTAGAGCGTGCCGATTTTGCCGCCACCCACGCAGACACCTCGCGCGAAAAGCTGGACAGCATCACGCGCTCCATTCGCGAGATCAACGCCTCGGCCGACGAAATCGGCAACGCAGTCAGCATGCAGGCACAGGCTGTACAAGACTCGAAAGTATCCGGCGACATCCTGATCCAGCTGAACCAGGACGCACTGGACTGCAGCCGCATCCACGCGGTATCACCGGATGACCTGCGCAACCTGGCCGCCAAGCTGCGCACCTCGCTGGCACGCCTGCACATGCATGAAAAGCAATGGAACGACCAACGCCGCACCCGAGCCCGCCCGAGCGAAATGCAGCTGGCAAGCGGCGGCAGTAACGATACCGGCGATATCGAGCTGTTCTGATCGCGCGGCCACACCCGCCCCTGCGGGCTGCTGACATGCAACAAGGCCTGCCTGCCAACGCAGACAGGCCTTGTTGTATCAAAGCCACCCTGCCGAGTGGCTTAGTGTGCCTCGCCTACTTGCGGCGCTGCGGCCAACTGCTGCGGCGGCACGGCCAGCGCACCTACGCGTGCGGCAACGTCAGCAAACGCGCTAGCGGCTACCCGCGCTTCCCACTCCTCGGGCACACCCTGCCCGGCCATGGCCTGCAGGCGCTGCGCCAGCTGTGGCTGCACCGGTGCGGCCAACCTGGCCAGCAAATCGTCCACCAGGTCGGGGCGGTTACACACCAGGGCCATATCGCAACCGGCGGCAAACGCGCGCTCGGTACGCGCCACGATATCGCCGGCGCCGGCCGCGCCTTCCATGGTCAGGTCGTCGCTGAAAATGGTGCCGTCAAAACCGAGCTCGCCGCGCAGGATGCCTTGCAGCCAGATGCGCGAGAAACCGGCCGAGGTGTCGTCCACTTGCGGGTAGATCACGTGCGCGGGCATCACCGCCTTCATACCGCTGGCGGCCAGGGCGGCAAACGGTTTCAGGTCGGCAGCGCGGATATCGTCCAGGCTACGCGGGTCCTGCGGCATGGCCACGTGGGTGTCGCCATCGACAAAGCCGTGGCCTGGAAAGTGCTTGCCACAGCTGCCCATACCACCACGGTTCAGGCCGCGCTGCAGCGCGCTGGCCAGCGCAATCACTACCGCCGGGTCACCATGGAAACTGCGGTTGCCGATGACAGCGCAGTGCTGCCAGTCCAGGTCCAGCACCGGGGTGAAGCTCAGATCCACGCCGCAGGCGCGCAGCTCGGCGGCCAGCACATAGCCGGTTTCCTCGGCTGCCGCTTCGGCCACGGCCTGGCCTTGCGCGTCCCACAGCTCGCCCAGCACCCGCATCGGCGGCAGGCGGGTAAAGCCGGCCAGGAACCGCTGCACGCGGCCGCCTTCGTGATCGACGGCAATCAGCAGCTCTGGCTGGCGCAGCGCACGAATCTCGGCGGTCAGTGCCTTCAGCTGCTCGACACTGTCGAAGTTGCGGCGGAACAGGATGACGCCGCCCACCAGCGGGTGACACAGGCGTTGTTTTTCATCGTCGCTGAGGCGGAAGCCGGCAACGTCGGCCATTACTGGGCCGCGCGGCAGAACGGTTTGAGTCATGGTGCCACTCTATAGGTTGGCCGCAAGGCCGGTTTCACACACCACAAAAGCCAGTGCGTGCTCGGCCTCGTCGGTAATCGACAAATGCACGCGGCTGATGCCGCGCTCGCGCAGAAACGCATGCAGCGCATCGTCAAAGGCAAACATCGGTTTACCCAGCGCGTCGTGGCTCACGGCGATGGCGGTCAGCAGCACCGGTTCGCGCACGCCGGTGCCCAGCGCCTTGGACAGCGCCTCTTTGGCGGCAAAGCGCTTGGCTAGCAGGCGCGCCGGGTTGGCCGCAGCGGCCAGCTCAGCCTGCTCTACCGGCGCCAGCAAGCGGCGGCCGGCACGCAGGCCCCAGCGGTCCAGCATGACCTGAAAGCGCGCGATGCGCGCCATATCGGTGCCGATGCCGTAAATCATTACAGCCCCTGGCGGCCTTCAATCATCAGCGCTTTCATTTCGCGCACCGCACTTGCAAAGCCCACCATCAAGGCATGGCTCACCAGGGCGTGGCCGATGTTCAGCTCGGCAATTTCCTGGATAGCCGCAATCGGCTTCACATTGTGGTAATTCAAACCGTGACCGGCGTTCACCACCATGCCCAGGTGATCGCCAAATACGGCGGCTTCGCGGATGCGCGCCAGCTCGGCCTGCTGCGCCTCGTGCTGGAAGTCGGCGTGGGCGTAGGCGCCGGTGTGCAGCTCGATCACGCGGGCACCGGCGTCCCAGGCTGCCTGGATCTGCTTCACGTCCGGGTCGATGAAGATGGATACGCGAATGCCGGCATCGCTCAGCTGGCGGGTGAACTCGCGCACTTCGTCAAAGTAGCGGATCACGTCTAGGCCGCCTTCGGTGGTAACTTCTTCGCGTTTTTCCGGCACCAGGCACACGTCTTCCGGCTTCACGCGCAGCGCGTTGGCCAGCATTTCGTCGGTCAGCGCCATTTCCAGGTTCATGCGGGTCTTGATGGTGGCGCGCATGGCGTCCACGTCGTGGTCCTGGATATGGCGGCGATCTTCACGCAGGTGCAGGGTAATCAGATCGGCACCGCTGGTTTCGGCCACCAGGGCGGCTTCGATCGGGCTGGGGAAACGGGTACCACGCGCCTGGCGCAGGGTGGCAACGTGGTCGATATTGACGCCTAGCAGAATCATGATGGTCTCCGGCTTGGGGCGCTGTCTTCTTGCAGCGCGTAGAGCGTGGTTAAGAGTTCGCGGGTGGCCAGTGGTTCCGGCCCCAGCAATTCATCCAGATACAAGCGCAGCAGGCCGCGCACGTCGCGGCGGCTGTGCGGCAGGGAAAAGTCGGCCACGGCCAGTGCCAGCAGGCTGGCGCCCGCCACCACCAGCTGGCGCGGGCCGGCGTCGGGCACAGCCACGCGCTGCGGCAGCTCGCCGAAGCGGCACAGGTAATAGGCATCCGGCTGCAGCGGCTGGCCGGCGGCGTCCTCGCTGCACGGCGGGGTATAGCCCAGCACCGTCAGCAGGTTCAGCTCGAAGCGGCGCAACACGTCGGGCAGGCTGTCGCTACGGGCCATGCCGCGCACGGTGCGGTCGTACAGCTGGAACAATTCGGGGGACGGGTCGTCTCGCGGCGACAGGCGCAGCAGCAATTCATTGAGATAGAAACCGCACACCAGGCGCTGGCCGGCAAACTGCGGCACGCCGCCGCGCCAGTCTACGGTGTGCAGCGTGCGCAACTCGCCCTTGCCGAACCAGGCCAGCTGCAGCGGCTGGAACGGCAACAGTTGGCCGCGCAAGTCGGAACGCGGGCGGCGCGCGCCGCGCGCCACCAGCGTGAAGCGGCCGTGGTCGCGGCTGAGCACCTCTACCAGCAAACTGGTTTCGCGGTACGGCTGGGTGTGCAGCACGTAGGCCGGCTGGCGATCAACCTTGACCTGGCGCATCGCTGGCGGGCTTGTCCCACAGGTGGTCGCGGCCAACGTAGGCCACGCGGGTAGCAAAGCAGGCGTACCAGTGGTCGAAACCGGCGGCAATCGCCACACGGTGTTCGGCGTGGGCACGCCAGGCGGCAATGTCAGCCTCGCTTTGCCAGTACGATACGGTAATGCCAAAGCCGTCGGCCCCGCGCGCGCTCTCTGCCCCCAGAAAACCGGGCTGACCGGCTGCCAGCGTTACCATCTGTTCGGCAGTGACGCCGTAACCGTCAGCGTCGGCGGCGGTGCGCTGGTTGCTGAATATCACTGCCCAGTACGGCGGTGCGGGGGTGCGTGCTAGCATGCGGCCAACCTTTGGCGGGGGCTTAGTTCAGGCCGAAATCGCGCAGGAAGCGCACGTCGTCGGCCCAGCCGGATTTCACTTTTACCCAGACTTCCAGGTACACCTTGCAGTCGAACAGCTGCTCCATGTCCAGGCGCGCTTCGGTGGAGATTTTTTTCAGTTTCTCGCCACCACGGCCGATCACGATGGGCTTCTGCCCTTCCTTGTCCACCAGCACAGCCACGTGGATGCGGAACATGCTGCCGTCCACTTCGAACGATTCCACTTCGACGTTCATTTCGTACGGCAGCTCTTCGCCCAGGTAGCGGAACAGCTTTTCGCGCACGATCTCGCCGGCCAGGAAGCGCTGGCTCTTGTCGGTGACCATTTCTTCCGGGTACAGCGGTACCGATTCGGGCAGGTGCGGGCGGACTTTGTCCAGCAGCTCGGCCAGACGCTGGCCGTGCTTGGCGCTGACCACTTCCACGTCGGCAAATTCGAACTCGGCACGCACCTCTTCGATGAACGCCGACAGCAGCAGGCGGTCTTTGGCCTTGTCCAGCTTGTTGATCACCAGCATGACCGGGGTGTTTTTGGGCAGCAGCGCCATCACTTCGCGGTCGGCGCCGGTAAAGCGCATGGCTTCCAGCACGAACAGCACACAGTCCACGCTACCCAGCGTGTCTTTCACGCTCTTGTTCAGCGTTTCGTTCAGCGCGCCCTTGTGAAAGGTCTGGAAACCGGGGGTGTCGACAAACACAAACTGCGCCGCCGGCTCGGTATAGATACCGTTTACGCGGTGGCGGGTGGTTTGCGCTTTTTTGGAGGTGATGCTGATCTTCTGGCCAATCAGGTGGTTCATCAGGGTGGATTTGCCCACGTTCGGGCGCCCTACGATGGCCACAAAGCCGCAGCGGTGTGTGATATCGGTCATGGTTTATTTCTTGCCAGCGGCAAAATGTTGTTCAAGCAGCAGCAATGCTGCTTCGGCAGCCTGCTGTTCTGCACCCCGGCGGCTGTTGCCATCGCCGGTGGTCATGATGGACAGCTCGGCCAGGTCGCACTGCACGCGGAAGCTCTGCTCGTGCGCCTCGCCGCTCTGCTGCAGTATGGTATAGCGCGGCAGGGTGTGGCGGCGTGCCTGCAAGGCTTCTTGCAGGCGGGTCTTGGCATCTTTGGCGTGCTTGGTCGGGTCGATGGCGGCCACGCGGCTGGTGTACAGCCGACGCACCACTTGCTCTGCCGCCATGAAGTCAGCGTCAAAGCTGATGGCCGCAAAGGTGGCTTCCAGCGCATCGGCCAGAATGGACGGCCGGTTGTAACCGCCGCTTTTCAGCTCGCCTTCACCCAGGTACAGGTAGTCGCCCAGCTTCAGCTCGTGCGCCAGCTCGGCCAGCGTGTTCTGGTTGACCAGGTTGGCACGCAGGCGCGACAGCTCGCCCTCGCTCAGCTGCGGAAAACGGTCGAACAGCATGCGCGCTACGGTGTAGTTCAGGATGCTGTCGCCGATAAACTCGAAACGCTCGTTGTTGGGCGTGCCAAAGCTACGGTGTGTCAGCGCCTGGCGCAAAAGCGCTGGCTGCGTAAAAAAATAATCCAGCGCCTGGGTCAGGCGCCGGAAACGGTTGTCTTGATTGCTCACAGTTTATTTTGCGTCTTTCAGTACAGGTGCCCCTGCCTGATATTCAAAATCAAAGACCAGTTTCACGTGGTCGCGTAAAGGTACTTCACGGGTGTAGCGCGCGCCCACACCAATGATGGTGGGGCTGCTGACGATCACCAGATCATCGGCACGCAGCGAGACAATGTCTTGTACCGCGGCGCGGTTGGCAAAATCGCGGCGCAGCTCGTAGTCTGGCTTGCCCGGGGTCTTCGCCATGGCGTCCAGTGTTTCCTTGACGGCATAGTATTCGGAATACACCGGCACGATCTTGAGAAACATCAGAACCACGGTAGCAGCCACGATACCCATGGCCATTACCACCAGTAAAGAAAACCCCTGCTGCTTGCGCATAGTGCCTCGCTTAATGAATGCGGCTGCCGATACGGCTCAGGTCGCCAAAGTTCATCCACACCAGGAAAGCCTTGCCCACTAGCAGGCGGTCTTCCACAAACCCCCAGTAGCGGCTGTCTTCGCTGTTATCCCGGTTGTCACCCATCATGAAATACTGCCCTTGCGGTACCTTGCAGGTAAAGCCGTTCTCGACATATTCGCAGTTTTCACGGCCGGCAAACTGGCGCACGCCTTGCGGCATATAGGCCGGGGCTTCCGGCACGACCAGGGTACGGAAGGTTTTGCCCTCGATAGTCTCCTGGTACTGCTGGGTCTGCACCATCATCAGCCCTTTTTCAAGGTACTGGTGCTCGCCCTGGCTGACATGCTCTACCGCTTTGCCGTTGATGGTGAGCTGCTTGTCACGGTAGCTCACTACATCGCCCGGCAGCCCGATAACGCGTTTGATGAAGTTAACCTTTTCGTCTTCGGGGTAGTTGAATACCACGACATCGCCGTGCGCTACCTTGCCGACCGGTACCAGTACGTTGTTCAGCACCGGCACCCGCAAGCCGTAGCTGAATTTGTTCACCAGAATGAAGTCACCCACGATCAGACCGGGGCGCATGGAGCTGGAGGGAATCTGGAATGGCTCTGCCAGGAAGGAGCGCAACAGGAACACCACCGCGATGATGGGAAAAAACCCGCGCGGGAAGTCGATGTAGTGCGGCACCATGGCACCCGGCTCGCGGCGGCGTGCCAGCATGAACTTGTCCAGCGCCCAGATACTGCCAGTCACCAGGACGATGATCAGCATCACGGCCGAGAAAGTCATATAGCCGGACAGCAGGCCAAAGCAGCCACCCAGTACGGCCAGATAGCCCCACTCGGTAGACGCGGACTTGCCGTCGGCATCCTTGCCGGAAAACAGGATCAGCATCACACCAACCACTGCCAGCACCGACCAGATCCAGACCAGATTCGAACCCATTATTTATCCCCGACTTGCAGAATGGCCAGGAAGGCTTCTTGTGGAATCTCCACATTACCCACCTGTTTCATACGCTTCTTACCGGCTTTTTGTTTTTCCAGCAGCTTTTTCTTACGCGTGATGTCACCACCGTAGCACTTGGCCAATACGTTTTTGCGCAGTGCCTTCACGGTTTCGCGCGCGATGATGTGGCCGCCGATGGCTGCCTGCACCGCGATATCGAACATCTGGCGCGGAATCAGCTCGCGCATTTTGGACACCAGCTCGCGGCCACGGTACACGCTAGACGCGCGGTGCACGATCAGGCTCAGTGCATCCACTTTTTCGCTGTTTACCAGCACATCGAGCTTGACCAGGTCGGCACTCTGGAACTCTTTGAACTCGTAATCCAGCGAGGCGTAGCCACGGCTGGTGGACTTGAGTTTGTCAAAGAAGTCCATCACCACTTCGTTCATTGGCAAATCGTAGGTCAGCATGACCTGGCGGCCCATGTACTGCATATTACGCTGCACGCCACGCTTGTTATTGCACAGCGTCATCACCGAGCCCACGTAGTCCTGCGGTACCAGGATGGTGGCGGTAATGATGGGTTCGCGCAGGTCTTCGTACTTGCCGGCGTCCGGCATGCGCGACGGGTTGGATACCACCTCGACCACGCCGTCTTTCATCACCACTTCGTAGTTCACCGTTGGCGCGGTGGTGATGAGGTCCATGTCGAACTCGCGCTCCAGGCGCTCCTGCACGATTTCCAGGTGCAGCAGACCCAGGAAGCCGCAGCGGAAGCCAAAGCCCAGCGCCTGCGACACTTCCGGCTCGTACTTCAGCGAGGCATCGTTCAGCTGCAGTTTTTCCAGTGCATCACGCAGGGCTTCGTAGTCGTGGCTTTCTACCGGGTACAGGCCGGCAAACACTTGCGACTGCACCTCTTTAAAGCCAGGCAACGCCTCGCTGGCCGGCTTGGCCGCCAGCGTGATGGTGTCGCCCACCTTGGCCGACTTCAGCTCCTTGATGCCGGCAATGACAAAGCCTACTTCGCCTGCATTCAGGGTTGGCCGCTGTACCGATTTCGGCGTAAATACACCGACCTGTTCGCACAGGTGCTCGGCCTGGGTAGCCATAAACTTGATCTTGTCTTTTGGCTTAAGCTTGCCGTCGATCACGCGTACCAGCATCACCACGCCTACGTAGTTATCAAACCACGAGTCGATGATCAGCGCTTTTAGCGGTGCTTCCGGGTCGCCTTCCGGCGGCGGAATCTTGCTGACCACGGTTTCCAGGATGTCTTCGATACCAATGCCGGATTTAGCCGAGGCGCGCACGGCGTCGATGGCTTCAATACCGATGATGTCTTCGATTTCCTGGCTAACGCGTTCCGGGTCGGCTGCCGGCAAGTCGATCTTGTTCAGCACCGGCACCACTTCTACGCCCAGCTCGATAGCGGTGTAGCAGTTGGCCACGGTTTGCGCTTCCACACCCTGCGAGGCATCCACTACCAGCAGTGCGCCTTCGCAGGCAGACAGCGAGCGCGATACTTCGTAGGAGAAATCCACGTGCCCCGGGGTGTCGATCAGGTTCAGGTTGTACACCTGGCCGTCGCGCGCCTTGTATTGCAAGGCTGCGGTTTGCGCCTTGATGGTAATACCGCGTTCTTTCTCGATATCCATCGAGTCGAGCACCTGGGCGCTCATTTCACGCATTTCCAGACCGCCGCAATACTGGATAAAACGGTCTGCAAGGGTCGATTTGCCATGGTCAATATGGGCAATAATCGAAAAATTTCGGATATGTTTCATCGGAATCCAGCAAAAATTAAGGGCACCGAGATGTGCCCTTGCTAACTCAACACTGGCGCGGATTTTAGCCGATTTCGCCCGTGTGTGCAGCCAATCGTGCGGCCAACTTGGCCTCGTCCAGGTGCCAGTGGCAGATTTCGGTATCGCCATCCACCAGAACCGGTACCAGTTCGTTGTAGCGCTCTTCCAGCACCGGGTCGGCATCCACATCGATTACATCGATATCAAAGCCGTACTGTGCCTGCAGCGGCTGCAGCTGTGCCAGCATCTGGTGGCACAGGCTGCAGTACTCTCGAAAGTATAAAGTCAGGGTTTTCAACGGGTTTTCTTCTCGGGTTTCAGGGCAACAAACAGTGGCGCACCGTCACGCAGCACACGCAAGGCCAAGGCATCACCCGGCTTGACTGCCTGGATGGCTTGCACCAGCTGGCGGGCAGACTGCAGCTCTTCCCCGCCCACCCCGACAATCACATCACCCTGCTGCATGCCGGCCTTCAGTGCCGGGCCGGTGGCGCCACGCACCGCCAGGCCAAACTTCACGCCAAGCTTCTGCAACAAGGCCGGGGCTACCGCTTGCAAGGCGAGACCGGTCGTGGTGCCAACCTCATCCTGGCCGCCTTCCTGCTTGCCCTTGTAGGCGCGCTCGGCCGTACGCGGGTCTTCGTCCTGCATTTCGGCCGTCACCAGCGCCACTTTCACCAGCGCGCGGCCACGCCACACACCCAGCTCCACCTTACTGCCAGGCAATACCCCGCCCAACAAGCGCGGCAGGTCTTCGCTGCTATCCACTGCCTTGCCGCCCACCTGCAGGACTACATCGCCGGCGCGTACGCCAGCTTTGGCTGCCGGGCCTTCTTTTTCTACCGAGGTAATCAGCGCACCCTGGGCATCCTGCAAACCAAAAGATGCGGCCAACTCCTTGGACACATCCTGGATTGACACACCAATACGGCTACGGCTGACCTTGCCGTTCTTTTTGAGCTGCTCGGCCACATCCAGCGCCACGTCTACCGGAATGGCAAACGAAATACCCATGAAGCCGCCGGAGCGGCTGTAAATCTGCGAGTTGATACCGACTACCTCGCCTTTGAGGTTGAACAGTGGGCCGCCCGAGTTGCCTGGGTTGACCGCCGCATCGGTCTGGATGAACGGCACGTAAGACTCATCTGGCAGATGACGACCCTTGGCCGACACGATGCCCGAGGTAACGGTATTGTCGAAGCCAAACGGCGAGCCGATGGCCAGCACCCACTCGCCCACTTTGAGCTGCTCTACCTTGCCCAGCTTCACAAACGGCAGGCCGGTGGCGTCGATTTTCAGCAACGCCACGTCGGTGCGGGCATCGGAGCCCACCACCTTGGCCTTGTACTCACGCTTGTCATTAAGCGTCACGATCATTTCGTCGGCATCAGCGATCACATGCGCATTGGTCAGCACATAACCGTCGGCAGACAGGATAAAGCCGGAACCCATGCCACCGGTACGGTACTCACGCAGCTGTGGCGGGGCAAAACGGCGGAAAAATTCGGCAAACGGGTCGTTTTCCATGCCTTCCGGCACGTCACGCACCACTTCACGCACGGTTTGCACGGTACGAATGTTAACGACGGCACGACCCTGGTTTTCCACCAGCTGGGTGAAATCCGGCAGCGCCAGTTGCGGGGCGGCCATCAGGGGGGCTGAGCCGCCCAGCAGGCCGGCCACCATCATGGAAGAGACAATCAGCTTCTTGATCGGCATGTTTTGACAAACTCCATGGAAACAGTCTGAACATCGACAAGGCTGGCAATATGCGGCTGATAGCGGACATCTGCCGCCAAGCGCCGTGCATAAAGATGCACACAGCCCAAAGTGAACAACAAACAAACCAGCGCCAGCAGCGCAGCAATGGTGTCGCCGTAACGGCTGCCCAACATGGCGCCTGCGATCAGCGCCAGTACTGGCAACACGTACAGCATGCCGGCACTACGCAACACCCCCGACTCCGGGACGGCGATATTCACGCGCTGCCCCGGGGCAACGCCCAGCGGGTCCAGCACCCGAAAGCGCGGCTCGCGCAAGGCAAACATGCGTGCCATTTGCAAAGAGCGGCAGCCGTGCTCCGGATGGCACTGCCCGCAGGGCGAGTGCGGCCGTGGTTCTACCCAGGCAAAGCCGGGCTCCACGGACAGCACGCGCGCTTCGGTTTCTATCATTTACCGTGCCGTCAGGCGGATGTTCTTCAGCACGGACTGCAGGCCGGCTTCGGGCAGATCGCCCACCACCGTCAGCAACATGTCCCCGCTCTGGCGCGAGGCCACGCCAATGCCGTTGGGCGCGGTGGCCGAGCTCTGGTTGACGCCCTCGCCGCTGGCCGCCTCGACAAATAGCGACACCTTGGCAAAACCGTCAGAGAACACGTAGTGCTGTACGGCTTTTTCATGGCCGGGCAGCGGGCGGTTCACAAAGCGCACCATGCGAAAGCCACTAGGCAAGCCCTTGATGTCGTGCATAGGCTGCATACCCTGCTGCACACCACCTACCTTGCCCAGCGCCAGGCTTTGCTTGTAACGCGGCTTGAGCTGGGATTTATCCTTTGGCGGCTGCAGCTGCAGCTCGGTAAAGGCAAACTGCTCCACCACCTCGCCCTTGGCAGTGGCCGTCACCACTTTCAGCGGCAGCGCACTTTGCGGGTCGATACAGAAACGCTGGGTGTAGCGCCCGGCCACGTCCCTGGGTTTCAGCACCAACCACTGGCAGTCTTTCTGTGCGACACGATCCATGCCGCCGCGAGCCAGCTGGTAGCCCTGCGCCAAGTCTTCCACGTTATCGGGCAGCAAAGCGGGAAACAGCTTGATAGCACTAAGCTTCGCCGCATTCAGCGACTTGGCATCCGGTGCGTAACAGGTCAGCTCGTTACCCACCCTTACGATCTCGCGCGGCATGCCATCCAGCGATTCGCGCCGCTCGCGCACCACACCGGACTCCACCACACGCTGCAGCCGGAACGTTTCCAGCTCGCCACCGAGCTGGTGCATATAGGTGGCAGCCAGCGGCAGGTTTACCGCCGCTTCGGCAGCTTTGTCCAGCAAGGCCCAGTCGTCGTCCGCCAAAGCGGCCAACGGCAAGGCTGCTACAACACAGGCAGCTATGACACGCATCAATGCAGACCTTTCGCCGCAGGTTGCACCAGGCTGGCACGCGCCAGGCCATCGCTCAGGCTGATGTCCTGATGCGCATCCAGATAAGACTGGTTGGCCGCATTCACGACTTGCACCTGGGCACTCGGCGTGGGCACCGCCTGCGCCATCAGGGCCGGATCGCCAGCCTGCTGGCCTTGCCAGCTGTACCAGCCCACCACGCCCGCCATCGCTACCGAAGCCGCCAGGGCAAAGCGTGCCACCGGCCTGGCCGGCTTGCGCGCCAGGTTACGTGGCGCCAGCACGGTAGGCTCGGCCTGCAGTGCTACCGATACCTGTTCGCGCACGTCCACCTGTAGCAGGGCATTGCCACGCAGGGCATCACCAATCAGGTGATATTCCTGCCAGGCGGCCTTGAGCTGGTCGTCGTTACCCAGCATTTGCATGGCCTGAGCGGCGTCCTTGTCGCTCAGTTCGCCATCCATCAGGGAAGAAAGGGTTTCTTTCATAATCTGCTCACCATCTTTTGTTCTTGGCTGTATCCAGCAAAGGACGCAACTCGGTCGCGATTGCTTCACGCGCACGGAAAATCCGTGAGCGCACCGTGCCTATCGGGCAATTCATTGCGCTGGCAATTTCCTCATAGCTCAAGCCTTCCATTTCTCGCAGGCTAATCGCTGTGCGCAACTCCTCAGGCAAACGCTCCACCGCCGCATTCACGGCAGAGAGTATCTGCTGATTCATCATCTCGGCTTCCGGGGTGTGGTGGTCCGGTATCTGGCTAGCCATATCCAGACTCTCGCCATCCTCATCCTCGAACTCCGCGCTGACCACTGGCCGGCGGCCGGCAGAGGTCAGGAAATTCTTCGCCGTATTGATACCAATACGGTAGAGCCAGGTGTAAAAAGCACTCTCGCCACGAAACGAGGGCAGCGCGCGGTAGGCTTTGACAAACGCCTCCTGCGTCACGTCCTCGATATCGGCCGAGTCACGAATAAAGCGCGACAACAGGCGCGACAATCGCCGCTGATACTTCGACACCAGCAGGTCGAAAGCACGCTTTTCACCACGCTGCGCCCTCTCCACCAGCTGCTGGTCGAGTTCACGATCACTCATCGTTATCAATTTCTCCCTGATTCGCCCTGCTTGGTTTTGTTTAGTAGCGGCTCACGCCGATGCAAGGCAAGGCTATGACCTGCATACGTCAAAATAAGTTCACCCGCCAGTAAACAGGCACACGCAAGCAGCAGGCTATATACCAGATGCGCCCGCCGCGCCGTGTTTCAAGATGTGGCAGACAAATGCGCCACACTCGCCCAGCCCGGCAGATTGCCAGACAAAAAACGCTTATCAAAAAACCAAGCACTTGCTAGAATGCCACGCAAGTACCCCAGAACACAGGCAGGAGACGCCAGATGACGACACCCGGTCAACGCTTCCGCGACGCGGTAGCCCAAGAAAAACCCCTGCAAGTGGTGGGCGCAGTCAACGCCTACGCTGCTCGCCTGGCCGAGCATAGCGGCTTCAAAGCGCTATACCTGTCCGGCGGCGGCGTAGCCGCCTGCTCCTGCGGCATTCCCGACCTGGGCATCACCACACTGGAAGACGTGCTGATCGACGTGCGCCGCATTACAGACGCCAGCAAACTGCCACTGCTGGTGGACATCGATACCGGCTGGGGCGGCGCCTTCAACATCGCCCGCGCCGTGCGCAGCCTGGAAAAAGCCGGTGCTGCTGCCGTGCACATCGAAGACCAGGTGCAACAGAAACGCTGCGGCCACCGCCCGAATAAAGCCATCGTCAGCCAGGAAGAAATGGTCGACCGTGTCAAAGCTGCAGTCGATGCCCGCAAACACGGCATGGTGATCATGGCCCGCACCGACGCGCTCGCCGTAGAAGGCCTGGACGCTGCCATCGAGCGTGCCGTGGCCTGCGTGGAAGCCGGCGCCGACATGATCTTCCCGGAAGCCATCACCGACCTGGCCATGTACAAGCAGTTTGCCGAGGCCGTAAAAGTGCCGATTCTGGCCAATATCACCGAGTTTGGCGCCACCCCGCTGTACACCACCGAAGAGCTGGGCGCCAACGGCGTGGGCCTGGTGCTGTACCCGCTGTCCGCCTTCCGCGCCATGAGCCAGGCCGCGCTGAACGTGTACGGCGCCATCCGCCGCGACGGCAGCCAGAAAAACGTGGTGGATACCATGCAGACCCGCATGGACTTGTACGACCACCTGGGCTACCACGACTACGAGCAAAAGCTGGACGCCCTGTTCGCCGAAGGCAAAAACAAGTAAATCACCTTTAGCAGGGTTGGCCGCACGCCACACATAACACAGAGAGTCTGGCCAGCCCTGCACCCGGTTCACGATCGCGGCCCCGCCGCAATGACACAGCAGGCCGCCCGCATACGGGAACGGCAGCACAAAGGAGAAGTGGCATGAGTGAAGTAGTGATTGGCAAACCGAAAAAATCCGTCGCCCTGTCCGGCGTAGCGGCCGGCAACACCGCCCTGTGCACCGTTGGCCGCAGCGGCAACGACCTGCACTACCGCGGCTACGACATCCTGGACCTGGCCGCCCACTGTGAATTCGAAGAAGTGGCCTACCTGCTAGTGCACGGCAAGCTGCCCAACCCAGCCGAGCTGGCTGGCTACAAGAAAAAACTGAAGAGCCTGCGCGGCCTGCCCGCCGCCGTAAAAGCGGTACTGGAAGCCCTGCCGGCCAATGCCCACCCGATGGACGTGATGCGCAGCGGCGTATCCGCCCTGGGCTGCGCGCTGCCAGAAAAAGACGACCACAACATCGCCGGCGCCCGTGACATTGCCGACCGCCTGATGGCCAGCCTGGGCTCGATGCTGCTGTACTGGTACCACTTCAGCCACAACGGCAAGCGCATCGAGGTGGAAACCGACGACGACAGCATCGGCGGCCACTTCCTGCACCTGCTGCACGGCCAGAAGCCGTCCGAGCAATGGGTACGCGCCATGCACACCTCGCTCAACCTGTACGCCGAGCACGAATTCAACGCCTCCACCTTCACCGCCCGCGTCATCGCCGGCACCGGCTCCGACATGCACAGCGCCATCACCGGCGCCATCGGCGCGCTGCGCGGCCCGAAACACGGCGGCGCCAACGAGGTGGCCTTTGAAGTCCAGAAACGCTACGACAGCCCGGACGAAGCCGAAGCCGACATCCGCGCCCGCGTTGAACGCAAGGAAGTGGTAATCGGCTTTGGCCACCCGGTATACACCATCAGCGACCCGCGCAACAAAGTGATAAAGGAAGTCGCGTACGAGCTGTCCAAAGCCGCCGGCGACACCAAGATGTACGACATTGCCGATCGCCTGGAATCGGTGATGTGGGACATCAAAAAGATGTTCCCCAACCTGGACTGGTTCAGCGCCGTGAGCTACCACATGATGGGCGTACCCACCGCCATGTTCACCCCGCTGTTCGTTATTGCCCGCACCAGCGGCTGGAGTGCGCACGTGATCGAACAGCGCATCGACGGCAAGATCATCCGCCCGTCGGCCAACTACACCGGGCCGGAAGACCAGCCCTTCGTGCCGCTGGCCCAGCGCTAAGCACCCGGCCACGCTGCCAGCAGCGTGGCCTTTTTGCCGAATAACACGCCCGCCTGCGGCCAACGTTGGCCGCCAGGCAGGCACCACACCCTCGTGCCCAAGCCATGAATAGCCAATACCGCAAACCGCTGCCCGGCAGCCCGGCCGACTACTTCGACACCCGCGCTGCCGTGGACGCCATCGCCCCCGGCGCCTACGCCACCCTGCCCTATGTTTCCCGCGTACTGGCCGAACAGCTGGTGCGCCGCTGCAAACCCGCGCAGCTGACCGACGCGCTGACCCAACTGATCGAACGCCGCCAGGACCTGGACTTCCCCTGGTACCCGGCGCGCGTGGTGTGCCACGACATTCTGGGCCAGACCGCGCTGGTGGACCTGGCCGGCCTGCGCGACGCCATCGCCGACCAGGGCGGCGACCCGTCCCAGGTAAACCCGGTGGTACCCACCCAGCTCATCGTCGATCACTCGCTGGCGGTGGAATGCGGCGGCTTCGACCCGCAGGCATTCGACAAAAACCGCGCCATCGAAGAGCGCCGCAACGAAGACCGCTTCCACTTCATCAACTGGACGCGCACCGCGTTCAAGAACGTAGACGTGATCCCGGCCGGCAACGGCATCATGCACCAGATCAACCTGGAAAAAATGTCGCCGGTGATCCAGCTGCGTGACGGCGTGGCCTTCCCCGACACCTGCGTCGGCACTGACAGCCACACCCCGCACGTTGATGCGCTAGGCGTGATCGCCATCGGCGTCGGCGGCCTGGAAGCCGAAACCGTGATGCTGGGCCACCCGTCAATGATGCGCCTGCCCGATATCGTGGGCGTAGAGCTCACCGGCCAACGCCAGCCTGGCATTACCGCCACCGACATCGTGCTGGCGCTGACCGAGTTCCTGCGCAAGGAACGCGTGGTGGGTGCCTGGGTAGAGTTCTTCGGCGAAGGCGCCGACAGCCTGTCCATCGGCGATCGCGCCACTATCTCCAATATGTGCCCGGAATACGGCGCCACCGCCGCCATGTTCTACATCGACGCACAAACCATCGCCTACCTGAAGCTCACCGGCCGCGAGCCGGAACAAGTAGCACTGGTGGAAAACTACGCCCGCCACACCGGGCTGTGGGCCGACGACCTGAAAACCGCTCAATACCCGCGCGTGCTGCGCTTCGACCTGTCCGGCGTGGTGCGCAATATGGCCGGCCCGTCCAACCCGCACAAGCGCCTGCCCACGTCGGCACTGGCCGAGCGCGGCATTGCCGACGCCGCCAAGCTGGCCGCCGCCCGCAACGAAGAAGCCCGCGGCCAACTGCCGGACGGCGCGGTGATCATTGCCGCCATCACCAGCTGCACCAACACCAGCAACCCGCGCAACGTGGTAGCCGCTGCTCTGCTAGCCAAGAAAGCCAACGCACTGGGCCTGACCCGCAAGCCGTGGGTGAAAACCTCGTTTGCGCCGGGCTCGAAAGTAGCCAAGCTGTACCTGGAAGAAGCCGGCTTGCTGCCGGAGCTGGAACAGCTGGGCTTCGGCATCGTGGCTTACGCCTGCACCACCTGTAACGGCATGTCCGGCGCGCTGGACCCGGCCATCCAGCAAGAGATTATCGACCGCGACCTGTACGCCACTGCCGTACTGTCCGGCAACCGCAACTTCGACGGCCGCATCCACCCCTACGCCAAGCAGGCCTTCCTGGCCTCGCCACCGCTGGTGGTGGCCTACGCGCTGGCCGGCACCGTGCGCTTTGACATCGAGCAGGACGTGCTGGCCGTAATAGACGGCCGCGAGATCCGTCTGCAAGACCTGTGGCCGTCGGACGAGGAAATCGACGCCATCGTGGCCGCCAGCGTGAAGCCGGAGCAGTTCAAGCAGGTGTACATCCCGATGTTCGACCTGGGCGAAGCGCAGCAGGCCGACAGCCCGCTGTACCAGTGGCGCCCGATGTCCACCTACATCCGCCGCCCGCCGTACTGGGACACCGAAGGCATGGGCGCGCTGGCGGCCAACCCGCGCACGCTGAAGGGCATGCGCCCGCTGGCGGTGCTGCCGGACAACATCACCACCGACCACCTGTCGCCATCCAACGCCATCCTGGCCAGCTCTGCCGCCGGCGAATACCTGGCCAAGATGGGCCTGCCAGAAGAGGACTTCAACAGCTACGCCACCCACCGCGGCGACCACCTCACCGCCATGCGCGCCACCTTTGCCAACCCGCAACTGGTGAACGAAATGGCCGTGGTGGACGGCGCAGTGAAAAAGGGCTCGCTGGCGCGCGTCGAACCGGAAGGCAAGGTCATGCGCATGTGGGAAGCCATCGAAACCTATATGGCACGCAAACAGCCGCTGATCATCGTGGCTGGCGCCGACTACGGCCAGGGCAGCTCGCGCGACTGGGCGGCCAAGGGCGTGCGCCTGGCGGGGGTGGAAGTGATCGTGGCCGAAGGCTTCGAGCGCATCCACCGCACCAACCTGATCGGCATGGGCGTGTTGCCGGTGGAGTTCAAACCCGGCACCACGCGGCTGACGCTGGGCCTGGACGGCACCGAGACCTACGACATCCAGGGCGAGCTGGCGCCGCGTGGCGACCTGACGCTGGTGGTACACCGCCGCGACGGCAGCAGCGTGGCCGTGCCGGTTACCTGCCGCCTTGATACCGCCGCCGAAGTGCGCGTCTACCAGGCCGGCGGCGTGCTGCAACGCTTTGCCCAGGACTTCCTGGCAGGCGCGGCCTGATGCTGGCTGCGGCCAACCTGGGCGACCGGGTTGGCCGCCATCATGATGATCAAGACAACAGGAGTGGCTATGTCTCACCCGGCCCAGATCCGCATCCCCGCTACCTATATCCGTGGCGGCACCAGCAAAGGCGTGTTTTTCCGCCTGCAAGACCTGCCCACCGCCTGCCAGCAGCCTGGCGCGGCGCGCGATGCGCTGTTCCTGCGCGTCATCGGCAGCCCCGACCCCTACAGCGCCCACATCGACGGCATGGGCGGAGCGACATCCAGCACCAGCAAGTGCGTGATCCTGAGTAAAAGCAGCGTGCCCGGCCACGACGTGGACTACCTGTACGGCCAGGTGTCCATCGATAAGCCGTTTGTGGACTGGAGCGGCAACTGCGGCAACCTGTCCACCGCCGCCGGCGCCTTCGCCATCCACGCTGGCCTGGTGGCCCCCGAGCGCGTACCACAAGATGGTATCTGCACCGTGCGTATCTGGCAGGCCAATATCCACAAGACCATCATCGCCCACGTGCCGGTAAGCCAAGGCCAGGTACAGGAAACCGGCGATTTCGAGCTGGACGGCGTCACCTTCCCCGCCGCCGAGATCGTGCTGGAGTTCCTCGAGCCGTCCGACGATGGCGACGACGGCGCCATGTTCCCCACCGGCAATCTGGTGGATGCGCTGGAGGTGCCCGGCATCGGCACCCTGCCCGCCACCCTGATCAGCGCCGGCATCCCCACCGTATTCGTCAACGCCGCCGACATCGGCTATACCGGTACCGAGCTGCGCGAGCACATCAACAGCGATGCCGCCGCGCTGCAGCGCTTCGAGGCCATCCGCGTGGCCGGCGCGCTACGCATGGGGCTGATCAAAACGCCGGAAGAAGCCGCCACCCGCCAGCACACGCCGAAGATCGCCTTCGTGGCACCGCCGCAGGACTACACCGCGTCCAGCGGCAAGGCCATTGCCGCTGGCGATGTGGACCTGCTGGTGCGGGCACTGTCGATGGGCAAGCTGCACCACGCGATGATGGGCACCTGCGCGGTGGCTATCGGCACCGCGGCAGCCATTCCCGGCACGCTGGTCAACCAGGCCGCCGGTGGCGGCGCGCGCGAGGCGGTGCGTTTTGGCCACCCGTCCGGCACGCTGCGCGTAGGCGCCGAGGCGGTACAGGAAAACGGCCAATGGAAGGTCACCAAGGCCATCATGAGCCGTAGCGCCCGCATCCTGATGGAAGGCTGGGTACGCGTGCCGGGCGATACTTTCTGATTTGATTTATCTGAAATGAAATGCGGCCAACCTTGCGTGACAAGGTTGGCCGCATCGCATTTGGCTGGCCGCTTCAGGCTTGGCCCAGCAGGGCTGCCTGTTCCGGTGCGGCAAACCATTGCTGCAGGAACGCCACCAGCGCCCGCACCCGTGCCGGCTGCGGCAGGCGCTGCGGGTAGACCAGATACAGGCTCTGGCCACGGCCGTGCCACTGCGGCAGCAGCCGCTGCAGCCGCCCGGCGGCCACGTCCGGCGCCACCAGATAGCTGGGCAGACGGGTAATGCCGGCGCCTTGCAGGGCGAAGTTGCGCAGCAGGTTGTAATCGTTGGCCACCAGCGGCGCGCTCACCGCTACGCTAGCCAGCTCGCCGTCACGGTGAAACGCCCATTGCCGGCCGTGGCTGAAATGGCTGTTGCACAGGCAAACGTGGGTGGCCAGGTCGGCCGGCACTTGCGGCAACGCCTTGCCGGCAAGGTAAGCGGGCGCCGCCACCAGCCAGTCGGCCACCTCTGCCAGCGGCCGCGTCACCAGCCGCTCCGGCGGGCTGATATTGGCGCGGATGGCCAGGTCGAAACCTTCCGCTTCCAGGTCATGCGGCCGCGCTGACAAGTCCAGCTCCACCTCCAGCGCCGGGTACTGCTGGCGCAAGGCCAACATGGCCTGCGCCATGAACACGCCGCCAAAGCTGGTAGGCACCGTCAGCCGCAGCCGGCCGGCCACCTCCTCGCGCAGCTCGGCCAGCGCCTGGCGCGCCGACTGCACGCGCAGCAGCCAGTCGCGGCAATGGCCCAGGTACAGCTCGCCGGCGTCGGTTAGCAGCAAGCGGCGCGTGGTGCGGTACAGCAGCTGCGCGTCCAGCGCCTGCTCCAGCTGCCGCACCTGGCGGCTCAGCAGCGCCTTGCTCACCCCCATGCGCTGCGCGGCGGCGGTAAAGCTGCCCTCTTCCACCACGGCGCTAAACGCCATCGCCCATTGCAGCTGCTGCGCTTCGCTGATCAGGTCAATTGTTTTCTTCAGATTGACAGTCATTCCACTTTTACCCGGATTATCGCGCCAAGCCAGCAAGATAACATGGCCATACGTAAACAAGCACAAGGAAACACGCCATGCGTATCTTGCTGATCGGTGCCCACGGCACCCTGGGCCAAGCCGTCGCCGCCGAGCTGGGCCAACGCCATGAAATCATCACCGCCGGCCGCAACAGCGGCAGCCTGCGCGTCAACCTGGCCGACATGGCCAGCGTGGAAGCGCTGTACGACGCCGCCGGCCCGCTGGACGCGGTGGTCAGCGCCGCCGGCAACGTGCACTTTGCCCCGCTGGCCGACTTCCGCCCCGAGCACTACCGCGTGGGCCTGGACGACAAGCTGATGGGCCAGGTGAACCTGGTGCTGGCCGGCCAGCGCCGCCTGAACGACGGCGGCAGCTTTACCCTCACCGGCGGCGTGCTGGCCGACGAGCCGATCGTGGCCGGCAGCGGTGCCAGCATGGTGAACGCGGCGCTGGAAGGCTTTGCCCGCGCCGCCGCCATCGAGCTGCCGCGCGGCCTGCGCATCAATGTGGTGAGCCCCGGTGTGCTGGTGGAATCCATGCCGGTATACGCGCCGTTCTTCCGCGGTTTCGAGCCGGTACCGGCCGCCCGTGCCGCGCTGGCGTTCAGCAAGAGTGTGGAAGGCGCGCACAGCGGCCAGGTGTACCGCGTGAAATAAGGGGTGCTGCGGCCAACCTTGCCAGCGCAGGGTTGGCCGCAGTCGGCTTAGCCGTCGTCGTCGCGCAGCCACAGGCTGGCAAAATCCATCCAGCCGTTCAGCCCCAGCGCCAGCCCGCCTACCCGGGGGCTGGCCGCCACGCCTTGCCGCTCGTGCGATAGCGGCAACAGCCAGCCTTCGGCTACGAGCCAGTCGGCAATGCGCTGGTAGGCCAGCATGCGCGCCTCACGCGCCGGCGTGGCCTGCACCGCCTGTAGCGCCGCCGCCATGCGCGCTGCCCCACCCTCGCCCAGCGCCGCCCGGAGCAGCGGGTTGCCACCCAGCCACTCGTAACAGCTGTAGTCGCGGTCGTCGTGCAGCACCTCGCTGCTCAGCACCAGGTCGGTGTCGTCCCACCAGTCGTCGAAACGCTCGTAGCGCGGGTAGTCCAGCGTGCGGATGCGCAAGCCGATACCGGCTGCGGCCAACCTGTCGGCAATGGCCTGCGCCAGCGGCTGGAAGCTGGCCAGCTCGTAGGTCACCAGCGTCAACACTTGCCCTGCCGGCAGCGGCGCCTCAGCTGGCAGTACGCCAGGCTGGCACCAGTCCGGCAGCAGGCCGCTGGCCGGTACACGCAAGGGGTCATCCGGCGTCACTAGCGGCGGCTGCGACAGCCAGTGCAGCAAGGCGCGGCGGCGGGCGTCGTCGCGGCACCACGGCCGCCGCGTGTTGGCCAGCAGATAGGTACACGCCGACTGCAGCGGCTGGCTGCGCCCACTAACCGGCTGGTCCAGCCGCAGGTGGAAGTCGGCACCAGCCGGCGCCGCCAGCACCCACAGGTCGATGCCGTCCAGCAAGGGGCGCTCGCGGTAATAGCGCGGGTTGGCCTCCAGGCTGAGGCGCTGCGGGCTATGCCTTGTCACGCGGAACGGGCCGCTGCCCACCGGCAGCTGGGCAAACTCGTCGCCACGGCGTACCGGCACGATGGACGCATTGGCCGTGGTCAGCCGTTGCGGCCACAGCCAGTCGGTGTCAGCCAGATCAAAGCTCAGCGACAGCGCGTCGTGCACGCGGATGGCGCGCAGGCCGTGGTACTGCTGCATCCATGGCCCGGCTTGCTCGTGCAGGCGCTGCACGCTGGCCGCCACCGCCCACGCGTCCAGCGGGCTGCCGTCGTGAAACTGCACGCCGGGGCGCAGCCAGAAACGCCAGCTTTGCGCGCTGGCATCGGCCTGCCAGCTGTGCGCCAGCGCCGGCTGCAGTGTTTGGGTAGCAATATCGAAACTGCACAGCCGGTCGAACACCTGGCGCACCAGGTGCGCTTCCAGCCGGCTGGTGACGTGCAGCGGGTCCAGCGTGGCCAACGAGCGGTGAATGGGGATGCGCAGCTGGCGGCGGTTGGCGCTGGCGCCCAGGTAGGCCGGCAGCTGCGCCATCAGCTGGCTGCGACCATCGGGCGGCAGGCTGGCAAAGGCTTGCTCCAGCTCGCCACGCTGCAGCAGGCGGTGGGTGCGCTGCCATTGCAGGTCTTGCGGCGGTTGCAGGCACTGCAATATCGAGCGGTGGCCGCGGCCGCGCCCCGGCTGCCACGCCAGCCAGCCCTGCTGCTGCATCTTGGCCAGCTGCAAGCGCACATTGCGCGGGCTGCACGCCAGTAGCGCCGCCAGCTCGGCCACGCCTGGGCTGACCGGCTGTTCGCCGTAGTGCTGTTGCAGCAGCCGGTATTGCTCGTGCAGGCGCATGACGGAGGTACTCGCAAAAGGGGAAGCAAATTATGCGGCAAGCTTCCGTTTTTGACTTCACCTTTTGCTTGCACACTGAGGCCATCATCCATAAGGAGCTGCATCATGGCTTTTCCAGCAACCGTGCGCCGCCTGCTGGCGTGCGGCTTTGGCCTGTCGGTGGCGCGTGCGCTGGTGTCCCCGCTGCTGGTACTGACCCTGGGCCGCCAGCTGGCGCTGGGCCCGCGCGATATCGGCCTGCTACTGGGCGGCGTGCTGTTGCTGGCCACGCTGGGCAGCCTGTACGCCGGCTATCTGGTCGACCGGCTGGCGCCGCGCCGGCTGCTGCTATCGGCGCTACTGCTGATGGCGGCGGGCTTTGCGCTGCTGCCGTTCTGCCGCCAGCCACTGGCCGCTGCCGGCGCGCTGCTGCTCACCGAAAGCGCGCTGGTGCTGTTCGGCATTACGCTGAAGGCGCTACTGGCGGCGCTGCTGCCACCCGCCGAGCGCAGCCGCGCTTTTTCGCTGCGCTACACGCTGGCCAATGTGGGCTACGCCACCGGGCCGCTGCTGGCCAGCCTGGTAGCCGCCAGCCGCCCGGCGCTGGCGTTCTGGCTGGCGGCAGCACTGGTGCTGGCCTGCCTGCCGCTACTGCGCGGTTTGCCCACCGGCAGGTTGGCCGCAGCGTCCGCCGCACCGGCGCCGGACTTTGCCGCCACACTGCAGCTGCTGCGCCGCGACCGCACACTGATCCTGTTTACCATCGGCAGCCTGCTGGCCTGCGTGGTGCAGGCGCGCTTTTCCGACTACCTGGCGCTGTACCTGCTGCAAACGCGCAGCGACGCCGAGGTGCTGCGCTGGATGTCGGTGCTGATTACCACCAACTCGCTCACCGTGGTGCTGCTGCAGTACCCGCTGGGCAAGCTGCTGCGGCCACACACACTGCTGCGCTGGATCATGGCCTCGTCGCTGTTGCTGGCGGCCGGGCTGGCCGGCTGCGCGCTCAGCGACAGCCTGTGGGCGTGGGTGGGCTGGATGGTGGTGTTCACGCTGGGCGAGATCCTGCTGGTACCAGCCGAATATCTGTACATCGACGCCATCGCGCCGGAGCACCTGCGCGGCAGCTACTACGGCGCGCAAAACCTGGCCCAGGCCGGCGGCGCCATCAGTCCGGTACTGGCCGGCATGGCGCTGCTGCGCTGGCCACCGGACGCGCTGCTGGTGGTGATGATGGCGCTATCGCTGCTGGGCGCCGGCTTTGTGTGGCTGGCACACCGTCAGCGCCAGCCAGCAGGCGCCGCTAGCGCCTGCCAACCGGCAGCATGAAAACGCCCCGCGCCACCCGGTAAACAGGCAACACGGGGCCGGGGTGGCGAGGTCAAACAGCGTATTGCAACAGCGCGCCGTAGTGCTCGACGCGGCGGTCGCGGAACACGCCCCAGGCGCGGCGCTTGGCCGCCAGCGCGTCCAGGTCGAAGGTGGCGGTAAGGATGGTGCCATCCTCGCTACCGGCTTCGGCGCGCAGCTCGCCATCTTCGCCGGCGATGAACGACCCGCCATAGAAGGTGATATGCGTGCCGGCCTCGCCGTGCTCGGTGCCAACACGGTTGCTGGCCAGCAGCGGCATCACGTTGGCCGCGGCGTGGCCGCGCTGGGTGTTTTGCCAGTGGCGCAGCGACTGGATGGCCGGGTCGTGCGGTTCGCTGCCGATGGCGGTGGGGAACAGCAATACTTCGGCGCCCATCAGCGCCATGCTGCGCGCGGTTTCGGGGAACCACTGGTCCCAACAGATGCCCACGCCCAGCCGGCCGTAGCGGGTGTCCCACACCTTGAAGCCCAGGTCGCCGGGCGCGAAGTAGAACTTCTCGCTGTAACCGGGGCCGTCCGGTATGTGCATCTTGCGGTAGTGGCCCAGCACGCTGCCGTCGGCGTCGATCATGGCCAGGCTGTTGAACTGGGTATTGCCCGCCTGCTCGAAAAAGCTCACCGGCAGCACCACTTGCAGCTCGCGCGCCAGTGCGGCAAAGCGCCCCAGCCACGGGTGGCCGTCGAACGGCGCCGCCAGCGCGTTGTGGTGGTGGCGCTGGTCGATGCAGAAGTACGGGGTTTCAAACAGCTCTTGCAGCAGGATCACCTGCGCCCCTTGCGCCGCCGCAGCGCGCACCAGGGCTTCGGCGCGGTCCAGGTTGGCCGCACGGTCCCAGCTACAGGCCATCTGGGTGGCGGCCACGGTTACCTTACGCATCTTGCTCTCCTTGCAGTGCCCAGTATTGGCGCTGGGCGGCGCGGGCGCGCGCCACGGCGGCGGCTTCGGTGCTGGTTAGCGGCCGGTCCGGCACCCAGTGCGGGTCGTCAAAATCCACCTGTTGGCCGCTTAGGCCCTCGATCACGCCCAGGGTGGCAATCGGCAGATACGGCAGGCTGTAGCCGCCTTCCTGCAGCATCACGATGCGCCCCTGGCACAGCTCACCCGCCGCAGCGGTAAGGCTGGCCGCCAGCGCGCGGTAGCCGGGGCGGGTGAGGCGCATGCGGCCCAGCGGGTCGTAAGCGTTGGCGTCCTGCCCGGCCGATACCAGGATCAGCTCGGGGCGGAAGCGTTGCAGCACCGGCAGCAGTACCTGCTCGAACGCCAGCGCGTAGGCGGCATAGCCACTGCCGGCCGGTAGCGGGATATTCACCGTGTAACCGGCACCCGCGCCCTGCCCCTGATCCACTTCGCAGCCGCCTTCTAGCGGGTAATTGCCTTCCTCGTGCAGCGAGCAGAACAGCACGTGCGGGTCGGCCTCGAACACGTGCTGGGTGCCGTTACCGTGGTGCACGTCCCAGTCGATGATGGCGATGCGCTGCAGGCCGTAACGGGCCTGGGCGTGGCGCGCCGCTACCGCCACGTTGTTGTAGTAGCAGTAGCCCATCGCGTAGTCGGGCCCGGCGTGGTGGCCGGACGGGCGGATCAGCGCGTAGGCGCGGCTAACCTGGCCTTGTAGCACCGCATCCACGGCAGCGCAGGCCGCACCGGCGGCGGCGCGGGCAATGCGTTCGGTGGCGGGGCCGCCGCGGGCATCGGGGCCTAGCTCGACGCCATCGCCATCCGCAGCGGCACAGTTGGCCGCCAGTTGCGCCAGGTAGGCCGGGGTGTGCACCCGCAGCAGCGTGGCGTCGTCGGCCGGCTGGTAGGCCAGCGGTTGCAGCCGCGCCGTCATGCCGGTGGCGTCCAGCAACGCCTTGGTGTAGGCCAGGCGCTCGGGGCAGTCGAACTCGGGGCCGGCGTCGGCCGCGCCATTTACACCGTGGTAGGTCTGGCGGCCGGCGCTATGTTGCAGAAACAGTGCATCGTAGAGAAAACCGGTGGCGGTGGTCATGGTCTGCTCCTAGCGGCCGGTCTTGAATTTCTGCCACAGCCGGGTCTGGATGCGCTGCACGGCAGGCTCCAGCGGGCGCTGTACCCAGAAGCTTTTCATGCGCGCGGCGTCGGGGTAGATCATCGGGTCGCCGGTGAGGTCGTGGCTCATCAGCTTGGCCGCCTGCGCGTTGGGGCTGGGGTACATCACGGCGTTGCTGATATTGGCGATGACGTCAGGGCGCAGCAGGTAATTGATGAACAGGTGGGCGTTGTCGACGTTCCTGGCGTCCTTGGGGATCACCATGCTGTCAAACCACATCGGCGCGCCCTGCTGCGGAATGGTGTAGGCGATGTTCTGGCCGTTCTTGTTTTGCCTGGCGCGCAGTTTGGCTACCAGCACAGCGCCGGAGTAACCGGTGCTGACGCACACCTCGCCGTTGGCCAGATCATTCATCACCGGGGTGGCGATCAGGCGCTTCACGTACGGGCGGGCCTTGGCCAGCACGGCGTAGGCGGCGTCGTAGTCTTTGGCGCTGGTGCTGTTCGGGTCCAGCCCCAGGTAGCGCATGGCCATGGGCAACATCACGCTGCCGGCGTCGTTATAGGCCACGTTGCAGCCTTGCAGCTTGGCCAGTACCTCGGGCTTGAACAGCAGGTCGTAACTATTGGCCGGCAGTTGGCCGCCCAGTGCTTTTTTCACCTTGTCCACGTTGTAGCCGATGGCGGTGGTGCCCCACATATACGGCACGCTGTACTGCATGCCAGGGTCCACGCTATCTACCTTGGGCACAAAAGCCGGGTCCAGGTTTTTCAGGTTGCTCAGCTTGCGCTTATCCAGCTTCTGGTACACGCCGCTCTGGATCTGCCTGGTCAGAAAGTCATTCGACGGAAACACCAGGTCGTAGCCACTCCCGCCCGCCAGCAATTTGGTTTGCAGCACCTCGTTACTGTCGTACACGTCCAGCCGTACCTTGATGCCGGTTTCTTTTTCGAATCCGGCAATAGTACCGGGGGCAAAGTACTCGCCCCAGTTGTAGATGTTCAAGGTGCCTGCCGCCTGTGCCAGCTGCGGCATACAGGCAGCTGCAGTACAGATAGCAAGGGCTTTCAATGTGGTTTTCATGACACTCTCCCTAGTGTGGTGCGCACAATGCGTGCCGCGGTAAAAACATCATGAGCGCAAGTGCGAGGCAGGATAAAGTACGAAGCAGGCAGTTCTTTTTTTCCCGGATGGAAAAACTGATGGATACCTTTCAGGCGATACAGGCGTTTATTGCGGTAGCAGAAACCGGCAGTATGTCGCGCGCCGCACTAAAACTGGGCAAGAGCCCGTCGGCCATGACCAAGGCGCTCAACGCGCTGGAGGCGTCACTCGGCACACGGCTACTGACGCGCAGCACACGGCAAGTTGCGCTCACCGAAGCCGGCCGCATCTATCTGGAAACCGCCAGCGAGGCCATGCAGCAGCTGGGGCGGGTAGGCCAGCGCTTGCGCGAGCTGGACGGCGAGCCGCGCGGCGTGCTGCGCATTACCGCACCGCTGTCGTTTGGCCGTGCCGTGCTGTCTGGCTTTTGCCCGGCTTTCATGCAGCGTTACCCCGAAGTGGAGCTGGATATCAGCCTGGCAGATCGTTACGTAGACCTGGTGGCCGAGAACTACGACCTGGCGCTACGCCTGGGCCACCATGACCTGCCAGGGCAAATTGCCAAGGTAATAGGCGATAACCGCGTGATGGTGTGCGCCTCCCCCGCCTATCTGGCCAGTGCGCCACCACTGCACAGCCCGGCAGATCTGGCACAACACCGCTGCCTGGTGTACCGCCACCCGCTACTGAACCCGGCCTGGTTTTTTACCCGCGATGGCCACAGCCTGCGGGTAGAACCACAAGGGCGTATCCGCTCGGATAATTTTGATCTGCTACTGGATGCCGCCTGCGCTGGCCAGGGCATCTTGCCCTGCCCGCGCTGGAGTGCACTGCACCATATTAGGGCCGGGAAACTGCAGCAGGTCTTTGCCGACTACCACTGCACGGGCGAGAGTTTCGGGCGCGAGCATGTTTACGCGGTATACCCGGCTGCACGGCGCAATGCGCTGAAGGTCAGGCTATTTGTGGAAGAGATACAACAATGGATGGCGTGTCATTTTAGCGACAGGCAAAACTAAGCCAGGCAAAGCACCTTGCGATGGCCGCCCGCCACACTGGCTGGCGGCCGGGCGGCCTAGGGCAACAAGGCCTGGAAGCTGAAACGGTAGCGCTGGATGGCGGGGTTCTTCACCTTGCTGTAGCTGGCGAAGTCCACCCGGCTGAAATCGGCATCGCTGTAAGCCTTCAGATAGCGCTGCGCCAGGGCGGCATCAAAGCGGACAAACAGCGGGCGCTGCAGCTCCAGCCCCTCGCTGGCAAAGTCTTTGCCGTGCTCATAGTCGTACAACATCACCAGCGCCCAGGCACCGGTGACGAAATGGCCGCCCGCCAGCGTCGTCATGCTGCCATCACTCAGGCTCTGCAACGCTTCTGGCGAGGTATTGATGCCGCTAAAAAAGGCGTCTTTGCCCGGCTGGCCGCCACGCGCCCGCCACTGGGCCATGGCCCCCATGGCCATCTGATCGCTGCCGGCCCACACCATGCGCGCCTGCGGATGGCGGCGGTATAGCCAGCTAGCCTGACGCGCCGCACGCTGGCGGTCCCAGGCGGCCATCACTTCCTGCACCACGATCACGTCACCGGCTTCGCGCACGGCCTGGTACAAACCCTGCAGACGGAACACGGATGTGGGCGTGCTGCGATCCCCGCCTATTACCAGCATGGGCATCTTGCCATGAATGCGTGGCACACCCGCGCGACGTGCCTGCGCGATCAGCGCCTGGCCGGTCAGGTAGCCGGCATCGCTGGCACGTGGCTCCAGCGAGCCCAGCCACAGGGGAAACTGCTGCCGCGGCTTGCCAAGCTCTGCTCCTGCCGCGCCCGAGCCACGCCCGCTAAAAGCCAGAAAGGTCTTGATACCGGCGTCACTGAGCAGCTTGACCATCTCGGCAGCCGTACCAAACTCATTGCTCAGAATCACATAGTCCGGCCGCTGCGCTGGCGGCAAGCCCGCCAGGGTACGGGTATGCTCCAGCGCCAGCTTGTAATTGCGCGACGCATACTCGATACGCAAGCTGATACCCAGATCTTCCGCTGCCGCCTGCATGCTGCGGCTAGCGGTGAACCAATAGGTTCCATTGGCATAACCCGGATTGATAAAAGCCACAGACATGGCCCAAACCGGGGCAGCAAACCATAGGCAAAACAGAAGCAATGCAGTGCGCAGCATGAGGCACATTCCGGAATCGATAAGTGGGTAGTGTAGGTACTAGTCTAAAGGATATGTCGCCAATATCGAATTGACACCCTATCGTCGATGCTGATGCGGCACAGAAATGCGATTATCATGAACAACCATGTCTATAAAACAGACACCTGCCTGATGGCATGAGAAAATTACGCACAACTCATACCGCTACGACACCGAACGCCAAGTACGCCATGCCCAAGACACCCAATCAACACGCACCCAAACCGTGGCGCTTTGTCTCCAGCCTGCTGGGCCAGGGCAGCAAGGAAATCCTGGGCCAGCAGGAACGCAGGGATAATGTCCTGACCATTGCCCCCATTGGCTTTGTCGTTGCCCTGCTGTTTTCCCTGTTCAATACCCTGCTGGCCCCCTACCCGCTGCTGGGCGCAATAGAAGCCGCCAGCGCCCTACTGCTCTTGCTGCCAGCCATCCGCCTGGCGCGACGCGGCCAACACCTGCGCTGGGCAGAAAACCTGCTGATGCTATGTGGCGTCGTGGTATTTGGCGCACTGGTGGTGGTGGGTGGCGTGGGCGGCACCGGCCTGTTTTGGGCGTACAGCTTCCCGTTCATGGCCTTTTTCATCAAAGGCCAGCGCAAAGGCTGGCTGTGGAGCGGCCTGTTCCTGCTAGAAGTAGGCGTACTGCTGCTGGCGCTGCGCGGCACGGCACTGGCCTACCCTTACGACCCGGTACAGATCCCGCACTATCTGTCGTCGCTGCTGTTTGTATCGGTGATTGCCGCCTGCTTTAACCTGCTGCGTAGCCGCTTTCAGGAAAAGCTGCACGAAGGCGTGCTGGCCAATACCGCCACCGCCCAGCACTACCTGGACCAGCTGCAGTTTCTGGCCCTGCACGACCCGGTAACCAAGCTGCCCAACCGCACCCGCATCCTGCCGCTGCTGCAGGATGAAATCCGCCAGGCGCAATCGCGGCACGGTGGCTTGCTGGTGATTGCCATGCGGCTGTCGCGGCTGCCGGAAATCAGCAACATCATCGGCAGCGATGCCACCAACGAACTGATGCAAGCCATTACCGGCACCCTGCAACAGCTGCTGGGTGAAGGCGGCATGCTGGCGCGCATCGCCCGCGAAGAGCTGCTGGTGATCTTCCACATGCGCAAGCCGCAGTTCGACCTGGAAAAAACCACCCAGATGGTGGGCAGCTACAATCTGGACTTTGAAATTCGCGGCTTCCCGGTACACATCGACTACACCGCCGGCATCGCCGTGTACCCGCGGCACGGCGCCAGCGCGGAAGAGCTGCTGCACAAAGCCGAACAATCCATGCTGCAGGCACTGCAGCACGGGCAATCGGCCACCATGTACGACGCCAGCCAGGACGAAGCCTTTATACGCTACCACTACCGCTTTGGCCGGCTGCGCGACGCCATGGCGCAAAACCAGCTGACGCAGCACTTTCAGCCACTGATCAATATCCGCACCGGCAAACTGGTGGCCGCCGAAGCGCTGGCGCGCTGGTTCGACCCAGAAGAAGGCTTCATCTCGCCGCTGGAATTCATCCCCATCGCCGAAAGCTCCGGCCTGATCAAACCGCTTACCCGCTGGACCATACGCGAGGCGCTGCACCAGTGCGCACTATGGCAAGCCGACTTCCCCGGCGTGGCCGTATCGGTAAACCTGTCGGTACGCAGCCTGTTTGATACCGAGCTGTTGCCCATGCTGCGCCAGCTGCTGCAGGAAACCGGCATCAACCCCGCCCTGGTGCGGCTGGAAGTCACCGAAAGCCTGATGCTGAGCTCGCCGGAAAAAGGCATGGCCATCCTGCACGAAATCGTGGCGCTGGGCGTACGCCTGGCCATCGACGACTACGGCACCGGCTTTTCCTCGCTGGGCTATCTGAAACACCTGCCGGTGCAGGAGCTCAAGATCGACCAGCGCTTCATCAGCAAGCTGGTAGACGACCGCGGCAATATGGCCATTGTGGAATCCACCATCGACCTGGCCCACCACCTGGGCCTGATGGTGGTAGCAGAAGGCATAGAAGACCAGGAAACCATGCAGCAGCTGTGGCTGCTAGGCTGCGATATCGGGCAGGGCTACTACTACAGCAAACCCATGCCGATAGACGACTATCTGAGCTGGTGCCACCACTACCAGCAACAGCAGCTACTCGGCCCGCTGGCCGGTGTGGATGGCGACGTGGACGGCACAGCACTACTGTAAGCCGGCCGCAGCCCTGCCGGCGCGGCGGGCACGGCATGTTGGCCGCACGCCACCTTGTTTGCCGGCCTCGCTGTAGCGGCCCAGCACCCTTGCAAACGCGGTGAACGTCGGGTTTTATTTCATTCAGCACGTAGAGTGGGCAAAGCGCAGCGTACCCACCCATTCGTCTCGACAATATGGTGGGCACGGCCTACCGGCCTTAGCCCACCCTACTTGCTGGGAACGGCCTGCTGGCCTTGACCCTCCCTGCCTTCTCACCCACGCAACGCCCCGCCGCCATCGCCTAAGTCTTGCCGTGCAGCGACCGGCTTTGCCACACGGTTTCCAGCCGCGTGTCGGTAAAGTCGTCCGGCGTCACCGTTACGCGGCGTGGCCACAGGCCCAGAAAGCCGTGCAGGCGCGGGCGCATATCCAGCCACTGCGCTACGCCGCGATAGCAATAAAACACCAGCTCGGCGCAGCTAAAGCTCTGGAACGCCTTGACGTCGTTGCAGGCAAAGTCGTACTCGGCGCCCAGCTTGCCCAGTGCAGCGGCACAGGCCAGCCGGGTGGCGTCTTCGCGTTGCAGGCACTGGTCGGCCAGCAGCTGGCTGGCGAGGCGCTGTTCGGCGCTACCCTGCTGCAGTGCAAAAACCGGTGCGACATCGGTGTGCGGCACACCCTGGAAGGTATCGGGCAGGCGTAGTACCTGCAGGTAGTCGCAGCGGCAGAAGCTGAGGATGTCTTCCATCTGCACGCCTTCGGCCATGGCGTGGATCACCATGGCGTTATCCGGCAAGCTCCCGTCGCTACGCGGCGGCAGGGCTTTATCAAAAAAGTGCTCGCGCATGGCTTTACGGTGCTGCGGCAGCTGCTCGGGCGGGATGCGCCGGTCTTTATCCCAGGCGTAGCCGCTGATGTCGGCGGCGGCGCGCTCGCGGTCTTGCGGGCCGAGGCGGCCAACGTAGAGCGCGGCGTGGGTAAAGCGGCCCTTGCGGCGCTGGCCGGTACCTAGCGGCCAGCTGCTACGGATAAACCAGCTGTCCAGGTAACCATCGTAGGCACGCAGCAGAATGTCACCCGGCTGCAGCACCCCCAGCAGCTCGCGCACCTCGCCCCCTTTGACGCGATAGGTAGACGGGTCGAACACAATCACCGGCGGCATACGAAAGTACTTAAGCCGCCCCAATAGCGTCATGGCGGCTTTTTGCAGTGGGCGGAACATATCAAATACCGGCATTATTTCGATATGCAGACTATGACAAATGCCCACCCGAACGGCAAGCACCGCCTACACCCACCTGCCTGACCGGCCAGCAAGCCGTGCCTAGCGCACTACGCCCGACCCAAGCGCCAGCAGCGCACCCACATTGCCGGCCACGCGTGACAGGTTGGCCGCGGCGTTGCCCAGCGCCGCGTCCAGCGTGGTAATGCGGTCCACGCAGGCAAACACGGCACGGATGTGATGCTGCTGCAGCGTTTCTACGCCGTCCCCCAGACTGCCGCCGATGGCAATGGTGGGGACGCCGTAGCGCGCCGCCAGCGTGGCCACGCCCACTGGTGTCTTGCCAAAGGCGCTCTGCCCGTCCAGCCGGCCTTCGCCGGTAATCACCAGGTCGGCGCCCTGCACGGCGGCGGCCAACCCTGCCGCGTCCAGTACCAGTTCGATGCCGGCCTGCATACGCCCGCCCAGCACCGCCAGAGCGGCCGCGCCCATGCCGCCGGCGGCACCGCTACCCGGCAAGTTGGCCGCATCGCAGCCAGTAGCGGCGTGCAGCACGGCAGCGTAATGCGCCAGCGCGGCGTCCAGCTGCGCCACCATGGCCGGCGTGGCGCCCTTTTGCGGGCCGAATACCGCGCTGGCGCCGTGCTCGCCCAGCAAGGGGTTGCGCACGTCGCAGGCAATATCGATACGGCACTGCGCCAGCCGTGCGTCCAGCCCGGCCAGGTCCAGCGTGGCCAGCTTCACCAGCGCCGCACCGCCAGGCGGTAGCGGCTCACCGGAGGCGTCCAGCAGCCTTGCCCCCAGTGCGGCCAACATGCCGGCGCCGCCGTCGTTAGTGGCCGAGCCGCCGATGGCCAGAATCAGCCGCCGCGCGCCGTGGTCCAGCGCGGCGCGGACAAGCTGGCCGGTGCCGTAGCTGCAGGCGCGTAGCGGGTCGCGCTGTTCACGCGGCACCAGCGCAATGCCGCTGGCGGCGGCCATCTCCACCACTGCCGTTTCGCCATCGCCCAGCATGCCCCACGCCGCCTGCACCGGTGTGCCCAGCGGGCCGCGTACGTCCAGATAGTGATAGCGGCCGGCGGTGGCGGCCAACAGCGCGTCCAGCGTACCTTCACCGCCGTCGGCCACCGGCACGGTATGCAGCTCGGTATGCGGCAGATGCGGCGCCAGCGCAGCGGCGATGATGTCGGCTACCTGACGGGCGCTGAGGGTTTCCTTGAATGAATCGGGGGCAATGACGATCTTGCGCATGGGGTCTCCCGCTGGCGGCATACCGCCGCATGGTAAGGGTTGGCCGCAACAGTGCGGCCAACATGAGGTGGATGACAAAGCCTGCCCACAGCCCAAACGGAGCTTACCTTGTACGAATAAACAACGGCAATTCAGCAACTTACGCAACACAACCCTGATTGATCGGACACAGCAACACCGGCACTTTGCCCGCCAACCTGACCTGGCCGCTACAGCGCGGCCAAGCTTTGCTGCAGGTTGGCCGCCTCCTGCTGCAGCATATCGATAAACGTGGCGCTCAACGGCGACGCCGGGCGATACAGCGGCTGCACCAGGCTGACGCGGTACGGTACCGACACCGCAAAGCGGCGCAGCTGCAAACCGTGGCCAGCCATCGCCAGCGCGGTAAGCGGGTTGACGATGGCCACGCCCAGCCCTTCGCGCACCAGCGCACACACCGACACCGCGCTGTGCGTTTCCCACAGCAGCTGGCGGCTGACGCCGGCCTGCTCGAACACCGCGTCCAGCAGGCGGCGGTAGCGGTCGTCCGGCGACAAGCTGACAAAGGGCTGGCCGGCAAAATGCTGCGGCGTCAGCACACTATGCGCCAATAAGGGGTGACCCTCGGGCAGCACGCACAGCTCGTCGGCCTCCAGCACCGCTTGCAAGCGGGTGCCGGGCGGCGCCTCGCTGTGCTCGGTGAGGCCCAGGTCGAAGCGCTGCGCGCTGAGCCACTCTTCCAGCAACGGCGATTCCTGCGGCGTAATCGCCACCCGCGCTTGACCCGCCACCGCGTGCAAACGGCGGCACACTGCCGGCAGCAGCGCATGGGCAAACGCCGGCAGGCACACCAGCGCCAGCTGCGCCTGGTCCAGCCGCGCCAGGTTGGCCGCAGCGTCGCTTACCCGCTGCAGGCCGACGTAGGCGCGCTGCACCTCGTCGTACAGCGCCAGCGCACGGGCGGTGGCTTGCAAGCGCCCCTTGTCACGCTGGAACAGCGCGTAGCCCAGCAGCTGCTCCAGCCGTGCCAGCTCGCGGCTGACGGTGGGCTGCGAAGTACGCAGCAGCGCAGCGGCACCGGTAACACTGCCGCTGAGCATGATGGCGCGAAAGACTTCGATGTGGCGGTGACTGATCTCCACACTCACCTCATATCAAAATTGAATGGATTGTGAAAATAATAGCATTTTACCGAATACGCCACAGCGGGCATGATGCAGGGCAACACGCCGCAAGACGGCACATATAACAGGACAAAGCGATGCAAACACCCGACACTTCCCGCCTGGCCGGCCTGGCCGCCCGCTACGGCACCCCGCTGTGGACGTACGACGCCGCCACCATTCGCCAGCGCATTGCCGAGCTGGCCGCCTTCGACACCATCCGCTTTGCACAAAAGGCCTGCAGCAACACCCACATCCTGCGCCTGATGCGCGAACAGGGCGTAAAGGTAGACGCGGTATCGCGTGGCGAAATCCTGCGCGCGCTGGCCGCCGGCTACGACGCCCAGGGCGAGCCGTCCGGCATTGTGTTTACCGCCGACCTGATCGACCGCGACACGCTGGCGCTGGTGGTGGAGCACAACATTCCGGTAAACGCCGGCTCCATCGACATGCTGCACCAGCTGGGCGCCGCCCACCCCGGTCACCGCGTGTGGCTGCGCATCAACCCCGGCTTTGGCCACGGCCACAGCAACAAGACCAACACCGGCGGCGAGCACAGCAAGCACGGCATCTGGCATAGCGACCTGCCGGCGGCACTGGCGGTGATCCGCCAGCACGGCCTGCAGCTGGTGGGCCTGCACATGCACATCGGCTCCGGTGTGGATTACGGCCACCTGCAAGAAGTGTGCGGTGCCATGGTGAATCTGGTACGCCTGGTGAAAGACGCCGGCCACGACCTGCACGCCATCTCTGCCGGCGGCGGCCTGTCCATCCCCTACCGCGACGGCGACGCCACCGTGGATACCGCGCATTACTTTGGCCTGTGGGACACCGCCCGTCACCAGGCCGCCGCGCTGCTGGGCCACCCGCTGGCGCTGGAAATCGAGCCGGGCCGTTACCTGGTGGCCGAATCGGGCAACCTGCTGGCCGAAGTACGCGCCACAAAGGACGTTGGCCGCAACCACTTCGTGCTGGTGGACGCCGGCTTCAACGAACTGATGCGCCCGTCGATGTACGGCAGCTACCACCACATCACCGTGGTACCGCAAGACGGCGTGCTGCGTGAGGAAAAACCCAGCGTGGTAGCCGGCCCGCTGTGTGAATCAGGCGACGTATTCACCCAGGGCGACGGCGGCGTGGTACTGCCGCGCAGCCTGCCGGCGGCCAACGTAGGCGACTTGCTGGTCTTCCACGATACCGGCGCCTACGGCGCGTCGATGTCCAGCAACTACAACAGCCGCCCGCTGATCGCCGAAGTGCTGGTAGACGGCGACAGCGACCGCCTGATCCGCCGCCGCCAGACGGTGGAAGAGCTGCTGGCGCTGGAAGCGCTGTAAGCGCAGCCAAGCCTCCCAGCCACGCCCTGCCGGCCCATGCCCGCAGGGCGTTTTGCTGTGTGCCGTGCTCTCAGGCACTGCCGTCTAGCGGCACCAGCTGCGGCCGGATGACACCATCCAGCCATTGCATGAAGCGCTGCACCCGTGGCGGCTGATGGCGGCGTGTGGGGTACAACAGGTTCACCGCCATGGGTGGCGCCTGCCACTGCGGCAGCACCTCGCACAAGCTGCCGTTGGCCAGCAGACCCGCCACTGCCGAACGCGGCACCTGGATGATGCCCATGCCGGCCAGGCAGGCCGCCAGGTAAGCGTCGGCACTATTCACGTGCAACTGCCCCACCACCGGCTGCAGGCAACGCTGGCCAGCGGCATCGCGGTATTCGAAGCCCGCCGGACGGCTGCCCAGCTGCGCTACGTAATGCACCAGCCTATGGCTGGCCAGATCGGCAAGCTGCTGCGGCCAACCATACTGCTGCAGGTAAGCCGGGCTGGCGCAATTGGCCTGCGGCAGGCAACCCAGTGGCCGGCACACCAGGCTGTCGTCCCCCACGGTACCAACGCGTACCACGCAGTCGAAACCCTCGCGCACCAAGTCCACCCGCCGGTCGGTACTGGATAGCTCCAGCACAATGCCAGGGTGCGCCGCCAGAAACGCTGGCAGCTGCGGCAGCACCATGTGGCGGGCAATGCCGCTGGACATATCCACCCGCAGCCGGCCGGCCAGCGCGGCCTCACTACCCTGGAACAAGCTGCCCAGCTCGTCGAAATCGGCCAGTAAGTCGCGGCAACGCTCGCTGTACAGCAGACCATCCTGGGTAAGCTGCACGCGGCGCGTGGTCCGCTGCAGCAGCCGCGTGCCCAGTTTGGCTTCCAGCCGCTGTACGGCCTCCGACACCGTGGTGCGCGGCAGGCCCAGGCTTTCTGCTGCCCGCACAAAGCTGCCCAGCTCGGCCACCCGTAAAAACACCCGCATGCAATCCAGCTGCTCCATGGCCGCCCCTACTATCCGTAAATTACGGACAGTCTAATCGATAAAGCAACGTTTATCTGGATGAATGGTGACAATAGACTGCAACGCATGACAGCACCGCGCTGTCCCAACCACACGTGGAGCTTCACATGCGCAAGATTGCTCTCATCACCGGCGGCAGCCGTGGCCTAGGTAAACACACCGCCCTGGCACTGGCCGCCCAGGGTTGCGACCTCATCCTGACCTACCAGCAAAACCGCGCCGCCGCCGACGAAGTGCTAGCGGCGGTACGCGCCAGCGGCGCACAGGCCGTGGCGCTGCCGCTGGACGTTGGCCGTAGCCAGGACTTTGCCGCCTTTGCCGCCCGCGTGGCCGAGGTGCTGCCACAGCAGTTCGGCCGCTCGCAGTTTGATTTTCTGGTGAACAATGCCGGCATCGGCATCCATGCTGCCTTTGCCGACACCAGCGAAGCACAGTTCGACCAGTTGATGCAGATTCATCTGAAAGGCCCGTTCTTCCTGACCCAGGCGCTGCTGCCCCTGCTGGCCGACGGCGGGCGCATCGTCAACCTGTCCAGCGGCCTGGCCCGCTTTGCCCTGCCCGGTTTTGCCGCTTACGCCATGATGAAGGGCGGCATCGAGGTGATGACGCGCTACCTGGCCAAAGAGCTGGGTGCGCGCGGCATTGCCGTCAATACGGTAGCGCCCGGTGCCATTGCCACCGATTTTGGCAACGGCAGCGTGCGCGACAATCCGGAGCTGAACCGGTTTGTGGCCAGCCAGACCGCGCTGGGCCGCGTCGGCGAGGCCGACGATATCGGCGGCGCCATTGCCGCCTTGCTATCCGACGGCAGCCGCTGGGTGAATGCGCAGCGTATCGAGGTGTCTGGCGGCATGATGCTGTAAGCGGGACAGCGCGCGTGGCCGGGTTGGCCGCAGAAACAGAATGTTCCGCCCCGGCCGGCGCCACAGCAGGGCACGATCTGCTACAGTGCCGGCCTGCCTCTGCGTTGTGCCACTGCCATGCTGCCTGCCCTGCCACGCCACCTGATCACACCGCTGATTATCGCCACCGCGCTGTTCATGGAAAACCTGGACGCCACGGTGATCTCCACCTCGCTGCCGGCCATTGCGCAAGACCTGGGCGTGGACCCGATTGCGCTGAAGCTGGCGCTAACGTCTTACCTGGTGAGCCTGGCGGTGTTCATCCCCATTAGCGGCTGGATGGCAGACCGCTACGGCACCCGCCGCGTGTTCCGCGCCGCCATCGCGGTGTTTGCCCTGGGCTCGCTACTCTGTGCGTTCAGCAGCAGCCTGACGGGCTTTGTGGCGGCGCGCTTCGTGCAGGGTATGGGCGGGGCGATGATGGTGCCGGTAGGCCGGCTGGTGATTCTGCGCAGCACAGCCAAGCAAGACCTGGTACGCGCCATGAGCTACGTCACCATACCGGCGCTGCTGGGGCCGGTGCTGGGGCCGCTACTGGGTGGCTTTATCAGCACCTATTTTCACTGGCGCTGGATTTTCCTGATCAACCTGCCGATTGCCGCGCTGGGGCTGGTGCTGGCCGGGCGGCACATTGCCAACCTGCGCGATGCGGCCAACCCGCCACTGGATAAAACCGGCTTTCTGCTCACCGGCCTGGGGCTGTCGCTGGCCATGCTGGGGCTGGCAACCGAAGGCAAACACATGCTGTCGGTGGCGTGGTCCAGCAGCCTGGCGCTTAGCGGGCTGCTATTGCTGGCGCTGTACCCGCGCCACGAACGGCACCACCCGCACCCGCTGCTGCGCCTGAGCCTGCTGCGCACCCCTACGTTTCACGCCAGCGTGCTGGGCGGCTTCCTGTTTCGTGCCGGCATGGGTTCTACCCCGTTCTTGCTGCCGCTGATGCTACAGCTGGGGCTGGGCATGACGCCGTTCGAGTCCGGTTTATTGACCTGCAGCACCGCCGTGGGCGCCATTTTCATGAAAACGCTGATGCCGCGTGTGCTGCAGCGCTTTGGCTTTCGCCGCATCGTCATCGTCAATAGCGTGCTGTGCGGTGTGTCGTTTGCCGCCTACGGCCTGTTTGACGCCAGCAGCCCGCACTGGCTGATGCTGGCCACCTTCCTCTTGGGCGGCTGCCTGCGCTCGCTACAGTTCACCAGCCTGAACGCGCTGGCGTTTGCCGACATCCGCCAGCAGGACATGAGCCACGCCTCTACGCTGTCCAGCGTGGGCCAACAGCTGGCTTCCGGCATGGGGGTAACGCTGGCGGCTTTTGCGCTGCAGGGTGTGTCGGCGCTACAGGGGCACGCTACGCTGCAGCTGAGCGATTTTTCGTGGTCGTTTGCCATCATGGGCGCGCTGGCCATGCTCTCCACACTACAGTTTCGCCGCCTGCCGCCAGGGGCTGGCGACACCTTGGCCACGGCTAAAGCGGACAGTTGAACAGCCAGCGGCTTGCCATTGCCATGTCGCTGCAACATAACTGTCTTATATTGAAACGCTTTAACGGAGGCAAACCTTGAGAGCCCTGCTATCCCTGATGTGCCTGGCCAGTGCCTGCAGCCTAGCCGCTGGCAGCCTGCTACTGGGCCTGGGCGATCAGGCAACGCCGCCCTATAAGCTAGGCGACGCCACGCTACCCGCCACCCGGCCAGGCGTCGCGGTGGAGCTGTTGCAGCGGGCCGCGGCCAACTGTGACGTATCGATGCGCATCAAGCTGCTGCCTGGCACCCGCATGCTGAAAGAGCTGGAAAGTGGCGACCTGGACGCCGCCGGCATGTTGTCTTACACCGCCGAACGCGCCGCCTACGCCGCCTACCCGCTACAAAACGGCAAGCCAAACGAGGCGCAGCGGCTAGCTACCTTGAGCTATGTGCTGTACGCCCGCCAGGGGCACCGGCTGCTATGGGATGGCAATACGCTGCAGGGGCTGACTCGCAAGGTGGGTACCAATCTGGGCTGGTCGATCAACCTCGATCTGGAACGGCTGGGCATACCGGCCGAGCCGGTAAGCAGCGTAGAGCAGAATTTCATGAAACTGCAGGCTGGCCGCATCGACGCTTACGCCACGCACGAACCGCTGGGTGACAGCTACCTGTCCCGCCACGATGGCCTGAACCTGGTAAAGCTGCAGCCGCCGCTTGTCGCCAAACCGTATTATCTGATCTTTTCGCGCAGCTATGCCGCGCGCAATCCGGTGCTAGCCAGCTGCCTTTGGCGCCAGGTCGGCACCCTGCGTGACAAGCTGTACCAGCAGCGCATGCACGACTACCTGGACTGAGTCACCGTTGCAGGCGCCGCCACCACTGCCTGGCTGCGGCTGCCCGGGCGGCGCCCGCTCGCCGGGCGCATCAGCGCCGGGTTTTCTGCCAGCAGGCGCTCGATCAGCCGACCACGGGCATCGATATGCTGCTCGCCGTGCCAATCGGCCAGTAAATGCTGCGCCAGTTCAAAATGGGCGGCATCCAGCGCGGCCAACCCTGCCACATCAAACGGCAGCTTCAGCTCCAGCGCCAATGCCAGCTGTTTGAGCACTGCCAATTGCTTGCACTGCCCACCCTCATCCATTCTTTTCTTGATACGCTTGGCTGCGTTCATGCTTGTTTCCTTGCCAGGCGCGCCCTGCTGCAACCCGAAGCAGACACGATGACACGCCATAAAATGGTCAATTTCTATAAGACCACAGTCATGCCAAAAAGTTAAATATCTTTTCGATAATAAAACGCCAACTTTTTGCATAAACAGACCATAAATCACCCTCTTGGCGAACCGAACATGAAAAAGCTGCTCATCACCACGCTATCTTGCCTGCCCGTGCTAGCACTGGCGCAAAGCCCGTCCTTCCCCTGCCGCCAGGCCGGCAGCAGCGCCGAACGCCTGGTATGCCAAACCCCGCAACTTGCCAAGCTGGACCGCCAGCTAGCCAGTACCTACCGCAGCGCGCTAGCCAAAACCGGCCAGCCGCAACAGGTCACCCTGAAAGCCGAGCAGCGCGGCTGGGTAAAAGGGCGCAATGACTGCTGGAAAGCCGGCGACCTGGCGGCTTGTGTACGCGACAGCTACACGCTGCGCATTGCCGAGCTGCAGGCGCGTTACCAGCTGCTACCGGCGCAAGCCGTGGTGCGCTACCAATGCGGTGCCAATGCGGCCAACGAGATGCAGGTACGTTTCTACGGCACCGAACCCGCCACACTGATAGCCGAACGCGGCGACCGCAGCGAGCTGATGTACCAGCAGCCGGCCGCTAGCGGTGCCCGCTACGCGGGGCGTAACAGCTGGCTATGGGAACACCACGGCGAAGCCACCGTGGTGTGGGAATGGCAAGGCCAGGAAGAGGTGTGCCAGGCACAGCCGTGAGCCTGCATGGCCGCACTTGCGGCCAAACCAGGTCGCACCGGCAGCAACGCAGCCCGCCTAGCCGGCAAAGCTGCGGCGCCAGTCACTGGGCGACACACCGAAACGGCGGCGAAAGTGCTGCCTGAGTGACAGCGCACTGCCAAAACCGGCCTGCTGCGCGATGGCCTCCACAGTCAACACCGTGCTTTCCAGCAGCTGCTGCGCCCGCGCCAGGCGCTCGGCCAGCAACCACTGCTGCACCGTACTGCCGGTTAGCTGGCGAAAATGCCGGGTAAAGGTACGCCGGCTCATCAGCGCCCGCGCTGCAAGGCTATCCAGCGTATGCGGCTGCACCAGGCTGGCGCGCACCGCGTCCAGCAGGCCGCTTAGGCGATCGTCACGGGCATTCGCCGGCAGTGGCTGGGCAATGTACTGCGCCTGGCCTCCCTGGCGGTGCGGCGGCGTCACCAGGTAACGCGCCACCTGCCCTGCCGCCGCCGCACCGCACTGACAGCGCAACAGGTGCAGGCAGCAGTCGATGGCCGCAGCGGTGCCGGCCGACGTCAGCACCTGGCCATCATCCAGGTACAAGCTATCGGGCAGGACGGTTACCGCCGGAAAGCGTGCGGCAAAATCGTCGGCAAAGGCCCAGTGCGTGGTAGCCGTCATGCCATCCAGCAAACCCGCCTGCGCCAACACGTAGGCCCCCAGACACAAACCCATCACCACCGCGCCACGGGCGTGGGCGTCGCGCAGCGCCTGCAACAGCGCCGGTGCGGCCGACTCGTCCACATTACGCCAGCTGGGCACGATCACCACGTCGGCCTGCGCCAGCACATCCAGCCCTGCCAGCGCCTGCAGCTGGAAGCCGGCACTGCTGGCCAACGGCCCGGCCTCCCAGCTGCACACCTGCAAACGGTAACCCAGCGCCGCGCCGTGGCGCTCGCCAAACACCGCGCACGGTACCGCCAGATGAAACGGGCTGATCCCGTCAAAAGCCACTACTGCCACCTGCCTGCCCATGCCACACCTCCACCACACGATATGGCCCGATACTAACGCATATTGTCATTCGGGCCACTCACGGCGGCAACACCAGCGCGGCACACTGTGTGCCACCCCAACCCGACAAGGAAACTGCCATGAGCACCCCGCACCGCGCCCTGATCGTGATCGACGTACAGAACGAATACTTCGACGGCCAACTGCCCATCAGCTACCCGCCGCGCGAACAAACGCTGCCACGCATCCTGCAAGCCATGGATGCGGCCAACCTGGCCGGCGTGCCGGTGGTGGTGGTACGTCACATTGCAGCGGCCGGCAGCCCGATCTTTGCCGCCGGCAGCCACGGCGCGGCACTACACCCCGAGGTAGCTGCCCGCCCGTACCAGCTGCTGCTGGATAAACAGTACGCCAGCTGCTTTACCGGCACCGGGCTGGACGCCTGGCTGCGCGAACGCGGCATCGACACGCTGACCGTATGCGGCTACATGACGCACAACTGCGACGCCAGCACCATCATCCACGCCAGCCACGACGGCTACTGGGTGGAGCTGCTGCACGACGCCAGCGGCGCGCTGCCCTACCGCAACGCCGCCGGCAGCGCCAGCGCCGAGGAAATCCACCGCGTGTACTGCACCGTGATGCACACCGGCTTCGCCGCCGTAGCCAGCACCGACGACTGGCTGGCCGCGCTGGCCAGCGGCAGCGCGCTGGCGGCGGACAATATCTACGCCTCGCACCTACGGGCGAGCGGCAAACTGGATTGAGCCTGACCAGCTTCTGGCGGCAGGCCCCACGTGGTCACTCACGCGCAAAGCGGTGCTGTCGCCGCTTTTGCCATGCCAGCCCAGTCCTGCCGCCGGCCCTTACTCTAGCGATACACGCAACACTGCGTTGTCGCACTAATGGCAACTTACGGCGGGCACTTGCAAGCAAACATCATTAATGAATGACATATCAATGGCATTTGTTTTAAAATCGATAGGAATAAACCCCAATGAATGCTAGCAAATGCATAAAATCACTCGCTCCCTCTCCATTGCAGCCCTTGCCATCGCCAGCAGCGCGGTACTGGCTGACACCAAAGTAGAACAAATGGCCATCCCGGTGGTGAAATGCCAGGCCTCCACCGGCAAAACCATTGCCATCAATACACTGGAATGTACCGCCGCCAGCTGCCAGGCCCAGGGCGGCCCCGGCGGTGGCATGGCTGCACTGGCTGGCTTGATCGCTGGTAACGGCGGTGTGCAGGGCATCGGCAACGGCATGCGCTCCATGCTGACTAATGCCATTCGCGAAACCGGCTGCTTCAAGCTGGTGGACCTGGAACAGTTCAAGAAAATGCGCGAGATGCTGGCGGCTACCGGCCAGACCGTGGCCCCGCCTAAAATCGACCTGATGATTGCCGGCCAGATCACGGCACTGGAGCTTTCCAAAGAAGGCGGCGCCTTGGGTGGCGGCTTCATTCCGCTACTGGGGCTGATCTCCAAAAACACCGAAAAAGCGTCCATGCAGCTTGACCTGACCTCCATGAACCCGCAGACACTGGAAATCCACGAAGCGCGCTCGTTTGCGGCCAACAGTGACAAATCCAGCTGGGGCTTCGCCGCCGTGGGTGGTGGTGTGGGCGGTGGCTGGTCCATTTCCAAGAGCCTGGCGCTGGACATGGTTGCGCGTGACATCATCGTGTCGTCGGCCAACTATCTGGCCGAGACCTACGCTGCCGGCAACATCACCAGCCGCCCGGCCCCGGCACCGGCCAACTAAACCTGCCCTGCCTGCACGCACCCCAGCCCGACCGAAGTCGGGCTTTATTTTTGCATAGCGTACAAAGTAGCTTGCAAATAAATAGCGTGCTATTTATTATGCCGCACATGGATACCACTACCCCGTCGCCGCTACTGCTGGACCAACAGCTGTGCTTTGCGCTGTACTCCACCAGCCTGGCCATGAACAAACTCTACCGCAGCGTGCTCACGCCGCTGGGGCTGACCTACCCGCAGTACCTGGTGATGATGGTGCTATGGGAGGGCGACGAGCTGACCGTGTCCGATATAGGCCAGCGGCTGTTTCTGGATTCTGCCACGCTGACACCGCTGCTCAAACGCCTGGAAGCCGGCGAGCTGATCAGCCGCCAGCGCAGCGCCAGCGACGAGCGGCAGGTCATCATCCGCCTGACCGACGCCGGCCGCAGCCTGCGCCAGCAAGCCGAGGCGATTCCACCCGCCGTGTTTTGCGCTGCCGGCTGCAGCCTGGACGAGCTGAGACAGCTGAAAGCCAGCCTGGAAGCGCTGCGCGGCCAACTGTCGCAAGCCACAGGCGATCTCTGAGTTCTGCGTGCCAGCCGCTACCGGCAAGCTGGCACAGTATAAGGGGCAGCAATGACTGCCTTTTTTGCCGGCAAATATATAGCGCGCTATTTAATAGCAAGTTAAAGGAAAAATCATGCTGGAAAATATTCTCTACACTGCCCACGCCCACACCACCGGCGGCCGCGACGGCCGCAGCCAGAGCGACGACGGCGCGCTCGACGTAGCACTGAGCACCCCGAAAGCGCTGGGTGGCGCCGGCGGCCCGGGCACCAACCCGGAACAGCTGTTTGCCGCCGGCTACTCGGCCTGCTTCATCGGTGCGATGAAATTTGTGGCAGCGCGCCAGAAGATCGCCCTGCCGGCCAGCCTGAGTATCGCCGCCAGCGTGGGCATCGGCCCGATTCCGGCCGGATTCGGCATTGAGGCCACACTGCGCATCAGCGCGCCAGGCATGGATAAAGCCGTGCTGACGCAACTGGTACACGACGCCCACCAGGTATGCCCCTACTCCAACGCCACCCGCGGCAATATCGACGTGCATCTGGAAATCGTTGACTAAGGCCTAGCGCGCGGCTGCTGGCAGGCAAACGCTACCGGTAACGCGGCACCACCCTGTAAAACACCCCCTGCATGCATGGCACGCAGGGGGTGTTGTCCTTGGCCGCCATCGCAGCACTGGCGATGGCGTGTTCGCTACTGGCAGCCCTGAGGCGTGCAGAATGCCCCGTCGGCAACCTCACCGGCGGTGGCGCCGGATAGCAAGGCCTGCAAGTGGCCGGCAAAGGCGGTGGGCTGGCCCAGCCACGGCGAGATATCCAGCTTTTGCAGTTTGCCGTTCAGCTCCAGCAGCAGCGAAGGAAAACCGCGCAGACCGTTGGCCGCCATGTCACGATGGCTGCGGCCAACGTGGGCGTCGAACTCGCCGCCCTGGCGCTGGTACTCGGCCGCAAAGGCCACAGCGTCCAGCCCCAGCTCCACAGCCAGCGCCTGCAGCACATCGGCGTCGGCAATACGGCGGCCTTCGGCGTAATGCGCCTGCTGGATACGGTGCAGCATGGCCAGGCCACGCCCCGCCAGTGCCTGGGCAGCCAGAATCGCCAGCGTCGGCGGTGTGCTGTCGAATACCGCGTTGCCATCCAGCAGCAGGCCGTTGAAGTAGGCATCACCGAACGGCTGGCCGGTCAGCGCGTGGATGCGCTGGTCGTGCGGCATCACATAGCTGCGCAGCTGCGGGGTGACCGGCTGGCTGCTGGCACCACTCATCATGGCCCCAGCGTGCAGTACCACGCGCATGCCGGGGATGGCGGCCGCCGCGGCGGTGAGCGGTGCGGCACCGTAGCACCAGCCGCATAGCGGGTCGTAGTAGTAATGCAGGGTAGCGTTTACCATGTCATTTCGCCTTTGTTCACTTTGGCGCCGATATCCAGCGCAATGCCCAGGCCTGCTTCCGGGTAGGCACGCTTCATGGCGTCAATCAGCTCGGCACCGGTCTTGGCCTTGGCCGCTTCGCTGTCAAAACGCAGCAGGTACTGGCGGGTGTAGTCGATAGCCGACGCATCCAGCGCAGCACCCGGCTGCATATGACCTGGCACGACGGTGGCTGGCTTCAGCGCTTTCATTTCGTCCAGCTGGGCCAGCCACGCCTGGCGCTCGGCTGGCTGCTGGGTGTCTGCAGTCCACACGTGCAGCTTGCCGAATACGGCTACGTTGCCGGCGATGGCGCGGATGGACGGGATCCACACGTATGGGCGGTGTGCCAGCACGCCGCTGGTGCCGCGAATCGCAATCTCTTCACCGTCTACCGTCAGTTTGTCCGCTGCCAGCGCGGTAGGCAGCACGGGTTTTACCGGGGCGTTGGCACCCATTTTCGGGCCCCAGAACGCCACTTTGCCAGCCAGCTTGGCGCTGATTTTCTCGCGCACGGCGGCGGTGGTCACCACCTCGGCCTGCGGGAAGATCTGCTTCAGCACCTCGGCGCCAAAATAGTAATCCGGGTCGGCATTGCTGATGAAGATGGTTTTCAGCGTTTTGCCGCTATCCAGCACGTTGGCCGCAATGCGGTAGGCGTCGGCGCGGGTAAAGCCGGTGTCGATCACCACCGCTTCGCTTTTGCCGCTCACCACCACGGCATTGGCGTGGAAGCTGTTGCCGTCGGCGTTGTACACCTTCAGGTTCAGCGGCTCGGCAGCGTGGGCGGCACCAAAGGCCAGGGCAAAGGAGGCAGCAAGCAGGGTTTGGCGAATCATGGTCAGTCCTTTCAGTGAGGCGGCAAACACTGCCGCGGTGTGCATCTGGTATGGACGTCACTATAATTTCACCAGGCGCGCAGATAAACGCATTAATCTGCGCATATTTGTTGCACAAATCGAGCAGATAATGGACAGACTCACCGCCATGCAGGTTTTTGCCGACGTAGCCGCCAGCGGCAGCTTTACTGCCAGCGCCGAGCGGCTGGGCATGTCGCGCGCCATGGTGACGCGCTATATAGCGGAAATGGAGCAGTGGCTGGGGGCGCGCCTGCTACAGCGCACCACCCGCCGTGTGACGCTGACCGACGCCGGCGAGCAAGCCTTGCGCCGCTGCCTGCAGATGCTGGCACTGGCAGAAGAAGCCGAAGACGAGGTGGCACCGCCGGACGGCACGCTGCGCGGCCAACTGCGGCTCACCAGCAGCATGTCGTTTGGCCACGCGCACCTGGCTGCGGCCATCAGCGACTTTCTGGCGCTGCACCCGCAGCTGAAGATAGACCTGAACGTAGGCGACGCCACGCTGAACCTGGTGGAGGCGCGCATCGACCTGGCCATCCGCATCAGCAGCGAACCAGACCCGGCGCTGATTGCCCGCCCGCTGGCCAGCTGCGAATCGGTGCTGGTGGCCAGCCCGGCCTACCTGGCGGCGCAAGGTTGGCCGCAACAGCCGGCCGAGCTGGCGCAGCACCGCTGCCTGGGCTACGCCAACTTTGGCCGCAGTACCTGGCGCTTTGGCCGCGATGGCGAGTGGCAAAGCGTCAGCGTGCCCACGCGCTTTACCGCCAACGAAGCCACCGTATTGCTGCACGCGGCGCTGGCCGGCGGTGGCATTGCATTGCAGCCCAGCTACCTGGCCGCGCCGCTACTGGCCAGCGGCCAACTACAGCAAGTACTGGGGGAATGGGCAGTGCCGCAGATGACGATCTACGCGCTGTACGCGTCGCGCCGGCATTTGTCGCCGGCGGTGCGGGCACTGCTGGATTTCCTGTTGGCGCGCTTTGCCGGCGCGCCGTGGGATCAGGCGCCGTAACGGCGCTTGAGTGCCGCCAGGCGGCCGTCGGCGCGTAGCTGGTCCAGCGCGTGCTGCAGGCTGCGCAGCATGGCGGGGTCGGTGTCTTTATTAAAGGCGAACCAGTACTGGTAGCGCTGATCCAGCGTCCACACCGGGCGGATGCGCGCCGCATCCACCTGCTGCAGTTTTTGCTGCCAGCGCATGGCCCAGTCCAGCATCACCACGCCGTCTGCGCGGCCAAGCAGCAGTTTTTTGAGGTTGACCTCGTCACTCTGGCCGTACTCCAGCCGGGCTTCAGGCAGGCCCAGCTGCAGCAGCTGGCTAGCCGCGCTGGATTCGGCCAGCACCCCCAGCCGGTAGCGCAGCAGGTCTGGCTGGCGGCGAATCTTGACATCGGGGCGGCTCGCCAGCGCGTACACCATTATCCGGCGCGGCGCGATGGGCCCTACCCACTTGAACAGCGCCTCGCGCTCGGGGTTACGCACGATGCTGTACAGCGCACTGCCAGGCTGCTGCTTTACCGTGCGGTAAGCCCGCATCCACGGCATTACCTCCAGCTGCACGCTATGGCCGGCCTCGCTGGCCATCTGGCGTAGCAACTCGCTGGCAAAGCCGCTGACCTTGCCGTTTTCCTCGTAATTCAGCGGTGGCAAAGCCTCGGTATACGCCTTGATGCTGGCCGCCATGGCCATGGCAGGCAGTATCAAAACCGTGACACAGGTGGCCAACAGGGCTTTTTTCATTATTTTTATCTATTAATTTCGATAGGTTTTAGCCTAGAACAGGCTGGCAGCCCGCACAAGTACGCCACCTACTGGCAAACCGGCGAAAAAACACCCCCTGCTGGCTATCGCAAGCAGGGGGTGGGTTCAAGCAAACAGACCGGCAGGCTAGTGGCAGCTACCACCCTTGCAACTACCGCAGCTACCGCAGCCGCCCGACTTGGGCTCGGCGCCTGGCACCGGTTTGCGGCTACGCGGCAGGTATTTACGCAGCAGGTATAGTGCCGCAGCGGCGACGATCAGGCCGACGATGGCCCCTTGCATGCCTTCACTCATCTTGTTCTCCTTGCCTCAGACCCACAGGGCCGCAATCTGGCGCACCAGCAGCGCGGCAAAGTAAGCCAGCGCAAACAGGTAGCCGGTAAAAATGACCGTAGCGCGTAGCGAGTTGGTCTCGCGGCGAACCACAGCAATGGTGGACAAGCATTGCGGCGCATACACAAACCACGCCAAGTAAGCCAGCGCTACCGGCAGGCTCCAGTCGTGCAACAATGCACCGCCCAGTGCTGCTTCGCCGCCAACCGCATAGACGGTAGCCAGCGCGCTCACTGCTACCTCGCGCGCAGCCATGGCAGGAATCAGCGCAATGCACATCTGCCAATTGAAACCCAGTGGCTCAAACAAAGGCTGCATCAGCTTGCCCAGCATGCCGGCAAAGCTGTACTCGATAGCCGGCAGCGTGGCATCGGCCGGTGCGTGCGGGAAAGTGGCCAGAAACCATAGCACGATGGACAGCGCCAGGATGATGGTGCCCACGCGGCGCAGAAAGATCGACGCCCGCTCCTTCAGCCCCAGTACAAAGTGGTAGGCGTTGGGCCAGCGGTAATTAGGCAGCTCCAGCAACAACGGGAAGCCCTGGCTGGCTGCCTCGCGGCGGCGCATCACCCAGGCCACCAGCGCGGCACTGGCGATACCGGCAATGTACAAGGCAAACAGTGTCAGGCCCTGCAAGTTGAACACGCCCCACACGCTTTGCTGCGGCACAAAAGCGCCGATTACCACCGCGTACACCGGCAGCCGCGCCGAGCAGGTCATCAGCGGCGCGGTCAGGATGGTAACCAGCCGCTCTTTCGGGTCGGCAATGCTGCGCGTGGACATGATGCCAGGCACGGCGCAGGCAAAGCTGGACAGCATGGGGATGAACGAACGCCCGGACAGGCCCACACCGCGCATCAGGCGGTCCAGCAAGAAGGCCGCTCGCGGCAGGTAGCCGGAGTCTTCCAGCGCCAGGATAAAGGCAAACAGGATAATGATCTGCGGCAGGAACACCAGCACGCCGCCGACACCGGCAATCAGGCCGTCCACCACAAAGTCATGCAGGATACCGGCCGGCAGCAGCGCGCCGGCGCTCTCGCCCAGCCAAGCCATAACCGCATCGATACCGTCCATCACCGGCGCAGCCCAGGCAAACACTGCCTGGAACATCAGCAGCAGGATGGTGGCCAGCAGCACCAGGCCCAGCACCGGGTGCATCACCAGCGCGTCCAGCCGGTCTTGCCAGGCCGGTGCTTGCGACGGCGCCGATACACTGGTGGCCAGCAGGCTGTCGATACGGGCGTACAGTGTTTCTACCGCCTCTGCACGTTCCGGCAGCGCCAGCTGACCGCTGCGGCTAGCAGCGTTGGCCGCACACTCGACCATGGCCGCTTGCAGGTCGGCTACACCGTTCTTGCGCACCGCCACGGTTTCCACCACCGGCATGCCCAGCTGTTGCGACAGCATGGCGGTGTCGATGGTAATGCCACGGCTGCGTGCCGCGTCGGCCAGGTTCAGCGCCAGAATCATCGGCAGGCCCAGTGCCTGCAGCTCCAGCACCAGACGCAGGCCGAGCTTGATATTGGTGGCATCCACCACGGCCACCAGCACGTCCGGCGCGGCCTCGCCCGCCATTTCGCCCAGAATCACACGGCGCGCCACCTGCTCGTCGGGTGAAGCCACGTACAGGCTGTAGGTGCCGGGCAGGTCGATCAGCTCGGCGGGGCGGCCCAGGCCAGACAGGCTGCCCAGGCGTTTTTCGACAGTAACACCGGCGTAGTTGGCCACTTTGGCACGGGAGCCGGTCAGGCTATTGAACAGCGCGGTCTTGCCGCAGTTGGGGTTACCCACCAGGGCAAAACGCAAAAGGGATCGGGACATGACGGAATCAGGCTGGGTGAACGGAGGTAATAATCTTGGCCGCTTCGCTGCGGCGCAGGCCGAACTTGGTGCCGTTGATGCGCACGGCCACGGGGTCGGCGCCGAACAGGCCAAAACCGATGACCTGCAGCACGGCGCCGGGCAGGAAACCCAGCTCTTTCAGGCGCAAGGTTACCTGCGCGTCCAGCTCGCCAAAATGGCTATGGCTGGCAATATCGACAATGGTGGCACGGGCGCCCTTGGGCAGCAGGTGCAGCGGGGTGGCAGTGTGGGACAAAACGCGCTCCTTGCTATCGATGCGAAGAACATCAAATGAGATTAATTCTTTTTATCGTAGCAATAAGCTTTGGCGATGTACACCCACCAGGGCTGATCCAGATCAAGCATTAAGTAACCATCTGTAGCGATATGCCATAGGCAAATGCAATCACCCCCGTTATCAATTCACCTCACCCCCACAAGGCATCCAGTGCCAGCATCACGCGCGGCACCTTGCTGGCCACCGCGGGCGAGCGGTGAATGGCTCCGCGCCCCGCGTTGCCCTGCCACAGGCTGCCCTTTAGCAACAGCACATCCCCTGCCGCGCTGCGGCCAACCTTGCCGCCGCGCATCAGGCCACTGTCGGCATCGGGCTGCCCGTCGCTGGCGGCGCCCAGATAGCGGCGGTCGGCGTCAGCCTCGGCCAGCCATTCGGTGCCTGCACCCTGCCAGGTGCACACCAGGCGCATGCCGGTACGGTCGACATGAAAGCGTGGGCACATAGCCTGCTGCAGCACCTCGATGCGCCAGCCCACCTGTGGGCAGCCCAGTAGCGTGCCAAACAGGTCGGCCAGCAGCGCCAGATCGCCGGCTGCCGCATCGCGCCCCGCAGCGGGCGGCCAGCTGACCAGGTGCGGCTGCTCGCCAGGCGACAGTTGGCCGCGCATGCCCAGGCCTAGCTGGCCGGCTGCGGCCAACCCGGCCACATAGCTGCCAATAGCCGGTGACAAGCCGCGCTGCCAGTGCAGCAGCTGTACCTGCGGCTGCAAGATGGCCGGCAAGCCGGCCAGATCGTCACACACCACCACATCGCTCATCGCCCACCCCCGCTGCGCTGGTACTGCAAGGCCCTGCCCTGCACACCGGGCAGCAATCGCCCCTGGTACCAGCCCAACTGGCCGGACACCACGCTGGCGCGCACGTGATGGCGCAAGGGGCGCTGCTCGAACGGCGACCAGCCGCAGCGCGACATCACCGGCAGCACCGGCCCGGCTCCGGGTGCCAGCAAGGCCAGGTCAGCCCAATAGCCCTCGTACAGATAGCCGCGCTCGCGAATGGCAAACAAGTCGGCCACGTTGTGGCTGGTTTTCTGTACCAGCTGCGGCAGCGTCAGCACGCCGTCGTCTACCAGCCCCATCAGCGCGGGCAGCGCGTGCTGCACCAGCGGCAGCCCGCTGGGTGCCTGCCAGTACGGGCGCGCTTTTTCTTCGGTGGTGTGCGGCGCGTGGTCGGTACCGATCACGTCCAGGCGGCCATCCTGCAAGCCCTGCAACAAGGCAGCACGGTCGGCGGCAGTTTTCACCGACGGGTTGCACTTCAGGCGGTTGCCCAGCGTGGCGTAACCGGCCTCGTCAAACAGCAGGTGGTGCACACAGGCTTCGGCGGTGATGCGCTTGCCGGCCAGCGGGCCGGCGTCGAACAGCGCCAGCTCGCGGGCGGTGGTGAGGTGCAGCACGTGCAAGCGGGTATCAAACTGCCGCGCCAGGCTTACCGCCAGGCTGCTGCTGCGCCAGCAGGCCTCGGCGCTGCGCACCTGCGGGTGTAGCGCCGCGGTGGCCGCGTCACCGTACTGCCCCCGCAGGCGGGCGCTGTCGGCCTCTACCGTGGGGGTGTGTTCGCAATGCGCCAGCAATACGGTGGGTACGCTGGCGAACAGGCGCTCCAGCAGCGCCGGCTCGTCCAGCAGCATATTGCCGGTACTGGCGCCCATGAATACCTTGACGCCGGCCACCCGCTCCGGCGGCAGCTCGGCCACCAGGTCCAGGTTGTCGCTGGCGGCACCAAAGTGAAAGCCATAGTTGGCCGCGCTGTGCTGTGCGGCCAACCATTCCTTGTGCGCCAGCGCGTCCAGCGTGGTGGTGGTGGGCGTGGTGTTCGGCATATCCATGAAGCTGGTAATGCCGCCCGCCAGCGCTGCGCGCGATTCGGTGGCGATGCAGCCTTTATGCGTGAGCCCCGGCTCGCGAAAATGCACCTGGTCGTCGATCATGCCCGGCAGCAGCCAGCCGCCGGCGGCGTCGATCTCGTACCGGGCTTCGGCATCGATACTGGCCGCAATGCGCGCGATGCGCCCGCCGTGCACCAGCAGGTCACCCTCGCTGATGCGCCCTTCGTTCACCAGCCGCGCATTGCGGATCAGGATATCGCCCTTCATGCCGGCAACACCTCGCCCTCTTCGGCCAGCTCGCCCCACTGCGGGAAAGGGTCCGGCAAGCTGGCCCACGCGGTAGGGCCGGCGGCCAGCTCGGCCTCGGTCAGCAGGCAGGCATCAAACGCCGCCGTCAACGCTGCCTGATCCATACCCATACCGATGATCACCAGCTCTTGCTGGCGGTCGCCCCACGGCTCTGCCCAGCGGGTAGCAATGATGGCGCGGCTTTCGTCGTCTTGCGGCCAGTCGGCGCGGTCTACCGCGTCCCACCACAAACCACCCAGACCGTGGCGCGACATGGCACCAGCCTGCGACCAGCTACCCACCAGCATCGGCCGTGTCGCCAGCCAGAAATAACCCTTGGAGCGCACCACGCCCGGCCATTCCTGCTGTACCCACTGGTAAAAGCGCTGCGGGTGGAAAGGCTGGCGCGCACGGTAGACAAAGCTGGTAATGCCGTACTCTTCGGTTTCCGGTACGTGCTCGCCGCGCAGCTCTTGCAGCCAGCCCGGTGCGTCGGCGGCGGCATCGAAATCAAACAGGCCGGTGTCCAGCACGCTAGCCAACGGTACGCGGCCAAAGTGGCTTTTGACGATGCGCGCGCGCGGGTTGAGCGTGGCCAGGATGGCTTCCAGGCGCAGGATGTCGTCGGCCGACATCAGGTCGGTCTTGTTCAGCACAATCACATCGCAGAACTCCACCTGCTCGACCAGCAGGTCTACCACGGTGCGCTCGTCTTCGTCGCCGGCCGCCTCGCCGCGCTGGTGCAGAAAGTCTTGCGAGCCGTAGTCGCGCAGGAAATTGAAGCCGTCCACCACGGTAACCATGGTGTCCAGCCGCGCGATATCGGACAGGCTGTGGCCGTCGTCGTCGCGGAAGGTGAAGGTTTCCGCCACCGGTAGCGGCTCGGCAATACCGGTGGATTCGATCAGCAGGTAGTCGAAACGGCCGGCTGCGGCCAACTTGCGGATTTCCACCAGCAAATCCTCGCGCAGCGTGCAGCAGATACAGCCATTGCTCATCTCCACCAGCTTTTCTTCGGCACGGCTTAGCGCAGCGCCGCCATCGCGCACCAGCTGGGCGTCGATATTCACCTCGGACATATCGTTCACGATCACCGCCACGCGGCGGCCCTCGCGGTTATTCAGAATATGGTTCAGCAAGGTGGTTTTGCCGGCGCCCAGAAAACCGGACAACACGGTAACGGGCAGGCGGGGGTCTTGTTTGGCAGACATGGCTTTCTCCAGCGTTATAACGTAACACTAACACATGTTATGTTGTAACACACCTGTCAAGCCTCCAGCGTCATCACCGCGCAACCCGCCTGTCATCAACATGCCATGCAAGGGTCGCAATATCGGTGAAACCCGATCAGGAGGCCGTATGAGCACGCATAACCTAGTCAGCCAGGCTGTGACCAACTCCACCACCACCGGCCTGAAAGCCATTGGCGACCGCCTGTTTGCCAGCTGGTTCAGCCGCTTGGTGTACGCGCAAATCTGGGAAGACCCGGAGGTAGACATCGAAGCTCTGCAGCTGCGCCCCGGCATGCGCCTGCTCACCATTTCGTCCGGTGGCTGCAACGCCCTGGCCTACCTGAGCCGCCAGCCCGCCGAGGTGCACGCGGTAGACCTGAACGACACCCACCTGGCCATGCTGGCACTGAAGAAAGCCGCCTTTGCCGAGCTGCCGGATTACAGCACTCTGCTGGACTTTCTGGGCGATGCCAGCCAGCGCCAGAACGCCCAGCGCTACCGCCGCTACATTGCCGCAGCGCTGCCGGTAAGCGCCCGCCAATACTGGGAACACCGCAACCTGTGGGGCACGCCGCGCTATGCGCTGTTTACCCGCCACGCCTACCGCCACGGCCTGCTGGGGCGCTTCATTGGCATGGGTCACGTACTGGCCAGGCTGATGGGTGGCAACCTGGGCCAGCTGGCCAAAGCCACCAGCCTGGAAGAACAAAAAGCCCTGTTCGAGCGCCATCTGGCACCGGTTTTCCGCCACCCGCTGCTGCGCTTTTTGTGCCACCGCGAAAGCCTGCTGTACAGCATGGGCATCCCGCCAGCGCAGTTTGCCGCGCTGCGGGCCGATGCCAGTGGCAACCTGCCCGCGCTGTTTGAAAGCCGCATGCGCCGACTGGCCTGTGACTTCCCGCTTGCCGAAAATCCCTACGCCCAGCAAGCATTTGCCCGCCGCTACGACACCGACAACCAGCGCAGCCTGCCGCTCTACCTACAGCAAGCGCATTACCACACCATCCGCCAGCAGCTGGGCAAGCTGCAGCTGCACCACCACTCGCTGACCGATTTCCTGGACGAGCGCGCACCGCAAAGCCTGGACGCCTATGTTTTCCTGGACGCACAAGACTGGATGGACGACACCCAGCTCAACGCGCTATGGCGCCAGGTTACCCGCACCGCCGCCCCCGGCGCCCGCGTGGTGTTCCGCACCGGCGGCAGCGCATCCCCGCTGGAGCGCCGCCTGGCACCGCAGCTGCTGGCCTGCTGGCACACCGACCCTGCCTATAACCGCCAGCTGCACCAGCGCGACCGCGCCGCCATTTACGGTGGCGTACACGTGTACACCAAGCGCACATGAGCCGCCTGGAAAACCCGCTACTGCTGGACGGCCACGCCCACTGGCTAAGCCAGGCACGCCAGCTGGGTGGCCAGCACTGGGTGGCCAATGCCCCTACCCAGGTTTGCTGCAGCGACGCCGGCACGCCCGCCATACCGGTTACCCGGCTCACCCGCCAGGCCAGTGGCGACAGCTACGTAGCCAGCCCGCGCGCCGCTTGGTTGCACTACCCGCAGGCCGAAGCCGCCCGCCACGGGCGCACGGCCCGCCTGCTGGCCGCCGCGGCCAGCGGGCCGCTGGCCGGCTTGATCAGCGCCGCCCGGCTGGATAGCGCCTGGCACATCAATAACTGGCTGCTGTCCACCAACCTGCACCCGCAATGGAACGAAGACGAGCTGACCTTGCTCACCGACACCCTGCTGGCGCGCCAGCCGGAAGCCCCGCTATTGCTGCGCAATGTGTGCGATGCGGCCAACCCCGGCCTGCCCGCCATGTTGCAAGCCCAGGGCTGGCTGCTGCTGCCTGCCCGCCAGGTCTACCTGTGCCAGCCGGCTGACCCTGCGGTATGGCGCAGCCCCAATGTCAAACGCGACCAGAAACTGCTGCAAGCTAGCCCGCTTACCATACTGGGCCCGGATCAGCTTGGCGAAGCCGACATCCCGGCCCTGCAGCGCTGCTTCCGCCAACTGTTTATCGACAAGCACTCTGCACTGAACCCGGACTTCACCCCGGCGTTTTTCCGCCTCTGCCTGCAGCAACGCTTTCTGGCGCTGCACGCGCTGGCGCTGGATGGCCAGATCGTCGCCTGCATCGGCCTGTATCAGCGCTACGGCTGGCTCACCACCCCGCTGCTAGGCTACGACACCAGCCTGCCGGCCGAGCTGGGCCTGTATCGCCAGCTGATGGCCCTGCTGCTGGCCAAGGCGCGCGAACGCCAGCTGGCGCTGCACTACAGCAGCGGCGCCGGCGAATTCAAACGCCGTCGCGGCGGCGTACCCCATCTGGAATACACCGCTGTCTTTGCCCACCACCTGCACGGCCGCCACCGCCTGGCGCTCTCCACTCTGGCCAGCCTGCTACACCGCACCGCCACCCCGTTGCTGCAACGCTACGGCTAGCCATGCGGGCCAGGGTTGGCCGCAGCGCGCCCCCCGGCGCACGCCAGGGGGCTTTGTGCAAAACGGGAAAATGCTTAGCGTAAATAATGCTTGGCAAGACAGCACATGCTGGCGGTATGCTGTTGCCCATTATTGCCCGGCGGGCACTGTTGCACCGCCGCAGACCTGAAGGACACGCCATGACCGCACGCCTTACCGCCCTTGCCGCCCTGCTGGCCCTGTCGCTACCCGCGCTGGCCAAACCGCTGACCGTCTGCACCGAAGCCAGCCCGGAAGGCTTCGACGTGGTGCGCTACAACTCGCTGACCACTACCAACGCCAGCGCCGACGTGCTGTTCAACCGCCTGGTCGATTACGACGCCCACCAGGGCAAGGTAGTGCCCAGCCTGGCTAGCGCCTGGAAAGTAGCGCCGGATGGCCTGTCGGTGACCTTTACCCTGCGTGATAAGGTAGCCTTCCACAAAACCGCCTGGTTCACCCCCAGCCGCCCGCTCAATGCCGACGACGTGGTGTTCAGCTTCCAGCGCATGACCGACCCCACCCACCCGTGGTACAAAAGCGCGCCCAACGGCTACCCGCACGCCAAATCGTTCCAGCTGGACAAGCTGATCAAGGCGGTGGTGAAAGTGGACGCCCGCACCGTACGCTTTGACCTGAACCAGCCCGACGCCACGCTGGTGCCGCTGCTGACCATGGGCTTTGCCAGCATTTATTCGGCCGAGTACGCCGACCAGCTGGCCAAGGCCGGCAACTTCGAGCAACTGAATGCGCAGCCGGTAGGCACCGGCCCGTTTGTGTTCCAGAGCTCGGCCAAAGACAGCGCGGTGCGCTACGCGGCCAACCCGGCGTACTTTGGAGGCAAACCAGCCGCCGAACGCCTGATCTACGCCATCACCCCCGATAGCGCGGTACGCGCGCAAAAAGTAAAAGCCGGCGAATGCAATATCGCGCTCAGCCCCAAGCCACAGGACATCAGCGATGCCGCTGGCGATGCCCGCATCAAGGTGCTGACCGTGCCGATGTTCTCCACCGCTTTCATCGCGCTGAACAGCCAGCACAAGCCGTTTGACGACAAACGCGTGCGCCAGGCAGTGAACCTGGCCTTTGACAAGGCCAACTACCTGAAAGTGGTGTTTGCCGGCAGCGCCAGCGCCGCCGTGAACCCGTTCCCGCCGTCCACCTTTGGCTACAACAAGGCCATCAAGGACTACAAGCTCGACCTGACCCGCGCCAAGAAACTGCTGGCCGACGCCGGCCTGCCCAACGGCTTTGACACCACCATCTGGATTCGCCCCACCGGCAGCACGCTGAACCCCAACCCGAAAGCCGGCGCAGAAGTGCTGCAGGCCGACCTGGCCAAGATCGGTGTGAAGGCCGAGATCAAGGTCATTGAATGGGGCGAGCTGATCAAGCGTGCCAAAGCCGGCGAACACGACGTGCTGTTCATGGGCTGGGCCGGCGACAACGGCGACGCCGACAACTTCCTCACCCCGCAATTCAGCTGCGCGGCGGTACAGAGCGGCACCAACTTCGCCCGCTTCTGCGACCCGGCGCTGGACAAGCTGATCACCGACGCCCGCCGCGACGCCAGCCCGAAACTGCGTGCGGCCAACTACGCCCGTGCGCAGCAAATCATCAAGGAACAGGCACTGTGGGTGCCGCTGGCCCACCCCACCGCCGCCGCACTCACCAGCGCCAACGTCAGCGGCTACAGCGTCAGCCCGTTCGGCCGCGTGGATTTCGGCAAGACCGTGGTGAAATAAACCACGCACGCGAGTAACAAAGCCAAGCGGCCAAGCTGGTTACAGCTTGGCCGCTTTTGTTTCAGCACGCGGGTAAACGCTTACTCGCCCATCACCACGCCTTCGCGGCGCGGGTCGGCACCGCCGAAGAAGCCGTCAGCCGTACGACCGATGGCCTGCAGGCCGCTGGTCATGTCGGTTTCACGCACCTCGTGCTGGCGGGCTTTCAGCCAGTCCACGGTACTGGCCGGAAAGCGTTTTTCTTCCAGCATGGTGGGCGCGCCGGTGGCGCCGAAATTGGGCAGATTGATGGCCTGTTGCGCATTCATGCCCCAGTTGAGCATGCCGTACAGCGTCTTAGCGGTGTAGTGGATAATCAGCGCGCCGCCGGGGCTGCCGCCGCTGATCAGCACCTGGCCGCTGGCCTTGTCGAACACCAGCGTCGGGCTCATCGAGCTGCGCGGGCGCTTGCCCGGCTCTACGCGGTTGGCGGTGGGCAGGCCACTGCTGTCGTTGGGGGCAAAGTTGAAGTCAGTCAGCTCGTTGTTCAGCAAAAAGCCACCCGCACCCTTGCCGCCGGGGTTCACCATCTGGCGCGAGCCAAACTGCGCCTCGATGGTGGTGGTCATGCTCAGCGCGTGGCCGTTTCGGTCGATGATGCTGATGTGGCTGGTGCCGTACTCCGGCTGCGCCGCCGCCACGCCCAATGCGGTGCTCAGCACGCCGGGCTGGCCAGGCTGCGCGGTTTTCATGCTGTTGTCGGTGATCAGTTTGGCGCGGCTGGCCAGGTAGCCCGGCGCCAGCATGGTGTGCCAGCTGCCGCCCGGTGGCGCCACGAAATCGGGGTCGCCCACGTACTTGGCGCGGTCGGCAAAGGCCAGGCGCGAGGCCTCGGTGTACAGGTGCAGCCATTGCGGCGACGGCAACGGCTTGCCGTCCGCGCCCGGATCCAGCGGCAAGCTGGCGGCCGGGGTGTTGGCCAGGATGCCCAGAATCTGGCCTACCGCGATCATGCCGCTGCTGGGTGGCGGAAAGCCGCACAGGCGGTAGTCGCGGCTGGCGGCGCGGTAGTCGCTGCACAGCGCGTCGCGCTTTTTGGGCTGGTAGGCCGCCAGGTCGGCCAGTGTCAGCTTGCCGGGGTTGGCCGCATGGCCCTGCACCTTGGCCACGATGGCTTGTGCGATGCTGCCTTGCTGCAAGGCACGGTTACCCTGGCGGGCAATGGCTTTCAGCACGTCGGCGTAGGGCTGGTTTTTCAGGATGTGCCCCACCGGCCACGGCTGGCCGTCCGGCTGGTAAAAGTAGGCGGCGGCGACCGGGTCCTGCTTCAGGAACGGGTCGGATTTCAGCAGTGTGTACAGCCGCGGGCTGATGGCAAAGCCTTGCTCCGCCAGGCGGATAGCCGGCGCGAACAGCTCGGCCCACGGCAGCTTGCCCTGCTCGCGGTGCGCTATTTCCAGCATGGCGACCGCGCCGGGCACGCCCACCGAGCGCCCGCCCACCACGGCATCATTGAATGCCATCGGCTTGCCGTCGGCGCCGATGAACAGCTTGTCGTCCACCGCCGCCGGCGCGGTTTCGCGGCCGTCGTAGGCGCTCACCGCCTTGCCGTCAAAGTACAGCAGGAAAGCACCGCCGCCGATGCCGCTGCTTTGCGGCTCTACCAGCCCCAGCACCATCTGCACCGCCACCGCGGCGTCGATGGCGCTACCACCGGCAGCCAGCACCTGGCGGCCGGCGTCGGTAGCCAAGGGGTTGGCTGCAGCCACAGCGTACTGGCGCGTGGCCCAGCCGGTTTTTTCCTGGTAGCCGCTGGCGGCTTCCGGCTGTTGCGGCAGCGGGCTGTAGTTGAAATGGCTTGGTGCGCTGGCGCAGGCGGCCAGCAGCAGGGACAGGGTAATGGTGCGCAATGGGAGCATGGGTAGACCTCGGTGTGGGTAGCGGCACTCGGGGCGGTGTCGCCTGTTGTCATCGTGTAATCATGCTAAAGGCCAGCACGCGGCATGCCCAAGGTGCTAGCCGACATTTGCCACACCCGCCCCAAAATGGGCAGTGCGCTGGCATTTTCTGTCGCCGATGTGTGGCATCGCCAGCGCGAGCAGGCACTGTTACACTGCGCGCCTCCCCTTTTGCGGCCAACCTCTATGCTGACCATCCTGTACCGCGACGCGCACCTGATTGCCATCGACAAACCCCGCGGCCTGCTGGTGCACCGCAGCGAAATCGACCGCCGCGAAACGCGTTTTGCAGTGCAGCTGCTGCGCGACCAGATCGGCCAGCAGGTGTTTCCGGTACACCGGCTGGACCGCGGCACCAGCGGCGTGCTGCTGTTTGCGCTGGATAGCGCCACCGCGCGCCTGCTGAACGACGCCTTTGCCAGCCGCGCACCCGCCAAAACCTATCTGGCGGTGGTACGTGGCCACCCGGCCGACAGCGGTGACATCGACCACCCGATTACCCGCCAGCCGGACGAGCGCGAATACGTGCACGATAACGCCCAGCTCAACGCCCAGCCGGCGTTTACCCGCTACCGCACGCTGGCGCGCTGCACGCTGCCGTTTGCCGTGGACCGCTACCCGCAAAGCCGCTACGCGCTGGTGCAGCTGCAGCCGGAAACCGGCCGTCGCCACCAGCTGCGCCGCCACCTCAAGCACATTGCCCACCCCATCATCGGCGACGCCACCCACGGCAAGGGCGTGCACAACCGATTCTTCCAGACGCAATACCAGGTTGGCCGCATGCTGCTGCACGCCGCCGAGCTACAGATCACCCACCCGCACAGCGGCCAGCCACTGACGCTGACCGCGCCGCTAAGCGGCGACTTTGCCCGCCTGCTGGGCGAGTTTGGCTGGGCAGACGCCCTGCCCGCCGCCTGGCTGGGTGACACCAGCGCGCCTGCGCAGGGCTAAACCCGGCCAGCCAGTCAAAACAAAACGCCCGCCCCTGTAACAGGGGCGGGCGTTTTGACAGAGCAGCGCTTAATAACGGTAGCTCAGCCCCACCAGGCCACCCACGCTGACATTGCGCGCGATCATCGGGCTGCCGCTGCGCGTAGCCTCTTGCCATTTGATATAGGCTGGCAAATGGCTGACCGACAGCCGCACCATCATGCCCAGCTGGCGGTTAAAGCCATGGCGCCAGCCCGCCTGCAGCTGGTAGCGCGTTGCCGCGTCCGCCTGGTAGGCCGGCAGCCCGCTACGCGCCGCCTCTGCCGCGCTGACACCGGTGTAGTACTGCATATAGGCCTTGGGCAGATAGCTCGCCCCGGCGGATACGCTGAACTGGTCTTGCTGGGTGCTAAACGGCAGCACGTGCTCGACGGCCACAGTAGTCAGCGTCGACTTGTGGCGCGAACGCGGGTCGTGCATGGCCGACAGCGACAAACCGGTGCGCGCATCCAGCGCCCAGGCCAGCTCGCCCCCCACCAAGACGCCATGCTTACGCTCGCCTAGCTGGCGCAAGGCCGCAATATCACTATCTTTGGGCTTGAAACGCTCGAACTCCCATTCCGCTTTGGCAGTGATGCTCAGCTGCTCGCCCAAGGGCTGCTTCCAGCCCAGCTCTGCGCCCTGAAAGTAAAACTGCTCGCCCTGGTAACCCACCAGCGGCAATGCCGACGCGCGGTTATCCGCCCCGCGATACCAGCTTTGCGCCACGCCGACACCACCACCGGCCTGCCAGCTACCTGCCTGCGCCGCCATGGCGGCTACCAATAAACCCAGCCCTGCTGTCCATCGTTTCATTTCTGCTCCTGCCCATCGGGCGGTGTGAATTTCCGTATCAACTCTATAGAAAGATGCTTACATAAAAAATGCAATGCGATCAATGACCATTGTGTGCGATAAGCGGTTCCCAGCAGGCGCCAGCTGGGCAACAGCAAAACAGCCCGGCAAGGCGCCGGGCTGTTTGATGGGCAAACAGCGTCATCTGACAAGCAAGCGTTACATCTGCCGGAACTGCGCCGCGTGGCTACGCGACAAAGGCAGGCTGTGGCCGTTTTTCAGGATCACCTGCTGGCGGCCCAGCAGGTCGCGCTCGATGCGGCCAACCTGCGGCAGGCTCACGATATAGCTGCGGTGGATCTGCGCGAAGCGCTGCGGGTCCAGCTGCGCCAGCAGCTCTTTCAGCGGCAGACGGATCAGGTGACGTTCGTGCGCGGTAACGATTTCGGTGTATTTATCGCTGGCCTGAAAATACAGCACCTCGTCCACCGCAATCAGCCGTGTGGTGTCGCCCAGGCCGGCGTGCAGCCATTGCAGCCATGGCCGGGCGGCCGGTGCGGCCAACTGTGCCAGCACCGCAGCCAGGTCGGGCGCCGGGCGGGTGTCACGCTGTAGCCGGGCCACGCACTGCGCCAGGCGCGCGTCGCTCACCGGTTTGAGCAGATAGTCGACCGCACTGGCGTCAAAGGCGGCCAGCGCGTACTCGTCGTAGGCGGTTACAAACACCACGCGGCTACGCGCCACCGTCGCAGCCACCTGCAGGCCGGTGAGACCGGGCATGCGGATATCCAGAAAGGCAATGTCGGGCTGCTCGTGCGCCAGCGCCGCGACGGCGTCGATGCCGTTATGCACCAGCGGCAACAGCGTGATGTCGGGCCACAGCGCCAGCAAACGCTGCGCCAGGCTGGCGGCCTGCAAGGCTTCGTCGTCGGCAATCAGGATGCGGGTCATGCAGAAGGCTCCTCCAGCGGCAGGCTCAGCTCGGCCACTACGCCGTGCGGCTGCCGCGCATACAGTGACAAGGCGGCGCGCTCGCCGTACAGGGCGGCCAGGCGCTGGCGCACGTTGGCCAGACCTACCCCGCTGCTGCTGCCGTGGCCGTCCGCCAGCCCCAGCCCGCTGTCGCTCACGCGCAGGCACAGTCGGCCAGGCTGTTCGATGGCTTCGATTAGCAGGCTGCCACCGTCCACTGCCGGCTCCAGCCCGTGCTGCAAGGCGTTTTCCACCAGGGGCTGGAGCAAGAGCGGCGGCAAGGGCTGATCGAGCCAGCGCCCGGCCACCTCTACGCGGTACTGCAGCCGTGCCTCGCCCATACGCAGCTGCGCCAGCGCCAGCAGCGGTGTCACCAGCGCCAGCTCGTCGGCCAGCGTCACCTCGCGGCGGCGGGTGCGGCTGAGGCTGGCGCGCAGATAGTCGTTGAGCAGGTCCAGCGCCTGGGTGGCACGCGCCGGGTCGCTGCCGATCAGGCTGCGCAAGGTGGCAAGCGTGTTGAACAGGAAGTGCGGCTCGATCTGCGCCTGCAGCAGCGCCAGCCGGGCGGCGGTTTCGGCCTGCTGCAGCTCGGCCTGGCGGCGGCCGGCGTCGGCCAGCAGCGTGAGGTTGCGCTGGTGGTTGTAGCGGTAATAAAACAGGCTGGCGGCCGAAATGGTGACCAGCGCCATCATGGCAAACTTGCGCAGCTGCAGCGCCAGGTCGGCGGTACCGGCGATGCGTTCTGGCACCACACCGGGCCACAGGCCACTGGCCAGCGTAAAACCCAGCACTACCGCCAGCGGCATACAGGCCAGTACATGCCAGAACGCCACCCGCTCCACTTTCAGCGCGTAGCACAGCAGCGAGGTGCTGCCCCACATCAGGAAGCCGATGCAGTTGGATACCAGCAGGTTGAAGCCAAAATGCTCACCCTCTGCCAGCAAGGTCACCAGCGTGGCGATGACCGCGTTAACCATCAACAGGAAAGGCAGCTCGCGGCGCAGGTCTACGCGCACATGGGGTCGGCTCATCGCCCGGTTCTCAATAGTAGAAGTTGCTGAAAAGCTGCCAGCGCAAGGCCTGGCCGCCATAGTGGCTACCCAGCCGGCCCAGGCCGCGCTCGGCGTTGACACCCACGGCCAGCCGGTCGCCCTGCCAGCGCAGGCCGGCACTAAAAAACCGGCTGTCATCGACGCGATCATGCCGCAGCATGGCGGTGGCCACCAGCCCCGGGCGCAGAAAATCCTGCCATTCTGCATGCAAAAACCACTGCTGCCGCGTCGGTGCCAGCGCCGCCTGCTGTGCCGCCTGCCGGTAGCGCCCGTAGGCCTGCCCCTGCAGTGCAGCCCAATCACCCGCGGCCAGCGCCTGGCCGTTGTAGTGCCATTCGGCGTGTAGCGTCAGCCGCGTGGCAGCGGTATAGCCCAGCCCTAGCACGCCCAGCGCCCGCCAGTGGCGCGCGCCGCCACCGGCCAGATCGTGCCGCCGGCTGGCGCTGGCCTCGCCGTACACGGTGGTGGCGTCGCCCAGCAGCAGGCTGGCCGCCACACCGGGTTGCAGCGCCTCAGCCGCACCACCGGCCAGCAGCCATTGCGTGCGCAGGCTGCCGCTGCCAGCCACGCTGGCTTGCAGCTGCCAGCGCTCGCGCCGGTTACTGCTGCCCCAGTCCGGCGACCATGCTGCCGGGTTGGCTGCATTGGCCAGTGCTGGCGCCAGCAGCACGCCAACGCTGCCGCCGTCGTACAGCTGCTGGGCGCGCAGCATCACCACACCCAGCCGGTTGTCACGGGCGCTGGCAGGGTCGGCGCTGGCAGCGGCGCGCAGGCCGCTATCGCGCCACACGTCCAGCGGGTTGAAACCCAGCGCCACGCCGCCACGCGGGTTGATGCGGCCAACATCCAGCGCCTGCGCGGGCGATGGCTGCCAGCTGAGGTAGGCCTCCTGCAGCGAGTTCACCTGCGCCGGCCCACCGGCCTGCGGCCGAAAGTCGATCCGGTCGGCCAGCACCGCGCGCCAGCCGGGCTGCAGCACGCTGTCCAGCCGCACGCTGGCAAAGCCCTGCCACTGGCTGCCCTGCCAGCGCGACAGCTGCAACTGGCCGTGCAGCGGGCTGTCCGTTTGTTGCTGACTCACAGCGCTATCAGCCAGCGTCAGGGCATCAAGCTCGGCTGCACTATCCGCTAGCGCGGGTAGCGGCATGGCGGCCAACAGCAGGCAAAGGCTCAAGCGCAGCATGATCTACTCCGCCCGAAAGCGCGGCAGATAGTCGCGCTGCAGCCAGGTTTCGGGGATGTCGCGTGCCGCCAGGTTGCCGGTGCGCATCACGGTAATCCAGCCGGGGTCCAGGCCGTCGATGATCACCGTTTCTGACGGACGCTGCACGCCCAGTTGCAGCTGGTAGCGCCGGTAAAAGGCGGTTTTCAGCAGGCGGCCGCTATCGCTGTAGAACTGGCCTTTGATCGGCCGGCTGTTGGCCGCGTCCACCCACAGCGTGATGCGCGGGTAGGTCACGTCGTCGTGGCTGGCCTGCAGCGCCAGCCGGTAGCTGGCACGGCTCTGGCGCTCGCCGTCCTGGATCGCCTCCTCGCCATCCAGCCGGGCACGGTAGTCGCGCGCCAGGTTGACCGTCATCACGTCGCCGTTGGCGGCCTGCCCCAGCAGGCGCTGCTGCGGCGAGATACGCACGCTGGCCTTGCTGGCCGGGTCGTAAAACCATAGCTCGTTGCCGTTTTTCAGCATCAGCTTGCCGGCGTCGCGCAGCGGTGCCAGAAAGCGGATCAGGTTGCGGTACTGGCCGCTGTCGCTGGCGGGGCGGGCGTAGATCTGCAGCTGGGTCTGGCCTTGTTCGCGACCGTTGCGGTACTCGATCAGCGTGTTGTCCAGCGAAAACGACTGCCCGGGGTTGCGGATGGCGTCGCTGGCGACCAGCAGTTGCTGCGCGTCCGGCGCGGCCTGGGCAAGCCCTGCGGCCAACAGCAGGGTAAACAGGATGTTACGCATGACGCAGGGCCTCCACGATATCCAGACGGGCGGCGCGGCGGGCCGGCCACCAGGCTGACAGCACCGACAACACAATCAGCCCCACGGCCGTGGCCAGCAGCATGCCGTACTCGCCGGCCACGCGTACCAGCAGCGGGATGCGCTCGCTATTGCCCGGCGGCAGCCAGGTGAGGCCGCTGTGGTTGATCAGCCAGGCCAGGCCCAGCGCCAGCAGGCTGCCCAGCAGCGCGCCGCCCAAGCCCAGCAGCAAGCCCTCGCTGACAAACAGGCGGCGGATGCCGGCCTGACGCAAGCCCAGCGCACGCAGGGTGCCGATTTCCACCGTGCGCTCCACCACCGCCATGCTCATGGTGTTGCCCACGGTAAACAGCACGATGGCGCCGATCAGCACCGCCACAAAGCCGAGGATGGCGGCAAACATGCCGGTGATCTGGCCGTACTGCGGGTTAAGGGTGGCAAAGTCCTGCACCACTAGCGGCTGGCTGCCGCCTTGCAGCAGCTGCGCCAGGCGGGCGCGCGCTGCCGGTATATCGCTGCTGTGGCGCAGCTGCAGCACGATGGCGCTGACCTGCGGCGTGTCCTGGCCGTACACCAGTTGCTGCGCCTGGGTCAGGTGCAGCTGCACGCTGATGTCGTCCAGCGCCTTCACGCCCTGCTGCTCGGCTTTTACCACCTGCAGGCTGGCCACATTGGGCGCGCCGCTGGCACGCGCCGCCAGCAGCTCGATCTGCACGCGGCCAAGGTTGGCCGCCGGCGCGGCAACCGGCAAGGCCGCCAGGTCGGCCGGCATGGCGGTGCCCTGCTGCTGCACCGGCAGCGGCTGCGGGCAGTCCTTCACCTGCAAGGGGCCGCACAGCTGCAGCACGCGTGCCACGCCGGTACCCACTACCGCGGCGTTAGGTGCGGTGCCGGTGAGCGCCACGCTGCGCTGCGGCAGGCCCACCATGTGGTAGTCGTTCCACTGCTTCAGCCGGTTTTGCCCGGCCACGTCCACGCCACGGCCGTACACGGTGCGCGACACGCCGGCGGCAAAGTTGCCGGCAATGCCGCCCAGGTCCAGCACCGGGGTCACCACTTGCAGTAGCGGCGCCAGTTGCGGGTCGGCCTGCAGTGTTTGCATCAGCCGGGTGTAGTCACGGATGCCATACGCGGCCGGGTTACCGCTGCCGAAAAGAAAGTAATCACGATGCTGGATCTGCAAATGCCCGCTACCGCGCACGAAGTCGGTTTCCAGGCCCAGGCGGATGTTGCGGTCGTAGCCGCCAAAGATCAGCACCGCCACCACACCGACGATCATCGCCAGCAAGGTAGTCAGCGTGCGGCGGCGGTTACGCACCAGGTTGCGTGCGGCCAACTGTAGCGTGTTCATGCGGCCTCCTTCACGATGGCGGACGCCTGCAGCTGGCCATCGCGCAGCAGCACGGCGTGGTCGGCGGCCGCCAGCAGCTGCGCGTCGTGCGACGAGAACACGAAGCAGGTCTGGTACTGGCGCTGCATGTCGCGCATCAAAGCGATGATGGCGGCGCCGGTGTGACTGTCCAGGTTGGCGGTAGGCTCGTCGGCCAGTACCAGTGCCGGGCGCAGGGCCAGGGCGCGGGCGATGGCCACCCGCTGGCGCTGGCCGCCGGATAGCTGGCCTGGCAGGTTGGCCGCACGGTCGGCCAGGCCTACCGCGTCCAGCAGCTCGGCGGCGCGGCGGCGGCGCTCGCTGGCGGCCACGCCGGCCAGCAGCAGCGGATACTCCACGTTTTCGCGCGCGGTCAGCACCGGCAGCAGGTTGAAGTGCTGGAATACAAAACCGATATGGCGGGCGCGAAAATCGCTGAGGCGGTTGTCGTCCAGCGTATCCAGGCGCTGGCCGGCCACAATGACATGGCCGCTGTCGGGGCGATCCAGCCCGCCTAAAAGATTCAGCAGCGTAGACTTGCCGCTGCCCGACGGGCCACTGAGGACGGTAAAAGCGTTGGCCGCAATACTCAGGCTAACGCCACGCAGCGCCGGCACATCCACACTCCCCAGGCGGTAGTGGCGGCTAAGCTCAACAACTTCGATGGCTGACATTGTTCACTCCTCTCGATCAATGCCAGCAGACTAAACCGTGCTGTAGCCGCCCGTGCGGCCGTGCGACCAGCGGTGAAATACTTCGACAAACGGTAACCGGACAGGATGAATGGCCAGACAGGCAGACGGTTTTTAACTTCCAAGGAAGTGACTTCCAAGGAAGTTTTGTCTACACTACGCGCTATGGATCAGATCGACCGCATTATTGCCGAGTGGCAACACAGCCAACCCAGCCTGGACACCACCCCGTTGGCGGTGCTGGGGCGCATTGCGCGCCTGATGGGCTACTTCGAACAAGTACGCGATGCCGTATTGGCGCAGCATCAGCTGAAGTACGGCGAGTTTGATGTACTGCTTACCCTGCGCCGCCAGGGCGAGCCTTACACCTTGAGCCCGTCACAGCTATCGCAATCACTGCTACTCACCAGCGGCGGCATCAGCAAGCGCATCGACAAGCTGGAAAACGCCGGCCTGGTAGAGCGCCTGCCGGATGATGCCGACCGCCGCGGCGTGATGATACGCCTGTCTCCCAGCGGCTTGGCCAAGGTAGACCAGGCGCTGACACCCCATACCAATGCCCAGCTCGACCTGCTAGCCCATTTGCCCGCAAGCGACCAACAAGCCCTGGCCGCGCTGCTGCAACGCTGGCTGACCGCGCTGGAAAACACCTGACACCACCCCTAACACCGTCAGGCTGCGCGCGGCCTGACGCCGTGTGCTGCCGATGGGGAATACCATGCCATCACACACACGTACCCTGTTAACCCTGCTGATCCTCCTGTGCGGGCTCAATTTGCGCCCGATTCTGGCCGGTACCGGCCCCCTGCTGGAGCCCATACGCGCCGCCACCGGCCTGAGCTTTGGCGGCGCAGCCCTGCTCACCACCCTGCCCGTGGCCATGATCGGCCTGTGCGCGTTTGCGCTGCCGCTATTCAAACGCTGGCTGGGCAGCAAAGGCGGCATCCTGGCCGGCGTGCTGCTGATTGCCGCTGCCTGCCTGCTGCGCCTGAGTGAAACCACCAGCGCGCTGATGCTCTCGGCCGGCATTGCCGGCTTGGGCATTGCCATCGTGCAAGCACTGGTACCGGCGCTGATCAAGCAGCACGGCGGCAGCCGCGTGTCGCTGATGATGGGTCTGTACGTTACCTCCATCATGGGTGGCGCCACCCTCGCCGCCGGCAGCACCCCCTGGCTGGCCGGCCAACTGGGCTGGAGCCCGGCACTGGCGGTATGGGCCATCCCTGCCGTGCTGGCAGCCTTGCTGTGGCACAGCAAAGCTCCCGCCGAAGTAAGCCACGCTACCAACAGCACATCGCACATCGCCCGCATGTTCGGCAAAGCACGGGCATGGTCACTGGCGCTGTACTTTGGCATAGGCACCGGGGTGTACGTTTGCACCCTGGCCTGGCTGGCACCATTCTTTGTCTATCTGGGCTATAGCGCACAGCAGTCTGGCCTGATGCTCAGCTACATGACCGCCTTCGAAGTGGCCACCGGGCTGCTGCTACCCATCATTGCCGCCCGCCACCACGACCTGCGCCCCTGGCTGCTGCTTACCCTTGCGGCCAACCTTGCCGGCCTTGCCGGCCTGGCCTGGCTACCGGGCCAGCACAGCCTGCTCTTTGTGGCATTGCTGGGTGCCGGCATCGGCGGCCTGTTCCCGCTCACCATGATCCTGACACTGCAACACGCAGACGATGCACAAACTGCAGGCGACCTGACCGCTTTTGTACAGGGCATCGGCTATCTGTTAGCAGCCATTGCCCCGTTTGCCGCCGGCTGGCTGCGCGACCTCACCGCCAGCTACGCGCTATCGTGGCAAATGCTGGCGGGCACCGTGCTGGTACTGCTCATCATGACGCTACGCTTTCACCCTGCGCGCTACCAAAGTGCACTGGGCCATTAATCACTCAGATTGCCCAGTACCTGCCGCACCAGCTGCAACGCTTGCTGCAAGGCGGGCAGCCCGGGAGAACCCAGAGCCAGACGCACGGCTTGCGGCACATGCGCAGTGCAGGCAAAAGGTGCTGCCGGCGACACCGCCACTCCGTGCTGGCGCAGCTCAGCCACCAGCGGCTCGGCACGCGCTGCCGGTGGCAAAGGTAGCCATAGAAAATAGGAAGCAGGATGACTGACGTAAGGCATGCCCGCCAGTACCGCAGCCGCCATGGCCTGACGCCCGGCAGCATCCTGCCGCTTCTGTGCCTGTAACCGTGCCACGGTACCGTCTGCAAGCCAGCCGCAAACCAGCGCGCACATCACGCCCGGGGTATTCCATGCCGTAGCGCGAATCACGCGTTCCATGGCCGCCCGCCAGGGCGGCGGAGCCACCACATAGCCTACTCGCAGACCCGTGGCCACACTTTTGGAAAAACCGGACACATAGACAGTCAGCTCCGGCGCAAGGGCCGCCAACGGTGGTGGCGCCCCCTCCACCAGAAAGGCGTACGCCGCATCCTCGATCAACAGCAGCCCGTACTGACGTGCAAGCGCCACCAGCGCCTGCCGCTGCGCGGCAGGCATCACCCAACCCAGCGGATTATGCAAAGTAGGCATGGTGAATACCGCACGAACCTTGCGTTGCCGGCATAGCTGCGCCAGCGCATCCAGATCGGGTCCCCCTGCAACGTGTGGCACCGGCAGCAGCGTCAGATGCAGGGTATCGGCCAACACCTTGAAGCCAGGATAAGTCAGCGCATCCACTGCCACGGCGTCACCGGGCTGCAGCATGGCCATCATTGCTACCGCCAGGCCGTGCTGCGCGCCATTCACGAGCAGTACTTGCTCCGCCCCCACCTGTAAACCCTGATCGGCCAGATAACCGGCCACCATCGCCCGCTCGCGCAGCCGTCCGCCATGCGGCTGGTAGCACAGCAGGCTATCCAACTCACCTGCCATAGCCAGTTCACGCAGTGCATCACGCAGCAAGTGCCCCTGCCCTGACAGATTCGGATTGTTGAAATTAAGGTCGATCATGTCCTGGCCCAGCAACGGCTGGTCTACACCCAAACCCGCCGGCAACGCCGCGTACCGCACAAACGTACCCCGCCCAGATTCGCCAGATACCAGACCCATGGCAGCCAGCTCCGTGTAAACACGCGTAGCAGTTGCTAGCGCCAAGCCCTCCTTTGCGGCCAAAGCGCGATGAGTAGGCAGGCGGGTGCCAGACGCGCAGCGCCCACTACGAATATCCGCAGCCAGCCTCTCTACCAGCTGCTTGTAACGCGGCAAGCCCATGGCAATGTATCCAGTACAATTTTTTGAATGTACTGATTTTTCACCTTACGCTGACCATTCGCAAGCCAATCACCCAAATGGAACAGCCAAATGCATATCGCCATTCTTACCTTCGACGGCTTCAACGAGCTGGACTCCCTTATCGCCTACGGCGTGCTGAACCGCATCAAGCAGCCCGACTGGCAAGTCTCCATCGCCAGCCCCAGTACGCAAGTCAGCTCCATGAACGGGCTGATACTAACGTCCCACATACGATTAGGCGCAGCAAACCAGGCTGATGCAGTTATCATCGGCAGCGGCCTGCAGACACGCCAAGTAGTGGCAAATACCGAACTGATGGGGCAGCTACAGCTAGACCCAAGCAGGCAGCTATTGGCGGCGCAATGCTCCGGCACACTGATCCTCGCCAAGCTTGGCCTGCTACAAACCATTCCCGCATGCACAGATCTCACCACCAAACCATGGGTGCAAGAGGCCGGCGTGCGCATCCTGGATCAACCATTTTTTGCCAAAGGCAATATCGCTACCGCCGGCGGATGTCTCGCCGCCCCCTATCTGGCGGCCTGGGTTATCTGCAAGCTAGCAGGGACTTCCGCAGCAGAAAGCGCCTTGCACTACCTTGCTCCTGTTGGTGAAAAAGACAGCTACGTCGCACACACCATGCAGTGCATTACCCCCTTCCTTGCCGGATAGCTACCTCTGCCAGAGCAGTGGCAGACTTCTGGCAAAACAGTGCCACGGCGACCATGCGTGCTTACAACGAGGGAATATATAAAGCCCGCGAAAGCGGGCTTTATGTTGGGTCGGGCAGGCTGCGGCCAAGGTTGGCCGCAGAGTGCGTGCGGTGTTTTCGCGGCACCAAAGCAAAAGCCCAGCTCGTATGAGCTGGGCTTCGGTATGGGGTGTCTGGCGGTGTCCTACTTTCACACAGGAATCTGCACTATCATCGGCGCTGAGGCGTTTCACAGTCCTGTTCGGAATGGGAAGGCGTGGGACCACCTCGCTATGGCCACCAGACATAAACTGTCACAAACTTGAAGAAGCCAGGCTGGAAATCTCCAGCCAGTAGAATTTTCTTGTATCAACCAGCGCTTCGTCATCAACAAAGCAACTCAAATGATAGGATCAAGCCTCACGAGCAATTAGTATCGGTTAGCTTAACGCCTCACAGCGCTTCCACACCCGACCTATCAACGTCCTGGTCTCGAACGACTCTTCAGGGAGGTCAAGCCTCCAGGGAAGTCTCATCTTCAGGCAAGTTTCCCGCTTAGATGCTTTCAGCGGTTATCTCTTCCGAACTTAGCTACCCGGCGATGCGACTGGCGTCACAACCGGTACACCAGAGGTTCGTCCACTCCGGTCCTCTCGTACTAGGAGCAGCCCCCGTCAAACTTCCAACGCCCACTGCAGATAGGGACCAAACTGTCTCACGACGTTTTGAACCCAGCTCACGTACCACTTTAAATGGCGAACAGCCATACCCTTGGGACCGGCTACAGCCCCAGGATGTGATGAGCCGACATCGAGGTGCCAAACTCCGCCGTCGATGTGAACTCTTGGGCGGAATCAGCCTGTTATCCCCGGAGTACCTTTTATCCGTTGAGCGATGGCCCTTCCATTCAGAACCACCGGATCACTATGTCCTGCTTTCGCACCTGCTCGACTTGTCGGTCTCGCAGTTAAGCTACCTTTTGCCATTGCACTATCAGCACGATTTCCGACCGTACCTAGGTAACCTTCGAACTCCTCCGTTACACTTTGGGAGGAGACCGCCCCAGTCAAACTGCCTACCATGCACTGTCCCCGATCCGGATCACGGACCAAGGTTAGAACCTCAAACACACCAGGGTGGTATTTCAAGGACGGCTCCACTGAAACTAGCGTTCCAGCTTCATAGCCTCCCACCTATCCTACACAAGTCTGTTCAAAGTCCAATGCAAAGCTACAGTAAAGGTTCACGGGGTCTTTCCGTCTAGCAGCGGGTAGATTGCATCTTCACAAACATTTCAACTTCGCTGAGTCTCAGGAGGAGACAGTGTGGCCATCGTTACGCCATTCGTGCGGGTCGGAACTTACCCGACAAGGAATTTCGCTACCTTAGGACCGTTATAGTTACGGCCGCCGTTTACTGGGACTTCAATCAAGAGCTTGCACCCCATCATTTAATCTTCCAGCACCGGGCAGGCGTCACTCCGTATACGTCCACTTTCGTGTTGGCACAGAGCTGTGTTTTTGTTAAACAGTCGCAGCCACCTATTCTCTGCGACCTCTACTAGCTTCGGACGCGAAGTCCTACACCAACAGAGGCACACCTTCTCCCGAAGTTACGGTGTCAATTTGCCGAGTTCCTTCTCCTGAGTTCTCTCAAGCGCCTTAGAATTCTCATCCTGCCCACCTGTGTCGGTTTGCGGTACGGTTCTTATGCAGCTGAAGCTTAGTGGCTTTTCCTGGAAGCGTGGTATCAGTTACTTCAGATCCGTAGATCCTCGTCATCACCTCTCGGCCTTAAGGTGCAGCGGATTTGCCTACCGCACCAGCCTACCGGCTTAAACGACCTATTCCAACAGGCCGCTAACCTAACCTTCTCCGTCCCCACATCGCACTGCATAAAAGTACGGGAATATTAACCCGTTTCCCATCGACTACGCTTTTCAGCCTCGCCTTAGGGGCCGACTCACCCTACGCCGATGAACGTTGCGTAGGAAACCTTGGGCTTTCGGCGAGCGGGCTTTTCACCCGCTTTATCGCTACTCATGTCAGCATTCGCACTTCTGATATCTCCAGCAGGGTTTACACCACCACCTTCACAGACCTACAGAACGCTCCCCTACCACGGACACATTAATGTGCCCATCCGCAGCTTCGGTTATCAGTTTGAGCCCCGTTACATCTTCCGCGCAGGACGACTCGACCAGTGAGCTATTACGCTTTCTTTAAATGATGGCTGCTTCTAAGCCAACATCCTGGCTGTCTAGGCCTTCCCACCTCGTTTACCACTTAACTGATCATTTGGGACCTTAGCTGGCGGTCTGGGTTGTTTCCCTCTTGACGATGGACGTTAGCACCCACCGTCTGTCTCCCATGCTTGCACTTTCCGGTATTCAGAGTTTGCCATGGTTTGGTAAATCGCAATGACCCCCTAGCCATAACAGTGCTTTACCCCCGGAAGTGATACATGAGGCACTACCTAAATAGTTTTCGGGGAGAACCAGCTATCTCCGAGTTTGTTTAGCCTTTCACCCCTATCCACAGCTCATCCCCTAGTTTTGCAACACTAGTGGGTTCGGACCTCCAGTGCGTGTTACCGCACCTTCATCCTGGCCATGGATAGATCACTCGGTTTCGGGTCTACACCCAGCGACTGAATCGCCCTATTCGGACTCGGTTTCCCTACGCCTCCCCTATGCGGTTAAGCTTGCCACTGAATGTAAGTCGCTGACCCATTATACAAAAGGTACGCAGTCACCCGTTTCCAGGCTCCCACTGTTTGTATGCATCCGGTTTCAGGTTCTATTTCACTCCCCTCCCGGGGTTCTTTTCGCCTTTCCCTCACGGTACTGGTTCACTATCGGTCGATCACGAGTATTTAGCCTTGGAGGATGGTCCCCCCATATTCAGACAGGATTTCGCGTGTCCCGCCCTACTTGTCGTATGCTTAGTTCTTGGAATGGGTTTTCGTGTACGGGGCTATCACCCACTATGGCCGCACTTTCCAGAGCGTTCCACTAACTCAATCCATAACACATACAGGCTCTTCCGCGTTCGCTCGCCACTACTTACGGAATCTCGGTTGATTTCTTTTCCTCGGGGTACTTAGATGTTTCAGTTCTCCCGGTTCGCCTCCATACGCCTATATATTCAGCGCAGGATCTCCTTGCGGAGGGGTTTCCCCATTCGGATATCAGTGGATCAAAGCTCCATTGCCAGCTCCCCACTGCTTTTCGCAGGCTTGCACGTCCTTCATCGCCTGTGATCGCCAAGGCATCCACCAGATGCACTTAGTCGCTTGACCCTATCATTTCAGTTACCTTAATCTGATGAGCTTCGCGCTGGTGACTTGTCGCACACTAAGGCGTATACGACAGTCGATACAATCTTTCTACCCAAGTCGACGATTCATCACCATAAGAATTAACTTATCGTTTTGTCTCGCCGCTTGTAAATTGGCTTCTTCAGTTTGTTAAAGATCGGGCGTTTTACAACGCAAACAGAAATTCACTCAGCTCGCTGAATGCCTTTTTGTTTGCATTGGATGGTGGAGGATGACGGGATCGAACCGACGACCCCCTGCTTGCAAAGCAGGTGCTCTCCCAACTGAGCTAATCCCCCAAAGGGT